>NZ_CP012836.1:2471666-3140833 GCF_001593605.1 Algoriphagus sanaruensis | reverse complement strand
AATAGTACAGTCAACTTTCGCTTGACAATAGCTGGAGGAGAAGGAGATATAAGCTCGGTCGAATTAGAAAAGTTGATTTTGAAATATGATTTGGAGGATTACATTATTTACAAAGGAAAGGTTCAAGGAGAGGATAAAAAATCCGTTTTTCATAAAGCAGATATTTTTGTTCATCCCACACATGAAGATTGTTTTCCTTTGGTTTTATTAGAAGCTATGCAGGCAGGTTTACCAATTATATCTACTTATGAAGGAGCTATTCCGGAAATAGTTGAGGATGGTGTAACTGGACTTTTAGTTCCTTTTAAATCACCAGCAAAACTTGCAAATGCAATTCTTGTTTTGTGTGAAAATCCTGTATTAAGAGAAGCCTTTGGAAAAGCTGGAAAGGAAAAGTTTCAAAGAGAATATACCTTGGAAAAGTTTGAAAATCGTTTTGTGAGAATTTTATCAAGCATTAATTAATTTACTAGTAGATGGAGCTTTTTCAGTATAATTTGACACTTCATCTTCCACAAGATCTTCCAGATCAAATTTTTGTAGCTAATACGATAAACCCACATTCCTATTGCGTCGCAAAGGAAGATGCTGAATTTCAGAAAGCATTGATTAATTCAGATCTTTTATTTCCTGATGGTGTGGGAGTTGTATGGGCCAGCAAATTTTTGAAAGGGAAGGAAATCAAGAAGATTTCAGGATTTGATTTGCATCTTCATTATTTAAGAATATTGGATAGCAAAGGAGGAGGAAAGGTATTTTATTTAGGTTCTTCTGAAAGAACGTTGGTTTTGATTCAAGATCGTTTGAAGAAGGAGTTTCCTTCAATTCTAGTGGGTTTTTATAGTCCTCCGTTTAAACCTGATTTTTCTAAAGAAGAAAATCGTAAAATGTTGGAAGCCATTCATGATTTTGGCCCAGATATTTTGTTTGTAGGAATGACAGCTCCCAAGCAAGAAAAATGGGTGGCAAAAAATAAGGGACAAATAAAGGCAAAGGTCGTTTGTTCTATAGGAGCAGTTTTTGATTTTTATGCTGGTACTGTTAAAAGGCCAAGTCAGTTTTGGATTGATTTGGGTTTGGAATGGTTCCCAAGATTTATTAAGGAACCAAGGAGATTGTGGCGAAGAAACCTAATTTCTACCCCCCAATTCATTTTTGATGTTCTTCGCGCTAAATTGGGTCAATGATTCGACGGATTTTATCTATTTCCCTTTTTATATTCTTGATTTCGAGTTCTCTAAAATCTCAGATTTTTCAAAATACTTATTCCACTGAAAGGGAATTAAGTAGAAGGTATAGTTTAAGCCTTTCAGACACTTCTTCCATTCAGGATTTTCGATACTCTTTTATCCAAGAGCTTCAAGAGGAAGAGACAAAATGGGGAGCTAAGTACTCAATAAGTCCCTTGGTTTCCTTTCAAAGGATAAGCACCATATCAAATTACGGTTGGGATGATCGGGGAGTATTACCGGTAAAGGGGTACCAGTCTTATTGGTCAGGAGGATTCAATTCATCCTGGAAATTTTTAAGGCTTGAGTTAAACCCTGAAATAGTCTTTGGAAGTAAAGGAGCAGAACCTGAATTTTTGCGAACATGGTCTAATTCCCGAATTAGTGATTTTTATTTTGACTTAAACTATGGTGATTTCCCTCAATCTTTTGGGAACGGGGTGTATTCAAAGCTTTGGTGGGGACAAACGAAATTGACTGCTCAGTATGGTGCGTTTGAAGCTGGGATATCAACCAAGAATATATGGTGGGGCCCTGGCCAATGGAATTCTTTAACCTTTTCAAATAATGCTGCTGGATTTCCCCATTTGACTATAAATACTGTCAAGCCTGCAAAAACGCTAATTGGTAATATTGAATTTCAATTTTTAATGGGAAAATTAGCCTCTAGCAAATTAGGAGGAACTGGAATTGAGGAATTGGATAATCGGTTTTTTGATCAATTGGATGACGATTGGCGATATCTTAACGCAGTAACTTTAACTTGGCATCCAAAATGGATAGATGGTGTCTCTTTAGGGTTTAGTAGGACAGTTCAACAATACAGTGAAACTCTTTCTGGTAGATTCTTTGACCTTTTTCCTGTTTTTCAAGGATTTCAGAAGAAGCGATTTTTTGAGGGTGGTGATACTGTAGATTTTGACTCGAATGGTCAAGACCAACAATTTACTATTTTCGGATCTTATAAAAATAGGCCGTCTAATCTTGAAGTTTATTTTGAATTTGGAAGAAGAGATCATTCCTATAATTGGAGAGAGTTTATCTTAAATCCAGAGCACGCAAGAGCCTATATTTTCGGGTTTTTGAAGTTGTTTGACTCTCCTTTTCCCAATCAAAAAATTCAAATCAGATCTGAAATTACCCATCAGCAAGAGTCTGTAAATCGATACATTAGATATTCAGGCCTAAAGGGCTTAAGCAGTTGGCATATGCACCACCAAGCTAGAGGATTTACAAATTTTGGTCAACCACTTGGTGTTGGGATGGGGCCTGGGGCGAATATTCAAACAATTGAAGTTTCTCTGGTAGAAAACTTCGAAAAAAAGGGAGTGATTCTAGAAAGATTGGAAAATCGACAAGGTTTCTTTAATCGAGCCTTTGGGCAGCAGAATATCTACAAACCGTGGGTTGACTATTCTTTAGGCTTACTCTATGACAAGCAGTTCAATAATCTTTTGTTAAGTTCAAAGCTTCAGCTCATTCATGCTAAAAATTACCAATGGCAATTGGATTCAAAAAGCACTCCGGAGTTTCCAGTTGGTAAAAACTTGACCAGCGTAATGGGACAGGTAAGTGCGATTTATTTTTGGAATAAGAAGTGACGTCATTGCGAGCCCCCCGTCATTGCGAGGGTAGGGTAGAGAGTATCTTTTAGATGTTCATATTACCTACCCGAAGCAATCTTTAGAATGGTTAAGATTGCTTCGAAACGATCAAATCTGATGAAAAAGTAAATTTAGGATCCATTTCTCGCAATGACGTAAAGCCCCGAAGCCATCTTCTTTAATAGCACGAAAGATCGCTTCGAAGCCCCCGTCATTGCGAGGGTAGGGTAGAGAGTATCTTTTAAATGTTCACATTACCTACCCGAAGCAATCTTTAGAATGGTTAAGATTGCTTCGAAACGATCAAGTCTGATAAAAAAGTAAATTTAGGATCCGTTTCTCGCAATGACGTAAAGCCCCGAAGTAATCTTCTTTAATAGCACGAAAGATCGCTTCGAAGTAGTAAACTTCACTTTAAAAATTAAATGGATATTTTACTTCTCGCGATGACGATCGCACGTCATTGCGAGGGAAGGGTAGAGAGTATCTTTTAGATGTTCATATTACCTACCCGAAGCAATCTTTAGAATGGTTAAGATTGCTTCGAAACGATCAAGTCTAATAAAAAAGTAAATTTAGGATCCGTTTCTCGCAATGACGTAAAGCCCCGAAGCAATCTTCTTTAATAGCACGAAAGATCGCTTCGAAGTAGTAAACTTCACTTTAAAAATTAAATGGATATTTTACTTCTCGCGATGACGATCGTACGTCATTGCGAGGGAAGGGTAGGGCCTGACACATATCTCCTAGGGTCTACCTTCCCGAAGCAATCTTAATGGTTTAAATTAAAGATCGCTTCGTCGTTTCTCCTCGCGATGACGCGCACCCTAAGCAATCTTTAGCTGTTTCATCCAAAGATCGCGTCGAAGCAGTTAGCTCTTCAGCTAAATTTTAAGTGTCATTTTGCTTCTCGCGATGACGTTAATACTTTTCACGATGACGATCGTACGTCATTGCGAGGGTAAGGCTTGTACATAGAGTTAAGAAGAAAAATCACCTACCCGAGGCAATCTGATGTCAAGCAGTAAATTAGGAGACTGCTTCGTTCGTGCCTAACTCGCAGTGACGTTTTAGTCAAGGCAAAAGAAACCTTAATATGAAAAAAGGTGGGGGCATTTATATCATGACAAATTATTCGAACACTGTTCTATATACTGGGGTCACTAATGATTTAATCCGAAGAGTAACTGACCATAAAGATGGAAAGAACTTAAACTCCTTTACATACAGATACAACCTCAAAAAGTTGGTTTATTTTGAGTCCTTCCATACCATAGAAGAGGCGATAGCTAAAGAAAAGCAGATTAAAGGTGGTAGTAGAAAAAAGAAAGAAAATTTGATCAATTCATTGAATCCTGAATGGAAAGACCTTTGGGAAGAAATTTTAAAATGGTAAAAAATTCAAAAAGCTTCAGCCTCTTTGTTTAATACGCTAAACACTCATGGCACCTTATAATAAGTTTTCCATCATTTGAATTCATCTTCAAAATTTACTCATCCGTCACTACTGATCTGGTTTACCGGACTATCCGGAGCAGGAAAGACTACACTGGCTTCTGCCTTGCAGAGGCAGTTAGTAAGTGAGAATTACTGGACCTATTTGTTAGATGGGGATAAGATTCGGAAAGGGCTAAATCAAGACCTTGGCTTTTCGGATCAAGATCGAAAAGAAAATATTCGACGAATAGCCGAAGTGTCTAAGTTGATGCTGGATGCAGGGTTGATTGTTATTTCCGCATTTATTTCACCTTTTCGGGCGGATAGGAAAAAAGTAGCCGAAACTGTTGGGATTGAAAATTTTATCGAAGTTTTTGTGGATTGCCCACTCGAAATCTGTGAGCAGCGCGATGTCAAAGGCCTCTATCAAAAAGCTAGACAAGGAAAGATTTCCAATTTTACCGGGATTGATTCCCCCTATGAGTCCCCAAACAATCCCGATATCTGGGTTCGTACCGACCTCGAAACCGTAGAGCAATCCCTCCAAAAAATCCTCCTTTATTTTCGCAATAAAATAAGCCTTTAAATAGAGACAGCCCACCTAGCGCAAGTCTTTAGACTTGTGCTTTCTTCAATGCAGTCTTCAGACTGCTAAACCATAAGCCAGTCCTAATACCTCGATCAAAAAGCCCAACAGATAAATAATTCAATCTATTGTTAGCTATGTGCTTTCTATGTGGTTTAAAAAAAATTAATAACCTACAGGCCAACCTAGCGCAAGTCTTCAGACTTGTGCTTTCTTGGATGCAGACTTCAGACTGCTAAAACATGAGACATTTTTAATGCCTAATTCCACAAGAAAAATAAGTCTCAAAAGTATTACTTTATAAGTCTTTACTAGTCAAATCCATATTCCATCCCTAGCCAAACCAAGGAATCAATTCCATCCAGTTTCAATTTTCTCTTATTTTTGACCCATCCAAATTTTGAATTTCAAATTACCTATGCATATATCCCTGAAGTCCATTCTGTTTTTTCTACTAATCCTCGGATTCACCTCCTGTGTTTCCAATGAAAAAATTATTTACCTCCAGAATTTGGAAGGTCAAAAGGCAATTGCAGAAGGCGAACTGATCGCCTATGAAATCCCGGAATACAAACTCCAGTACAACGACATCATTGATGTGAACATCCAAACGGTGGATGATATTTTAAAAAATGGATTCAACCCTACCGCTGATGCTTCGAATAATATGCGGATGCAAATGGCGCAAGGTGGGGGAGATATCTATTACATGACCGGATACACGGTAGATAAAAATGGAAATATCCGTCTTCCAATTGTCGGAGAAATCCAGGTAAAAGACAAAACCATTGAAGAAGCTCGAGCTGAGATCGAAGCTAGACTAAAAGCTTACATTACTTCTGAGGTCTATGTGAAAGTCAAACTTGGAGGAATTCGATATTCCGCCCTTGGTGAGTTCCGAAGACCCGGAAAATTCGTCGTTCTTCAGGATCGAATGACCATATTTGAGGCCATTGCCAATGCGGGGGACCTCTCTAACATTGCCAAGCGGGACGAAGTGCTCCTGATTCGCCAATATCCTGAAGGAACAAAGCTTCATCGGATCAATCTCAATGATCGGCAAATTGTCCAATCACCTTTTTATTTTATTCAACCCAATGATCAACTCTATGCCGAACCGATGAAAGTTCGGGAAGTAGGTGCCGGAGAAAATGCCGCCCAATCCCTTTCTTTAGTTATTTCTGCGATCACCGTTTCCGTGTTGTTGATCAATACCTTTACCCGTAAATAAACAGTATGTATCCTAATTCACCCCAGGTCAATACCCAGCCTCAACATCCGTTTTTGGTAAACCAGGAGGACGAAATCGATCTTAAAGTCATCTTGTTCAATTACCTTCAATATTGGCCAATCATCTTGATTTGTGCCTTTTTGGGTGTTCTTGGAGCCTATTTTTTCAATCAATTTACCACTCCGATTTACAAGGTGGAATCTACCGTGATTGTAAAGGATGAAGACAAGGCCTTGGGAGCCGATTTGTTTGAATCTACGGGCTTTGCAGGACTCCAAGGGAAAAGTAATATTGAAAATGAGATCGGAATTCTGAAATCCTATTCCTTGGCAATTGCCACACTGGGAAAATTGGATCTCAATGTGCAGTATTTCCAAGAGGACTTATTTAAAATCAACCAGATTTATGGAAACTACCCGGTTTTTGTCAAAGTAGATTGGACCAAAAAGCAAGCTGTAGGCGGTTTGATCAAGTTAGAGGTAATTGACGAAAATACGTTTCAGCTTAGCATAGAGGATCCTGAATCCTTTCAGATTTTTAATCCTCAGGATCCGAATTTTAAATCAAGGGTAGAACTCTTTTCTCTTCCTAATTCGGTCTACACCTTTGGGGAATTGATCCAGGGAGAGTTTTATGAATTTACGGTAGAAAAAGTCTCTGCACTGCCAGGGGAAGTCCTGTTTTTTCAATTGATCGACACTCCTTCTCTAGCGCTTAGCTTGGTGGAGGATATTTCGGTTTCTCCCTCAAATAAGCAAAGCTCCATTCTAAATCTAGGTTTAGAAACTCCTTTGAGACGCTTGGGGGTGGATTATCTCAACCAGTTGATGGAAACCTATCTTCAGCGTGAATTGGATGAGAAAAACAGAACCTCTGAAAATACCATCCGATTTATAGATCAGCAATTGAGCGGAATTACGGACTCCCTACGTGGATCTGAAACCAAACTTCAACAGTATCGGTCAGAAAACAAGATTTTTAATCTTTCTCAAGAAGGCTCAATCATTTTTGAACGGCTTTCGGAACTGGAAAAGGAAAAGAGTGCTGCTGAATTAAATCTAAAATACCTTCAGACCTTACGTGGCTACCTTAACAATGGAAGTAAAGGTGATCTGGTGGCCCCTTCCATCATGGGGAATGCAGATCCTCTGTTAAATGCTTTGGTGCAAAACCTTTCCGAACTTCAAGCTCAGCGTGTTCAGATAACAGCCAATTTTACCGAGCAGACTCCACAGGTTCGGGACATCAATGCAAAAATCCAAAGTGTAGCCAATGCCCTTCAGGAAAATGTGAATTCGGCGATCACTAATACTCAAAATGTGTTGGCAGATGTGAATAGCCGAATCAAGATGATTGAGCGAGATATCAATCAGCTTCCACAGACTGAGCGAAATCTCCTCGGCTACCAGCGTCAGTTTACCATCAATGAAAATATTTACATCTATTTCCTTCAAAAAAAGGCAGAAGCTGAAATCACCATGGCTTCCAATATGCCAAGCAATGTGATTTTGGATTATGCCAAATCAGGGCAGCTTCCCGTTGCTCCAAAGCGTTCGCTTAACCTTTTGATTGGGTTGATCTTGGGTTTGATTCTTCCAATTGGCTTTATCACGGTCAAAGATTTCTTAAATACTAAAATCGAAGATCCGAAAGAATTGGAAAAGCAGATTAAGGTTCCTTTGATTGGTATGATTGGTAGAAATGGATCAGAAGATGCGTTACCGGTATTGAATAGTCCAAGATCCTCCGTCACAGAGTCTTTCCGGTCATTGCGTGCTGATTTGACCTATCTCAGTCCTCAAAAGGAAAATTTGACGCTGCTTTTTACCTCTTCTATTTCAGGTGAAGGAAAGACCTTTGTGTCTTTAAATATGGCTTCGGTCTTTGCACTAATGGGGAAAAAGACCATTCTTTTAGGGCTTGACTTGCGAAAACCACGAATCGCGCAAGACTTTGGATTGGTGAATGACAAGGGAATGAGTACAGCCTTGAGTTCATCCATTTCATGGCGAGAGGTGGTAAAAGCTTCCGGTTTTGAGAATTTAGATATTATTCTTTCTGGTCCGATTCCACCAAACCCTGCCGAACTTTTGCTTCAGGAAAAATTTGGCAAGATCATTCAGGAAATCAAAAAAGAATACGATGTGGTGGTCTTTGACTGTCCTCCGGTAGGATTAGTATCCGAAACAAAGGAGCTTTTTGGGTTCTCAGATGTGAATTTTTATGTATTCCGTCAAGGCTATTCCATGAAAGGGAATACCCAAGTTTTGAATAATCTAGTTGAAAAAGGAGGGGTAACCAAAATCTACGGTATCCTAAATGACCTTCATATTGACAAAGGGTATGGCTATGGGTACGGGTACGGGTATGGTTATGGATACGGATATGGTGGAAATAGCTACGGATATCACGAAGAGGTTCAGCTTCCATGGTGGAAGCGAGCACTTCGTAGAAGAAGCTAACTTGCTCCTAGAAATTTGCAATCCCGATGTGGATATAAAATAAGATCGAACATTTAGTTGCAAATTGAAGGTGAAATCAAACCGTGAGGGATGTGGCCCTTGAAGACAGGCGGTTTTTAGGAGGACAAGTCGTTAAAAAAATGCCCAGTGGGCATTTTTAGACTTGGGCCAGGTTGTGGCGTAGGGGCGTTAAGAATTCAGAAAAACATCAAAATTAAATTCATTTGAGCACCTTCGTTCATTATTTGGGCGCGTGGGGAAGATTCAAAAGCGAGCCGGCGTCCGGCCATGTGCGGTAGGAGCATTTTTGAATCTTGATTTTTTGGGTACTTTTTTATCAAGAAAAAAGTACCAGATAAGGGATAGGATGGAGGGTCTTTTGACATGTTAATCGTGAAAATGACATTTATTAAATTTTTGAATCAATCTATCAATTCCCTTGGCCTAAGATCAGTTCTGCAAATACTAATTAAAAAAATTACCTACCTCCCAGCATTGTAACGGCAAATTTTTACAGCATTATATTCCAATACTACCCATCAGATTAACTGAAGCCTTCAAAAAAAGCTTTACCCTAAAGAATACAAAAGTGTTCGTTCAGGGCCTGAATTACAAGCTTCTGTATATGAACCACATATCCTGATTCTATCACCAAAATCCATTCATTTTAAGGGAAAATTCGAGAGACAATTTTAGTGCTTAAATGCCTTTCTTGGCTCGTTTATTGATAACTTTAACCATATGAAAACCCTTTTTAAGCTAACTCTTTTACCGTCTTAAGCCTATGTTTTACATTTTAGCCATTCTCACAGCCTTTTCAGTTGGAGTATTATTGACTCCCATTTTGATTTCCGTCCTAAGAAAAGCCCGAATAGGTGATGCCCCCGGTGGGCGGAAAATCCATAAAAAATTCACCCCATCCATGGGTGGCATTTCAATTGTCCTTGCGGCTTTTGTTGCCCTTGCAATTTGGGGCTGGCAGTTCCCTTTGCCGGATATCCGTTATTTATTAGGAGCTATTGCCTTGATGTTTTTCGTGGGATTGAGAGATGATGTCGTAGAATTATCAGCCAAGCACAAGTTGGGCCTGCAACTTATTGCGGTTCTTTTGGTGGTGGTAGCCGGTGATATTCGAATCAAGGAATTTCACGGGTTTTTAGCAATTGAAACGCTCCCACTTTGGTTTAGCTATGCCTTTTCAGCCTTTGTTTTATTGGCTTTAACCAATGCCTTCAACCTGATCGATGGATTGGACGGATTAGCAAGCACGGTTGGAGGATTGACTCTTCTTCTCCTTGGAACTTGGTTCTATATTCAAGGACTGGAAAGTTTCGCCTTGTTGAGCTTTATATTAATCGGCGGAATCGCAGCTTTTATGGTGTTCAACTGGCATCCTGCAAAAATCTTTATGGGGGACACTGGGTCGCTTACTTTAGGTTTTGCCATCGGTAGTTTGGTGATCGCCTTTATGGAGTACAACGCCGCATTACCTAAAGGGGCCTTTGGCCGATTTGAACCCACCTTTACGGCAGGAATTGTACTGATGATTTATCCGCTTTATGATATGGCTAGGGTTTTTACCCTCCGGATTCGCAAAGGGAAACACCCCATGTCAGCAGATAAAAGCCATGTGCATCATTTTTTGATGCGATCTGGCTTAAAGCATAATGAAGTAGCCCTGCTTTTAGGCTCTGTTCAATTGATGCTTTTGGGATTGGTGATAGCTTTGGGATCTTCCTCTGATAATATTGTTTTACCAATTTTATCAGCGGTAGTTCTTACGATTGGAGCACAATTAGATCGTATTACAATTCAGAAAGTGAAAAAGATAGCCAGACAATCTCCACGTGTTTTGGAATTACCGGATATACAAGTGCAGCGGGAAAGCGAGAAAAAGCGCATTCGACTGGAAAAGCAAAGTATTGATTCCGGTACGATGAATTTGAATTAAGATATTATACAATTAAAAGTGATCAAAAGCCCTTGAAAAAGGGCTTTTTTCATTTAGGTCTATTTGAGTATTCAACGTAATTGGATTTAAAAATTGAATCTTCTTTTCCATTGCACTGGGATCTAGTTATGTTTTCCAATTTGAAATAATAGCCCAGCGCGCATTAATTTCCATTCCTAGTTAAACCAGCGTTAAAACGCTTAGCCAACTGGTCTATTCACAGATTGACCCCTTCAGGGTCCAAAGGATTATGCTCCTCGACATTTGCAATGGCGAGGAAATATCTTCGGATTTGTAATCCGGATTTAATAAACCTTGAATTTGAAAATTGATAATTGGCAATTCCCATTCCATTGCGCTGGGACACAGCTCATTTTCTCTGGGAGAATCTATTTAAGTGAGAACTTGGAATTTGGATTGAATTGATATTTGGGTTGTGACGTATTTGGCGCTTGAAGACAGGCAGTTTTTAGGAGGACAAGTCGTTAAAAAAATGCCCAGTGGGCATTTTTAGACTTGGGCCAGCCTGTAGGGAGGGCATTAAGATTTTATTTCACAAGCATTTGCCAACTTTTGGCTTCAAAAGTTGGGAGACAGGAAACGATGGGAGATCCTCTGACGGGTAGATGTTGAGTATGGCTAAAAAATAATTATCAATCTTTTCCATTGCGCTGGGATTGACTCGTGCTTTTCAAATGGAATTAATAGCCCTGCACTTTTAAAAACGCTGCCCTTTATTTCCCAGCGTTAAAACGCTGGGCCAAGCTAAAGCTTAAATTTTTTCATTTTAGAGTGATTGGCTTTAATCATTTTATTTGATACAATCATCCTGAGATCAACCTATACACCCAAACTTTTCCCTTCATTTAACATCTTATAATTCCATTAAAAAAAAATGCTAGGAATGCGGTACGGCTTTTGTCTCAGTTCATTTTGTTTTGTTTATTTTGTATTCAAATCGCCCAAAACGGCATTCAAATCAAAAACCCCTAAAATCTAATCTGTTCCAAGATGAAACAAACTCTGTTCTCATTCTCAGCCCGAAAAACCATGTTGTTGGCAGTGGTAGCACTGTTGGCTATGGGTGCATGTAAGAGCAAGAAACCTGTTCCAGCACCTGCTCCGGCACCAGCTCCTGTAGAAGAGGTCGTGAAACCAGCTCCTGCACCAGCTCCAACGCGTTCCGCTGAAGAAATTGCAGCCGAAAAACTAGAAAACAGTTTCAATGCTGTAGCAGCAGCAGGTAGCGTTGCCTCTGCTAACCAAACCATCCAAGAAACACTTGGAATGTTCTCTAATCAAGAAACTCCTGTTTTGATCGTTATCCATGAAGAAAATGGAGTTAAAGATTACGATGAGCCAACTACTATCAAGAAGTACTTGGAGTACCTAAAAGACACCAAGAAGAACCTTAACTTCATCTCTGACATCCGTTTGGATGCCGCAGGTAAAGTGTCTGAACTTGAACTCAGAAG
This sequence comes from Algoriphagus sanaruensis, assembly GCF_001593605.1. GTDB lineage: Bacteria > Bacteroidota > Bacteroidia > Cytophagales > Cyclobacteriaceae > Algoriphagus > Algoriphagus sanaruensis. The sequence goes on along the minus strand of NZ_CP012836.1, from coordinate 3,128,858 downwards.
AAAATAATCCCTCTCTAAAAATTTAGATACAAATTCGTATGAAGAATAAATTTATCCTCTTCTTGGGCTTGTTCCTTTCTGCTTCTTTGGCAGTAATGGCTCAGGATAATATCAGCCCTGCTAGAAAGCAGGCTATCGATTCCTTGGCACTTGAAAAAGTAAAGGATCTTTCCAAATACATCGCGATTATCGGAAGTAAAGAAACTCAGTTTTCCGAAGCCAACCGAGTAATGGATCGTGCTGAAGAACTATTCGCTCCTGGCGCTGAAATGGGAGTTTCTTCCATCAATACCAGCGAAATCGCTTACTACAAAGTAAGAAGATACTTTGAGCGTTTGATGGCTTTGAACTACGATCGAGTAAATATCACATGGTACGATATTCAGTACATCTCTGACTTGGAAAGACAGCCTGATGGCCGATATGTAGGTGTAATTACCATCTATCAGCGTTTTGAAGGTACATCCATCGAAACAGGCATGAATTACAAGGATACTACCAAGAAAGACATTACCATTTACGTGGAGAAAAAACAGACCCAAATTGCTGGTCGTACCATCGAATTCTGGGATGTCATGCTAGGTGATGTTCGCGTGACTGAAACTTCCGCATGAGAAAACTCCTTTTGATTTGCGTTTTTTTTGGCGCAGTCATCTCTATTGTCTCGGGGCAGGGCTTAGGCGGCCCCGGGACAATTAAGGATGATGGCAGATTTGCCGCCTCAACCAAACAACTCAACCAATTTTTTCGAAGATTTAATGGAGAGGAATCTGTGGATGGAAATACCCGATTTTATCCTGGAGATTCACTTTACCGGAATTTAAACCTGAGAAAAGGCTTCCTTCAAATCCTTTTCGACAATCAGACCTCTTCGATTTCTCCTGAATTCAAAAATCAATTTATCCAAGCTGTGCTCTCGGATACCTATCCGAGATACCTGATTTTCGCTCGTGAAGGTTGGCTTGCAGAGGTGGATACTGAGTTCTTTTTCAAAGGGAAAAGAGAAAAGGTCACCTTTATTATGAAGATCCAGCCGCAACTTCTAGGCTATGAATGGGTAATCGATCAGGTGATTTTCGATCCCTTTAAAAACTTATTCAATAAGCCCGTGGGTGATAAAAAGGAATTTCTCCATCCTCTCAGTCATGAACTCGGATTTATGAATCTCCGACGAGCATTTCAGGATTCCAATTTGCCAGAATCCTTTACTTCCAGTAGCTATAAGCCCGATTACTTGTCGGTCTTTCTTTACGAAATGAAACAAAATAACCTCCGGTTTGAAACAGTCACTGGAGTTAAATTTCACTTCTTCCAAATTGGTGGCTGGTATTTTGAAGTAAATAACTTCAACCGACCTGGTTTTAATACCGGATGGCTGATTTCCAATTTGGTTCGCCTTGGTCCCGGTGACAAAGAGACCATTCTGAAATACATTTATGATCAAGATTAAGCATCTTTTTCTGGTTCTATCTCTGTTTTCCTATGGCTTAAGTGCAGTAAATGCACAAACCATCAAAGGATATACTAAGGATCAAATCACCGAGTTTTCAACCAAAGTTGAAGATCAGATTCTCTTTTTAGAGTACCTGCTCAACACCGTAGGTAATGCCCAAACCCCAGCACGGGATAAGGATGTGATTATTCGAGAAAGCTATCTCAAAATTTTCCGTGACGAAAAGGTACAGGTAGAAGATGATCTTCTTTTGGATCGAAAAGTGGTGACCAATAAAGATGTCACCGCCTACTTGAAAGACATTGAATTTTTTTACAAAAACGTAGAGTTCAAATTTAAAATCCGGGAAGTCAAACCGGGACAAAAAGAAAATGGGGAGGTGTTTTTCCTGGCTTCTCTTGATCGAACCTTGACAGCCACAGGCATTAATGGTGAAAAGATCACGAATACCAAGCCTAGGTTTGTGGAGGTCAATCTTCAGGATGCTTCCCAAGAACTTAAAATTGTCAGTATTTATACCACCAAAGTTTCTCGTGACGAGGAGTTGAAAACTTGGTGGAATGGGCTTCCCCTGGCTTGGAAATCCTATTTCAAAGGCAGATTTTCTTTAGGAGCTTCGGATTCTGCCAATATGGACATGCTTTACAGATTTGTAAGCATTGACTCCTTAAATCTTTCCGGTAACAAAGATATCCAGTCGCTATCACCTCTTTCTGAGCTCAGGGATTTAAAGGTGATTGACATTAGCAATACCCGAATCAAAAACTTAGGGCCAATTTCAAATGTCACTTTTTTAGAAAGCTTGAATATTGCTAATACTCCCACTTCAGATATCCAGTTTATCAAGTATTCGGACCGATTGAAATCCTTGGATATTTCATTTACCAAAGTGGATAGCATCAATGAACTTTTAAATCTGAAAAGTTTGATTGCCCTTAAGGCACAGAAAACTCCGATCATGAGTTTTGGAGTGATCAATGAATTCAAAAATCTCGAGGAACTTGACCTTCGGGAAAGTGGATTCAACAATGCTGAAAATATCAAAGATCTGAAGAATCTGAAAAGACTTGATCTAGCTAAAAATTATCTGATCAATTTCTCCTCACTTTCTGGCTTGACTTCATTGCAGTATTTGGATCTTTCAGAAACCAATTTGCAAGATTTAGGTCCCTTGGCCGGGATGGCACAGTTGGAGTTTTTGGATATTACCAAAACTCAAGTTTCAGATCTACAAGCAATTGCAGCTTTGAAAAATCTGAAAAAGGTTTCAGCTGACGAAACGCAAATTTCCCCTTTGGTGGCTGATAATTTTGTTAGGCAACATCCTGATGTATTGCTGATTCATCATGTGAAGGATTTGGAATCTTGGTGGGGTGCTTTGAGTGAAGCTTGGAAATCAAGATTGAAGCAAATCAATCCAAGAATTACTTCGGATCAACCTGGAATTGAAATTTTGACTCAGACGGTTACCATTTCTCGTTTGGACTTGAGCGGTGCGGATATCGAATCCTTAAATCCGATCACTCGGTTTGTCAACTTGAATGAGTTAAACTTCTCAGACAATCCATCCATAATCGATCTCCTGCCATTAAGTGAGGTCAAGACCTTAACAAAAATTGCAGGAAAAAATACAGGAGTAAGCGATTTGGCTGTCCTTCAAGAATTGAAAGAATTGACAGAAATTGATTTGGAAGGAAGTCCAGTGCAAACGATTAAACCTATTCTCAACCTTCCCAAATTGAATTATTTAAATGTCAATGGAAGTGCCATTTTCAAGGAAGAAGTACCTGAAATCTTGATCCAAAGACCTGATTTGACCTTGGTTTATCGAACCGAGGAACTCACCAATTGGTGGGGTAAATTGGATTCTTCTTGGAAGGATTTACTTCGAAGACAGTTTTCACTTCCTGAGGATCCTACCACTGAGCAATTGCATCGTCTGACAAGCTTGGCAGAATTGAAGTTTGAGCGGGTTTCTGTTTCAGACCTATCTGCATTGCCAATTTTCGTCAATGTTCGTAAGCTTGAAATTTTCGATGCACCCATAAGCTCGATTTCTCATATCAGTGGTTTGCCTCAATTGACCCAGTTGAAACTTTCCCAAATTCCAGTGGTGGATTTCTTACCGATTTCCAGTTTGAGTAAGCTCAATGAATTAGATCTTTCCAATACCGCTGTGGAGGACTTGGAAGCACTAAGCAGTTTGTTTGAGCTTAAAAAACTCAATTTGTCAGGTACCAATTTAAAATCACTCAAAGGATTGGAATCCCTTTTCAGTTTGGAGGAGCTAGATGTAGCCTCCACCAATCTTAGGTCATTGAAGCCGATCGAGGCGTTAAGCAATTTGAAAAAGTTGAGTTGCTTCAATACCCGATTAATGACTAGAACGATTGATTCCTTTAAAGCGGCACATCCCGATTGCGAGGTTCGATTTTATTGATCAAGGGAGATTTTTGGTTTTTCTCTTGGCTCCTCGACCTTTGTAATGTCGAGGTATGATCCCCGGATTTGCAATCCAAATTCTTTGAACCTTGACTTTGAAAATTGTCCATTTAATTCCATTGCGCTGGGATCGAGCCTTGTTTTTCAAATTAAATAATTAGCCCAGCGCCATTACCATATTTTGCATATTAACCCAGGGTTTCACCCTGGGCTATTTACAGTTAGACCCCTTCAGGGTCATTGTTAGAATCAATTATCTGGTATCGTAATGCCTAAAAAGAGAGAGCGAAAATCAAGATTATAGTCAATTGAGATTTGGTTCGTGAGAGATGTGGCCCTTGAAGACAGGCGGTTTTTGGAAGCGGGGGAGAGGCACGAAGAATTCAGAATTAAATACAATTGAGCACCTTCGTTAATTATTTGGGCGCGTGGGGAAGATTCAAAAGCGGGCCAGCGTCCGGCCACGTGCGGTGGGAGCATTTTTGAATCTTGATTTTTTGGGTACTTTTTTATCAAGAAAAAAGTACCAGAGAAAAAAGACTAAAAAGTTCCTCTGACAGGTAAATAGAGAGAAATCCATTTTTTTTTAAAATGAACAAACATCCCATTCCATTGCGCTGGGATTGACTTTTGCTTTTCAATGGGGATTATTAGCCCAGCGCACATCATTCCCTATTCCTTTATTTCCCAGCGTTGAAACGCTGGGCTACCCATATACGACCCCTCTGGGGTCATTTTTAGAATCAATTATCATGGTTCGTTATTTCCAAAAAGAGATAGCGATCATCAAAGATTAATGCTATTGTTATTCAAATCGTGATGAATGTGGCCCTTGGAGACAGGCGGTTTTTGAAGGCGGGGGAGAGGCGTTAAGAATTCAGGCTAGCTCGGGAAGTATGACCGAGATCCGCCTGAATTTAGCCTAGACCCGACGCCAAAAATCAAACTGGAAGGAAAGCTCGGCTTTGATTGATGAATTCAACCAGTTTGAAGACTGGATTCAGGCCACAAGCTTTTGCAAACTTTTGGCTTCAAAAGTTTAGAGATAAGAAACGATGGAGGTTCCTCAGACGTGTTGACCCTGGGAATGACTTAAAAAAATGATCAATCTTTTCCATTGCGCTGGGATTGACTTTTGCTTTTCAATGGGGATTATTAGCCCAGCGCCAATCCTTTATTTTGCTCATTAACCCAGAGTTTCACTCTGGGCTATTCACAGTTAGACCCCTTCAGGGTCATCAAAAATTTAAAATTCAGAGTTTCTCTCCAGAGTCTTAATGAAGTGTGAACGTTGAAATTGGTTTGTATTGAGATTTAAAACGTGATAAATGTGGCCCTTGAAGACAGGCGGTTTTTGGTGTTAAGGGAGAGGCGTAAAGAATTCAGGCTAGCTCGGGAAGTATGACCGAGATCCGCCTGAATTTAGCCTAGACCCGACGCCAAAAATCAAACTGGAAGGAAAGCTCGGCTTTGATTGATGAATTCAATCAGTTTGAAGACTGGATTCAGGCCACAAGCTTTTGCCAACTTTTGGCTTCAAAAGTTTGGAGATAGGAGAGGATAGAAGTTCCTCTGACGGGTTGATCTTGTGAATTACCTGAATAAAATAATATATTCAATTCTTTTCCATTGCCCTGGGATTGACTCCTACTTTCCAGATTGAAAATTAATCCAGCTCGCAATATCTAGCTTTTTAATTTCTAAGCGTTAAAACGCTGGGCCATAGATGCGTTTATCTTTGAGAATCCAAAAAAGATCGAACCTCGAATTTAGATTGTATTGAAATTAGAATTTAAAAGGACTTAAACCTGCATCGAGATTAAGTCTACTTTTCCCAATGGAAGCAATTTTAAAAACCCTCGATCTTTTCAATTCAAAATGATCTAAAAAGCAAATGGCCGAAACCCCCGTTTCGGCCATTTTTCTCCCGTAAGAGATTTTTTTTAAAAGGATTAAAAAATATTCTAAAAGCTTCCTTTTGAAACCAGTGAAAAAAATTATGAGAAAAGTTGCTTAATCACCCGTATCAAAAGTAGGATACACCATCTTCTGAAAAATACCCACAACTGGGTATTTTTTGATTTTTACAAAAGAACTTATCCACATAATTTAATTATTTCAAATAATTATTGTCTTTAAACAAGTCGAATGGCCTTTATTTAAACTATTTCAAATTCAAAAAAAATACTGTCTTATTCAGTTCTACCTTCATTTCTCCCTCTATAGCCCAATTGATATGACACAGTTCAAACAAGAGGAATTTAAAAAAATAGGGACTTTTGAGTAGATTCGGAACCTCGCAAGATTTTTAAAAAACCAGTGGACCATACCCCAAATCGAACGCAAATCTCTGTAGTTGTACCGGTTTACTTTTCCGAAGGTACTCTCCTTGCGCTTTCTGATCGAATCCACAAATGTCTGTTAAGAATTACATTTGGATTTGAACTGATCCTAGTGGATGATGGTAGCCAAGATCAATCCTGGCAACTTATTCAATTGCTTTCCAATTCATCTACTCATGTTAAAGGAATAAAATTGTCTCGAAATTTTGGGCAACATTACGCGATTTCGGCAGGCTGTCGAGCTGCAAAAGGAGAGTGGGTAGTGGTAATGGATGCCGATTTGCAAGATCGACCAGAGGAAATTGAAGTGCTTTACCAAAAAGCTCTTGAAGGGTTTCCCGTTGTTTTGGCTTCGCGAAAAGATCGGAAGGATGATTTTGGAAAGATCTTGTCTTCTCGGTTGTTTTTCAGGTTGTTATCCTGGCTTACTGGTTCCAAATTCGATCCTCAAGTAGGCAATTTTGGGATCTACCATCGAAGAGTCATTCAGGAGTTTAACCGGATGCAGGAACCTGTACGGATCTTTTCAGTGATGATCCATTGGATGGGGTTTCCTACCGCAAAAATCCCCGTACAGCACGAAGCTCGCCCAGAAGGGAAAAGCCGATATACCTTCCGCAAACGCCTTAATTTAGCGTTGGAAATCGTATTAGCTTATTCAGACAAACCTATTCGGTTGATGGTTAAAGCCGGAATTTTACTTTCGTTCTTGAGTGTTTTGTTTGGGCTCATTACTTTGATCCGCTACTTTTTGGGAGAAATTACAGTTTCGGGTTATTCCAGTTTGATAATTTCCATCGCGTTTTTCTCTGGAGTCTTGATTGCAATGCTGGGGGTGGTTGGGCTCTACATTGGAAAAATCTTTGAATCGGTAAAAAACCGCCCTTTATATGTGATTGATCAAACCACAGATTCGGAGATGGAAATAGATCAAATCATTGAATATCCTTTCAATTCCGAGGCTGTGGCAACTAAAAGTCTTTAAATCCATTTTTGATGAATACTAGTATTGATGCACTGGAGGTAAGTCTTGGAATTGGGGTAGAAATTCACCCCAGTGCAAGTATTCGAGGTTTGAATGGTCCGGCCAAACGGATATGCATTGGTGATCATACCTATATCGGGGCAGATGTGCAGATAATTTGCGATGACTTTTCGATCGGGGATTACGGAAAAATCCATCATCACGTGACTGTCCATGGCTACCAATCTTGTCACATTGGACATAATGCTTGGATTGGTCAGTTTACAATTATTGATTCTATCGGAGGAACGAAAATCGGTGATAATTGTGGCATAGGTGCACATTCTCAACTTTGGTCTCACATTAAGTTTGGGGATACTTTGGAAGGTTGTCGTTTTAATGCTCAAAAACCTCTCATCTTGGGAAATGATGTATGGCTTGTCGGCCATTGCATCGTAGGTCCGATTCGTGCAGCAGACAAATCGATGGCTCTGGCAGGTTCTGTGGTGACTAGCGACATGGAATACAATCAAATTTATGCAGGAACTCCCGCAAAGTCAGTTTCCAAAAAGTTAGGGTATCAGTTTGAGGATATTCCTTTGGAAAAGAAGCTTGAGAATTTAACCATTCACCTGGAGCAATCGGGTATTGGATACTCAAAAATTCAATTGGTGGCTTCGATTGATGAGGTAGTCTTTGATGACTTTGAGGTGAGCTATTTTTCGGTGAAAGAGCGAAAATACACCAAGCGTTGCAGCCCCCAAGAAATTGCCTTTATGAAATACCTCTTACCTGAAAAAGCCAAATTTGTCCCTTTTTGACCTTTATGATTTTTTTATTTTACCCTAAGTCCAGCTAGATTCAGGGTATAGGTATTTGGGAAAAATTCCGATTTGACCATGAATCCATTACTTTGGTCCTCGATATTTCTCTTCCTTTTTGTCTTAACAAATTCTAAAATTTGCTCATGCATCCGGTTCAAATTCCGTTCAATAAACCTCACCTGACTGGAAAGGAACTGAACTATATCCAAGAAGCTGTTGCAAAAGGAAAGCTTTCGGGAAATGGTTTTTTTACCCAAGCCTGTCAGCAATTGCTTCAAAAAAAATTTGGCTTTGGTACTTGTTTTTTGACGCATTCCTGCACGGGTGCACTAGAAATGGCTGCTCTGCTCTTGGATATTCAGCCTGGAGATGAAGTCATTTTACCTTCATTTACTTTCGTGTCCACTGCCAATGCCTTTGCCCTTCGAGGTGCCAAACTGGTTTTTTCAGACACCCTTCCGGGTTTTCCAGAAATGGATTTGGAGCAAGTTGAATCATTAATCAACTCCAAAACAAAAGCAATAGTCATCGTGCATTATGCCGGATTTGGCATGCAGATTCAAGCTTATCGGCAACTTGCGGATAAACATGGCCTAATGCTAATTGAGGATGCAGCTCAAGCAATCAGTTCCAAAGTAAACGAAAAGTACCTTGGGACTTTTGGGGATTTGGCTTCCCTGAGTTTTCATGAAACGAAAAATATTCAATCCGGGCAGGGTGGAGTTTTGATTGTTAATAATCCTAAGTTCCTAGAACGAGCTCGAATCATTTGGGAGAAAGGAACCGATCGAAGTTCTTTTTTCGAAGGAAAGAAGAATCATTATTCCTGGATTGATTTAGGCAGCAGTTTTCAGATGTCCGAGTTGAGTGCTGCATTTTTATGGGGGCAAATGCAGGAATTGGAAGGAATTCAAGCGAGAAGAAAAGCCATTTGGGAAGGCTATTTTCGGCTTTTTACCGTAGGTAAGAGCGAGTTGTTTGCCGAAAAATACGATCAGCTCCTATTGAAAGCCATAGCAAATTTAGGACAAGGACAAGCTCTGGAATTCCAGAAAAATGTAGGGAATTATCATTTGTTTTACCTCGTATTTGATTCCTTCCAAAATCGAAGAAGATTTATTGAGGAATTGCTTTCTCAGGGTGTATTGTCTGTTTTTCACTACCAAAGTCTCCATAAAAGTGAATTTATTCGAGCTCATCAGCCTGAATCAGCAATGCTGGAATTACCTAATTCTGATATTTTTTCGGAGCGATTGGTTCGTTTACCATTTTATTATGACCTACCCGAAGACACCAAGGATAAAATTTAGAGTTGAGTTAATCCTGTCATGAAACTGGATTCCATTATTGAATGGTAATTTGATTTCGAATTTCATTTGGATTTCCATTGCGCCGGGATTCACTAATGCTTTCCAAATTGAAATAATAGCCCAGCGCATATTCCTTTATTTCCCAGCGTTAAAACGCTGGGCTACCCATATCTGACTCCGCTGGGGTCATATTTAGAGGCAATTATTAGGGTTCGATATTCCCAAAAAAAGAGAGCGATCATCATAGATTAATTCTATTGAAATTCGAATCGTGATGAATGTGGCCCTTGAAGACAGGCGGTTTTTGGTGTTAGGGGCGAGGCGTTAAGAATTCAGGCTAGCTCACTCGAGAATTCGAGGGAGATCCGCCTGAATTTAGCCGAGACCCGACGCCAAAAATCAAACTGGAAGGAAAGCTTGGCTTTGATCGACGAATTCAACCAGTTTGAAGGCTGGATTCAGGCCACAAGCTTTTGCCAACTTTTGGCTTCAAAAGTTGGGAGATAAGAAATGATGGAGGTTCCTCTGAAGGGTTATTCTCGAGAAAACACTTTGCCACAAATTTTTATCCGGATTCCTTGAACCTTGAATATTACCCAAGGCTATGTCAAATTTCTGAACGCAAATTTTATAGGACAAAAACAAAAAATCTTGGGACTTTATCGGTCAAAAAATCATTTTTGCTATGTTTAAGGAATGATTGATAAGAAGGTTTTCAGGAGTTTATTACCTATTTAATTTTTCCTGAATTCCTAAGGTCCATATCAAAGGAGGATACCAATCTTTAAACAAAGGTATTTAGCCATTGAAAGACCAACATTCATCATTGAAAAAAGACTACCTAAGTAGATAAACCCAAACTATCTTGAAGAGTCCTGAAATTTCAATTTTAATCGCTAATTACAATAAAGCAGATTTTTTGCCGGCAACCCTGCAATCCATTCAAAACCAATCATTTTCAAATTGGGAATGCATCATTGTGGACGATGGGAGTTCGGATGTTTCCATGGAAATTCTCCTTCAGATTCAACAAACTGACCCTCGATTTCGAATTTTCACAAGACCAAGTCATCTTCCAAAAGGTGCAAATTGCTGCAGAAACCTAGCTTATTCTAAATCCAAAGGGAAGTTTATCCAATGGTTTGACAGTGATGATTTGATGCTTCCTCATTTTCTCCAAATGAAGCATGATTATCTCCAAGATCATCCAGAAAAGAAATTTGTGGTCAGTAAGGGAGAGGTGAGATTTGATAAAGAGTATAAAGGAAATAGAAAATTCGCTCAAAGTTTATACTCTGAAAACCTTATTGAGGATTACCTCAAGTTCCGATTGGTTTTCTTTACTCCAGGTCCAATGTTTCGGAAAGAGGTTTTCGAGGAGGTAGGTCTTTTTAACCCCAACCTTTCCCGCCATCAGGAATGGGAATTGTTTTTACGGGTGATTTTAAATTACCAAGAATGGGGAGTGATCGATACTACTTCTTTTATTTACAATGTGAACAATAATTCAATTACTTACCGGCATCAGGCGAGGAGACATGTCGCACAAACTGAGTTGCAGGTATTCAAACAAGTGCTCTCCAGCAAGACCAATCCTTTCAAAAACCGAATTCCAGGATCTATTCGAAGGTCGATTGCTTTCAAATACCTTCAAATCTCACTCTATTACCGGGAAATCAAGTTTTTTGGTTGGTATTGCCAATCCCTTCTTCGAGAGTCCCTTGCCTGAGATCATCCCATGAAAGAAATTCTCGATAAAGCCTTTCCTCCCGGACCTATACGAACTTTGGTCTTGTCTCTTTACAGCAAGGCTTGGCTTTGGCAACAGGAAAAAAGAGGCTATCCCCATCTACATTTTATGTTTCAAAAGATGATGGGATACCCCTTGGATATTTCTCAACCAAAGACCCACAATCATTTTCTCAATTGGATCAAATTTCATCGAAGAGACCCACGAGTTCCTATCACCTCAGATAAGGTGCAAGTCAGGGATTACATTAAAAAGATCTTGGGGGAAAAAGAAGGTGAGGAAATTTTAATTCCACTGTATTATGTCAGCAACACTGGATTGGACTTGCCATTTGATCAGTGGAAAGAGGAGGTATTTATCAAAGCAAATCATTATTCCGGGGGAAATATTTTGTACCAACCGGGAATGAACCGATCGAAGATCGAACATCAACTTCGAACTTTTTTATCTGAACCTTTCGGCTATAACTATCACGAATGGGCCTACCTTCAAATTCCAAGGAGAATTATTTGTGAAAAAGTACTGCGAACCAAGGATGGAAATATTCCTAACGATGTGAAGCTGTACTGCTTTCATGGAAAAGTGAAGATGATCATGTTTGTGTCAGACCGATTGACCCAACCGAAGCGGGTATTTACGGATCAATATTTTCGGGTAGTTCCTGGAGCTCAGATGGCTGGCCATCCTCCCTTGAGTCCGGTTCCAGTTCCCGGAAATATGCCACGTATGATGGAGATCGCAGAGAAATTATCTCAAGGCTTTGATTATATCAGAGTGGATTTGTATTCGGTAGATGATGAGGCTATCTATTTTGGAGAAATCACACATTACACCGGTTCGGGCTTAGAGAAGTTTGACGACGAGGATGTGGATTATGCCGTAGGTCGATTATGGAATCCCGCGAATCGCGATCGGGATATTTTAGATCTGATTGAAGAAGTGAAGAGTGAAAAGAAGGTTGCCGGCTAAATAAATTTTTGGAGGGGGATTGTAGCTGGTTTTGCTCCTCAATATTTGAGATCTGGATTCCTTGAACCTTGAATTTGAAAATTGTTCGTTCATTTCATTTCCATTGCGCTGGGATTGAGATTTGGTTTTCAAATTGAATTAATAGCCCAGCGCTTATCAAATGCTATCCATTTCATTTCCCAGCGTTAAAACGCTCGGCTACCCATATTCGACCCCTTCAGGGTCATTTTAGAATTAAATATCAGGAGAAACTATTCTAAGTGAAAAGAGAACGAACATCAAGGTGAAAATCAATTGTAATTCAAATCGTGATGAATGTGGCCCTAGAAGACAGGCGGTTTTTGGTGTTAGGGGCGAGGCGTGAAGAATTCAGGCTAGCTCGGGAAGTATGACCGAGATCCGCCTGAATTTAGCCGAGACCTGACGCCAAAAATCAAACTGGAAGGAAAGCTTGGCTTTGATCTACGAATTCAATCAGTTTGAAGACTGGATTCAGGCCACAAGCTTTTGCCAACTTTTGGCTTCAAAAGTTTGGAGATAAGAAACGATGGAGGTTCCTCTGACGGGTTGACCTTGGGAATGACTTAAAAAAATGATCAATCTTTTCCATTGCGCTGGGATTGAGATTTGGTTTTCAAAATGAATTACTAGCCCAGCGCGTTTAAAAATAATTTCACATCCTTTAACCCAGCGTTAAAACGCTGGGCTACCCATATTCGACCCCGAAGGGGTCATTGTTAGAATCAATTATCGGGTATCGTTATGCCCAAAAAAAGAGATTGCGCTGGGATCGAATCTTGCTTTTCAAATTGAATAATTAGCCCAGCGCCAATCCTTTATTTTGCTTATTAACCCAGGGTTTCACCCTGGGCTATTCACATTTAGACCCCTTCAGGGTCTTTTTAGAATTAAATATCAGGAGAAACTATTCTAAGTGAAAAGAGATCGAACATCAAGGTGAAAATCAATTGAAATTCAAATCGTGATGAATGTGGCCCTAGAAGACAGGCGGTTTTTGGTGTTAGGGGCGAGGCGTGAAGAATTCAGGCTAGCTCGGGAAGTATGACCGAGATCCGCCTGAATTTAGCCGAGACCTGACTCCAAAAATCAAACTGAAAGGAAGGCTTGGTTTTGATCGACGAATTCAATCAGTTTGAAGACTGGATTCAGGCCACAAGCTTTTGCCAACTTTTGGCTTCAAAAGTTGGGAGATAAAAGAGGATGGAGGTTCCTAAGACGGGTTGACCTTTAGAATGACTTAAAAAAATGATCAAACCTTTCAATTGCGCTGGGATTGGCCTTTCCCTTTCAAAGGGAATTATGAGCCTTGCGCACATTATTTCGCGAACCTATTTAACCCAGCGTTAAATCGCTGGGCCATACATAGTTGCCCCCGATAGGATCCAAAAAATAAGAACTACACTGACCCTATTTTTCAACGCCAAAAAAACCTTTAAATCTCTGTGCTCTCCGCGCCTCTGCGGTGAGTCCTAATCAAAACCTCAGCGCCCTCAGCGCCCTCTGCGGTGAGTCTTTTTAACCCACCACCAAAAAATCCACCAATTTTCACACCTTCAATTTGCATTTTTAAATTCACTGAGTAATTTTATTACTCACTCAAATAGCTCCTTCCTGGGAGTGAACGGGCGAAGCTGTAGTTTATCAGAAACAACCTTTATTCAGGTTCAATTGACTTTAATTTCAGCTTATTTTTCTAAAAACACCTCTACCAAACTTTGCTCGATTCCCTAGTCACCTCCAAAACCCGAATCAAACTCCTTCTCAAGTTTTTTTCTCATGCGAATTCAGGCTATCTGCGTTCCTTGGCGAAAGAATTTGAGGAGTCTACTAACTCCGTTCGGGTGGAACTAAACCGGCTTACAGATGCTGGATTATTGCTCTCCGAAGACGAAGGCAAAACCAAATTGTATCGGGCCAACCAAAGCCATCCCTTCTACACGGAAATCCGAAACATGGTCAGTAAGTTTCTGGGACTCGACGAACTCGTGGAAAAGATCGTCAAGCGGATGGGTAATGTAGAAAAGGCTATCATCACCGGAGATTATGCTATGGGCATCGACTCGGGAACGATTCACTTAGTCTTGATCGGGAAGGATCTTGATCAGGAATACCTCAACTTTCTGACGGAAAAGACCTACGAAAAAATCCAACGCAAAGTCCAAGTCGATTTGCTAGCTCAAGACCCAGGAGATATTCATGGGATTTTGGTGTACGGAGCTTAAGCGGGAAGAGGGGAGATGGAAGACGGGAGTAATGTCCGATCCGCCCCGGCGGACGGGTGTCGGATGACCGATGAGTTGAGAGGGAAGCAGGAAGCTGAAAGTAAAGGGAGAAAAGTTGAAATTCAGTACAATTTTCTAGTTGCAAGTAGAATTTTTTAATGACTCAATTGTTGCCTAAGGTTTCTGCGGTTGTTCCGGTTTTTAATGCAGAAGGGACGCTTCGAAGGACAGTAGACTCTTTATTAATTCAGCCTGAGATTGATCAAATTATCCTCGTAGAGGATGGAAGTAGGGATAATAGCCTTTCGATCTGTCAGCAACTTGTCATAGAGCATGCCCAAATCACGCTTTTACAACATCCGCATGGAGCGAATAAAGGAGCTCCAGCTAGCAGAAATTTAGGCTTAAGTCAGGTGAAAAATTCCTGGATTCAATTTATGGATGCAGATGATGAGCTCCTTCCCGGAAAGATAAAAGCACAGTTAGCCAGCTTAACTGGAAATGAATCCCTAGTGATCAGTCCCTATACCTTAGTGAATGAAACTCGCAAAGTAATTCCAACGATGCAGGACCTTTGGGCTGGATTGCTACGAATGAGACTTGGAATTTCTTCTGCCAACCTTTGGCATACGGAATCGGTGCGTGCAGCGGGAGCATGGAATGAATCCTTACTCAATGTTCAAGAATATCACTTGATGTTTGAAATGCTCAAACGCAATCAAACTTTCGCTTTTTCAAACCAAAACCTAACCCTAATCCATCAATTGCCCAATTCCATTACTCGATCCACGGATCGTTTAGATGAAAAGCGAGATACTTATTTCCGATTTCGGCAAATGGTGAAGGAATACTTGGAATCTTCAGGAAAGTTAAACTTCCTAAGATGGCATCATTATACTGTTGCCATGGGAGAGATGATGCGTTATCATCATCCTTCCTTTAAAGTATCTTATTCCAAAAGCTATTATCGCTTTATTCAAAAGATTAGATGGGTAAAAGGGGTGGGGAAGTATTTCAAAAAGCCTGAATCTTTTGAAAGAAGAGAAATTCAAACTTCGATTTGATGATTTTGAGAGCGGGAACTATTTATTTCTGTTTCTAGCTCCAAAGACCTCGCGTATAAATAAAAATTTTAGTGTCAGATAAAGCGATAAACTCCCCACATTACAAGGTCATTGAACCCTCATCCGGTTGGAAGATGGTGGATTTTCAGGAGCTTTGGCGTTACAAGGATCTCTTGTATTTTCTAACGCTCCGAGGCATAAAAGCGAGGTATGCGCAGTCTATTTTAGGAGTTTCATGGGCGATTATCCAGCCCCTTTTTACAACACTGGTCTTTACCTTGGTTTTTGGAGGTTTGGCTAAAGTTGATTCTGATGGCATGCCTTATATCCTCTTTTCGTATTTGGCACTTTGGCCTTGGAATTACTTCTCCGGAACACTCACTGAATCCGCCAATTCGTTGATCCAAAATGCCAACATGATCACCAAGGTTTATTTCCCGAGAATGGTTCTCCCGCTTTCAGCGATGCTGTCCAAACTACTGGATTTTACCATTGCCTTTGTAGTTGTGATTGGGATGTTGATTTATTTCAAGCAAGTTCCTGGCTGGGGGGTGTTGTTCACTCCGATCTTGATTCTCCAATTATTGATGTGTAGCCTGGGGATCGGGATGTTTCTATCGGCCTTGGCGGTCAAATACCGAGATGTCAAGCATGCGCTTACCTTCTTGGTGCAACTCCTGCTTTATGCAGCTCCGGTTGTCTATGGAACCTCAGCTGTTCCAGCTGATTACCAAAAATTCTATATCCTTAATCCTATGGTTGGTGTAATCGAAGGCTTCCGTGCGGCCTTTCTCGATCGTCCCATGCCTTGGGAATGGATTTGGCCAGGAAGTATTGTAGCAATCATCGTCTTTGTATTTGGGATGTTTTACTTCCGTAGAATGGAACGGATATTTGCTGATGTGGCCTGACCTCCCCTAGCCCCTCCTATAGGAGGGGAATTTGGGACCAATTGGAAGTTAAAAAACTGCATTCAAAATCTAATTCATACCCTGCTTCTAATGTCCCCCTTAAGGGGTATTTAGGGGGTGAAAAATTAGAAGTTAACCAAAATGTCTTACTCTGAAAACCTGTTTTACGGCGCATCTCCTGAAATTCATAGAAGGGCAAAGGAATTGAGAAAGCGTATGACATCTGCAGAAAAGGTATTGTGGCATTTTTTAAAAAATAAATCTGTAGATGGATTCAAGTTTAGAAGACAGCATCCTATTAATAAGTATATAGTCGATTTCTATTGTCATCAAATAAAATTAGTCATTGAGGTTGATGGCGGTATTCATGATGAAATTGAACAAAAGGAATATGATGCTGGTAGAACCTCTGCTTTAGAGGAATTTGGATTAAAAGTTATCAGGTTTAGAAATGAGGAAATCCTATATCGTATCAATAGTGTAATTACTCATATATCTAGGTATTTAAAATTTGAACAATCAATTAATTCTTCTAAAAACTACTAATCTAGATTCTGAAAATAGTTTATTCATTGTTTGCTCAATCTAATTTTACTGAACCTCCCCTAGCCCCTCCTATAGGAGGGGAAATTGAATCCAATTGGTCGTTAAAAAACTGCATTCAAAATCTAATTCATACCCTGCTTCTAGTGTCCCCCTTTAGGGGGATTTAGGGGGTAAAAATTAAATCCAGGAAGTATGTTAGCAATAATTGTCTTTGTGTTTGGGATGTTTTAATGAGAGGTTTCCTGATTAAAATCTTACTCTTCTCCCTTTCGTTTGTCTTTTTGTCTTTGGGATTGATTTTGGCGACAGAGGTTGATGGACTTGCTGATTATTTACCCTCTAGGATTTCATTGAAAAAGGGTACGACCAGCCATCAATGGACAAGACAGCAGGAGGCAGATAAGACAGAAAATATTGATGTTTTGATTTTGGGGTCTTCTTTGGGACAAAGTATTGATGTCAGAAATTTTCAAAAATTAAATCTGAGTGCATTTAACTTTTCTTCTGGATCTCAAACCCCTATTCAATCGGATTATTTTTTGGATAAATACTTCGATTCTTTCCAACCAAAAGTGGTGATCTGGGATTTAAATCCATACACATTTTCTACCAAGGGGCTTGGATCTACCATTGATTTAATAGCGAATTGCTCAGATTGTAGTGGAATGTTTTCCTTGCTTATAAATACTGGAAGCTCTTTGGCTTGGGCATCCTATTTAAAGCGGATGATGCTAAAACCCTTTGAAGAAGAGGATTTAAAACTTCCTCTTAAAACAGACATCAGCCAATATATTTCCCATGGCTACATGGAATCCTTTTTAGATGCGCCGGAATCGCCGATGGAAACTGATGAAACCATTTACCCTTTATTACCTATCCAACAAAAAATATTCGAAGCTCAATTAAAAAAGCTAAAAGCCCATTCCATTACTGTGATCTTGATTTATTCCCCAAAATCAAAGTCTTTCATCCAAAATTTCAAAAATCAAAACAATTGGTTCGAATACTATGATTCATTGGCTGATCGGGGCTTAGCAACTCGCTTTGTTAATTTCAATGAAATTTTTTGGGAAGACTCCCTGAATCGTACCAATTTCTTCGATTTGGCACATCTAACTAGAAAGGGGATCAAGCAATACAATCAAGCATTGATGGATTCATTAGCTCCAACTTTGCTTAGTCTGAGAAATTGATCTTTTGATAGGAATGATCTCAAGAAATTTGAACCATTCAATTAAATATCTTCCAACAAATATTGGTGATAGCTAATAGCTAATTAAATAAATCACAAGGACTTATTTCCTTAAAAACCTCCAAGCGATTTGCTTTTCAACTCTTTTGAATTTCTGATTTTCCTTCCTTTAGCTTTTTTAGGCTATTGGTTTGTTTTTCAGAGAAATATTAAACTTCAAAACGCCTTTATCCTACTTGGAAGCTATGTCTTCTATGGCTGGTGGGACTGGCGCTTTTTGGGACTGATCATTGCCAGTTCGGCGGTGGATTATTGGTGTGGATTAAAGTTAGGGTCCGTCATTGCGAGGAGGAGGAACAGCCTGCCCCGTACCAATGTCGGGGACGACGAAGCAATCTCCAAAGAACCGGAAAGATTGCTTCAGGCTGGTAATGAACGTGCTGAGTCTGAAAGTTTGTCCAGCCTTCGCAATGACGATGACACATCGGACATCGGACATCGGCCATCGGACATTACTTCAGTCTCCCATCTTCGGTCTACCGTCATCAAACCTTTTCAAGGCAAGAATCTCTACCTCACCCTCAGCCTCGTTTTCAACCTCGGCCTCCTCGGCTTCTTCAAGTACTTCAACTTCTTTATCGAATCGGCTACGGACTTGATCCACCTTTTTGGATTCCAAGCACATCCGAGCACTTTGAACTTGATCCTTCCGGTAGGAATTAGCTTCTATACCTTTCAGACGATGAGCTATACGATCGATGTCTATCGGGGTAAAATGGAAGCTACCAAAGACCCGATCGCCTTCTTTTCTTATGTAGCATTCTTCCCACAGTTGGTGGCAGGTCCTATTGAAAGAGCTGCCCATCTTTTGCCTCAGTTTTTAAAGAAAAGAGAGTTTGAGTACCAACAGGGCTCCGATGGTATGAAATTGATCCTATGGGGATTATTCAAAAAAATTGTGGTTGCGGACAATTGTGCCCTGGTCGTCAATCCCATTTTTGAGAATTATCAAACCGCCTCAGGGCTGGAATTAATGATGGGAGCGGTACTCTTTGCCTTTCAGATTTATGGAGACTTTTCCGGCTATTCGGATATCGCCATCGGTACAGCCAAACTTTTTGGCTTTGACCTCATGACCAATTTTCGGACGCCCTATTTCTCCAGAGATATTGCTGAGTTCTGGCGTAGATGGCATATTTCATTATCCACCTGGTTTCGAGATTATGTTTATATCCCGCTCGGCGGAAGTCGAGTGTCCAAAGCCAAAGCCATCCGAAATATCTTTATCGTCTTCTTAGTTTCCGGATTTTGGCATGGAGCCAATTGGACCTTTATCGTCTGGGGAGCAATTCATGCAGCGCTGTTTATTCCGCTTTTTATCTTTAATAAACATCGAACCTACTTAAATGATGGTCGCTACGATGGCTATCGTGGGCTGATTCCTTCCTTCAGAGAATTTACCCAGATTCTTTTCACCTTTACTTTAGTCACTTTGGCTTGGATTTTCTTTCGAGCTCCATCCATTGGGGATGCTTGGGGATTCCTTTCCGGAATATTCAGCCATGATTTGCGTGCGGGTTTCCAACTTGCACCCTACCTCTTGTCCTTGGTGGGAATAGCCATGATGCTAGGCATAGAATGGACGTTTCGAACAGAGATTGCACTTTCGTTTCGATCTCCAGTGCTTCGGTATGGAGGATATATAGGAGTCGTGATGGTTATTTTATTCTTTGGGGCCTTCTTTAATCCCCAGGATTTTATCTATTTCCAGTTTTAGTGAACCTGTTCTTACTAAAATCCTCCTTGTGGATTGGTTTAGGAGTTGCCTTTATTCTGGGATATGGAGCCTTTTGCGATTACTTCTTTCAGCAAAGACAGTATCTAGACCTTTCGGAAAAGAAGCAATGGATTCTTGCACAGCAGGGGGGAAGCTACGATTATGCAGTTTTAGGCTCAAGTCGAGCGTTTGGAGCCTTTGATATGAATCTATTGGATAGCTTGACTGGCTTAAATGGGATCAATTTAGGCGCAAATGGAAGTGGTTTTAAAGATAATTATTTGATCCTAAGTGTATTTTTGAAGTCCAATCAAATTAAAAAGCTTTTCCTTCAGGTGGATATGGCTTCGCTTAATTCTAAGACTTCATTTAGTAACGAATTTCATGCTTTTACTTTCATGCCCTTTTGGGAAGAGGTAGAGATCCGAGAAGTACTTAAGGAGGAAATTCCAATCTTGGCAAATCCGCTCAGTTCGCTTGCACCTCAGTGGAGGTATTTCTATTTCAACAAATATTTCTCACCAAAAGAGGTGATTAGGAGGGCTAAGCTCTCAGAAAAAGAAGGAGACAATTACTTCAAATCAAAAGGAGGAATATCGGGTAAGGACAAAAATCAAGGCGAAAAACAAATAAAAACTTACAATCTTCCTACAATAGCCGATCCAGTGGACTGGAACTATTTAATAAAAATTATATCCAAAGCTGAGGCCGATGGAATAGAGGTTGTTTTTTTTACTGCACCTAGATATCAAGATCGACAAGAGGCGTTAGTAGAACTTTTATCGATTTTACCAAATCTCAAGTTCTTTCCAGAAGATTTCCAAATTTCAAATGTTAGCTTATTTGTAGATCAGGGACATCTGAGCCAAGAGGGGAGGAGGCAGTTTACATTTAGTTTCTATAATGCAAATTGAGCAATTTAATTTTATATATTTAAAGTATGTTGTTGATTTTTAAAATATATAAGTTTTTCAATAAATATTCCTTTATTGATAGTATTGTGTAATTAGCAAGTTGATAATTTGAATTCATAGTTTTTTATTCTTCTAATCTTATAACAATAGTGAAAAAAAATGTACTCATAGATGAAGGAGATTTCTCTTATACCGATGAAGAAAAAAGACCTTTAGGAGGTGCTCAATCAGTATTTATTGGTTTAGTAAACGGTCTTTCAGCGATTGGGTGTCAAGTGGAGGTTCGTAACCGATGTGAAGTGGAGTTTTCAAGTAGTTTCATTAATTGGAAGCGATTGAATTATTAGGAAAACTTTGATGCAGATGGGTTTATTGTAAATCGAAATCCTAGACTGATGTCGCTTGTTCCCAAAGGAAAGCCAATCCTTTTTTGGCTCCATAATAGAGGAAATTATTTACTAAAAATCAAAAATTTAGAGATTCTCATTAAAAGATATCCTACGCTAATTTTCTCTGGAAATTATCATCGTTATACTTTTTATGGATGGCCCTTTTTTAAAAATTTAATTATCCCATAAGGATTAAATGATAGATTTTTTTGAATAAGAAAGAATTGAATGTTCCTGGGCATAGGGCTATTTTCACTTCAAATCCACTTCGTTCTTTAGATTGGCTTGTGGATCGATGGATAGACATTAGAAAGGAAGTTCCGAATGCTGAGCTTCATGTATTCTCTGGACCTACTCCCTATGGAAATTGGGGAAAGTCTGTATCGGACCGTATGCAAATGGCTATTCAATATGCCAAAGACTATAGTGATTTTGGGATATTTCTTCACGATCCTGTTTCAAAGGCAGAATTGATTTCTGAAATTCAAAAATCCAGAGTGATGCTATATCGTGGTGATGTGGCAGAGATTTTTTTTGTCTTTCTGTGGCTGAGGCAATGGAATTAGGAATTCCTTGCGTAACCTTAGATTTAGGTAGTATGAAGGAAAGAATCATAAGTGACCAAAATGGTTTTGTATTGAGTTGTGATCGTGATTTTGTTGATAAGGCAGTTGAATTGCCTACTCAAAATTCTCTTTGGTCAAAATTTCATCAAAACTTGTACAATAAGAAGGTTAATTCTACTTGGATTGAAATTGGAAAAAAATTCGTTGATCTATTCTGATTTTATAAAAGAGATATCTCCTTCTAAATATATAATTAGTCAAGATTATTTAATGATTCATTTAAAATTCGTTGATCACTATAAAGAATTTGTACCAGAGACGGATCGGATTTTCACCTTTCTTCAAAACCATTTCCAAGTAAAGTTGGTTGATCAAAATCCTGATTTTATTATTTATTCCTCCTGGGGTATTGAGCATTTAAAGTATGATTGTCCAAAGATTTTTTATACCGGAGAAAATCATCGGCCCAACTTTTTCCTATGCGACTATGCCTTGGGGTTTGATTTCATTGACCGACCAAATTACCTGAGGGTACCCTTGTATTCGATCCTTTGGTATTATGATTTCTCTACCTTGGTTTTCCCCAAGCATTTGGAAACCATCCAACAAAATCCCAAATCCAAATTCTGCTGCTTTGTGGCATCTAATGGAGGGGCAAAAGAAAGGAATAAAATTTTTGAGAAACTTTCGCTGTATGATTTGGTGGACTCAGGCGGTAAGGTGATGAATAATGTGGGGGGGCCGGTTCCAAATAAAATTGAATTCATGAGGCCTTATAAATTCTGTATTGCCTACGAAAACAGCTCATATCCAGGCTACGTGACGGAAAAGATTATGGATTGTTTTATTGCCGGATGTATTCCCATTTATTGGGGAAGTCCTTGCATAGAAAGAGATTTTAATCCGGGAAGGATTATCAATCGGCATGATTTTGATTCCGATGAGGCCATGATCCAACGAATCCAGGAACTGAATGAAAACGAAGAAGCCTACCAGGATTTTATTAAGCAACCGATTTTTAATGGAAATCAATTGACAGAATATTTTGATCAGGAAAGGCTCCTAATATTCTTTGAACAGGTGTTTGAAGGTCCAAAAATTACCCGATCTAAAGGGATAAAAAAATCAATTGGTTTGGGTATCCGACAGACCAAAATTTGGGAAAGTAAAATTAAGAGAAAAATAGGGGGCTTTGAACGGGTATGGTATTGATAAAAAGGATTTTTTTAAAGTGAAAAAGCTAGCAGTTTTAATCCCAGTTTATAAGCAGGCTCCTAGCAAAGAAGAGTTAATTTCTTTACGATCCTGTCTTAGTAATTTAGCCAAGTTTGACATCATTGTATTTACCTACCCTGGTCTTGATTTAAGCCAGTATGAGAAAGAATTCATTGAGCATGACCAGAATTTTTCTACCCAATTTTTCCCAAGGCATTTCTTTGATTCCTTGGATGGTTACAATAAGTTTTTGAGGGGTCATCAATTTTATAGTCGATTTTCAGATTTTGAATTTATCCTTATTTTCCAGTTGGATGCTTATGTTTTTTCTGAAAACCTTGATTATTGGTTATCCAAAGGGTATTCTTATGTGGGTGCCCCGTGGTTTAGACAAATAGAAAATAAAATTGAATTTATAGGGGTTGGGAATGGAGGACTTTCATTGAGAAAGGTCGATGATTTTATTCGGGTGTTTCATTGGAAATATTTCCTGATTCGATTGTGGATTGTTTTTAAGTATAATTTTAAATATGTTGAGGTAAGGAAAAACTCTTGGAAGTTCTTTTCCAATTCTTGCAAGGAGTTTAGCTTTTCAAAGCTCAAAGGAATTTTTACCTTAATAGATAAAAATGAGGATATCTTTTGGTCCAAAGTAATCCCCAGAAAATTTTCTTGGTTTAAAGTAGCGGGATTGAACGATGCTTTGTGTTTTAGCTTTGAAGCATGTCCTCTGCATTGTTTTGGATTAAACAATCACCAATTACCTTTTGGTTGTCATGGCTGGGGAAAATATGAACCTCAATTTTGGAGGCAGTTTATAGGATTTGATGGTGAATTAAAATTAAGAGAAGAAAATGTCTAAGCCGATAATTTCTGTTTCAAATTTGTCAAAAAGATATAGGATAAGTCTTAGAGAAAAATCACCTGAAACCCTTGTCGAACAGATTTCAAGCTTCTTTAGGTATCCTATTCATAACCTAAAAAAACTTACCCAATTAAATCAATTTGCTCAAGAAGATGATTCCGTTTTCTGGGCCTTGAGAGACATTTCCTTTGAGGTACAGGTAGGAGAGGTTTTGGGCATCATTGGGAAAAACGGCGCAGGGAAATCCACCTTACTTAAAATACTCTCCCAGATCACCGACCCGACATCTGGAAAGATTGAAATCCAGGGACGGGTAGCCTCCCTCTTGGAAGTAGGTACGGGCTTTCATCCCGAACTCAGTGGAAAAGAAAATATCTACATGAACGGGACAATTCTCGGGATGACCCGACGGGAAATAGATTCCAAACTGGAGGAAATCATCGACTTCTCCGGGGTAGAGAAGTTTATCGACACGCCTGTCAAGTTTTATTCCTCCGGAATGAAAGTCCGGTTAGGCTTTTCCGTGGCTGCCCACCTAGATCCTGAAATTCTGATCATAGACGAAGTCTTGGCGGTAGGGGACTATGAATTCCAAAAAAAGTGCTTGGGAAAAATGAAAGAGGTGGCAGGACAGGGAAGAACGGTACTTTTTGTTTCCCATCAAATGGATGCTGTGACGAGACTTTGTTCCAGAGTATTAGTCTTAAAAAATGGTCTTGTGAGTTTTGAAGGTAATCCAAGCTTAGCCATCAAGAAATACTTGGGTACTCATGAAAATGAAACTAGTGCTAGGATCCTTTTGCAGGGGGAAGGAAAGGAAGTTTCTATTCGAAAAGTAGAAGTCAAATCCAAACAACAAGTGTTGAAAATCTTTGCAGATGTAAGGCAAGAGCTGGAAGTGGAAGTAACCTTTGAAGTCAATAAGGATGGATTGACTGTTTCACCGGGGATCAATGTACACAATGAGGAAGGAGATCACTTATTTACTTCCCATCACGTAGACTACATGGTGAATCCCTCTCCTCTTCAGAAAGGCACGTATACATCCTCTGTTAAAATTCCTTCTCATTTTTTTACAGAGGGAGTTATTTATTTTTCCGTTGCCTTGATGAGTTATTCTCCCTTTATAGTGTATCAACACGAGGAAAAAATACTTTCTCTCACCATCGTGGATCAAGTAGACGGAACTTCTGCCAGAGGAATTTATGGGGGATATTTTCCAGGGCTAGTGAGACCAAAATTTAATTGGAATGAAATTAGAAAATCAGTTAGCTAATGTTTAAAAGAAAAAAATCCTATTCCTTAGAAGGAATTGACAAAGGCCACCATCAGGTTACCTACAGAGGGGTTCCCTGTGTAAAATGTCCTTTTGACTATGTGATGTATCAGATGATTCTTTCTGAGATCCAGCCAGACTTGCTGATTGAAATCGGCACCAACAAAGGTGGAAGTGCCTTATATATGGCAGATTTGATGGAAAATATGGGTAAAGGAAAGATTCACACCATTGACATCACTGATGAAGCCCCGGATTTAGTCAAATCCCATCCCAGAATTTCCACTTTTCATGAGGGTTGGGATGCTTATGATTTGAATTTGGCATCTGGCTATGAGACCATCATGGTTATTGAAGATTCTTCTCATTATTACCAAAACACCCTTCAGGCGATTTCCAAGTTTGCGCCTTTGGTTACTAAGGGCTCTTATTTGATTGTAGAAGATGGGATTATCGATGATTTGGATAGGAAAAAAACCTATCGAGGAGGCCCTGTGAAAGCCATTGAAGAGTTTCTTCCAAAACATCCTGAATTTTCCATAGACTTGAAATGGGTCAACTTTTTTGGGGAAAGTGCGACCTTCAACACCAAAGGATTCTTAAAAAAACGATGAGTTCCTTGAAATTTACAGGAGAGCGGTTGATGCCAGGAGCCTTGGATAAAACCGCCATGGAGCATTTGCATCGATATGCCATTTGCCTAGAAATGGTCAAAAACAAAAACGTATTGGATATTGCCTCAGGGGAGGGATATGGAAGTTTTTTGCTAGCCAAGGAAGCCAGCCAGGTAATCGGAGTGGATTTGGCTCAGGAAGCCATAGACCATGCGAGGGCTTCTTATCCTAAAGAAAATTTACAATTTATTCAAGGGAGTATTCTGGAAATTCCCAGTCCCGATCACTCGTTTGACGTAGTTGTTTCTTTTGAAACCTTGGAACATGTCTCGGATCACGAACAAACATTTGCAGAAATCAAGCGGGTCTTGAAGCCCGATGGGATTTTGATCATTTCCACGCCTGAAAAATCCGTTTACTCAGACGAAGTCAACTACTCAAATCCTTTTCATGAAAAGGAGTTGTACGAATGGGAATTTCGGGATCTTATCCACCGCTATTTTGAAAATGCCAAGGTTATCCAACAAAAATATGTGAAAGGATCCTTAATGGTGGACAAGGATTTTAGTTCTACATCTTTTCGGTTTTTTACAGGCGATTTTCAGGGCTTTGATCTCCGGGCAGGATTCCATCCGGAATACCTTGTTGCCATCTGTTCCAATCAACCTATTGCTACATTGGATATGGATTCCTTGTTTACCAATCCCATCAATGAGAAAATTATGGTTGAGGAAATTGTGGCTGCAAAAATCAAAAGACTTAAATCCGGATTTCGGTATCGGTTGATTGATTCAATCTTTAAACCTTGGGATTTGATAAAGTCTCTTAAAAATAAGATTAGTTGAAAGTTCTTATTTTAATTGTTACATATAATGGGTCAAAATTCATTAAAGAATGTCTTCACTCAATCAATTTTTCAACAATTAATACAGAAGTATTAATTATAGATAATTGCTCCAATGATCGTTCTATAGAAATAATAAAAGATGATTTCCCTTATGTTGAATTAATATGCAACAATAAAAATCTTGGATTTGGAAAAGCTAATAATATTGGAATTAAATATGCTATTGAAAATAATTATGAGTATGTTTTTTTTCTAAATCAAGATACTATTCTTGAACCTAATGCTATTGAAAAATTACTGGATCAGGCAAATAAAATTAAGGACTTCGGTTTTATTTCACCGCTTCATTTAAGTTGGTCTGGAGATGCTTTAGAACCTATTTTTGAATATTTTCTTCGAAGATCAGGCCCTAAAAACCTACTGTCTAATTTCTTCTTCAAGAATGAATCTTGCATTGAAATAGGCTTTGTAAATGCTGCTGCATGGCTTATTCCAGTGGATACATTGAAAAAAATTGGAGGTTTTAATCCTATTTTTCCTCATTATTGTGAGGATATTGATTTTTACAATCGTTTAAAATTTTTTGAGTATAAAAATTATTTGATTTTGGATTCGAAAATCAGACATTATTCTACTGGAGCTATTACTATTTCTCAGAGATGGAATACGAAAGTTAAAAGAGAAGTCTTTGAAACGATTGCCAAACTCACAAATATTAATTCATCTTTTATTTACAGCCTTTTCATAGTTATTTTTAATTCATTTAAAAAATCACTTATATATTTGTTGAAATTGAAATTGAATGAATATTATTTTGAAGTTATTGTTTGGTTCAAGCTCTTACCATTTTTGTTTGAAGTCATCTCTGTTAGAAACAAATCAAAGAAGGGGAATGCTTTTTTAAAATGATTTCTATTATAATTCCCTGCTTTAATTCTGGTGCGTTTCTATTGGAAGCATTGGTAAGTTGTTCTGAATCGGTCTTTAAAGATTATGAGATACTAATTGTCGATGATGGTTCTACAGATTTAATCACTTTACAAGTCTTAGCTGATTTAAAATCAGATCCTACATTAAAGATATTAACTAAAGAAAATGCTGGCCCAGCCTCAGCAAGAAACCTAGGTGTCAAGCATTCAACTGGACAGTTTCTCCTTTTTTTAGATAGCGATAACTTAATCCGTCCGGAATACCTTGGAAAAAGCCTGAAAATTTTAACCGAAGATTCAAGTATTGGTATGGTTTATAGTCGACCCGCTTTTTTTGGGGATATATCAGATTCTTTAAAAGTTTTTGAGACTGTTGAATATTCCATGGATAGGTTATTAGTAGGAAATTACATTGATATGTGTACCCTTGTTAGGAGGGAGGCCTTTTTAGAAGTGGGGGAATTTGATGAACATCCAGATTTGATAGGATTTGAAGATTGGGACCTATGGATTAGAATGGGTCAAACTTCTTGGAGGTCTTATTTTATTCCAGAACAACTATTCGATTATCGGGTAAGGAAAGGTTCAGTTATGGGTTCTTTAGTAGAGGAGAGAAGAAAGCGGATGTTTTTCTATATTGGGTCTAAACATGGTTATTTGATCCACCAGCGGTATCGCCAATACTATCGATTGGTTACTAGAATACAAGCAAAGCCCTTTTCCTTTTTCTTCAGAATTCTTTACTATAAATACATCCTTCGGAAACCCCTTTTAGATTAATAATTCCCCCCTTGACCTCCTTGTACTTCACCCTCTGCTCGAATAATTATCTGCCTTTCGCCCTTTCATTAGGCAAGTCCTTAAAGGCCTTTGATCCCGATCTTCGTTTGATTATTGGCTTGGTGGATCGTATCCATCCTGAAATCGATTATTCCGCTTGGTGTGGTGTTGAGTTTTTACCTTGTTTTGACTTGGGCTATCCAGAGTTTGAGACCATGCTGGCTGAATACAATATCATTGAGTTCAATACGGCGGTGAAGCCCTTTTATTTTGAATACCTGTTTCATAATCATCCGGAGGTGAACTGCATTTATTACATCGATCCGGACATTCTGTTTTACCAATCTCCGGAATTGCTGGATAGCGAATGGACATCGGAAGCCAGTATTCAGCTTACTCCCAATTTGCTTCGCCTTCCTGAGCATCTCGTCCGTGGAGAATTGGCTTCGCTTAAGCATGGTTACAATAATTTGGGCTACATCGGTATGCAGCGTAGTGCTGAGACTGACCGAATCATTCAGTGGTGGAAGGACCGCCTGACCACCCACTGCAAGTTGGATAAGTGCCGGGGAATTTTTGTGGATCAGAAATGGATGGACTTAGCTCCACTTTTTTTCAAGGGAATAATTTCTGTAAAGCATCCCGGCTGGAATATGGCCTGGTGGAACCTCAGCGAGCGGAAGCTGGGAAAAAGCGAGCAAGAATATTTCGTGAATGATCCCGAAACTCCTTTGGTGTTTTTCCATTTCAGTGGATTCAAACCCGGAGCGGCTACGATGACAGAACGAATCCAATCTGCGGAGTTTGATATGGAATCTGAAGGGGCGCTGAGGGAGCTTTTTGACAACTACGAAAAACAGCTGTTGGCCAATGGATATGATAACCTGAGCAAGAAAAAACCTTTGCTGAAGTTTAAAGAACCACCGAATGAACTAAAGCACCGGATAGGCCGCAAGTTGAAATCCAAACTGACCAATGGCATTTTCCGAATTTTCGGAGTCTGATTGATGGGAGAGGGAGTCAGTATAATTCTCTGCACCTTCAACGGGAAAGATCGGCTGCCTGCTACGCTAGAGGCAATTCAAAAGCTTGATCCTGAGGTGCCCAAAGAATTGATTTTGGTGGACAATGCCTCTACCGATGGCACAGGTGAGTGGTTGAAGCATTACCTGCTATACGATCATTTTGATTTTCCAACTAGCTACATTTTTGAACCCAAGGCAGGCTTGATTTATGCCCGCTTGACAGGGATCAAATCGGCAACTTATAACTTACTCTTATTTTGTGACGATGACAATGCCTTGGCATCCGACTACCTAACTTTGGGAAGCAAGCTGTTCCAATCCAATCCTAATCTTGGGGTCTTAGGAGGGTATGGAATTCCGGTTTTGGAAGGGATTGAACCAGCTTGGCTGAGTCGCTACCAAAAAAGTTTTGCTTTAGGTCCTCAGGCTGAGCGATCGGGAAAAATTCAGGAGATTCCAGGTTACGTTTATGGTGCGGCGGCCTTTTTTCGAAAAAAGCCCTTGCTGGACTTGATAGATTCCGGGTATGGCTTTTACCTGACAGGCCGAACCCAAACACAGGCGATATCCGGGGATGATTTGGAGCTTTGCTGGCTGATGCAGTTGATGGGCTACGAAATTCATTACAAGGAAAGCTTGAAGTTTTTTCATTCAATGCCACAATCCCGAATGACTACAGACTATTTAATCAAGATGAAGTCAGGTACAGCCGCTGGAGGTGCATTGCTTTTTGCCTATAGACAGTTTTTCCTAAATCCTAAGTCCACCTCTTCTAGGTTTGTGTTGGCTTATTTTCTTCAATTTTTAAAGACAGGGTTACTTTTACTGAAAAATAGAATAACTCGATCAGGTACGTCCACCTCATGGGAAAGGGATCTTGCTATGGCTATTTTAACTTCCCGTTGGGCTTCTTTTCGGGATAATTTTTCTTTAGCCAGAGCACTATTCTCCCAACTTAAATCCAATAAAAAATTCTGGATACATACTACTTGAACGCTTGAAGATTTCCATAATCATTCCTACACTAGACCGACCTAAGGCACTGATTCGCTTGATTAATCTGCTCAAGCTTCAGATTTCTGAGGAAGTCGAATTAGTCGTGGTGGATGATAGCAAATTGCCTTTGGCGAAAAGCGATCTTGCGAATTGGGGTGAAAAAATGAAGTACATTCACAGAGGAGAAAAGTTGGGCGTGAGTTCTGCCCGAAATGTGGGATGTCAACATTCAAACTCGGAGTACCTTATTTTCTTGGATGATGACGATGTCGTGACAGAATCTTGGTTAAAGGATTTCTATTCCAGAACGGAAAATGAACCTGACCTGGTGTATTGCAACATGAGGCTGGTGTCCCCGAGTGGAGAAGAAACTTCTGTCTCCGCATCCAAAAACAACCGTGGGATAGTGATTCCAGGGGCATGGATGATTCGTAAGACAATTTTTGAAAAGGTGGGAGGCTATGATGAGGCTCTGAAATTTGCTGAAAACACCGAATTGTTCTTTCGCTTGGATCAGCTTGCCTTGAAGAAGCAGTACATCGAAAAGGAGAATTTCATCTACCATCAATCACATAATGGAGGGAGTAAAAACTTACAGAATATGCTGGATTCCATCCGGCGTATTCTTGCAAAGCATGACAAGTACCTCAACGCACATGTCAAGCACCTCTACCACCAAAATATTGGAGTGATCGAAATGAGGTTTGGCAGGTTTGAACCCGCAAGGAAGCACTTATGGATCTCTTGGAAATTTAAGCCAAAAAAAATTAGCACCCTTTTTAGGATTGTATTGGCATATTTACCTCCCTTGGCAAAGAAAATTTATACTCCTGAAATTGGCTTGAGATGAGGTTTGGTGGATTTGTGATTACCTACCATCGTCCTCAAATCTTGTTGGATACGCTGGAAAAGCTGTTTTCCCAAACAGTCGCGCCAGAACTGATTTGGGTGATCGATAACTCGGAAAATCTGGAGACCGATCATGCGATTGCCAGTTTGCTGGATCCTAGAATAAAGTATTACCAAATGGGATATAATGCAGGTCCTGCAGGTGCGGCAGTCAAGGGGCTCGAATTGTGCGAAAAGGAGGGTCTAGATTGGATCCTTTGGGCGGATGATAACGACCCCCCTTTTTTTCCGGATACCTTTGAGAAGCTCCTTAGCATTCGAGATGAAAATCCTTTCTGTGGAATTATCGGTTCTGTTGGTCATTTTTTTGATCGGAAAAAAGGTGTTGTTAAGCGAATTCAATCTCGATTATTGGAAAGAAAAACTTGTGTTGAGGTGGATTTTGTGGCAGGGGGAATGTCCATGTTGGTGAGTGCTGATATAATTAAGTCTGGATTAAAACCCGATGAAAGTTTGTTTTTTGGATTTGAAGAATTGGATTTTTGCCTGAAGGCGAGCAGGAAGGGATTTGCAATCTTGGTAAACTCTGAAGTTTTCTTGGCACTTCGGGAAAATCATCATCGTACCCATTTTGATCGCCCGCTTTATAAGAAAAAAAAGAACCTAGCACGGGAATATTACAGCCTTCGAAATCTTTTATTCATATCAGATTCGCTAACCTTACCAACTATGCGAAAGCGATTAATCGGAAAGTGGGCTGCCAAATCACTTTATGGTTTCAAGTTTGGAATGGGGTATGGGCTTCAAAATTTCAGGATGATTACCTTGGCTTTTTGGCATTACCTCCGTGGGATAAAAGGGAAAACTTTGAATATTTAAGGGAATGAAGAAACCTGTTTTTTTCTCTATAGTTATCCCTTTTTTTAACAGGGAAAAATTTTTAGAGAAAGCTATTACAAGTGTTCTTAATCAAACTAGTCCGAATTGGGAATTGATCCTAGTGGATGATTACTCTTCAGATAATTCAATGTCGGTAGTAAACTCATTTTCTGATTCAAGAATTAAGATTCTAAGTCATTCAACAAATAAAGGAAATGCAATTGCCAGAAATACAGGATGGAAAGCTTCAACATACGACTGGATAGCCTATTTGGACAGTGACGATTGGTATGAGCCAGATTATCTGGACAAAATAACCCAAGCGATTTATGATCATCCAAATTCTGTATTTTTTTGGACTGGAGTACGATTTGTAAATAGGTCGGGTAGCTCCATAAAAGAGGAATTTTGGAAACCATTGAAAGTTCTCCCCAGTGATACTTTTTTTGACCAATTAAGGATCGGGACAAACGCTGGAGTATGTTTTTCAAAAAGTGTTTTGGAAGAGTTGGGCGGGTTTGAAATCAAGCTAAGAGCCTCTGTTGACCGTGAGTTTTTTTTGAGAATTTCACAACACTATGAAGGTCTAGGAGTGGAATTTACGGGAGTTAATTGTTTGATCGGGACACATGAGTCTGTCCGGAAATCATACCATCATCAAGCAAAGGCTTACGATTTTATTAATGAAAAATATAAAATACTTATTAAGAAAAATTCTATCAGGAAACGATGGTGGTATCATAAGGCAATGTGGCTGAGTCTATACAGCGGAGATAAAGGGAAGGCTTTTCAATATCTTAAAAAGATGAATTATCCTATAAAATCTCTTTTGTTATTTTTTTTCTTTTCTGTTCTGCCTACTTCAAATGCAATTTTGCTTCATAAAAAATTTGCTATAAAATGAATTGGGTAAGGAAAAGTGTCCTAAATTATTTGAACTCAAATTGTTCTAATGAAGGCTTGTCCTTTGATTTAAAAGATCCCTCTAATGAGGACTTGTTAGTTTTGGATTCTGCACCTGGGGGGTGGTCTATTGATAAGAAAGTAGCAGAAGCTATCCTCCAAATAACTCGATCGCGTAAAGTATTCAAGGTGGTAGAAGTTGGGGCTGGATATTCAACTATCGTTTTTCACTATTCTTTAGGTAAGATTAATCCTAATTATGAAGTTGTTTCAATAGAAGAAAATAAAGATTGGTTTAAAGTGCCAAAAGCAGTAACAAACTTGATCGATCCTCACAAGCTAAATTTTAAATTGGGTAAGCTACGATTTGTTTTTAGCCGATTCGGAATTCATGCCAAGTACAAACTTGCAAGTAAAAATTTTACGGGGAAAGGAGTACATATGGTTTTTATTGATGGTCCGCAGTATTATTATGGGAGGGAAGGAGGATTGGATCATATTTATTCATTCTTGAGTGTGGGGTGTTTGATAATTATGGATGATGCCGAACGATATACTGAGAAATGTGTGATTTTTAAGTGGTTAAAAGTTTATAAAGGCTTGGAGCTGATTTATTTGAATGATTCTTTTGGGAATAAAGGATTGGCTGTACTTAAGGTGATACAACCGCTTAAAAGAAGATTTTCAATAGCCGCCTTTTCTTTAGGAATGTTACAAGGGATAAAAAGAATGGCAAATTTTAGACAGATTAAGGAAAAACAGAATTTACTGAACAATTGAAAATCCTTTTCACCCAAGACGCCCTTGTTAATGCAGGAGCTGAACGAAGTCACTTAGAGATCCTTTCTCGGTTTTCGGAGGAGTTGGATGTGGGATTTGTGTATTTCTATCCCAAGCATGACCTCAGAGAAGCTTACGAACGAGCCGGTATCCGGCTCTTTTTTTTAAATATCCCCGAGGGTTATCATTTTACCTTGGCAGTAAGCCGCTTGATCAGTCTGATAAGAAAGGAAAAGCCCGATTTATTGGTTTCATCTCTATGGCGGGCCGACATTATCACTCGAATCGCATCCTTCTTTACCGGAGTTCCTTTGGTGGGAACCTTAGTGAATGACAGTTATGCCCCTATGGCATGGACAGATAAGAAGGGATTTAAATACAAAGTGGTGTATTGGGTCGACCGCTTGACTGCAGGCATCCCTTGTCATTGGATCGCTAATGCTCATGCCTTGGCCGATTCGCATGTGAAGACTTTGGGAATAGAGCGCGGTAAGATTTCGGTGGTATATCGAGGACGACCCGTCATTGCGAGCGCAGCGAAGCAATCTTTTGAAGAAAATTCGAAACCAAAGGAAAAGATTGCTTCGGCTACAAAAAGCCCAGAGGATAATTCAAAATTAAAGGAAAGTAGCCTCGCAATGACGTCTCCAGTTGAGACTGCTTCGGCAGCTGAAAGCTTCGATATAAAATCTGAAATATCAGATAGCAGCCTCCCTCCACAGCGGGCAGGCGCAGTGACGAATCCCGAAGAGACTGCATATCCCGACTCTGTAGGGATCCCTGTGACGGATGACGTCATTGCGAGGGAGGAACGACCGAAGCAATCTCTAATGGAAATTGCAGATCGCTTTGTTGTTCGGGAGTCCGAACCAATCCGAAACTTCATTTCCTACGGCCGCCTTTTGGAACGAAAAGGGTTCCAAGATGCCATTCGGGCCTTTGCTAAAGTCTATGAAACCTATCCGGATTGTACCTTAACCATCTTTGGTGAGGGACTCTATAGGAATCAATTGGAAACCTTAATCCAAGAACTCAAGCTCCAAAATGCAGTTTTCCTACCCGGTAGAATCTCCAACCCGATGGAACTTCTCATCTCAAATTGGAATGCACATCGGACTTCAGATATTGGACATCGGACATCATTCCACTGCTTCCTCTTTCCTAGCTGGTATGAAGGCTTTTCCGGTGCCTTGGTTGAAGCCATGATGGCAGGAATTCCCATTATAGCTTCAGATATCCCCATGAATTTAGAGGCGATTGAGGATAAAAAAACGGCCCTGGTCTTTCGAGTTCAGAATATTGAGGAATTAGCCAAACAAATAATTTGGTCCATAGAGCACCCTGAGGCAATGCAGAATTTGGGGACTCAGGCTCGCAGAATCTCCGAAGAGCGATTTGATATTGAAAAAATTGCAAAACAATATGAAGATGTTTTGAAGAGCCTTTATCATCAATTAAGTCAATCTCACTGATTTTTGATTTTGTACAGAATAGGCTTTCTTTTGGATTCCTTGATTATTCAAGCTTGGCAAGCTGAGACGATCAGGAAGCTTTTGTCCACTGGGAAGGTAGAAATATCTGTTTTCGTGGTTAATGATTCGCCAAGGCCTTCAGGAGGAAATTCTCCCGTGTTATATAGGATCTACAGAAAATTAGATCGAATACTTTTTAAAAATTCCTTGGATGCATTTAAACAAGTTCCACTTTCTCAAATTATCCCTGAAACTGTTCCCATTCTTTCCGTTAATCCTATCCAAAAAAAATACAGGGATAATTTTTCTGAGGATGATCTAAAAAGAATCGATACTTTTAATTCTGACATTCTTATTCGATTTGGATTTCGTATTCTTTCGGGTGAAATTCTTAACCTCCCCAAGCTGGGAGTTTGGTCCTTTCACCATGGTGATCCAAGTATTTACCGAGGAGGGCCTCCAGCTTTCTGGGAAGTAATGTGCCAAATTCCAGCTACAGGCTGTGTTTTGATGCGAATTAATGAACAGTTGGACCAAGGAGAGATGCTTTACCAAACCCACACCCAAACGGATCCTCTTTCAGTTCAGCGAAATGCCAATCGAATATTTTGGATGTCCGC
Source organism: Algoriphagus sanaruensis (assembly GCF_001593605.1). GTDB lineage: Bacteria > Bacteroidota > Bacteroidia > Cytophagales > Cyclobacteriaceae > Algoriphagus > Algoriphagus sanaruensis. The sequence goes on along the minus strand of NZ_CP012836.1, from coordinate 3,093,152 downwards.
TAGTTTTCCTGCAAGAGTGATCCAAAGTTTAAACTCTTTGGGGTCGAATAATTGGAAGCGAAAGGATATATCTTCTACTTCCAATTTTTCATCATCAATTCGTAAGCCTCCTAAAACCAGATCGATGTTGGGATTAGGGCTCAATCTTTTCTCTCGAAATCTCAAAAGGAAGTTATTAGAGCGAATTAAAACCCCACATTGGGAAATTGGTTGGACATCAAATTTGTCTTTTAAAAATCAAGTTCTTTTAACTACGGAAGTTCAACTGATTCAACCAAAAAAAGGAAGTAGGTCCTTTTTAGCTGATCCATTTCCAATTTTGGAAGAGGATAAGGTTTGGGTTTTTGCAGAGCAGTTTGATAAGAGAAAAAAGAAAGGACATATCGTTGTTGTTGACGAAGAAGGAAATTTCACTCCAGTTATTGAAGAGGATTATCACCTTTCCTATCCTTTTATTTGGAAAGAGGATGGTGGCTATTGGATGATTCCAGAATCCGCAGATTCGGGGAAATTATTCCTCTATCAGGCAAGGGATTTTCCATTTAGTTGGAAAAAATATGGACTTATTTTCGAAGAAGAAGCATATGATCCTACACTTTGGAAAACAGAGGAAGGGTATTGGCTTTTTGTTAACCAAAAATCCCATCCTGGTTGTTCTCCATTTGATGAGCTGTATTTATATTATACCGAATCCATATTTACTCCCAAATGGATTTCCCATCCAAAAAATCCTATCGTATCTGATGTGCGATGTTCCAGACCTGCAGGTAGTTTGTTTCAAAAAGATGGAAAGCTATTTCGACCTGCACAGGATTCAGAAAAAAGATATGGGCATCGAATACGGGTCATGGAGGTAAAACAACTCACCCTAAGTTCCTATCATGAAGAAGAGTCCTACCGAATTGAGCCGGATGAAAATCAAGGAAATTTGGGGCTCCATACGATGAATGCTTTAGGGGATCGCTGGATTGTTGATTTTTATACCAGAAAATGAAGATTATTTTCTTAATCCATAAACAACAAGCAAGAGGTCAGGAAATTTTTGCTTCGCAACTTGCTCAGGAGTTAACCACTCAGGGTTTAGAGGTAAAATTGGTTTGTCTATACTCTGGTTTATTTGATTTACCCTTTGAAGGAGAAATTCAATCGCTAGGTCTGAAGTCCTCCAAGGCAGTTTGGAATCCTAAGAAATGGAAAGAGTTTGCAAAAATTGTTTCGGCGTTTGATGCAGAAATAATTCAAGCCAATGGAGGGGATACCTTTAAGTTTTTGGCCTTGGCTTCCTTTTTTTTTATCAAGAAACCCAAATTGATTTTTAATAATGGTGGGGTCATGAGTTACTATCTCAGAAATGACTTCCAAAAGCAGCTAAATTCTTTTTTCCTGAGTAGAATGAATGGATTGGTTTCGGTTTCTAAGTATAGTAAATCTGATATCGAAAACACTTTTAACCCAAAACTTCCTCATCAAGTAATTACAATCGGCATTCATATACCTGAGGTTCAATTGGTGGGCCATCAAAAGTTAACCTGGCTTCATATCGGTGGATTTACCCCTGAAAAAAATCACTTTAGCCTAATAGAGATTTTTCAAAAAGCGTTGAATTTAGGAGTTGGAGGGCATCTTCAGCTTGTTGGTGATGGTCCTTTGATGCAAGAAATTGAAAGAATGGTGCGCGAAAAAAATCTCCAATCACAGATTTCTGTTCAGGGAGCAGTACCAGCTCCATGGCATATTGTGTCAATTCCAACTGTTTTGCTTTTACCAAGTTTAATCGAAGGGATGCCAGCTGTGATTTCAGAGGCTTTATGTCTAGGAATACCTATAATTTCCTATGGAATAGGAGGAATACAAGAACTCAAAAAAGAATTTCCCTCTCTGATTTTAATTGATCCAAATGACGATGCAGGTTTTATTGAGGCGATGAATTCAGTCTACAACAATTATGAGGAATATTTAAGAATGAGTAGGAAGGATATCGAAAAAGCAAAAGCCTTCTTCAACCTTAAAAAGAAGGTTTTTGAATTTTTAAATTTCTATTCCCAACTATGAAAATCCTCCAGTTGCTTACTCGCCCTCAACGGAGAGGAGCCGAAATTTTTAGCCTTCAACTTTCAGAACAATTGAAAAATAAAGGCCATGAAGTTTTGGTAATTAGTATTTTATCTGGTACAAAAGATTTGAACTATTCTGGAGAATTCAACCATTTGGAGAGACCTGATGGGATCCAACTGGATTGGATTGGGGTTTGGAAACTCAAAAGTATTATCGATTCGTTTCAGCCGGATATTGTACAAGCAAATGCTTCAGAAACACTTCGGTATGGTGTTTTTGTGAAAAAAATTGCAAAAACTAAATTTCAATTGGTCTATCGCAATGCGAATATGATGAGCCCATTTGTTAAGTCATTTTGGCAAAAACAGTATTATCGCTTTTTATTAAATCAAACTCATGGAGTAGTTTCAGTAGCAGAAACTACTCGAATAGATTTGATTCATTTTTATAGCTATAGAAAGAAAACCCAAACCATCCCGATAGGGATTGATTTTCCGAAAATTGACCATTTAAGCAATCAACCTTGCGATCTAGTTTTACCTCGAAACTTTTTGCTATTTATGGGAGGCTTTGTTCCTGAGAAAGACCCAGAATGGCTTTTGACTATTTTCTATAAAAATCAGAACCTTTGGCCAAATCTGAATTTGGTATTTATGGGGAAAGGGTACTTAGAAAATAGCCTGAAATCAAAAATTAAGGATTTTGGACTTGAAGATCGAGTTTACATACTACCCAACCAATCCAATCCTTTTCCTATTTTAAGTCAGGCTGCAGCATTGGTTTTACCCTCCAAAATTGAAGGATTGCCAGCAGTGATTTTAGAGTCGATGCATTGTAAAATTCCGGTAATTTCCTATAGCGTAGGAGGTATTCCTGAAGTTCTTAAAACTGGAGAAACCGGCTGGTGTATCCCCCCAAACGATTCCCATGCCTTTATAAAAGCCATTCAGGAAGTATTCTCAATGGAAAAAGAAGTCAAACAAAAAATCTTAGACCAAGCCCATCAGCTCGTTTGCACCCAATACTCCCTCCCTCAAGTCTCCCTCCAATTCGAGCAGTTTTACAAGTCTCTTCTCAATCAAACCTAAGCTTTTCCCCTTCACTATTTGCTCACACAAGTAATTCCTCAGTTTCCCATTTCGACATTATGCCCATTTCCGAACCCTAAATCCTGAACCTCGAACCCCTAACAAAATACAATTTCCTAGTTCGACCAACCCTGAACCTTGAACTCCGAACCTCGAACAACATTCACCTGTCTTTTTTATATTTGATTGTCACTAACCAATAGTCCCCTTGCTCGGCGCCGTACTCTTAGTCATCCTGCTTTTTTTTGTCTCTCAGCCGATTTTGAATAACCTTCAAAAAGAACACAAATGGTTGAAAGCAGGGCTATTAAACCAAATGTATTGGTATCATATGTTTTTTGGGTTGGTCTATTGGGCTTATGCCCAGGTCAATAGGTCTGATTCTATAATGTATTTTCGAAGTTATGAGCATTACAAAAATTGGTTTGATGCCTTTGTGCCAGGAACCTTATTTATTGAATGGATCAATTATCCATTTGCTAAATGGTTGGGCTTCAATTATGATATGATGATGTTCCTTTCCACCTGGGTGGGTTTTTGGGGCTTTGTCTACTTTTATTGTTTTATGAAGGAGAATTTGCGTTTCAATCCCAAGTTTGAGGGATGGGATGCAATTACGATTTTTATGTTTTTGCCGAATATGCATTTTTGGACGGCATCTTTGGGAAAAGGTGCCTATATTTTTGCGGGATTGGGATTTCTGACTTATGGATTGTCCTGGCCTCAAAAGCGAATTTTTCTCATTCTTCTAGGAAGTTTTATTTGTTACATGATTCGACCCCATATTCTATTCGCGGTCTTGATTGGAATGGGGGTAGGATTTGTTTTGGGGCGTGAAAAAGTACCTCTCTACCAAAAGTATGCAGTGGTGGTGTTTGCGATTGGAATGAGTATTTATGTGTATGAGGATTTGTTGGTTTTTTTAGGATATGATCCTAATAACGTTATACAAAGTTTTGAGGAGGAGACCTCATTAAACGCTCAACGGCTACAGTCGGCAGGATCAGCAGTGGATATGAGTAACTACAACCTTCCTATGAAGTTATTTACTTTTTGGTTTAGGCCACTGTTTATTGATTCCCCAAATGCACTAGGAATTGTAGTTTCTATTGAAAATGCCCTCTATATCTATATGTTTAGCCGGATTTTGAAAAAGAGCTTTATCGATTATATCCGGATCGCCCCGGCGATGGTAAAAATGGCTGGGGTGGTGTTCATTTCCATTTCCATTTCCATGACCTTTGTGATGTCGAATTTGGGCATTATCATCCGGCAAAAATCCCAGATCATGTACTTTATGCTTTTTGTGATTGTGGCATTTATGGATTGGGAGAAAACCAATCGAATTAAGAAGCGGGCTGAAATTTACAATCGCATTGTGGAGGAGGAGCGAAGAAAACGAGAACTCGCTGAAGCGGCGATTTAGAGGTTTAAGAATTTAAAATCAATTCGTGTAGGTCGGGGAATTCTCCGACCTTTTTTGTTTCCGGAATATTGGTTGAGGGTGGTGGATTGAGCAGAGCGATTATGCTCTTTTCGCTCTTTTCGCTCCTCGAGATTTGCAATCTCGAGGTAATATCCTCGGATTTGTAATCTGGTTTGATTGAACCCTGAATTTGAAAATTGATAATTGTCCATTCATTTCCATTGCGCTGGGATTGAGATTTGGATTTCAAATTGAAATATTAGCCCAGCGCCTTTACCATATTTTGCGCATCATTTTCCCAGCGTTAAAACGCTGGGCTACCCATATCCGACCCCGATGGGGTCATTGATAGAATCAATTATCGGGTAATGTTGTGCCCAAAAAACAGAGCGATCATCAAGATTATAGTCAATTGAGATTTGAATCGTAAAGAATGTGGCCCTAGAAGACAGGCGGTTTTTGGAGGAAGGGTAGAGGCGTGAAGTATTCAGGTTAGCTCACTCGAGAATTCGAGGGAGATCCGCCTGAATTTAGCCGAGACCCGACACCAAAAATCAAACTGGATGGAAGGCTAGGATTTGATTGAAGAATTCAACCAGTTTGAAGACTGGATTCAGGCCACAAGCTTTTGCAAACTTTTGGCTTCAAAAGTTTGGAGAAAGGAAACGAAGGTGGTTCCTCTGACGGGTTATTAAGAAATAAATATGCTCCTCGAGATTTGCAATCTCGAGGTAATATCCTCGGATTTGTAATCCGGATGGATTGAGCCTTGAATGTGAAAATTGATAATTGTCTATTCCTTTCCATTGCGCTGGGATGGAGTCTTGTTTTCCAAATTGAAATAATAGCCCAGCCCTTATCATTTTCCATGTTTCTGTGACCCAGCGTTAAAACGCTGGGCCATATACCAATTCCTATGGGAAAATTAATCAAAGAGCGAACCTCGAATTGGGAATGATTTGAAATTCGGATTAAGGACTACGAATCAAAACAACCTTTAAAAAAACTTCCCTTTACTTCAACACTCTTCGATAAATATCTTCCAATTCACTAACCATACGAATCATGGAAAAATTCTGAATGACCCGCTGCCGAGCCTCATTCCCTAAATTTTGATGCAATTCCAAATCATTGCAAAGTTTAACACAGTATTCCTCCAATTCCTCCCATTGATCCACTTCTGAAAGAAATCCCTGTATGCCATGTTGGATTACTTCGCCTATTCCACCTGCTCTTGTGGCAACTACGGGGATTTTACAGGACATGGCTTCCAGCATGGCAATGGGTAGCCCCTCAAATTCGGAAGTGCTCAGGTAAATGTCCATGCAACTCAGATAGGGGATCACTTCCTTTTGAACTCCCACCAAATGGAAATGAGCTCCAAATCCAGATTCCTGAATTTGTTTTTCAATCCGTCCTCTCCATTCCCCATCCCCAACCAATAAAAAATGGGTTTCCGGTTTTTGTTTTATAATTCGAAGTGCTAGCTCAACCCAAAGCCATAATCTTTTTTGCGAGCGGAAAACAGCAACTTTCCCTATCACAGGAGCATTCTTTGGAATGGAAAGCTTCTTTTTCAGAGCGGTTACTTGATCTGAGTTTTGTTCTAATCTCGTAAATGCCGTTGTATTGACTCCATTTTGAACCACCTTTATTTTAAGCCTGCCCCCTTTTCGATACGGATCCCAAGGGGCATTTAATTGCATGGATAACGCAACCTCGTTGGAAACGGCAATTGCCACATCCTGCTGCTTAAAGGTAAGTCTGTTGCCCCAGTAGGAAACCTTATTGTATCGGTCCCAAGTGTTATGTTCGGTGTAGACAATGGGGATTTGAAGATTTTTACCGACAAATCGAGCGAGGATACCAGCCCAGGGCAAATGGGCGTGAATCAAATCAAACTGATGCTGAATAATAAACTCCCGAACTTTTTTGACTTGGAAAAATAAACCCAGGTTACTGGAAGGGATTAAGTGAACTTGAATGTCGGCATCGATTAATTCATCGACGATGTTTTGTTCCTGATGGTAAAAGTAAAGGCAATGAAATTCGAATTTTTCTTGATCATGGACCAAGGCCGTCTCTGGAATCAGTTTTTCCGCGCCGCCTCGACCAAGGCTTTTGATGAGATGAAGTACTTTAATTCGTTTTTCTGCCAAGAGAATTTGTGGTTAGGCCTCGCAAAAATGTGGATTTTTTTTGGAGTTCATCAAAGGAAGTGATCGGTAAGGCGATTTTGGCTTTTGAGTCAGGTGATTTAGGGTTTGTTTTTTCGCTCCTTCGCTCCTCGAGATCTCGCTCCTCGAGATTTGCAATCTCGAGGTAATATCCTCGGATTTGCAATCCGGATTCATTGAACCATGAATTTAAAAATTGATAATTGTCTATGCCTATCCATTGCGCTGGGATTGAGTTTTGTTTTCCAAATTGAAATATTAGCCCAGCGCATATCCATATTTTTCACATCATTTTCCCAGCGTTAAAACGCTGGGCTACCCATATCTGACCCCGATGGGGTAAAATTGAAAAGCGAACATTTATTTTCAATTTGAAAGTGGATTTAGATCGTGAAGGATGTGGCCCTAGAATACAGACGGTTTTTGGAGGCAGGCTAGAGAAGTGAAGAATTCAGAATTAAATACTTTGATCACCTTCGTTGATTATTTAGGCGCGTGGGGAAGATTCAAAAGCGGGCCAGTGCCCGGCCATGTGCGGTAGGAGCATTTTTGAATCTTGATTTTTTGGGTACTTTTTTATCAAGAAAAAAGTACCAAAGAGAGGGAACTATGGAAGTTCCTTTGACGGGTTGATCTTACGAATGACTTGAATAAAATTTAATAATCAACCAATTTTTCCATTGCGCTGGGATTGAGTTTTGTTTTCCAAATTGAAATAATAGCCCAGCGCTTTTCATTTCGCATATTTATTTAACCCAGCGTTAAAGCGCTGGGCTACCTATATATGACCCCGATGGGGTCATTGTTAGAATCAACTATCGGGTAACGTTGTGCCCAAAAAAGAGAGCGATCATCAAAATTATAGTCAATTGTGATTGGGGGGGTGAAGGATGTGGCCCTAGAAGACAGGCGGTTTTTGGTGTTAGGGGTGAGGGGTAAAGAATTCAGAAATAAATACAATTGAGCACCTTCGTTCATAATTTGGGCGCGTGGGGAAGATTCAAAAGCGGGCCAGCGACCGGCCGTGTGCGGTAGGAGCATTTTTGAATCTTGATTTTTTGGGTACTTTTTTATCAAGAAAAAAGTGCCATAGAAAGAAGGGAATAGAGGATTCTCTGACGGGTTAATCTTGAGAATGGACTGAATAAAAAAATTACAATCAATCTTTTCCATTTCACTGGGATTGACTCTTGCTTTTCAACTGGAATTATTTGCCCAGCGCGCATTATTCCGCATACCTATTTGACCCAGCGTTAAAACGCTGGGCTATCCATATCTGACCCCGATGGGGTCCGAAAAGACAGCACATCACGCTAAGCCAAACCCAACCCAATTTCTAAAACCAAAAAATCCCCCTATTTTTATCCATACGCTTTTTGCTCCGTGAAAAACAGTACTCTGATTATTAGCTTGGACTTCGAACTCCTTTGGGGGATTTTTGATAAGGTGGGTACGACCTACCGTCCTGATTATTTTTCCAATACCCGAAAAGTCATTCCTCAGATGCTGGAAAGTTTTGCCAAGCATGAAATTGCCGTAACCTGGGCTACGGTTGGGATGCTGTTTGCTGAAAATGAAGAGGAATGGAAGTATTACTCTCCTGAATACAAGCCTTCCTATCGGAATCGTAATTTGTCTGCTTATGAATGGGCCAAACAGCATGGAATCAAACCTGAAGTTCATTTTGCTCCAGATCTGATTCGCCAGATAGTGGACACTCCAGGACAAGAGCTTGGATCCCATACCTATGCGCATTACTATACCTTGATGCGGGGCCAAAGTCCTGAGCAGTTTCGGCAGGACATTCAAGCTACCCAGCGAATCGCAGAAGATAAATTTGAAACACGCTTAAAATCACTTGTATTTCCCAGAAACCATATCAATGAACTCTATTTAGGAATTTGTTTGGAGGAAGGCTATGAAGTGGTTCGTGGAAATCCTAAAAATTGGTTTTGGCAGGAAACCCAGCATGAAGATTTGGGAAAAAAAATCATCCGATCAGCAGACTGTTTTTTTGAAGTGGGTGAGCGAAGTACCTTTTTTCTTGAAGAGTTGAAAGCGTATCCCAACGAACCCTTAATCCTTCCTGCCTCTCGAATATTGAGGCCTTTTAGCCCAAAAGGATTAGGAATTATGAATCGACTCCGATTAAATCGGATCAAACAGGAGATGGAAGCAGCTGCCCGAAATGGAGAATCCTATCACCTGTGGTGGCACCCCCATAACTTTGGAAATGATCCCCAAAGCTCCATGAAGGAATTGTTGGAAGTCTTGGAGCATTTCCAATCTCTCCGTGATAGGTTTGGGATGCAAAGTCTTTCCATGGGCCAAGTAGGGGAATTAATTGGGGTACCTAGTCTAACTACCTAATTCAAAATTTCTCCATTTGATCCCCTCCATGAAATCGATTATCGGCACTAGCAAGGTTGACCATTTGATTTTGCTTGCTGGTTTATTGATATCAGTTTTTCTGGTGGTACTTGGGATCAATCGGGGCTTTGATATTTCAGATGAGGGCTTGTATGCATTGTTTGCAGATCCGAATCAGGAGAACAGCTATGGTCTGACTTATTATGATCTATTTTTTAAATTGTTTTATCAGCTTTTTCAGATTAGATTCTCAGTGATTGAGTTGAGATTGATTCGGCTAATCTCAGTAATTCTTGGAGCTTGGTTTATTGCCTCTTGGGCAAAGAAGAGGAATCCACAATTTAGCGGACTAGAGTGGTATTTGATTTCTGCATTAGGCTTGTTTATTAGTTATAGTTTTTTGCCCCAAACCCTTTCCTATAATTCGCTTGCCCTATTCTTCGTCTCGGCTTGGCTTTATTCTTTGGATGAAAAGTCAAATATCCTAAAGTCCTTAAAATTGGGGTTGCTTTTGGCGCTCCTTCTGTATGTCAAAGCTACTGTTGCTTTGGGTTTAGGTTTGGTTACTATGGGCTTGATTCTTTATGAAAGTAAGGTCTCTTGGAGTACTTGGAAGCAAGGGATTGGCCTAGTAATTCCTTTTTTGGCTTTAGAAACCTTGTTTCAGTTCTTTTTAAACGACTCCTTTTTTGCTCGATTTGAACAGTCTTGGAATGGGCCGATTTCTCGCACGGATCATGATTTAGCCCTCTTACTTAAAATCAATTTGGTGGGTTGGTTTTGGGTGCTTTTACTGTTTATCCCTTGGTTGTTGGTTGGGCAATTTACAAAGCCAATCCTATGGGGAATTGCACTCGTAAGTTCATTGGTGGTGGCATGGTTGACGCATATTACTGATGAATGGAATCATCTTGTTTTAGTGTTTATTATCTCGGTTTTGGGGTATGTTTTTGGAAGGTTTAGAGAAAGAGTGACGACGCATCATCTACTCTTAGTTGCTTTGCCATTTATTCTCCATTTGGGGAGTAATGTTTATTTTTTTCGATTAGGAATATTTTTTTCATGCTTCTGGATTTTGGCAATTTTTGGGATTAGTAATCGAAATTTTACTCCATTTAATCTTACAATTTTTACTTCTACTGCCGTATTCTGCGTGTTTTTGGGGGTTTGGTGGAAACCTTTTGGGCTAGAGGAGCCTCTATGGCAAAGTAATTCGGTCTATCGGGTACCCAATAATTCAATCATTCTATTAGATGAAGAATTGCTTGGATGTTTAAGCGAAATGCCCTCTTATTTGAATAATGATAGCCAGTTTTTGAGTATCTATAGGAATCCTGGAATTTCTTTCTTGCTTGGGAAAAGTATTCCAATTTCTCCAGGATTTTGGGATAAGGCATCTTTGATGGATTCTTGGAATTTGGATTATAAACCTTCTCTTCTGATATATCAACCTATCGATAGTTTACCAGATTCTTGGCATTATTCGGATACCTTAGGTTCTTGGACTATCCGTAATCAAACCCAATACCTTCTTTCAAAATGAGTACTGTTCGAACATGGAATTTGGGAGTAGGACTCTTACTGGGACTGTCTTGGTTTTTGCCTTGGAGGTATCAAACCAATGATGATTTCATGATGCAATGGTTGGTCTCAGGAAGATATACTGGGGACTTTGAATATTTTGCTGTGTTCTTGCATCCCTTGATCTCATGGGTTTTTTCCAAACTTTTTATCCTTCAGCCTTTATTCAATTGGTATGCAGCAACATGGTTTTTGTTCAATTTTATTGGATTTTCAAGTTTAAATAGCTCACTGGATAAGCTTGATTTAAGCTCAGACATAAAGCTGATGTTGCGTACCTTTTTTCTGATCTGCACGCTGCATTTTTCTTTCTTTCTGCAATTTACACTAGTCGCTGGATGGCTTGCTTTTGCGGGCTTTATGCGCTTTGCGGTGATGTTTTTTCATTCGAAGGGTCAAAAAAAGGAGGAATGGGTAGGTGTTTTTTTGGTAGGGTTATCCTTACTCATCCGATGGGAGGCAAGCCTACTGCTTGGCCTAAGTTTTTTGGGAGCACTTTGTGTGAGTAGAAAGTTTGAGTTTATTAAAATGCTTTCTACCAAACCATTTCTTTTTATTGCTTTGATGGGGGTGGTTTTTATTGGAACACAACTCTATCATCAAAGCCATTCTGAATTTTCAGATTACATCCATTTTAACCGTTTGAGAGCTTCGGTAATTGATCATCCGGTCATGCGGGAAAAAATGCGTCTTGGAGAATTCGATGACTCATCGCCTTACTACTTTTTTTCCCAATGGATTGCAGCTGAAGGGGAGCTAGAGGAACAGGATTTAATTCAATTAAAAGAAAACCTAGACCAAATCCGATTTGAATTACCAAGGCTCAAGTTGATCCTTGAAACGACTTTCATAACTCTTTTTTCTGAAAAATTTAATTCAGGTTTACTGATTTGGCTAGCAATTGTTGGAATGGGGATTTTAAGACCTAAAAAACGTTTCCAAGTTTTACTGCTTGGGATTTCTTCCCTTTTGGCACTCAGTATTTTTCTAACCCTTCCTATGAGGGTCTTATTCCTTTGTTTTTTGCCTCTTTTGTATTTCTTTTTTTTGGAGGATAAGCCTAGTATTCGAAGTGCAAACTATTACCGATTATCCACGGGGATATTGCTGGGATTCTTTTTGATTCATGCGGTACAGTTCATCAAAGGTGGATTGGAAGATCAAGAGAAGGAAAAAGAACTTCTGAGTATTCTTGAAAATAGCGAACAGGGCCAACTTCAATTTTTAGAATGGGTCACTCTAGAAAATTACCAGTCCTTGTATTTAAGGGATTCTTCCCATGATGTTTTTTTTATGGGATGGGTTGCCCGAAGTCCATTTCAACAAAAGATATTACAGCGAAATCAAGTCCCAAGTCTTAAAGAAATTGGAGCGTTTAAAGTGATCTCCTACCTTGATGAACCTGATCCTCAAATCGCAAATTTCATGAATCGGATTTCCGAGGATGCCTTTGAACTTACAAAAACTGAATCTCTTCAATTTTTTGAAGTTTCCTATTTCCGCCGAAAAGGAGGATTGTAGGACCAAAAGTGGGTAAGTCTAAAAAAGCTCCAAATCTCCTAAACTCCACTTCCAATTTTCATGTAAACCCGTAAATGATTCGTTTACTTTTTTTAGGGTAAGGAGAGGGCCAAGTTTGAGAGAGGGCAAAAATCCTAAGCCTTTTGAATATGTGGTGGAAAGTCCGGAAAGTGTTGTTAACGCTGCTCCGGATTTTTGAATTTCTTCCTTTACTCGGTTTAAAAAATTAACTTTTTGCTCAGGGGAAGAAATGGTAGAATCAATCCAATCACAAATTCTAAATTCCTTACCCCAAGCATGGGATTTGATTCGATAAATCAAGAGTTGATCCTTGAAATCGGTAACAAAATGATACTTGAAAATGGGGCAATCTCGAAACCTCCAATTGAAGTATCCTGGTTGCCAAAGGGTTGATCTTCCTTCTTGGGGAGCTGTACTCTCCAAGAAATTAAGTTGGCTTTGGATAGCTTCCCAATCGCTTCTTTCTGCAACCGGATGACTGGATGGGAATTGAAGTTTAATATGGATCGGAAGCTTCCCATATTTTTCCCAGCCCATTTTTAGATAACCGGGAGTGCTTTGTTTGTTGGGGGAATTAAACACCAAATCCAAACCTTCAGATTTTAATTCATCCAAAAGATTTAAAGTGAGCGATTTGAATAATCCTTTTCCTTGGTGCAAAGGAGAAACCGCCGTATCTACCGCTCTTACGGCATGGATTTCTTTTCCATTTTCAACAAACTTCCACCGCATAAAAGCTCTTACCCCTATGATTTGATGATCGCTTTCTGCAATTAAAACCGGGGAGGGGCCAAAAGGATTTGCCAGATGTTTCCAAGTCCAAAGTGATTCTGATTTTGGGATAAGCCCTTCACCTAAGCTATTACGAAGGAGATCCACGATCGCAGGGATATCATCAGGCTTGGAGAAACGGAATTTCATAGGATGAATTATTGGCTAAGGTAGAAAATAGCCATGCGAAAAGGGAAGTTTAGCAATCAGTTTTTTAGAGCCAATTGCAAATTCCAAGGATAGGAAATTTGTCTATATTTGATCCAAGAGACCCTTGGACTGAATGAAAAAAATCGTTTTTTATCTATTTCTGATCATTTCTTTACCTTCTTGCATCAGCAATAAGCGAATTACTTATCTCCAAAATCTTTCGGATAGCACAGCGTACAAGTTGGATGAATTTATTCCATTTGCAGATGTGGATTACAAATACGTTCTCCAGCCGTTTGATATTGTGCAGATCGATTTTGCCAGTTCAGATCCTGAATTGGTGGAAGGGTTTTCATTCCAGCGTTCTCAGCAAATGGGGGGAATTGGTTTTGGAGGAGGAGTAGGTGGTGGTGGAGGAGGTAGTGATCCTCTGTATATGAACGGGTTTTCGATTGATGAGGAAGGTTATGTGGAAGTTCCCAAACTGGGTAAAATCAAAATCGGTGGCTTGACAGAAGATCAGGCCAAAGATTTGGTTCAAGAAAAAATCAATATCTTTTTTAAAGAGGAAGTATATGTAAGGTTGCGGATGGCAGGAATTCGATATACCACCTTGGGAGAGTTTAATTCCGTTGGCGTCAAAATCATCTATAAAAACAGGGCGACTATTTTTGATGCCTTGGCAACAGCCGGCGAAACCTCACTTTTGGCAAAACGGGAAAAGTTGTTTTTAATTCGTCAATATGGGGATGGAGTAAAAATTCATCAGATTAATTTAAATGACAGAGCCTTATTAGCGAGTCCATTTTACTTTATTCAGCCGAATGATATACTTTACCTCGAGCCGATGAAAATTAGACAGGTTGGAACTGCCGATAATCTTACTTCGTCCTTGGCTTTGTTTGGAGGTATATTTGCATCAGTACTTTTAATCGTAAATTTGGTAACAGGGGGAATTTAATATGGAGAAGCTGGATTTAAGTCAGCTAGATAACGAAGAAAAAGCGCTCGAAATACGGTACGTCGTTGCCAAGTACATTCGATATTGGCCGTGGTATGTGTTGTTTATTTTTCTTTTTGTTACAGCCACGTTTCTATTTCACAGATATACCGTAGACGAGTATGAGGTGAATGGGTCTTTGGTGATTAAGACCAATAGTTCTCCAGAAGCTCGGATCCTGGACCGTTCCAATATTTTTAATTCCGGTATTAATCTAGAGAATGACATCCTTCGCCTCCGTTCGAAAAACATGGCTAGGGAGGCATTAAAAAAACTTCACTTTGATGTCGAGTATTATGCCAAGACCAACATCAAGGATATTGAATTGTATGATCGATCTCCCATTCGATTCGAGGTAGACTGGAATCACCTCCAGGTGACAGACACTCCGGTAGAACTCGAAATTCTTTCGGAAGAAAATTTTAGATTAACTCAAGCTGATTTGAGCATTTTGGATGTCAATTCTGCTCAGGCATCGAGTGATGAATCTATTTTAAATAAGACCTACAACTTCGGTCAAGAGATTGAAACTGCACGATCTAAATTCACCGTCTTTTTGACTAATCCCGGGAGAACGGGTGATGTGATTTTGTTTAAGCTGGTCAATCCTACAGTTTTGGAGGAAAAGTTGGCTAAATCTGTTCAGGTCAGCATGGCCAATGAATATTCTTCGGTTTTAAAATTGACCACTACCACTAAAGTGGTAGAAAAAGGTAGAGATTACATCAATGCCTTGATGCAGACGTACATAGAGTATGACTTGAATGAGAAAAATAAGATTCAAGAAAATACCATTTCCTTTATCGAAGAGCAGCTCGGTTTTTTGGAAGATTCACTACGAGAAAAGGAACAGGAACTGCAGCGATTTAAGGTGGAAAACAAGATGCTCGATGTTTCTGCAGAGTTTTCCAATATTTTGGGGAAAATGAATTCCTTGGATGACCGAAGTGCAGAGTTGGATTACCAATTACAATATTTCGAAGAAATCAAGGCTTACATGGAGCGTAAGACCCGAGATTATTCGGATGTGATTGCGCCTTCTGTGATTGGTGTTCCAGATCCTTTGCTCAATGGATTAATTCAAACATTGGTTACACTTTCTCAGGATCGGAGAAAATTGTTGGCAACCGTGAATGAAAACCATCCAGAGGTGACCAAAATTGATGTTCAGATGGATAAGGTACAAGATGCCTTGTTTGAAAACGTTGTAAATCTCATTGACAATACCCAAAAACAAAAACAGCAAATTCTTCGGGAGATTGGAGGATATGATGCCGAATTTGCCACCTTGCCAGAGTCTGAGTCGAAGTACACTGCTATTTTCAGAGAGTTTAAGCTTCGGGAATCTTTATACACCTATTTGCTGGAGAAGCGGGCAGAGGCAGGTATCGCTAGAGCAGCTAACGTTTCGGATAATGCCATTTTGGATTTAGCTAAAAAAGGAACTTTAGTATTCCCCCTCAAACTTCAAAATTATGGATTGGCAATAGCTCTCGGCTTCTTGTTACCTTTTGGCTTTGTGGTTCTTAGAGATATTTTTGATGATAGTATCAAGGACCAACGAGACTTGAAAAAACATTTCATGATTCCACAATTGGGGGTCATTGGATACAGCAGCAAAGACACCAACAAAGTGGTTTTGGAGCATCCCAAATCTGCTGTAGCTGAATCTTTTAGATCGCTCAGATCAGCGCTTACTTACCTCGCCTCTGGTAAAAACACCAAAAAAATCCTGGTTACCTCTTCAGTTTCTGGGGAAGGAAAAACGTTTACTTCCCTCAATCTAGCCTCGGCGATGGCTTTGGGCTCGAAAAAAACGGTGGTCGTCGGAGCGGATTTGAGACGTCCAAAATTGGCTTCTTATTTTAACCACACGGAGAAAGTTGGACTTTCTACTTATTTGATCGGGAAAATCTCAGCAGAAGAAATTGTAATTCCTTCCCAGCATGAAAACTTGTTTTTTGTGCCTTCTGGTGTGATTCCTCCTAACCCTGCTGAATTGCTTCAAACTCCCAAATTATTGGAGTTTCTAAAGTATCTGGAGGATCATTTTGATATCGTGATTTTCGATACTCCTCCAATGGGCTTGGTATCAGAAACGATTGATTTGATGCGACTCTTTGATATTAACCTGTATGTAGTCCGCCAGAATTATACCATCAAGGATCACTTAGTCATGATTAATGACTTGTTTAATAACAAGCAGGTTAGAAATGTCTATGGGGTATTCAATGGAATTATCAATTCCGGATACCACTATGAAGGTTACAATTACGGCTATGGCAATACCTATTTGTACTCCCAGAATAATAAGTACATGTACAATTATTACGGGGACGACCTCGAGCAAAAAAAGAAGAAAATCAAGAAGTCGCAGAAATTTGATTTGATCAAATCAATTCGAAAATTGTTTAGAACCCGATAAATCAATTCATGAAAACCGCCGCCCTGATTCCTGCTCGTTATGCCTCGACTCGACTTCCTGCCAAATTGGTTCAGGACCTGGGAGGGATTTCGGTTATTCAGCGAACCTATATCAGCACTTTAGCCACAGGTGTTTTTGATGAAGTTTGGGTGGTCACGGACCATGAGTTGATTCGGGAACAAATCCTAGATTTGGGAGGCAAGGTTTATTTTAGCGCTAAAAACCATCAAAGCGGTTCGGATAGAATAGCTGAAGCCTTGGAAGTAGTCGATGCGGATTTGATTGTTAATGTGCAGGGAGACGAGCCGTTTCAAGATCCTCATTCTCTTTCCGAATTAGTAAGAGCCTTTGATCGTCCAAAGGTTAAAATGGCTAGTTTGATGTGCCGTATTTCTGAGGATGAATCCTATAATCCGAATGCAGTCAAGGTGGTTGTGGATGAACATTCCAATGCCATTTATTTTTCACGCTCACCGATTCCATTTAATCGGGAAAAAGCCCGTGATGTGTTCTATTGGAAACATATTGGAGTTTATGCCTATACGAGGGAATTGCTGGCTGAATTTACCACCTGGCCGAAGGGTTATTTGGAGGAGGTAGAAATGTTGGAGCAACTCCGTCTGATTGAACGTGGAGTTAAAATCAAGATGGTAGAAACCACCCATCAAGCTATAGCGATCGATACTCAGGAGGATTTGGATCGAGCTCGAAATTTTTTGAAAAGTATCTTATAAGTTCGATGTCGAAGTTTTAGAGATGGAAATACATCGGTTTTTTTGATCCTTTCCCTCCTCGACAATTCCAGGGTTTAGGTATTGTATTCGGATTTGCAATTCACATTTTTTGAACCTTGAATTTGGAAATAGATTATTTTCTATTGCGCTGGGATTGACTCTTTTTTCCAAATTAAATAATTAGCCCAGCGCCTATCATATTGCATTTTTTTGTGACCCAGCGTTGAAACGCTGGGCTACCCAAATATGACCCCGATGGGGTCATTGTTAGAATCAATTATCGCGTAATGTTGTGATCAAAAAAACAGAGCGATCATCAGAGATTAAAGCTATTGTAATTTAAATCGTGAAGGATGTGGCCCTAGAAGACAGGCGATTTTTGGAGGCTGGGGAGAGGCGTTAAGAATTCAGAGAAACATCAGAATTAATTACATTGAGCACCTTCGTTAATTATTTGGGCGCGTGGGGAAGATTCAAAAGCGGGCCAGCGTCCGGCCTTGTGCGGTAGGAGCATTTTTGAATCTTGATTTTTTGGGTACTTTTTTATCAAGAAAAAAGTACCAAAGAGAGGGAACGATGGAAGTTCCATTGACGGGTTGATCTTTATAATGGCCTGAATAAAAATTTATAATCAACCCATCTTTTCCATTGCGCTGGGATTGAGATTTGGTTTTCAAATTGAAATATTATCCCAGCGCCTATCATATTGCATTTTTCTGTGACCCAGCGTTGAAACGCTGGGCTACCCAAATATGACCCCGATGGGGTTATTGTTAGAATCAATTATCGGGTAACGTTGTGCCCAAAAAAGAGAGCGATCATCAGGGATTAATGCTATTGAAATTCAAATTGTGAAGGATGTGGCTCTTGAAGACAGGCGGTTTTTAGACTTGGGCCAGGCTGTAGGGAAGGTGCATGAAGAATTTAGGAAAACATCAGATTTTAATTCAATTGAGCTTTTTCGTTAATTATTTAGGCGCGTGGGGAAGATTCAAAAGCGGGCCAGCGACCTGCCTTGTGCGGTGGGAGCTTTTTTGAATCTTGATTTTTTGGGTACTTTTTTATCAAAGCCTGCCCCGATTTTTTCGGGGAAAAAAGTACCAGAGAAAAAAGGCTAAAAAGTTCCTCTGACAGGTAAATAGTGGAGAAACCATTTCTTTAAAATATGAACAAACCTTCCATTCCATTACGGTGGGATTAACCCTTCATATTTTTTAACCGGAATTACCAGATTTACCTCTACCAATTAGACCCTGAAAAAGTCCTTTTTCAAAACTTCCAAAAGTCTCTTATTCCATTTACCATTTTTACCAAAACTCAAATTCATCTCCCACTTAAGAAAAATTTAAGCCTCATATCTGGTAATCCTAAGATATAAATACAAAATTTGCCCTCTTATTCCTGCATTATGGCTGATTTGGTAATTATTATTCCTGTGTTTAACGAGGAAGAGGGAATCGATCGACTGCCTTCCGCATTCGAAACCTACTTTTCAAAAACCAAATTAAACGTAGAGGTGCTTTTGGTAGATGATGGAAGTACAGATTCCAGTCTTTCCAAAATCAAGGCGCTTTGTATGCAGCATGCTGCTTTTCGTTTTTTAGCCCTAAGCGAAAATAGAGGATTAAGCACAGCTCTGAAAGCAGGAATCGATCACTCCAATTCCACTTGGGTAGGATATATGGATGCTGATTTGCAAACCAATCCTGAAGATTTTTTGAAGTTGGAAAATCACATGCATAGCCATGATTTGGTAACTGGATACCGAATGGGCAGAAAGGATAATCTTACCAAGAAATTAACCTCTTCATTTGCCAATGGATTTCGTAATTGGTTGCTGAAGGATGGAGTTCGGGATTCGGGTTGTCCGCTTAAATTGATGCGAACAGAGGTGGCGAAGAGCTTACCTTTCTTCAAGGGAATGCATCGTTTTATTCCTGCATTGGTTAAAATCACTGGAGGAAGCTTAATTGAAGTTCCAATTCAGCATTTTCCAAGAGTCACAGGTTACAGTAAGTTTAGCTTTCGAAATCGGTTTTGGGGTCCAATTGCCGATACCTTAGCCGTTCGATGGATGGCATCCAGAATGATTCAATATCGCATCAAAAACGCATCGAATTTGAATTCCAACCTCGGGAAATGAACGAAAATCTACTTTTAGGTCTGGGTTTTTTGGCGCAAGGCATGTTCTCTGCCCGGTTTTTGATCCAATTGATTAAAAGTGAAAAGTCGGGGAAAGTAGAAAATCCGGTTATTTTTTGGCAACTCAGCTTATTTGCTTCATTTCTTTTGATGGTCTATGGGACTTTTAGAAATGACTTGGTCATTGTAGGAGGACAGCTTTTGGGGTATTTGGTGTATATCCGAAATCTTCAGCTTCAAGGAGCCTGGTCTCAATTTCCAAAATGGCTTCAAGGAGTTTTCTGGCTCCTTCCGCCCACGTTTTTTATTTACCTATTTGTCTTTCACGGTCCGGATTTGATGTCCATGCTCCGAGCCGATCAGATGAGTGGATTTTTATTGACTTGGGGCACTCTTGGTCAAGCGGTATTTACCTCCCGATTTTTAATTCAATGGTATTCTTCAGAGCGTAAAAAGGAATCTTTCTTTCCTTTGTCCTTTTGGTGGATTTCCATTTTTGGGGCCTTAATGATTGCGAGCTATGCGATCATTCGAAAAGATGCAGTCTTATTTATAGGTCAGGCTTTTGGATTAGTGGTGTATGGGCGTAACCTATGGTTGCAAACTCACCGCAAACAAATGCAGCAGTTCCTTCTCGATCGTTTAGGAAAATATCGATTGCCGATTTTACTTTCCGTGATGGCCTTGGTTCTTTATTTCAATTTGGGAGCATGGTCGGTAACCGAATCGAGTGAAGCCCGTTATGCCGAGATTGGAAAGGAAATGTTGGAGACGGGAGATTGGATGCATCCCCGATTGATGGGAATTCACCATTATCATAAGCCACCAGTCACTTATTGGATTACTGCCATGGCCTATCAATGGCTGGGAGTAAGTCCTTTCGCAGCAAGGTTTTTTCTTCAATTGGCAGCACTGCTTCAAGTATTTTTGGTTTATCGAATCGCCCTGCTGTTAATAGGAGACGAGCGCAAAGCATTTCTTTCCTCCATGCTGTATGCTTCCATGCCTATTTTATTGATTGGGACCCGAGCATTAACCACCGATGTGTATTTGACGACTTTCGTATTGTCGGGATTGTATTTTTCACTTCTCTATCGAAAAACCTCCCAAGGCTGGGCACAGGTACTAAGCTTTTTGGCTTATGGATTCGGATTTTTGACCAAAGGACCTGTGGTTTGGATCGTTCCTGTTGTGGTTGATTTGGTGGATCGAATTCGGAATAAGCGAAGATTTTCTTTCACCTGGTCTTGGGGAGTAGGACTGATTTTGATGTTGGGAATTGGCTTAAGCTGGTTTGTATTCCTTTGGAAAGAAGACGCCCAGTTCCTGGATTATTTTGTTTTTCGGCATACCATTGAGCGATTCGCCACGGATACATTTAGCCGGAGTCAGCCATTTTGGTACTACTGGGCAATTCTCCTAGTTGCAGCTTTTCCATGGTTTATTTTGTTGGTGAAAGAATGGAAGAACGCATGGAAATTACCTGCTTCTCCATTGGCAATCGCTTGGGTTTGGGTGCTGATTCCAGTGTTGTTCTTTTCTCTTAGTTCGTCAAAACTCATTCTTTACATCCTTCCCGTTGTAGCTGGATTGGTGATAGGAGCAGTTTTGGCTTGGGAAAATTTGACTGAAAAACAACAGCGAACTTGGGAAAAGGCCCAATTTGGGCTTCATGTTCTACTTCTTGCCGCCTTTTTGGTAGCACCACTTGTAGAAGATCGATTGGTACTCAATGCCAAGTTTTGGTTTATCTGGGTGTTGACTTTGACCTTTTTGGTGACCCTATTTTTATCCGGAATCCGAGGAAAAGATCGGCCATTCCTTTCAGCCTTTGCCTTTTCAATGGGTTTATTGGCAATGTCAACCTACTTCTTCTCCCAAAATCCAGGCTTGACTAATGATACCCGAAGAGTGGCTGAATGGATAAATTCAAATGCGAAGCCAGGAGAGCGAATCATGATTTATGACAAGCGCTTGCCTTCCATTGATTTTCAAACGGATTTAGCGATTATTTCTATTTATGATGGGGATGAAAGCTTAAATCGTGAAACCCAGTTTGAATCGACCGAAGAATGGAAGTCTTACCTGATCAATCTCAAGCAAAATCCGGAATGGATTCAAAAATCCACCAATCAATCTGGGATTTGGCTTGCAAAGGCTAAAAAGAACATGCCAGAGCTTGATGCCGGAAAGCAGTGGGAATTGTTGGTCGAAATTGATGGATGGAAATTGATGCGAATCAGGTAAGCATTGAGAAATAAAATGGAGACCGGTTCAATTTGAGCGAATGACATTCAATTTTTTACGTTAGTGACCCATAGTTTCGCTTAAGATCAGCTAGAATTCCCTCCAAGCCATTCAATCTGATTTCATAAAGGGTGTGAAGCCACATACCTAATTTTCCTTCCGGGAATCCTTTTCCTTTCATCCAAACGAGGTATTCTTCTGGAATATCGCAAAGAAGCCTTCCCTTGTATTTGCCAAAAGGCATTCTTTGGGTCACGAGGTCTATCAGAATTTGCTTATCCATGATCAAAAGTAGGGAAATTAAAGATGTATCAAGTGGAGATAGTTTTTAAGATTCTACCATTAAATATTGGTGTATCAAAAAAGAAACCACATAGCCAAATAGTAACCATAAGTAATCAGGTTATGTCCAAAAAAAGCCTTGAATCTATTTGAACTATGATTTAAGCCAAAATCTAAGAATCTTAGAAAATAGAGATAGTCTGTCTCGTTTCCGAAGTCAAAAGCTATGTGCCTATGGGTTTTAATCAAGGAACAGACATTCGTGGCGAGAATTTCGAAATTCCGATTAACTTGATTTCTTCAATTTAAAGCTATGAATCACTTTGAAACTTCCTATACTTCCCATGACGGGCTGAATCTTTACCTCCAAGCTTGGATCCCAGAATCTTCAAAAGCCGGCTTATTATTGGTTCATGGACTTGGAGAGCATAGTGGGAGGTATGAGGGATTCGTTAAGCAAATGACTTCCTTGGGAATAGCCGTATTTACCTTTGATGGTCGCGGTCATGGCAAATCAGCACCAAAAGGTCCTACAGCCTATATGGATACGGCTGAGGATTATCTCAAAGACCTGCATGCGCTTTTTGGGAAGGTACAAAACTACCTTCCTGGAAAACCGGTATTCCTTTTTGGTCATAGCATGGGTGGAGGACTCGTGGCGGGATACGTGATCAAATACCGCCCAGAAGCGAAAGGAGTTCTTTTGAGTAGTCCTGCGATCAAAGAAGCGGAGGGCACTTCTCCAATTTTAATTGCAGTTTCAGGATTGATCAACCGATTATTTCCAAGATTGAAGGTGTTGAAACTCGATATTTCAGGGATTTCCAGAATTCAGGAGGAAGTCCAAAAATACCAGACAGATCCATTGGTGTATCAAGGAAACATTCCTGCCCGAACCGGATATGAACTCTATCAATTGATGCAAACCATTCAGCGGGAGGCAAGAGAATTTTCACTTTCAGTCCTGATTATTCACGGTGACGCAGATCGACTAACGAATCCGAATGGCTCTCGGGAATTTTATGAAAAAATATCTTCTGAGGATAAAACGCTGAAGATATTCCCGGGAGGATATCACGAGTTGTTAAACGATTTGGATCAGGAGAAAGCCTTAGCTGTTCTTTCCGATTGGGTTAGAGAGCGGATGGATTAGCGTTTTACATGTTGATTTGGATACTTTTTTAAGGTTTTAAATTCAGATAATGACCGCTAATCTCAAATCCACACTTGAAGGAGATTTGACTACTATGGAAGTATTCTTAAGAAGAAATTAAGAATTTATTTACCTGATTTCACGTACTTTTCGTTCATGGATTAACACCTTTTTATTCTTCCTATGGAAAAGAAATATAGGATTCAAATTTTCCCCAATCATGAGGTCATTGTAGTTCTTTTCAAAGGGACAGTGCAACTCAAGGATATGATTGACTATGTCGATGAATTGTATGCACATCGGGATTTTAATCAGGGCTTTTCCATTCTTTATGATTTCAGAGGAAGTTTTGCATTAGGCTATCGAATGGAGGTGTTTACTTTTATGGATAAGCTTAAGAAGCTAAGATCTGAATCCAGTAAACACAAGAAAATAGCAGCCCTAATCGACGGATTAAACCAGCGATTTTTGGGTAAAATCTTCCTCAAATTGGCGAAATCCATCAATTTGGATTTTGAAATGTTTGATTATCCTGAGCCCTGCGTTCAGTGGATTACCGAAAATCAAGAAAAGCAAAAAGTACTTCTTGGATTGATTGCTGATGCTAGAAAAGAGTTGGTATGATCGATTAGAATTGTTCTAAAAGATTTTTCTCAGTCGCTCAAGAACTAGGAAGATTAAGCACTAATCCGCTGAATAAAACGGTCCACATACGCCAGGAAAGAGTCCTCAAAAAGTAGGTTTGATCCCTATTCATTATTTTTTATAACCTGAAGGAAAGAGTAAAATCAAACTATTTCAATCTGATTTTCCACATTTTTACCACTAACCCAATGAATGAGGGTTTGAAGATCCATTTCACTCGCTGTTGACTGTCGTCCGTGGTCAGTGGACGAATATCCGCAACAATCGGAACCCGAAATTCACCTACTGGCAGAATTGCGGATATTCATATATTTAAAACTCTCACTTTTAATTTCTTTTTTCAAGACAAAATTTTATCCTGTTTCCCTTCGAGGTTAACTTAAACCTAAGAACCTAAAGTCATTTTAATTCCTGATTTTTAGGTATTTAAATAGGAAGTTAAACGGTGTTTTTTCTGAAACTTTCCCAAATAATATTCCGCGCAAGTAAATCCGTAATTCTGTCCATTTCGACCTGTTTTTTTTGAATTTCTGGTTATTTAATTTTCTATTCTAAAGCTTAAATAACTATGATCAAGAAAATTTTATCTGCCCAATTTTTAGTATTGGCCCTTTTCCTAGTACTCGCTCAAAACGCAAAAGCACAAGAGGAAAAATCCATTCCTAAGCTTCGATTTTTGATGAATGGAGCCTTAGAACTAGGTGGTGATGCCGTGGCAACCGTTGGGTTTACAAATGGGGACTCGCAAAGAGTAAATGCAGGTCAGGGAATTTCGGTGGGAGTAGGCGGGGAGTTGAGTCTATTCGCTCATGAACAGTTCCGGATTCGAGGAACTGTAGGGATTAAATATGTGACTACTGCCGCTGATAATGCCCATATTCGATTGACTCGAATCCCATTGATTTTAACTGGAAACTGGGTGATTAAGGATCATTGGCGAGTAGGGGCTGGGATCGTTAGTCATCAGGCCATTCGATTTAATTCTGGAGGCCTAGGAAATGATTTTTCATTGACAAGTCCAGCAGGTCCTGTATTTGAAGTTGCATATAAAGGAATAGGTCTTTCTTATACGGTCCTGACCTACACCGATGAACTCAATGGGACTTATAATGCGAATGCCATTGGTCTGACATTTTCGGGCGTGTTGCCGAAGCGGAATTAATTAAGGAAGAGTTCAAGGAAAGGATAAACAATTAATTTCTCCTTGATCTAAAACCAAAAAACCAACGCATTATGTGTTGGTTTTTTGGTTTTTGTCGGGGTGACAGGATTTGAACCTGCGACCACTTGCACCCCATGCAAGTACGCTACCGGGCTGCGCCACACCCCGAATTGGTTCCGAAATTATGATTTTCTTTCCGTTTTGAGAACAGTTTTAAATTCCTTTTTTGGCCAGCCAATAAGCAAAACCCTAACAATCAATTAGGAATTTTTGTCCTCGCTTTGACCTCTTTTAGAAAAAAATATGGGTTGGCTGGGCGCATCGCAACAATGCTTACAAACTGATGCTGCAGGATTAGTTGGTTTGACGCGATTGAGAGCTTCGTGACAATTGTTGAATGGCCCCAAATAATCCCGGTCTATAGCGTCAGGTATATGTGGACACTCACGTTCGTGAATTTCGAAAATTCCGTTTCCGTTTGGTTTGGAAGATAGATAAAAGAATTTCATAGCCTTTATAGAATCGGCTTAAAGATATTAAGCAAAAAAAGGCAAAAACATACCTAGCGCTAGGTATTTTTCGGGGGTTTTTGATCAAAATTTGGTGATCTCATCCATTTCTTGACCGCTCCAGCCTTCTCATCGGCATGGAGTCGATGATCTTTTTCAAAGTTTCAAAATCGGGATCTTCAACTCCGACGGCTTTTTTACCACCATCTAACCCAATCAATATCCATCGTTCTTTTTTTTCAATCAGTGATAAAAAGGAGGCTTCATCAATGCGTTTGGGATAAATTGTTTTTTCGAGTTTTCCCTCACTAAACCAAAATAAAGCGAGCTTCCGTTCTTCGATTTCTGCTTTCAGCGTTTCCTCAAAAAGTTTAGGTTCATTTCTTCCTTGAATTATTAAAATCCGATACTTCCAAACCAAGTCTTTTGGTTTTTGAGGGGTTTCTTGAAAACTAACCAGAAGTAAAAAGAGCATCCAAATCATAAAGAATTAACTCTTTTTTGACCGGGCTGTTTACTTCAAAAAATAACGAACCAAGGATTCCCATTCTTGCTCTAAAGACTGATTGGGTCGAGCTATTCCAGCTTGGCGATACCAATAATCGGCATTCCAAAGGTCTCCTTCTTTCCTGTGGAGATATGCATGCACCCGAGCAGCATCTTTTCCGGAAAGATGATCTACTTGATCATGTGCCTTGTTCCAATTCCCTTTATCATCGTGCCAAAGAGCCAATAATTCCGGGGAGAAATCGGAATATGGGTTATTTAATTTTTTGAAATCCTCCAAACTCATTCCTAAATGAATTATTTAGCCCTAAAATAAAGCTTTATTTTTTCGTGAACATTTCGTGATAGTCTAAGCCGAGTTTTGAATCATTCTAACAACCAAAACTTTAACTATCATGAAAAAAGTACTCCTATTATTTTACGTTGCCTTTCTAGGCTTAGTCTCTTGCTCTGATGATACCGATCCGGTAGTAATTGACCCAACCGTTCCTTCAGGTCCACTTTCTATTCAGCGAATGGGATCTTTTGTGGATCAAAACGGAGCTGGTTCAACTGGTTCAGCCAATTTAGGTGTAGACTCTAAAGGAAAAGAGTTTTTATCCTTCAGCTCAAGTTTCAACACTGCTTTGGCAACAGGTACTGTAACTGTTTTCCTTTCCACCTCAGCCACCTTCACACCAGATCCGGCAAACGGGAATCCAAACTTATTAGCCTTGGGCCCAGTTAGGAAAGCAGGAGAAAATTTCTTCACTATTCCAACTGGAACATCTACCAGCAAATACACTCATGTGATTCTTTGGTGCGGTTCGGTAGGAATCCCATTCGGAAATGCCAGACTTCAATAACTAATGAATCAATTTCAACTTATCCAAAAGTCCGGGATTGTTCTCGGACTTTTGGCCATACTTAGCCCTTTCTCAATCCAGGCCCAAAGCGGTTGGACTAAAACCAAAAAAGAGGGATTCTATCAACTTAGCTTCAATAGATTCTCCTCGGACGACTATTTCACTTTAGGTGGGGAAGAATTGAAAACCAATCAATTCACTCAGAATTCTCTTGTTTTTTATGGAGAATATGGGCTAACCGATAAGCTTACAGTGATCGCGAATTGGCCTCTGCAGGTTTGGAATGGATTTTCTTCAACCGAGACGGTGAGTGGCTTGGGAGATCTTAGACTGGAATTCAAGCAAGCGCTTTTGAAAAAATACCTGCCTCTTTCCATTTCTGTAGCGCCTGAGTTTCCAATTGGTAAGGCAAACAACTTTGCTCAAAGCAAACTCAATGACTTTGAATCCATTAATTTACCTTCCGGAGACGGTGAGTTTAATGTATGGACTACATTGGCTACCTCCTTTTCCTTACCGAATGCTCCCCTTTACGGAAATCTATTCGGCGCCTACAACTATAGGACTTCCTATCAGGATATCAGTTTCACCAATCAAATCGGTTTAGGAGTTGAATTGGGATATAAAATCGCTGATCTGGTTTGGATCAACAGCCGAATCAATGCTTTGACTTCAACCCAAGACGTACCCGTTGCGACAGACTTCGTACGAGGTGACGGAACCGAATATACCAGCTATAGCTTTGGCGCTTCAGCACCCCTATTCAAGGGAATCCACCTGTCTTTGAATTACCGTAATTACGCTGACTTCTTTTTTGAAAGGAAAAACCTCTATTCAGCAGGAACTTTATCCATGGGATTTTATTACGAACGGAAACCCAAACAACCATGAATCAAGTAAATCCAATTGGAATGAATCGCTCATTCCCATACCTGAAAACCTTAAAAAAAGATGAGTTTGTTTTTCTTCAAAATGAAGAATTCAAAGGCTACTATCTTGTCAAATCAGGATTGGTAAAGACTATCCGCTCACATGAATCGGGAGCTAGGGCCATCCTTTCTTTCAAAATTCAGGGAGAACTGATGGGTGAACTAGTAGAAACTGAACTAGGTAAAAAGCATACCTACTCAGCAATCGCCTTGGAAGATAATACAGTGGTGGAGCTTATTCCATTTGAGGATCCTAGTCATCTGAAATTGTTGAGAATTCTTGAAAATCTTCAATTGGAAATCTTGCAGGCCAGAACGAGACTGGAAAGGATTCTTTTCCAGGATGCAGAGCAAAGAATAAAGCTTACACTAAAGGATCTTGCCTTAAGAATGGGAAGAAATTTTGGAGGGGAAACCCTACTCAAACTTCCAGTCACACATGAGGATTTGGCAATTTTGACGGACACAAGCCGGCAAACCGTAAGCATGGTCCTATCCGGACTAAAATCCCAAAACAAAATAACCTACAGCAGAGGCCGAATCCTTTTTAGAAATCTAGAAACCTTTTAACTCGATCAGATATGAAAAATTACCTAAAACTCGCAAGTCTAGCCCTATTACTTTCCTTTTTGGTAAGCTGTATAAGTGAGGATGGCAATCCTAATGCTCCTGATGACAAGACTATGGTTATGGGACAATTGGATCTTATTAAATCAGGAACCTTGACGGCCCAAAGCTCTACCAACACCCGCGGAACGGTTTCAATCGTAAAGGATAATGCCGGTAAATACTTCCTGAGATTATCAGAAAATTTCACGACTAAGTTTAGCACAGGAACAGTCACTGTGTATTTAGCCACTTCCCAAACGCTTAACCTAAATTCGTCCAGTACCTTTCAATTGGTTTCAATTGTGGGAAAACCTGGGGAGCAATTCTTTGCATTGCCTGGTCTTCCGGATTCAAAGTTTACACATGCTATCATCTGGTGTGGAGCTGCTGCAATACCTTTTGGCTTTGCTCCATTGAATTAAGAAATACCCTAAAACTGAAAAAAGCCGCTTTGAGGCGGCTTTTTTTATGTCTTCGAATTCAATTTTTTAAGCTGGAAGGACAAATTGGAATTCTGTATAAGATTCAGAATCAGACTCTAATTGAATCTGAGTCCCATGGATCTCTAAGATTTTTTTGACGATTGCCAAGCCTAGCCCAGACCCTTCAATTCCTTTGTAATCTTTATCCACTTTGTAGTATCGGTCAAAAATCGAATCTAAGTCTTCTTTGGGGATACCTGTTCCAGAATTTTTCACCCGGATCAAAACTCCTCCTGGAGCTGCACAAGCCTCCAATTCAATCTCTCCACTTTGGGGAGTATATTTCACCGCGTTATCCAATAGATTTTGGATCACACGATCCATCAAATATAAGTCTGCCTGTACAGGTGGAAGATCAGGACAAATGCTGGATTTAATCTGGATTTCCTTGGTTCCTGCCAGTAATTCATACTTAAGGCTAGAATCAAAAATCAATTCCTGAATCTTCAATCTTTCCATCTTTACGGGCATTTGGCCTGAATCAAGCTTTGACAAATCAAACAAGTCCCCAACCAGTTTGGTCAGCTTATCTACGGAGTTAAGTATGATTTTGTAATACTTCGACTTTTCCTCAGGAGTCAGTTTATCCTCCCTTATTTGTAGAGTTTCGACATAGCCATTGATAATAGCCAAAGGATTTCTAAGATCATGGGAAACATTGGCAATCAATTCCTTGCGAAGAGTATCCACATTTTTCAGCTCTTCGATATTTTTAACCAAGGTGTCCGCCAAGGAATTAAATGTTTTTCCCAACATGGCTAAATCGGAATCTGAAGAAGATTCAGGAACCCGAGCCAAAAGATTTCCCTCCTTAAACTCCTCCACGGTATCCACTACTTTTCTCAAGTGTCTTGTCAACCAGGCGATCAATACCAATCCAATCAATAAGCCAACCACTAAGGTGATTAGGACAGAATTTAGGGAAATTCTCATCCAGTAAGAACCCAAAAGCTGAGCACTGATGGAATCAAATTTTTCACTTTCCAAAGTGATATACACATAGCCTAGTAGGATATCATTTTCATAAACAGGTGCCGCCGAAAAAACGGAAAATCCTGCTGGATTTCTTGGATCCTCACCCAAAACAAACTCCTCCCCTTGAGTTTGAATAAATTGCCTAACCGGATTAATATCCACTGACTTCAATTTTACCAACTGATCCAAAACCACATAGGAAAGGATTTCACCTTTAGGATTCAAAAGGTAAACTTCGATCCCTGGATTCACAGCCATCATGGAATGCATGATGACCCCAAGCGCTTCTTCATTTACCTGGCCGTCTTTGAAAGGATTGACTTCCTTTATCAAGTATGTGGCCACGTCAGAATTGAGTTTTTGGGTGGTTTCCTGATAGTACTCCTGGGCATTTTTGGTGGTGATGTAAACGTAGGAGGTCCCTACTAACAACAAGACCAAAATGAAGGAAAGCGATATTCTCCAATATAAACTTTTCATGGTAGGAGCTTTAGAGTTCGTCGTTAAATCGATATCCCACTCCCCAAGTGGTTAGGATATAGGAAGGATTATTTGCATCGGCTTCGATCTTGGCTCTCAGCCGATTGATATGGGCATTTACGGTGTGTTCATACCCGCTGAAATCATATCCCCAGATTAATTCCAGTAATTCTCCTCGGGAATAGCTCCTTCCTGGATTTTTAGCCATCAAGTAGAGTAAATCAAATTCTTTTGGGGTCAATTCAACCCGCTTGTTTTCAAAAAGCACCTTTCTTTTTTCCAGATCAATTTCAAGCTGCCCAAACCTGAGCATTGACTTCTCTTTTGAAGAAGCCAATTGCATCAATTCCTGTCTTCTCAAAATTGCTTTTACCCTCGCTAAGAATTCGCGAATTTTAAATGGTTTGGTCAAATAGTCGTCTGCACCAGATTCCAGTCCCATGATCTTATCAATTTCCTCCGACCTAGCAGTAAGCATTAGAATAGGCGTAAAGACTTCCAAAGCCCTTAGCTTTTGACAAATGCTGATTCCATCCATATCGGGAAGCATCACATCTAAAACCAATAAATCAAGTTCTTCGGATCGGGCTTTTTCGAATCCACGCCTGCCATTATCACAAACTTCCACTTGATAATCCAAATCTTGGAGATGAAGGAGCAAAAGTTGATTGATATTGGGATCGTCTTCGACAACAAGGATTTTTTTCATACTAAGTCCAATGAGTCAAGAAAACTAAAAGTAAATGTTCACGAAAGTATCACATTGACTTTTTTCTTTTAAAAATTTGCCTACAAAAACAGATCGTGTCCTAGACAGAATTATCCTCCAATTCCCATTTTCATCATTTTATTTGGTGATCCTAGAAATCGACAATCGATGAATTTGAGGTTCTTCACAAATGGAATTGGCAGGAAGACTATTAATTCTATCTTTGCCCAATTATTTTACAATAACCCAAATCGATTTATAAAATATACTATGGAACAAGCGCTGATTTACGTAGTCCCTGCGCTGGGACTGGTGGGTTTGCTAGCCATGGCAGTAAAATCTGCCTGGGTCAATAAGCAAGCCACAGGAGATGCCAACATGGTGGAACTCTCCGGTTACATTGCCAAAGGTGCAATGGCCTTCTTGAAAGCTGAGTGGAAAATCCTTTTCTACTTCGCCATCATTGCAGGGGTTCTACTTGCATGGTCAGGTACTTTGGTTGAAACTTCAAGCCCTGTCATCGCCATTTCATTTGTGATTGGTGCTGTATTCTCTGCGTTTGCAGGGTATATCGGAATGAATATCGCCACCAAAGCGAATGTCAGAACTACTCAAGCTGCGAGAACTAGTTTGAAGCAAGCTTTGAAAGTTTCCTTTACCGGAGGTTCAGTGATGGGACTTGGAGTAGCTGGTTTGGCCGTTTTAGGTCTTGGCTCTTTGTTTATCATTTTCTACAACATGTATGTAGTATCTCAAGGTGCAGGTGTAAACGGTACGGAAATGGAAACTGCTTTGGAGGTTCTTGCTGGATTTTCCTTGGGAGCTGAATCCATTGCTCTTTTTGCTCGTGTAGGTGGAGGTATTTACACCAAAGCTGCAGACGTTGGAGCTGACCTAGTAGGTAAAGTAGAAGCAGGAATTCCTGAAGATGACGTGCGTAACCCAGCTACTATCGCTGATAACGTAGGTGATAACGTGGGTGACGTTGCAGGTATGGGAGCTGACTTGTTCGGTTCGTATGTAGCAACTATCCTTGCAACCATGGTTTTGGGACGAGAAATCGTTTCTGTGGATAATTTTGGAGGTATTGCACCAATCCTATTGCCAATGGTATTGGCTGGTTTGGGAATCATCTTCTCGATCATGGGAATGGCCTTTGTAACAGTTAAGGATGACAAAGGAGATGTTCAGAAAGCGCTAAACATGGGTAACTGGTCATCTATCATCTTCACGGGTATTGCTTCTTATTTCGTGGTAATGCACATGCTTCCTGAGACACTTTCCATTAGAGGGTATGAGTTTACCAATATGGATGTATTCTATGCCATCATCCTTGGTTTGATCGTAGGAACTTTGATGTCAATCATTACAGAATACTACACGGCAATGGGCAAGCGTCCAGTGCTTACCATCATCAAACAATCTGGTACAGGTCATGCGACTAATATCATTGGCGGCCTTTCTGTAGGGATGGAATCTACGGTACTTCCAATCTTGGTTTTGGCAGGGGGTATCTATGGAGCGTATGAATTTGCAGGTCTATATGGGGTGGCAATTGCTGCTGCAGGTATGATGGCTACTACTGCGATGCAGTTGGCAATCGATGCTTTCGGACCTATCGCTGATAACGCAGGTGGTATTGCTGAAATGAGTCAGCTTCCTGAAGAAGTTCGTGGAAGAACAGACATTTTGGATGCTGTTGGTAACACCACAGCTGCTACTGGAAAAGGATTCGCAATTGCTTCTGCTGCATTGACTTCCTTGGCATTGTTTGCAGCGTTCGTGGGAATTGCTGGAATTGATGCGATCGATATATATAAAGCCGATGTGTTGGCGGGTCTATTTGTCGGAGGGATGATTCCTTTTATCTTCTCTTCCTTGGCAATTGCTGCTGTTGGTAGAGCAGCAATGGACATGGTAAATGAAGTAAGACGCCAGTTCAGAGAGATTCCTGGAATCATGGAATACAAGGCTAAGCCTGAATATGAAAAATGTGTGGAAATCTCCACTAAAGCTTCCATCCGTGAAATGATTCTTCCAGGAGCTATCGCCTTGATTTCTCCTTTGATCGTGGGATTTGCCTTCGGCCCAGAAGTGCTTGGTGGTATGTTAGCTGGTGTAACGGTATCCGGTGTATTGATGGGTATGTTCCAATCGAATGCCGGTGGTGCATGGGATAACGCGAAGAAATCTTTCGAAAAAGGTGTGGTGATCAATGGAGAGACTTTCTACAAGAAATCTGAGCCACACAAAGCTTCTGTAACTGGAGATACTGTGGGTGATCCTTTCAAGGATACTTCAGGTCCTTCTATGAACATTTTGATCAAATTGATGTCTATCGTGGCATTGGTAATTGCTCCGCATATTTCTGAAAAAGGTCATCATACCATGGCCGATGCTGAGCAGATCATCAAGAAAGAAGTGAAAAAAGAAATCAAGATGGTAGACGGTAAAAAGATCGAAACTGAAACCATCACTATTACCAAATAAACAAACAACCAACCCTTACGAAAAGCCATTCAGATTTCTGGATGGCTTTTTCTATTTTAAGGGAATGAAGAAACTCCTTGTAGGGATTTTAATTGCCCTATCCTCCTGCACAGTTCAAAAAATCAACTCTTCCATCAAAAGGTCTGAAGTCTTTGATAAAGGTCATATGGGCTTTATGCTGATGGATCCGGAGAAAGGAAAAACCTTGGTGGACATCAATTCAGACAAATATTTTATCCCAGCTTCCAATACCAAGATTTTCACTTTTTATGCCTCTTATTCCATTTTAGGAGATGGTTTGGTGAATGGATTGAATTATCTGGAAAGGGGAGATTCGCTGATCTTTTGGGGTACGGGAGACCCTAGTCTGTTACATCCAGACCTCAAAAATGAACGAGTTATCGAATTCCTGAAAGCGAGTAACAAAAAGCTGTTTTTGGTAGACAATTTCTCGCAAGTGTCTGCTTTTGGACCTGGTTGGTCTTGGGATTGGTATCCTTACTATTATGCAACAGAACGATCTGCTTTTCCGGTCTATGGAAATGTGGTGAGATTTGCTGGAGATAGTATTCGAGCCGGATTTGATACTTATCCAAGCCGGTTTGAAAGCAACTTAATTCCGGCACAAGATCCACCTTTAGGATTGACATTTCTGAGAAATCAGTATTCAAATGAAATTTCATATTTCATTCCTAAGGATGGAATTACTTTTCAAAGAGATGTGCCCTTCATCACTTCAGCAGAATTGACAGAAACCATGCTGGAGGAGGCTACTGGAAAACAAATCACACGAATTTTTTCTCGGAACTATCTCGAACAGGAGCCTCAAAAACTTGTCACAGCTCCGGCTGACAGCATCTATGCCCAGATGATGAAAATCTCAGATAACTTCCTGGCTGAGCAATTAATGCTTCTGGTTTCAGATCAGTTAAACAATACCTTAAGTACTGCTGATGCTATTGCCTATGCGAAGGAAAATTTGCTGAAGGATTTGCCGGATGAACCGATCTGGGTAGATGGTTCAGGGCTATCGGCTCGCAATATGTTTACCCCTAGATCCATCATAGCTGTTCTGGGAAAAATTCGGGAGGAGGTTCCTTTGGAAAAAATCAAAGCCTACTTCCCTGCAGGTGGAGAGTCCGGAACGATCCGCAACTGGTACAAGGCGGATGAAGGCCAACCTCCTTACATCTATGCTAAAACAGGATCTCTCAGTATGACGACGGCCTTGAGCGGGTACTTGCTGACTAAAAGTGGTAAAATCCTCCATTTTTCCTGCTTGCTCAATAATTACCAAATCCCGACCAACGAACTTCGAAACGAATTGCAAAAGGTACTTTACCTGATTCATGACCGCTATTGATATGAAAAAATCCCTATTCTTCCTTATCCTCCTTCTGTTCCCGGCTTTAATTTTTGCACAAACCTTCACGATGGAGCAGGTGGGTAAATTTTCCTTCCCCTCGGAATTAACTGCTTCTCCAAGTGGTGAAAAAATTGCTTGGGCCATGAATGAACAAGGCAAACGCAATATTTATCTAGCCGAAGGTCCAGATTTTTCACCCATAAAACTCACCCAGTTCAATGAGGATGATGGACAGGAAATCAGTAGCCTTAAATTCACAGCAGATGGGAATTGGTTGGTCTTTGTACGAGGAGGAGACCATGGAGGAGGGAATGCCTCGTCTACTGTAAATGCCTTAAATCTGCCAGTCTTACCCAAGGTTGAAATTTGGAAAATAAATTTATCAAGTCGAAAATCTGAGGTAATGGTGGAAGGAGATGATTTTATCCTTGGGCCTCAGCATCAAGTTCTTTTTCTCAAAGGAGGGCAGGTTTGGAAAGCTGATTTGATGGGAAATGAAAAACCTACTCAACTTTTTCAAATCAAAGGAAATGTTAACGGTGGAGAATTTTCCCCGGATGGGAAAAAGTTGGCTTTTACTGTTAATCGTGGAGGTCATCAGCTGATAGGGATTTTTGAAAACGCTAAGACTCCTATTCATTGGATTGCTCCTTCTTTTCATCGTTACTCCCAACCCAAATGGTCGCCAGATGGTACTCAATTGGCATTTATCAAAACCCAAGGCGGTACCGGAGCGGCATTTCCTCTTTTAGAACCAAGACATATTCCCTGGGAAATTTGGGTTGCAGATGTCCAATCTGGAGAAGGAAAAATGCTTTGGAAAGCCCCTGAGACGCTTCGGGGATCCTATCGTTCTGGTTTTTTCGCTTTTCCGAGTGATCAAGAGTTAATCTTCGAATCCTACCACGAAGGATGGCAGCATCTTTTCGCTTTGAATACTTCCACTCAGAAAGTAGAATCACTAACTCCTGGAAATTACATGGTCGAGCAAATCAAACTCAGTTCGGATAGTAAGACCATTGTTTTCTCTGGTAATACCGGACCTGAAAAAGAGGATTTAGATCGAAGACATATTGGCGTTTTGGATATTGCTTCCAAAAAATTGACTTGGAAAACCTCTGGAAATGGAATCGAAGCCTATCCCGTGGCCTTAGGGAATCAGGGGAAACTGGCCTTTTTCTCTGCCACGCCTCAACGCTCTCATCTGGTTGCTATTCTTGATGGCGATCAATCCTCACTTCTTCAAGAAAATAGCATTCCCGCCGACTTTCCTCAAAGCAAATTGATTAGCCCTAAACAAGTCAGCTTCAAGGCTCCCGATGGAACCACCGTTTACGGGCAGTTATTTGAAAAGGAGGGAGGTCCAGCCAAAAAGCCGGGAGTTGTTTTTGTCCATGGAGGGCCTCAGCGGCAAATGTTATTGGGTTGGAGTTACATGGATTATTATTCTAATACCTATGCCTTCAATCAATATCTAGCCGAATTGGGTTTTGTAGTGCTTTCTGTGAATTACCGATTAGGCATAGGGTATGGCTATGAATTTCATCGCCCTGCCTATGGATATCACCAAGGAGCTGTGGAATATCAGGATATCAAAGCTGCTGGGGAGTATTTGTCTGCATTGTCCCAAGTTGATGGTAATAAAATTGGTATTTATGGGGGGAGCTACGGTGGATATTTGACTGCGCTGGCTTTGGCAAGAGATTCTGAACTATTTAAAGTAGGAGTCGATATCCATGGTGTTCACGATTTAGATGGAAGATATGCCTTGCCTGAAGGCTATGAGGTAGCTTCTGATTATGAAAAAGCGAAAAAGATTGCTTGGGAATCTTCACCAATTGCGGATTTAGATACCTGGAAAAGCCCAGTGCTGTTTATTCATTCGGACGATGACCGAAATGTCAGTGTCAGTCAAACTACGGATTTGATTCGAAGATTTGAGGAAAAAGGAATGCCCTATGAATCGGTCCTGATTCCTGGAGACACGCACCACTGGATGCTTTGGCGTAATATGGTGCGAGTGGGAAATTTAACAGCGGACTTCCTGAAAAAACATTTAATGGATTAATTCTTTGTCCACAGACCACAGTCCATGGTCAACTGACCAAAGCTGTGGACTGTGGACCGTCGACTGTTAACTAAAAAACACCATGCTTCAACTCCAATACCTCCACCATATCGCCATCATCAGTTCGGACTATGAGCGATCAAAAAAATTTTACACTGAAGTTTTGGGATTCACCGTGATTCAAGAAATCTATCGAAAAGAAAGAGATTCGTATAAGTTGGATTTGGCGTTAAATGGCCAATA
The DNA here is from genome assembly GCF_001593605.1 of Algoriphagus sanaruensis. Classification (GTDB taxonomy): domain Bacteria; phylum Bacteroidota; class Bacteroidia; order Cytophagales; family Cyclobacteriaceae; genus Algoriphagus; species Algoriphagus sanaruensis. Next base: position 3,055,990 of record NZ_CP012836.1, on the reverse strand, counting down.
TTTGCTTGAATTGTTTTCCTTTCCTGATCCACCCAAGCGAGTTTCTAGGCCAGAAGCCTGTGGACTTCGTCATTTGGCTTTCTCTGTTTCCAACATTGAAAAGGAAGTAGAGAAGCTTCGCGACTTAAAAATTTTGGTGGAGGATATCCGGATTGATGAAAGTACCGGAAAGAAGTTTACCTTTTTTACTGATCCTGACGATTTACCTATTGAACTTTATCAAATCTGACCATGGCTGAAAACAAAACCCAACCCACTGCTGAATCGGTTGATGATTTTATCAATCAATGCGAGTCTCCTCAAAAACGAGGAGATTCATTTGTTCTGAAAAAAATGATGGAAGAAATCACTGGAGAAAAAGCCGTGATGTGGGGACCTTCCATCATTGGGTTTGGAACCTACCATTACAAATATGATTCGGGGAGAGAAGGAGATTTTTTAACCGTAGGTTTTTCACCCAGAAAATCTGCCATTTCTCTGTACATCATTGGCTGTATGCATCAAGATTTTGATTTTCCCATCGAAAAACTTGGGAAAGTAAAGACTGGGGCTTCTTGCATTTACATCAATAAACTTTCCTCCGTCAATCAAGACGCACTTCGAGAACTCATTGCGAAGGGCTATCAGTATATGAAGGAAAAATATCCGAGTAAAATTTGAAAGACCCTTCCTGAACTATTGCATCATTCGATTGATGATCTTAAACTCATTCATCACTCGATAAGCCGCTCGAGTGATATCAGATTCAAAAGTAGGAGACTCAAGATCAAAAGCTGCAGCAGTATAGCCTTGCCAGATGGTATGTCCTCTTCGGGAGTCGATGACATAAATTACCAACATACCATTGTTTTCGGCATATTTCACCATGTTGTAAGTTTCATCTTTTTCTTGTTCTCGTTCGATTTCACCTTCATCGTTGCGGTAGGTACGTCCCGTTCTGTTTAGCCAATAGTCAAATTCAGGCTGCACATAACCTCGATATCGGACAGAGTCAGTAAAAATTTTATAACTCACCAACATGTCCGGTTTATTATCCAATTCTTGAAACCCTTGAGAACCCAACCGTGCACCAATGGTTGAATTGAGGACAGAAACCAAAGTTTCATTTTCCATTTCAGTAGGTCTTACAAAGGCAAAGGTCTTATACTTCCGGAATGACCCAGTGTAATTGTAGTCGTAATCAGTGACGTAATCCTTGGAAGAAAAACAGGATGTCAAAAGAACAAAGAGTAAAAGCCAAAGAGTAGAAGTTGCTTTCATGGTTGAGTTGTTAAACTTGGTAGAATAGGTAGAAAATTCATGTACGAAACTGGATGTTAACTTGGATTGTTTAGTAACCTGTTATCATTCAGGATGTTTGTTGGTAAAATTTACAGATTATTTACTTTCATGCCTGCAAGTCCATTCTAAAAAATGACAAGGATCTTTCCACTTTTTGAGAAATTGGAACTGCTGTGGGTTTAGACATGACCTATCTAGAATTTTTCTTTTGAAAGAAAGTATTCCTAATCCAGCTGAATTTTTTTAATTGAAATTGTCTTTGCTTTAAAAAAGGACCCTAATTGAGAAATTGTAAATGAAAGAATTTTGGAATTCCCGATACAGTGAACAGGACTTTGCCTACGGTAAAGAGCCTAATCAATTTGTGAAAGATCAGCTTGGCAAAATTCCTCCTGGAAAAGCCCTTTTCCCAGCGGAAGGAGAAGGCCGAAATGCGGTATATGCTGCCACCTTGGGATGGGAGGTTTTGGCTTTTGACCAGAGTGAAGCCGGACGAGACAAGGCACTTCAATTGGCGCAAGAAAAGGGCGTATCAATCAACTACCAAGTTTGCGATCTCAACGAGTTTCAAGAAAAACTTGAATCCTTTGACGCATTGATTTTGGTTTATGCTCATTTCCCAGCAGCCAAACGAAAGGAATTTCACCAAAAGCTGTTGAAGTATTTGAAACCGGGAGGCTGGATCATTTTGGAGGGATTCTCAAAAGCCCATGCTCAGTTCAATTCGGTCAATGAAAAAGCCGGAGGGCCTAAAGATCCTGCCATGCTGTTCTCCAGAGACGAATTAATGGATGATTTTGCAGATGTGGCCAATCTTTCGATCGAGGAAGATATCGTATTCTTGGAGGAGGGTCTTTATCATGTTGGGGATTCGGCCGTGATTCGACTGATTGGTAAAAAATGAATGATGATCTTTTGATTTCTGAACTAAATTCCTAAATTCTTAATAAATTTTTTAACTCATGGATCAAAAACGAACCTGTCTCAATTGCGGTAAACCAATTCAAGGAAGAATCGACAAGAAATTTTGTGATGATTCTTGCCGAAACACCTACAATAACCAGCTGAATGCGGCGGAAACCAACCTCATCCGAAACATCAATCATTTGTTGAAAAAGAACCGGAACATTCTTTCGATGCTGATCCCGGAGGGAGAAAACTTGGCAAAAACCAACCGGGAAAAATTGGTTCGTGAGGGATTTAATTTCAAATACTTCACCCACACCTATACCAATCAAAAAGGTAATGTGTATTGCTATTGTTACGACTTTGGGTATCTGCCTTTGGAAGGAGATTGGTTTTTAATAGTTCGAGGAAAGGAATAGGCTAAGGCTGGATTCTTCCTGCTTTTCGGTTTCCCGTTCCTGTCCGTCCAGTCAAGGCATCTCCCAATTCCAATCGGGCTTCCTCCGCAAAATCATTCAAAAGTTTAAGTATTTCAGGGTTGGCTTGAGATACATCGGTCGATTCTCCCAAATCTTTGGACAAATCATAAAGCTGAGGGTCTTCTAATTTGATTTGAGTGTATTTGACTGGAAGTCCGTCATTTCTCGGAATTGTTCCCTCAGGAATAGTTCGGTAGGTATGGGGAAAGACCAACTTCCATTTTCCAAAAATCACCGCCTGAAGTTCATTGGTGTTGTAATAGGCAAAATAGGGCTTTATAGGTTCACCTTTCTTTCCTTGAACCAAAGACCAAATCGAACTTCCATCAAGGGTTAAGTGTGGAAGTGGAGCTTGAGTGATCTCTGAAATTGTGGGAAGTATATCGATGGTCATCGCAGCTTGAGTTTGTACACCTCCTGCGGGGATAGTTCCTGGCCAAGTGAAAATAGCTGGAACTCGAATCCCTCCGTCCCAAGAAGTACCCTTGCCTTCTTTCAATCCAGCAGTAAGACCTGCATGACCTCCATAAGAAAGCCATGGACCATTGTCTGAAGTGAAAATGATAAGGGTGTTTTCTTCCAAGCCTAATTCAGTTAGTTTTTTTCGGATTTCTCCTATACTCCAGTCAATTTCCATCATCACATCTCCGTAGAGCCCTTGCGCAGATTTCCCTTTAAACTTGTCAGAAACAAACAAAGGAACGTGAGGCATGCTGTGTGCGAGATAGAGGAAAAATGGCTCATTTTGGTTGGATTCAATAAATTCTAAAGACTTGGCGGTATACCAAGTAGTCAGTTCTCGCTGGTCTTCGATCAAGGCAATGGTTTCTTCCTGTTCAATCAAAGGTAGTGGAGGGTAATAATCTTTGGCCTCCGGATGCTTGGGCCACATGTCATTGGAATAGGGAAGACCGAAGTAGTGATCAAAACCTTGCCGAGTGGGTAAGAATTCTGGGAGATGTCCCAGATGCCACTTGCCGACCATCCCGGTTTGATATCCCTGACTTTTCAGCATTTCGGCAATTGTAGTTTCCTCAGGATTTAATCCATGTTTGGCAGTATGATCCAATGCACCAAAAATTTCCAGACGATTAGCATATGCACCGGTTAGTAATGCAGCTCTCGAGGCCGAACAAACCGCATGTGGCACGTAAAATTGAGTAAATCGTGTTCCATCCTTTGCCAATTGGTCTAAGTTTGGTGTTTTCCATCCCTTGGCTCCATAAATTCCTAAATCCCCATAAGCCAAATCATCTGCAAAGATTAAAATGATATTGGGTTTCGAAGGGTTATTCTCCGCTGGTTTCGAAAACTGAATCAACGAAAGCAGTAGAAATAGGGGCAAAAAGCTGGGAATCATGGACGCTTTAATTGAGTTTGATCAAGAATATAGTCTGCAATTTTTTCTCCTTGAATTACGCCATTCTCAATGGCATCTCGAAAGTGAATTCCTCCATAGAGACGTGAAATGGCAGCTTCTGAAGCGGCTTGATTAAACGAGGAAAACCCTCGCTCAGGGAGTCCAAAGTATAATTCTGAGGTGTCTACAAATGAATAATTATCTCCAAAGTAAGCAGTCAGGATTCGAGCTGAAGCCGTTGAAATCACCGAATGTCCGGAAGTGTATTCGGGGAAAGGTGGGGTTTGCAAAAGTGGTTTCCACTGAGGATCGAGTTTCTCGTTGATGATGGTTTCAGGACGAATTCGATTAGTATCGTATTTGGCTTTCCAGCAGGATACAAAAGAATCGTGAAGGGTCATTCCAACTAAGGCATGAATATAGGCTGTTTCCAAAAAATCTAAATTTGATTGAATTGCTGCAATACCCGTAATTCCGATCCAATGTCCTCCGGGTGAAATTTTTTTGATTCCTATGGCCATATGCCCCGAAAACTCCACTGCAAAAGGATTGCAATCCCAAAAGCTAGCAATTAGCTTTTGTTCTGTAGTCAAGGTTGAAACTGTGGCTTTGACTTCATCCAATTGATTTCGAAAGGAGCTTCCGGGATTCAGGTCAAAGGGAGCCATTGGTAAAGGATCAAAATCAGAAAGATTTGGCAAGAAGAACGTTTTCATAGTTCTCCATTCGGGTTCCACAGCTGGCAAATACGCAGGAGGGGTCGGATACCAGGATCCAGGAGCTTCACTTGGGGTATACCTTGTAAGAGCAGTTAGCTGGATATATCCATCTTTCTTAGCAATTTCTAGAACTTCGGTAGCTATTTCCTGAGCAATTCTCAGATGGGCTTCCAGATTTTTTTTGGTTAGGATTTTCGCTTTAATCGCCCACTTTTTCAAGTTGGCTTGCTTTTCTTGAAGAAGGTATCCTGATGGCATTACCTTTTCTCCAACCAAAAGCATGGCATATATTCCAATAAACTCTTTTGATAATTTCTGTTCTAATCTGGGATTTTCAAGCTTAGAAATGAGGGAATGAGGAAGGAAATCAGGGGCTTTGCTGGATTGTCCGTCGGATTTGGCAGCTAAATAGGCAGCTAGATTAGTATAAGCGTAAATGCGGGCTGCCACGGGTGGACTGGCAACATCAGTTACCATGACTTCAGTGATCGAAAAGAGTTGTTCAGAATAAATTTTTGCCCAGTTGAAATCCGGATTTTTAGCCCAAGCACTCAGGGAAAGAAAGAAAAGAATAAAGGTGAATTGATTTTTTTTCATCTGAACTGGTACACTTGAATGGGCTGTTGGTTAATACCTACCACTAGGATTTTTTCTCCATTGACCTGGAGTTCTTCGAATGATTTGATATCTCCAAAAACTGAAAGTCCTGAATCCTCTGGATTTAAGGGGTTAAAATTTCCTGTTCCATCTCCCAACAAGACCAATCCAAAGCCAGCGTCCATTTTTCCGATTCGGATTCGACTTTGGTTTTGATTTCCACCGAGGATTAGATCCATCTTTCCGTCCTGATTGATATCGGTGCTATGAATGGCATAAATGGGGAAGTACTGTGCTTCCAAAGGCAAAGGCCTTGATTTATAACCTTCTGGGGTGTTTTCAAAAATTAGGGAAGTGAACGTCTGGATTTTCAGGAGTTGGGCTTTTTCCAATTCTTCCTTAGAAAAAAGGTCTTGGATTTTGGCTGTAGAATACGAAGCATAATCGGTGAATTTGCTTCTCATACTGACCATCTGATCAAGCAGCTCGTCCCGGCTTGGGAATGGATAGCGATCCTCCCCAATCACACATTCCAAAATTGGATCAATGCTTCCGTTTTGATCAAAATCTGCTGCATACAATCGAACTTCTTTCTCCGGTGATGCTTTGAGCTGCATATTCCAACCCATATTTCCAGCAATCAAATCCAAATCCCCATCTTGATCGATATCGACTTGTTGTACGGTATTCCACCATCCTCCCAAATCGGATTCAAAGTAATCAGTCGATAATTTCAAATAGGAACCAGAATTCACTAAAACCTGAGGTTGCATAAACTCTCCGAAAACAAGGATATCTGGCTTGGAATCCTCATTTACATCTGCCTCAAGTAAGGCTGTCACCATTCCGATTTTTGGTGAAGGGAGCCAAGAATCAGTTTGATCTGAAAAAATGCCCTTTCCATCATTAATAAGAACTTTCGAATTTGGTGTCTCAGGATATCTTCCCGGAATAATTTTTCCTCCAATCACCAAATCCAAATCTTGATCTCCATCTAAATCCAAAGCGAGAGCAGATCCTGTGCTGATCGCATAGTTTGGAAAGTTACCTTGTGGAATCAAAACCCCTTGTCCATCATTGAGATAAAGTCGGTCTTTGAGTGCTGGATCACTGCTGGTATAGTCATGGTAACCGCCACTTCCTAGGTATAGATCGGGGAATCCATCTCCGTTAAAATCCTCAAAAATGTCCACGGCATCGGTGAAATCGGCACTCGAACGGAATCCACGATAGGAAGTCCATTGTCCTTCTGTGAATGTCACGATTTGTGCAGCGTGCCCTTTACTTCCTCCAATGAAGAGTTCGGGGATTCCATCTTGATTTAAATCAGACTGGCTTAGGATGGGTCCTAAATGACTGGGCATAGTCAACAACAAGGGCTGCCGCTTGAAATCATTGAATTTACTTTGAGAAGGATTGAATTCGAGAATGTTTCCTTTGCTTAAGAGCCAAGGAGTTGGGGTAGGCTGGATCGGTTTTACGGGTTTCCCAGTTTGGTAAGCCAAGGTCAAAATTTGATTGATTGTAGTTGCCAAAAAGGCTTCCTGAAATCCATCTGGCCAAGTGATTTGAATGCTATCTACCTGATTTACTTTTCCTAACCCGAAATGAAGAATAGGAGAGGAGGAAGACTGAAATCCTCGTGTGGGTTGTGCTTCCAAAAATTGAATACCACCATCGAAGTTGATTTTTACTTTTGCTCCGACAGCAAAGGGATTCTTTTCAAAACCCATGAGTTTAATTCCAAGCCAGTTTCCAGAGTTGGACTTATTCTCAAAAATCCCCGCAGACTCATTTAAATGATTGACTACTAGGTCCAAATCTCCATCCCTATCCAAGTCGACATAAGCCGCACCGGAGGAAAATAGTTTATCTCCAAATCCTGCTACAGTTGAAATATCCTTGAATTGAATGTTTCCTTGGTTTTCAAATAAGTAGTCATGAATTGGAGTAGAACTCATGGAAGTTACCAAATGCAGGGTGTCTGCCTTTTCCTTCGCCACTGCTTTCTTGAAGTAATAGTCACCTTTGTACTTTAAAAAATCCCGATTGGTATAATCTCGGTAATAGCCGTTGCTGACAAAAAGGTCTTTTTCTCCATTGTTATTCGCATCAAAAAAAAGTGCTGACCAACTCCAGTCAGTATTTGAAATTCCGGCAACCTGCGCGATTTCCGAAAATTTGCCATCCCCCAAGTTGAGGTGAAGCATATTTCGCATGAGTTGGTGATGAAATTTCCGATTGACCATCAAGTTGTACTGCTCATAATTTTCCGGTCCGTAGAGTAATTTTTGGCGTTCATTATCTTCAGGGAGCATGTCCAGGGTAAACAATTCAGGCCTTCCGTCTTGGTTGAGATCGGCGATATCTGCTCCCATGGAGAAGTGGGAAATATGCTGTAGATAATCTGTCAAACGATCAGTGAAGGTTCCATCCTGATTATTGATGTAGAGGTAATCCGGTTCGATGTAGTCATTGGTTACCAATAGGTCAGGCCAATCATCCCCATTGATGTCTGAGGAAATGACGGAGAGTCCAAATCCTAATCCGGTTCCTTTGATCCCGGCTTTTTCGCTGATATCGATGAACTTTCCCTGATCGTTTCTAAAAAGTTTATCGCCGGCTGTAGGGTGTCGGCGAGCCCTTACCTCATCAAATTGGATTTCATTGATCACTTCTACATTGTGATTGAGCAGGTATAAATCCAAATCTCCATCCCGGTCAAAATCAAAAAATAATCCTTGCGTAGAATGGGAGGGGTCATCGATTCCAAATTTTTCTGCCTGCTCCGAGAATTTCAAATTTCCTTCATTAATCCAAAGTTCATTTCTCCTAGAGTCAGGATCGCCTTTGCCTGAAAAACAAACATAGATATCGAGGAGACCGTCTCCATTTACATCTGCAAAACTCACTCCTGTGGTCCAGGAGCTTTTACCTGCCACCCCTGCTGATTTGGTGACATCAGAAAATTTCAGTTGACCAAGGTTTTTGTAAAGTTTGTTACCGGTCATATTTCCGGTGAAAAAGAGTTCCTCCAGACCATCACCGTCCAAATCACCTACTGCTATGCCGCCTCCATTGTAGAAGTATTCATAGCGTAAAATGTTGTTATCAGCGTCTTCCTTGAGCTGGTTTTTAAACTGTATTCCTGTTTTTTTGGCTGGAAGTTTTTCAAAAATAAGGGAAGCTTTTTCTGGATTTTGGGCACAGAGTAAAGAGCTAAAAAAGAAAAATAAATTTCCGAAAAACAGGTAAATGGCTATTCTCATTCAAATTAGGCTGGGTTTTATCCCAGCCGGTTAATCACGTCCTCGAATAATTTTTCATTAACCACAGCTACTCCCCCCATCAATCCAACATCTTCACCTAGTTGATACAAGGCCAATTGGGTTTTTTCTCGGGATTTGGCCATGCTATAGATATTGAGTGCCTGCTGGATCGGAGTAATCAGGTATTGATTCGCTTCTGCTACAGAACCTCCAATGATGATCAGCTCGGGATTCAGCAACTGGATGAGCATTGAAATGCCTCGACCAAGGTCCAGGCCAGCTTCCGATAGAATGGTAATGGCTCTTTGGTCTCCTGCGAGTGCAGCTTCCACGACTACGCTTGGCTCAAGATCTCCTTGATGATCTCTGACGATACGGGCTAGGATACTGTCTTTGTCTGAATCAATGGCCTCTTCAGCCATTCGGACGATCGCGGTACCTGATGCTACTGCCTCCAAGCAACCTTTTTTGCCACAAATACAAGTTACTTCCTTGGATTCAAAAATGGGGGAGTGGGAAAATTCACCCGCAAAGCCAGATGCACCTTGATAGATTTTTCCATCGATAATGATCCCAAGTCCTATGCCCCAACCGATAAATAATCCCAAAACATTCTTGTAAGAATGCGAAGCTCCAAACTTAAATTCAGCCAAAGTCATGGCGCGAGCATCATTTTCCAGGAAGATTTTTTTATTGAATCGCTCTTCCAGATTTTCAAGAAGACTCTTCTTCCCAAACTTTAGATAAGTATGATTGACACCCGCTATGGAATCCACTAGCCCAGGCATCGAAAATCCAATGGCAATAATTTTATTCGTTGGAATGCCTGTTTTGGCGATGTATTGGTCAATCGTTGTACAGAGCTGATCAAAGGTTTCCCGCTCGTTATTTAGCGTTATTTTATGGACTTCCTTGTCAAAAGCTTGGGTATGGTTGCAGGAGTATAAGGCAAGTCGGATGGAGAATTTTGATAAATCCACGGACAAGACATAAAATGCATCCGGAGCAAGACGATACAAATCTGGTTTGCGGCCGCCTTGAGATTCAGCTCGTCCTTGCTTGATCACTTCTCCAGAACTCATCAAATCTGCCAGGAGGGAATTGACTGTGGGTAGGGAAATTCCTACCTCATTGCAGATTTCACTGGCCGTGTTCGGACCTTTCAAGTATAAATTTTTGATAATTTTTATCTTGTTGACGTAGGATTTGATTTCTACTACGCCATCCATTTTGGCTATGACTTCGTTGGGATTGATTAAGTTCATCTGAAGAAAGTAAGACTCTCAAGTAAGGGAAATTTTAATTTTCTGCCAATACTTTTTTAAAAAAATAGAGTAAGATTTCCGAAAAAGTGAAAAGAAATTCGATTAATTTTTTTTTGAGCTGTTGAATTTTAAAAAGAATCTGGGTTTTAGCTTTTAAAAAAACACTAGCTAAATTCTAAATCCTGATTTGACAATCCATTCAATTTTGGAGATAATTGATTCAATGATCAAAAAAAAATCGGTTTGAACTGAAAGGAGATTTATCCCTTTTCTGTTCAAACCGATTAAGATCAAGCTGATTAGAATTCCCTAGTCCTTCAAGGAATCAATCTTTTTGGCGATTTCCTCAGCTTCTGCCATCAATTTATCCGATTGGGCACGATTGATTTGAGAAAGCCGATGTACTTCTGCGAGCATTTGGGTGTATTTCTTCTGAAGGATCTCCTTTTCTGATTTTTTCTTAAATAATCCGAACATTTGCTGTTGATTTTACTTCTAAACCCACTAGCAATGAAAGTGTTTTAAGGAATCAAATTTGGAATCAACAAGGGGTTTTGCTCTTCGACAATTTCATCATCCTTATATCGAATGAGTTCCGAAAGTCTTCCAGCGGCGTTGTAATATTTCCAAGGCCCATCTTTTTTGCCATCAATCATGTTTCCTTCGGAGGCCTTTCTTCCATTTTCATGGTAAAAAATCCACAAGCCTTCTGCTTTGCCATTTTTTAGAGTTCCCTCTGATTCTTTGGTACCATCTATATAATAGGTGAATCGGGTTCCATTTCCATTAATTAGGGTTCCCTTTTCCAAGGTTTTCTTGCCGTCATAGCTATAGTAATCACCCACATTTTGGAGTCGGCCATTATCCCAATATTCTTCTTGGGTCAATTGCTTGTTGTCATAGAAAAGTCCCCAAATGCCATTTTCAAAACCGAGTTGATAGGAACCTACCGATTTCAGTTGACCACCATCGTAGTAGTAAAACCATTGTCCATTCTCAAGGCCCAAGGTAAATTCACCCTCGGCGATAAGAATTCCAACTTTATTAAAATACTTCCAAAGGCCTGTTTTTAAGTCATTTCTGTATTCCCCGATAGAATACAATTGTCCATCTGGAAAATAGCTTTTCCAGATTCCGCTTTTCATTCCGTTTTCATATTGGCCTTTTACGGAAATGTCCCCGGTACTATGATATTCTACGTATTCACCTACTGGAACACCTAGCTCATAGGTTTTGCGTTTGGATAAAGCCTTGTTCGGGTAGAATTCTTCCCAAACTCCAACAGCAATATCATTTTCGTATCGTTCTATTCGGGCAGTCCTTCCGCTTTCGTAGTAATAGGTCCAAGTTCCAGTACGGTTTCCGTTGGAATCATACTCTTCTTGGGACTCCAAAACTCGTGTTCCAGGAAAATATCGAACCCATTCCCCCACTTTTTTCCCATTTTTATAGTTTCCAGACTCAAATACAAAACCACCAAAGGCATACCGCTTAAATGGTCCTTCAAATTCCCCCTTTATGGCTGTTGCCTCTGCGATCAAATCTCCTTCTGGATTGTATTCAAAATAAGGACCTTCCAAAAGCCCATTGACGTAATATTCTCGTTTATAAATTTCTCCGAATTCATAAAAGCTTACCCATTGCCCTGATTTCTTGCCATTTTCATATTGTCCTTCCACCTTTACTTGGCTTGGACTTACATAGGGCTGAGCATTCGCTTTTCCATAATACTCGACATATTTCCCTACCAAAACACTGTCTTGAAAAATCATTTCCCTGATCAGTGCACCTTCTTGATCAAAGTATTTTGCAGGTCCTGAGATCGTCCCATTTCGGTAATCGGCCATTTCTCGACGTTTCCCATTTGAAAAATACAGGGTCCATGTGCCGTCTCGCTTGCCATTTTTGAAATTGCCCTCAGATATTAAAAAGTTGGATTTGACGTTGTAAAATTTCCAAAGTCCCTCTCGTTCTGAACCTTCAATTACTCCTGTTCCCATAATGGTGGAGTCAGGAGTATATTGAACTGTGAGCTGTGGCTTTTGTGCAAAAGTGGAGAAGTAAGTTAGCGCGAAAACAACAAGCAGGATTTTTTTCATTGGTTCATTAATTCTTATAAGGTCTCGCTTCCTCAATCTCAAGTAACGTATCGTTTGACAAGAAACGCTTCAAGTTGAATAATCAGATGGAGGTGGGTTTTTCCGTTAACGAAAGAATACCCATGTTTCACATACTCCGAACGATCTTTTGTGGACTCAGTTTAAAATTAAGGGAAATAAGAGCTTATTTTTTTCTTTGGTCCAGATAATCAAGAATTTTTTTTACTTCAGTAGTAAGGAGAGTGGAATTTAAATCAATGGAATTTTTCAAAGAAACTTCCTTGATCCAAAGCGAGAATTCTTGTTGGCTTGCTTGAATTACATCCATCGATCTAGCGGTTGAGTTCTCCAAAATTAATTTTTCGAAATCCCATTTTTGTTGGGCGAGACCAAATGCAAATCCTTGGGAAAGAAGATTTTCTGTAGGTAATTTCACCTCTTTTCCGCCTAGAATCATCAAAAAACACCCTCTTCCCATCCAGCAAAGGATTCGGAAATTTAATCCCATTAAAGGGTCAAAGTCCCGAAAAAGATCCAAAACCAAATAGGGGGATCCTACTAACTCATTGCCTTTCGAAATCTTTTTACCCTTAGATCTACCATAGATTTTCACTAAATCTTCGGAAGGGAAAAAGTCACTGACCCGTTCAAGAATTTGTTGAAATTGATTTTTAAGATGGTTTTGCCTCTGAATCAGACTTAAGTCAATCCATAAATCTAAATCGATTACCTGATGGGCATTGTCCATGTTACCATCTCAGTAGTGCAGATGCCCAGGTAAATCCAGATCCAAAGGCTGCCAAGCAAATCAAATCATCCTTTTTCAGGCGGCCTTGTTCCCAAGCCTGGGATAAGGCAATAGGAATGGTTCCTGCTGTGGTATTGCCTAGGTACATGATGTTGTTGAATACTTTTTCGTCAGGTAGCTGAAGTTTTTGCTGAATGTACTGGCTGATGCGCAGATTGGCTTGATGGGGAATCAGTAAATCTAAGTCCTCTTTTTGAAGATGATTGGCATCAAGAGCCTCCTGAATAACCTCCATAAATCTCACCACTGCATGTTTGAAAACTGCGTTTCCATTCATTTTCAGGAAAAAATCTCCTCGGTCAATCATCTCCTGAGATATCCTTACCTTTCCACTCGAGCTTGGCGCGATGCAATACAATTCTTCAGCATAAGCTCCTTGAGAATGAAGATGGGTACTAAGGATTCCAGATTCATTTTCTTCCACAGCTCCTAAGACCACTGCTCCGGCACCATCTGCAAAAATCACGGCACTAGATCGTCCTTCATCGCTTTTATCCAGAGCAGAGGATTGAATCTCTGCGCCCACCACCAAGATATGCTTGTACATCCCAGTTTTAATAAATTGATCAGCAACTGAAAGTGCGTAGATGAATCCTGAGCAAGCATTTCTGATATCCAAGGCTCCAATTGAATCAAGGCCTAGTTCTCGCTGCAATAGAACTCCATTTCCAGGTAAAAAATAATCGGAAGTAATAGTGGCAAATACAATGAAATCAATGTCTTGAACAGCTATTCCAGCTCGTTCCATGGCCATTCTGCTGGCCTTAGCTGACATATTGGTGACGGTATCAACTCCCGGAGTAAACCATCTTCTTTCCTGAATTCCAGTTCGTTCGACGATCCATTCATTATTAGTGTTCATCATTTGTGACAACTCGTCGTTTGTCACAATTCGCTCTGGCACATAATGTCCAGCTCCAAGAATTCTGGATCGTTTCATCACTATTTGGGTTTAAAGTCTTTACTAAATCTGTCCCGCAATATCGGTACTTGCGAGGATGGAATCAAAACACAGTCGAGATTTCAGCCGAAAAGGGTATAATTTCCAAACTGGTCCATCGGGGAAGTTTTTCGAATGATCCCAGGAGAATCATTTTGAACCGAATTCACGAGAGGCGATACGGTATAGCTCACCATAAGCTCGGGAGCGAGTGGATTCAGCATCTCTAAAAGATCACTTTCGGAGGTGTATTTGTCCAGCCATTTTTTCTCTTCCTCTCTGGAAAGAATGACTGGCATTCGATCGTGGATTTCATCAACCACCTCATTGGGGGAGGTGGTGAGTATCAAAAAAGTATGGTTACTTTCTCCATTGACATTTTCATACTCTTCCCAAATCCCTGCAAAGGCAAAAGTCTCTTCATCACGAAGGGTAAATCGGTAGGGGATTTTGGTTTTTTTTCCGAGTCTTTTCCATTCGTAAAATCCGTCGGCTGGAATCAGACACCTTCTTTTCTGAAAAGAACTCTTGAAAGAGATTTTTTCATGGATGGTCTCGGCTCTGGCATTAATAAGCTTTTGGGCTACAGGCTTATTTTGTCCGAAATCAGGAGTAATACCCCAATAAAAAAAGGAGAATCCTTTTGGACTGTCTGAAGTGATAACGGGTACAAGTTGGGTAGGAGCGATGTTGTATCGAGGTTTGAAGTCAGTCAACATTTCCGCTTGGAAGCGTTCTTCTAACTCAATTTTACTTTTACTCAGGGAATATCTTCCGCACATGGTGAGGTCTCTTGGATCAGCGGGGAAGTTAGAAATCGCTTTGAATAAATTCAACTGCCCGAAACTCAGAATAGTAGGTTTTTTTGGGATGATGGGTAAAAAAGCCTACATGACCTCCATGTTCGGGAGTTTCGAGGATGATTTTTTGATGTTTTTTTGCTTGAATTTCTGGAAAGCACGTAGGACTCAGGAATGGATCATTTTTAGCATTCAAAATGAGAGTCGGTATTTCAATCTTGTCCAAGAAGTGAAGTGAAGAATTGGTTTGATAATAGTCATCAGCATCTCGGAAACCATGTAAGGGACCAGTTATCCAATTGTCAAAATCCCGTAAGGTTTTGATTTCTGTTAGCGGTTTCGGTGGAATAATCTCAGGGAATATCCTTGATTTGCGTTCCACTTTTTGGATCAAGGTTTTCAAAAACCGCTTTGCATATAGTTTATTTTCTCCTCTTGAAATCTGGTCGCAAGAATCTCCTAAGTGTAAGGGTACGGAAATGGCTACCCCTTTTTTTAGCATAGGAAGAGAAGAACCCTTTTCTCCAAGAAACTTTAAAGTCAAATTTCCTCCCAAGCTAAACCCTACCAAATAAATTTCGGGATATTGAGTGGCTGCATGGTTTACCACTGTTTCAAGATCATAGGTAGCTCCGCTATGATAAAAAATGGGTTGGGAATTTAAATTTTCTCCACAACCTCTATAGTTCCAAGCCAATGCGTCCATACCAGCATTCAATATGGCTCTCACCATACCTAAGACGTAGGGTCTCTTGTTATTGCCTTCTAGACCGTGAGAAACGATGACCAATTTTGAGCTACTTTGTCTATACCAATCCAGTTCCAAGAAGTCTTCATCAGGAGTTTGGATCTTTTCAGAATGACTCGGAAAGAGCGATACTTTTCGGAATAAAGCAGGATAAATTGTTTCTAAGTGCCCGTTTAAGAGCCATTTAGGACGTCGATAAGGGCTTTGTGAAAGCAGGGGCATGTGAATTTTTGACCTAAATCCAGTCGGAAATTAGCGGATATAAATTTGAATAAAGCGTTTTTTAAAACTATTTTTGGACGCTTTTAAAACGAACAAGCTCGAAATTACCTATGGCCGAAATTATCAGAATGCCGAAAATGAGTGACACCATGGAAGAAGGTGTCATCGCGGCATGGTTAAAAAAAGTGGGGGATCAAGTGAAGCCTGGAGACATCCTAGCTGAAGTGGAGACGGACAAGGCAACCATGGAACTGGAGTCTTACGAAGAAGGAACCCTACTATATATTGGAGTACAGGAAAAAGATTCCGTGCCTGTCAACGGCATCATCGCCATTATTGGTGAGAAAGGTGAGGATTATAAACATCTTTTGGAAGGTGGATCATCTGCAGCTCCTGCCAAAAAAGAAGAAGCTCCTCAAGCTGCTCCTACCGCACCTCAATCTGCCCCAGCTCCTGCTGAAAAAATTGACACTTCATCCATTAATGCAACAGTCATCACCATGCCTAAAATGAGTGATACTATGCAAGAGGGTACCATAGCTACTTGGCTTAAGAAAGTGGGAGATGCGGTCAAATCTGGTGAAATCATTGCTGAAGTAGAAACTGATAAAGCTACTATGGAATTGGAATCCTATGAAGATGGGGTTCTCTTATATATAGGTGTGGAAGCAGGAAATAGTGTCCCTGTCGATGGTGTAATTGCTGTCATCGGAGAAAAGGGAGCAGATTTCAATACCCTTCTTAAGGCTCACCAAACTAGTGGATCTGCTGCTGAACCTGTTGCTGAATCCAAGCCAAGTGCGGCTCCAAGTCAGGAACAAGCACCTGCACCTTCAGTGGCAGCGTCACCTGCACCTACAGCTGCTCCGGTTTCTTCAAATTCCAATGAGCGCGTAAAAGCTTCTCCACTTGCAAAAAAGATAGCACAAGACAAAGGCTTGGACATTCGTCAAGTCGCTGGTTCAGGCGAGGGTGGAAGGATTGTTAAAAAAGACGTTGAAAACTTTGTGCCTGCCGCTGCACCTGCAGTTGCTGCACCTGCCGCTACAAGTGCTCCTGTTTTAGGACAAGAAAGCTTCCGTGAAGAAAAAGTCTCTCAAATGAGAAAAACAATCGCGAAGCGTTTGGCAGAAAGTAAATACTCTGCTCCTCACTTTTACCTTACCATGGAAATCAACATGGATAAGGCAATTGAGGCAAGAAAGAGCATGAATGAGATTTCTCCGGTTAAGATTTCATTCAATGATATGGTAATCAAGGCTGCTGCTGCTGCTTTGAGACAGCATCCAAAAGTGAATTCAAGCTGGTTAGGAGATAAAATCAGATACAACGACCATATCCATATCGGGATGGCAGTTGCAGTTGAGGAAGGTTTGCTAGTGCCTGTAATCAGATTTGCGGATAGCTTGTCACTTTCTCAAATCTCTAATCAAGCCAAGACTTTAGGAGCAAAAGCAAAAAATAAAGAGCTTCAGCCAAAGGATTGGGAAGGAAATACCTTCACCATCTCCAATTTGGGAATGTTCGGAATCGATGAGTTTACTGCGATTATCAACCCACCTGATGCTTGTATTCTAGCGGTAGGAGGTATCAAGGAAACTGTTGTGGTGAAAGACGGCCAGATGAAGATTGGAAATGTGATGAAAGTGACCCTTTCTTGTGACCATCGAGTTGTAGACGGAGCCGTTGGTTCAGCATTTTTGTTAACTCTGAAAGGCCTACTTGAGGACCCGGTTCGAATACTTATCTAATACTAATCTGTCAAAAAGTCCTGCTTCAACAGGACTTTTTGCTTTTGTATGGTTCTTGTTAATCCATGTACCATTAAAAGAGCAGCAGGATTCAATACAGTCCATGTTTTTTTGATAGATAAGGGTTAGCAAGACCTCAGAAAGTCAAGAAATAAAAACTAAATCCAAATGGAAAAAATAAAATCAACCACCGTCGTGGCGATTCGGCATAATGGAGAGGTAGTCATTGGTGCAGATGGTCAAGCTACCCTTGGAAATACAGTAGCCAAGAGTTCAGTTAAAAAATTAAGGGTCCTCCAAAGTGGGAAAATTGTCACTGGCTTTGCGGGTTCGACAGCGGATGCTTTTACGCTTCTTGAAAAGTTTGAAGAAAAACTCAATGCCTTTGGAAATAATATGAAGCGTGCAGCTGTCGAGTTAGCCAAGGAATGGAGAATGGACCGGATGCTAAGCAGATTGGAAGCAATGATGATCGTCGCGGACAAAGATGATATTTTGATTATCAGTGGCACAGGTGATGTTATCGAGCCAGATATGGAAATTGCCACTATTGGTTCAGGAAGTATGTTTGCGCAATCGGCTGCACGAGCCATGAAAAAATTTGCACCTCAACTCACCGCAGAAGAGATGGTAAGAGAAAGTCTGCACATTGCGGCTGACGTCTGCATTTACACCAATCATAATTTGGTCATCGAAAAGGTTAAATCCTGATTTTTGATTCGATTTTGAAAAGCCGGAAAAGAATTCCGGCTTTTTTTGTGTTTAACAAAACCCGAAGCCCTTGTCAGGTGTTATTCCATCAAGATATTTTGATTCCAATGGATACACCGACTGTCAAAAAGACGACCAAGAAAGATTACCGGAAATTGATTTTGGAGGGATTTGTCAACCATGTGTTAGAACATGGTTCTGAACCTGCCTCCCTATTCAAATTTGCCAAAGAACTCAAGATGAAAGAGGAGGAGTTTTACACGTACTTCACTTCTTTTGACTCGATCAAATCCTCCATTTGGGTAAGTATATATGACCAAACCCTTGAGTCAATTGAATCTCAAGAAGTATTCAAGGAGTACAGTGCTCGGGAAAAATTTCTAGGGTTTTTATTCACTTGGATTGAAGAGTTGAAGAAAAACAGATCCTATTTATTGAGTTTGTATGGGGATAAAACAAAGTCCCTGAAGCAACTTCCTAGCGATACGAAGGAATTCAAAGAAAAATTCAAAGACTTTGCAGGCGAGATCATCCTTGAAGGAAAAGAAACTCAGGAGATTGCAAGCCGACCTTTTATCACTGAAAAGTACGATGAAGCACTTTGGTTGCAGCTTGCTTTTGTTTTTCGGTTTTGGTTGGACGATCGAAGCCCAAGATTTGAGAAGACGGATGCTGCCATTGAAAAATCAGTCAATCTTGCGTTTGACTTGATGGGTAAAAGCGCCTTGGACACCTTCGTGGACTTTGCCAAATTTCTATATCAAAATAAATAACATATGGCCAATAAGGTAAAAGAGCAGGAGGCGATACCAGTCTCCAAAGTGCAGCGTGCGGCCAAATTTATTTCAACCGGAGCAAAAGTTGGTGGGAATTATGTGAAGCATTATGCCAAGAAAATGGTAAATCCATCTCTTGATAAAGAAGAGCTCCATCAAAATAATGCAGAGGACATCTATAAATCATTGAGTCAGTTGAAAGGTTCTGCCCTCAAAGTAGCCCAAATGATGTCCATGGATAAAAACCTGTTGCCAAGGGCATATCAGGATAAATTTGCAATGGCTCAATATTCGGCGCCACCCCTTTCTTACCCTCTTGTGGTGAAAACGTTTCAGAAATATTTTGGAAAAACACCAGAAGGGCTTTTCGACTCATTTACTCGGTCTGCAGTAAATGCCGCGTCAATAGGACAGGTTCACCAAGCGAAAAAAGGAGATCAGGTCTTTGCCGTTAAGATTCAATATCCGGGAGTTGCGGACTCTGTAAGCTCTGATTTGAAATTGGTTCGACCATTTGCTTTGCGACTTCTCAATATGAACGAGAAGGAATTGGATCATTACATGGAAGAGGTGGAAGAGCGACTTTTAGAAGAAACGGACTATCAATTGGAAATCGAACGTTCAAGAGAAATTTCCAATGCCTGTTCCCATATTCCCAATCTAAAATTCCCAGGCTATTACGATGAATATAGCTCTGAGCGAATCATTACCATGGATTGGATTTCTGGCTTACATATCAAGGAATGGATGGAAACGAATCCTAGTCAGGAAGCAAAAAATCAAATAGGTCAAGCGCTATGGGATTTTTACCACCATCAGGTTCATGAGTTGAAACAGGTCCATGCTGATCCACATCCAGGAAATTTTATTGTGCTAAAGGATGGGACTTTAGGTATCATAGATTTTGGCTGTGTAAAAGTCATTCCCGAGGATTTTTATAAAGGTTATTTTGCCTTGATCAAGAAAGATTTGGTCATGAAGGAGGAAGAATTGAATCAGATTTTTTACTCTCTGGATTTTATTTCAGACAAAGACACAGAAGAAGAAAAGATCTATTTCAAGGGAGTATTTAAAGAAATGATTTCACTTTTAGGGAAGCCATTTCATGTAGATCGTTTTGACTTTGCGAATGATGGCTACTTTGAGCAGATTTTTCAATTGGGAGATCGCATTTCCAACGATAAAATGTTCAAAAATTCTCGTCAAGCCCGAGGTTCTAGACACGGTTTATACATCAACCGAACCTATTTCGGGTTATACAACCTTCTTAACCAATTGCAGGCAGAAGTGGGTACAACCAAGCCAGATTGGCTTAAATAAAGTATTTAGCAATAAAAAGGAAAAGCCCTCAAGCAGAATCAAATTTGCTTGAGGGCTTTTCTACTTTCAGAAGAATTACTTTCCGTAAGTCACCCGATAAATGCAATTGGCCATATCATCGGAGATTAGCAAGCTTCCATCTGGTAATTCTTGAACATCAACGGGTCTTCCCCACACTTCCTGAGTGGCCGGATTTAACCATCCCGAGGCAAACACTTCTTGGCCAGTGACTTTACCTTGAGCATCGATTTTTGCCATGACTACTTCATAACCGGCTTTTTTGCTTCTATTCCAACTTCCATGTTTGGCTATGATCGCGTTGTTTTTATAGGTAGTAGGGAACATTCCTCCCCGATAAAAACGCATGCCGAGTGGGGCATTATGAGGTCCCATTTTGGCAGCAGGAGCTATATAGGCACTCGAGGCTTTTCCTTTATCCCCAAATTCGGGATCCTTCACTGTGCCCGCATGCCAATAAGGATAACCAAAATGTTGGCCTTTGGCAGTAGCTTGATTTAATTCACAATCAGGAATATCGTCACCCATCATATCCCGTCCATTATCAGTAAACCAAAGATTTTTAGATTGTGGATGCCAATCAAAACCTACGGTATTCCTTACGCCATGTGCATAGACTTCTGGTTTTGCTCCGGGCTTGGTCACATCGATTCTAGTGATGCTGGCATATATTGGATAGTCTTTTTCACAAATATTACATGGGGCACCAACAGGAACGTAAAGCAATCCATCTGGACCGAAAGCGATAAATTTCCATCCATGGTGCGCATCCGTAGGGTATCCATCATATACTACCTCATATTTGGGGTTAGTCAGGTTGTTTTTAATGTCTTTGAACCGAAGGATTCGACTGACCTCGGCTACATATAAATCCCCATTTCGATAGGCAACTCCGTTAGGCATTCGAAGGCCTTCTGCTAAAATAAACTTGCTATCTGCTTTACCATCTGCATTTTCATCGACTAAGGCATAGACGTTTTTTTCCTGACGGTTTCCGACAAAGATGATTCCGTTATCGGAAATAGCCATTGATCGGGCATTGGGTACATCTGCTGCCCAAACGCTGATTTTGAATCCTGCCGGTAATTTGATTTGGTCAAGTTTTACTTCTGCTTTTGCGGATCGAATATCTCGTTTGTTGCTACTATTGGGTGTAGGTAAAGGCGTGAGTTTGCCTTGGGCGATTGATTGGGAAGCCAAAATTCCCAAAGCAAAAGACAGTGCGACCTGTTTGATATATTTCATGGGCTTTAGTTTTTTCTTTTAAGCTAAAAGAAGGGAGAATGTTTTCCCAGAGAAGGTGGATAAGCGGGCTATTGGTTATTTTTGGGGCATGTTATCGATTAACAATTTATCCTATTTCATAGGCGGACGGGCCTTATACGAAAATGCCAACTTACATATCAAGCCAAAAGATAAAATTGGACTTGTCGGCCAAAATGGAACCGGTAAATCTACCTTGCTAAAAATCATCAATGGAGATTACCAAGCCACAACGGGTGAAGTTCAAAAAGCAAAAGATTGTACCATCGGTTTTTTAAATCAAGACCTGCTTTCCTATCAATCGGATGATAGCATCCTCAATGTAGCCTTGGCTGCATTTAAGGAAACCTTAGCACTTCAGGATGAGATCGATAAGATTCTCAAACAAATGGAAACCGATTATTCCGATGAGATTATCAATCGGCTCGCCCAACTTCAGGATCGATTTGAAAGCAATGAGGGCTATACCATCAAGGCCAAAGCAGAGGAGGTATTGGAGGGAATTGGGTTTCAAACCTCTGATTTGCAAAAGCCCCTTCGTCAGTTTTCAGGTGGATGGAGAATGCGAGTGATGCTCGCCAAATTGCTTTTAGAAAAGCCAAGTCTGTTGATGCTGGACGAACCTACCAACCACTTGGATTTACCTTCTATTCAATGGGTGGAAAACTACCTCAAAAACTATGAGGGTGCTGTTATTGTCGTTTCCCACGATCAGACTTTTTTGGATAATTGCATCAATACCACAGTGGAGGTAGCCAATGAAACCTTGACTGCCTATCCAGGTAATTATTCTTTTTACAAGGAGGAAAAAAAGTTGCGAATGGAGTTGCAGCAAAATGCCTATGAAAATCAGCAGCAGATGATTAAACAAACCGAGCGATTTATCGAACGGTTTAGGGCAAAAGCGACCAAGTCCAATCAGGTTCAATCCAGAATTAAGGCTTTGGAACGAATGGATCGTGTACATGAGGTAGTTAACGACGAGGCTTTTGTCAATTTTAAATTTAAGTTTTCTCAAAAGTCGGGGAGAGATGTGGTGGTTTTAGACCATGTTTCCAAGGCTTATGGAGACTTAGTTATTTTGAAAAACAGTACAGCGAGAATCGAAAGAGGCGATAAGATTGCTCTGATAGGTGCCAATGGAAAAGGAAAATCTACCCTTTTGAGGATTATTGATGGCTCAGAAAAAATCGAGGGTAGCCGGACAGAAGGCCATAATGTCATTAAATCGTTTTTTGCCCAGCATCAGCTAGAGGCTTTGACTCTGGATAATGAAATTCTACAGGAACTTGCGCAAGCAGGAAGTGCTAAATCTGAAACGGAACTACGAAATGTCTTAGGCTGCTTTTTGTTTACCAATGACGATGTTTTCAAAAAAATTAAGGTGCTTTCAGGTGGGGAAAAATCCCGGGTAGCCTTGGCTAAAACCTTGATTTCTGAGGCTAATTTTTTGCTTTTGGATGAACCTACCAACCATTTGGATTTCCAATCGGTGAATATTTTGATTCAAGCTTTACAACAATATGAAGGTACTTTTATTACTGTCTCTCACGATCGACACTTCATCAAAGGAGTAGCCAATAAAATTTGGTACATCGAAGACCAACAAATCAAGGAATATCCAGGTACCTACGATGAATATGAGTTTTGGAGAAGCCAGCAAGTTCAAGCTCCTCTGATGCAAGAGGATAAAAAGAAACCAAAGGAAGCTGCTGCTAATTCTACCAACTCTCCAGAGGCCCAACAAGCAAAGCGGGATTTAAAGAAACTCGAGGAGCAACTTCAGAAAATCGAGCATGAAATCGAATCTCTCGAAATTCTAAAAGCAGAGACGGAGGAAAAAATGGCTGATCCTGAATTATATTCTGACGAATCAAAAGCCAACAAAATTCAAGAATCCTACCAGACCATTCAGTCTAACCTCTATGAGGCGAATGCGAAATGGGAAAATTTGGTAGAGGAAATTTCAAAACTTCAGGAATTAATCTAGCAGGTGTTTATCTTTTGGAAATGAAGCAAATCTTTATTGTTATTCTCTTTTCATTTGGATTTATCTCGAGTACTCTGGCGCAAGTGCTGGAGGACCGAGTATTTGTGGATCATATTTTTTCGGTTCGTTTGTTTCCTCAGGGAGGTCAAGTTTCATCCATGATCAACTCACCTGTCGTAGGCTTGCAAGACTCAAGGAGATTGTCTTTAGTATTTGATGATTTAGCGTATGATCCTGAATTGTATACCGCAAAATTGATTCATTGTAACGCTGATTGGACCAAGTCAGGATTGAAGGACACGGATTTTTTGAGTACGTTTAATCAGTTTACCGTAGAAGATTATAACTATTCTGTCAATACCCGAATTCCCTATGTTCATTATGAACTCACGATTCCATCTGTCACTAAGTCAGGAAATTATATCATTAAAGTGTATCGAAATCGCGATGAAAATCAGGTGCTTTTCACGAAGCGATTTATGGTGGCTGAGGAATTATTTACCGTTGGTGCAGGTTTAGTTCCTCCGGCTGATGTTGAAAATAGGTCCAAACTCCAGCAACTGAATGTAAGCGTCAATTATTCCCAAACAGAGGTTATTGATCCCACCACTCAAATCCAAGTAGTCATCAGACAGAATCAACGCTGGGATAATTTCAAAAGACTTCAAAAGCCCACTTTTGTAAATGCAGGTTCGAAACTTTTGAGGTATGAGTCATTTGATGGCGAAAATACATTCGTGGCAGGAAATGAATTTAGATTCTTTGATTTGAGATTTATCAGAGCAACAGGAGTAAATATTGGCTCAGTTAAACTAGAGGAAACGGCTGTTTATGCTCAATCCTTATTGAGTCAGCCACGATCTGTCGAACCGTACTCTCAATATTTGGATATCAATGGACAATATGTAGTAGCAACTAATGATCGACCTGGGGGAAATCCCGAATTGGAAAGTGAATATGTATTGACATCCATTTATTTGAATGAATCTCCAGGGCAGGATATTTATGTATTGGGAGCACTGACCAACTGGGGGAAAAATGGAACATCAAAAATGCAATGGGACTCCAATCGGAAGGTTTATTTCACTGAGCTTTTGTTAAAGCAAGGATGGTATGATTTTCAGTTTGCTTTAAGCTCCCCCGAGGGAATGGATTCATCACTGATCGAGGGAAGTCATTTTCAAACTGAAAATGAATATGAGGTATTGGTGTACTTTAGGCAACTGGGCTCTCGATATGATCAGTTGGCTGGGTATGCTTACATCCAACCTAACAAGAGAAGATTTTAAAAATAACTTATCTGAGAGTAACTCTTTGATCGTTATTGCAAGAGGCAAAAAGAAACCCCCGATTTTTGGTCGGGGGTTAGTTTTTTAAAATTCCATTGAATTTTCATCCTGTTCATCCTCTTCGGCTGGAGCTACATTTTCTCTAACTCTATCGGTAGGCTTGTAAGGAATAAATCCTTCTCTTTTGAATTTATAAGTTGTAGTACGATTTCCAGACGGATGGTTCGCTAGATCTAGCATTCCAAATCCTTTATGGGTGAATGCACCAAGTCCACACTTGAAAACAAAGTCTTGTACTTCAGGTGCGGCATATAAGGTGAAGGGAAGCGTATAACCTCTTACTTCATATTTCACATCCATGTCATAAACCGCATAAATACGAGCAAATTTCTTTTGCTGTTCTTTAAGCTTGTTGACATAAACCATATCAGGAACTACCTGGAATTTGTAGAACGATTCTAGTTGCTCGGGGGTATACCAACCAGAACGCTCCATACGGGTCAGGGTAGATTCATATAATAAATCGGAGAATTCATCACTATCCGGGCTAATGAATCGTTTTCCAATCTCTTCATTGAATGCTGGGGTGATCAATACCAATGGTGAAATACAAACAAATTTGTTTGCAGTTTCTAACTCAGGCTCTGTTTCCAGTTCAGTATATTCTGGAGACAAGATTAGATTTCCCAATTCAATTTTAGGAGTGGCAAACACTTGTTCAAGTAAATAATCCATGAAATCTTCATCGTGAGATGAAAGAACCAAGGTTACCAAACTCGAATAATAGTGCAATCCGCTTCTGCTCACTTTCGTCTGGCCTTTCAAACCAGAGAAATTGAAGAAATTGTAATTGTAAAACTCCTCACGCCCTCCTTTGACAATAAGACCTTTTAAGAATTGTGCCAACAGGTACTGATGGTGGAAAGGCAAATAAGAGCCTTTGTTTTTTAGTGAAAATATTAGTCTAACTCTCACGGTGAATTAAAAATAAAATGAGACAATCTTTTGTATAAAATGCTTTTTGGGTGAATAAGCTTTAAAACTACAAAGAAAATTTAATAATTATCAAACATTGAATCGGAAATGCATGATATCGCCGTCTTGCACGACATATTCTTTCCCTTCAATTGCAATTTTTCCATTTTCTCTACAGCCGGCCTCAGTTTTGAAGTTTTGATAATCACTGATCTTAATTACCTCTGCCTTGATAAATCCACGTTCAAAATCAGTATGGATTACGCCTGCTGCTTGAGGAGCTTTCCATCCTCTGCGAATAGTCCACGCACGTACTTCTTGGACTCCGGCGGTGAAATAGGTGATGAGGTTAAGCAAAGAATAGGCACCTGAAATCAGCTTGTTTAGTCCGCTTTCATCCAAGCCATATTCACCCAGGAACATTGCCTTTTCATCAGCATCTTCAAATTCAGCAATTTGAGATTCGATGGCTGCACATAGTACGATCACCTCTGCGTTTTCCTCCTTTACTTTTTCTTTAAGTTGGTCTACGTATTGATTTCCGGTAAGTATGCTACTTTCATCTACGTTTGCTACATAAAGTACGGGCTTGATGGTGAGTAGATGTAGGTCTCGTACTGCTTCCAAATCTTCTTTGTCAACCTCAATAGCTCGTGCATTTAATCCTGATTGAAGACCAGTTTTGAATTGGTTAAGAACTTCCAGTTCACGCTTGGCCTTTGCATCTCCAGATTTCGCAATTTTCTCGATTCTGGAGATTTTTTTATCAATCGATTCTAAGTCCTTGAGTTGAAGCTCGGTGTCAATTACTTCTTTGTCAAAAATTGGATCAACACCACCCGCCACGTGTACGATATTATTGTCATCAAAGCATCTGATTACATGGATTATGGCATCCACTTCACGAATATTGGCTAAGAATTTATTTCCCAGTCCTTCACCTTTTGAAGCTCCTTTAACGAGGCCTGCAATATCTACAAATTCAATAATCGTAGGTACAACTCGCTGTGGATTAACCAATCCCTCTAGGATTTGAAGGCGTTTATCAGGGACGGAAACCACACCGACATTAGGTTCAATCGTACAAAATGGAAAGTTTGCTGCCTCTGCTTTTGCGCTAGAAAGCGCATTAAACAATGTGGATTTCCCAACGTTTGGAAGACCCACAATGCCACATTGTAATGCCATTAATTTGTTGCTTTAATTTTAAAGATTCGATAAGACTTGTATCCCTTGTAAAACTCCATTATCAAAACACGGAAAATGGTGTAAACAGGAATAGCAAAAATCATCCCCACAATGCCGGCGATTTTTGCACCGGCAAAGATAATAACAAATATTTCAAGGGGATGTGCTTTTACTGATTTGGAGAAAATCATCGGCTGGAGCAGGACATTGTCCGTCAATTGGACGGCAGCAAAAACTGAAAGTACTTTAACCAAGAAGTAGGTGTATTCTTGATCGCTGGCAAATGTTCCTGTTGAAATGCCCACGATGATTCCAAATACGGTACCTAAAATTGGTCCAGCATATGGGATCAAATTGGCAATTGCTGCAAAAAGCGCAATAGTCAAGGCATAAGGAACTTGGACTATTGATAAACCTAAAGCTGCCATAGAAAAAATAGCTAAAACCTGAATTAGCAATCCGGACAAGTAATTGGATAAAAGTTTTTCGACTTTAGTAAATGTGGCAACTGACAGTTCGAAGTATGAATTTGGAATAAGGTTTAAAATATTTCTCCGTAGGAGTCCATTTTCGAGCAGTAGAAAAAAAGTAATAAATGCAACTGCCAAAGTTCCTACCAAAACACTTCCTGTTAAACCAATAATCCCGCTGATAAATCCTCCTACATCAAATCTCTTTATCGCTTCAAGGACGGAGTTTTGTAACTGGGAAAACAACTCACCTGGTTTTTGGTCGATGAGCTGAAACTTCAATAAAAAATTCTCGAACTGAGTCACAGGCTGCTGGATCTGATAGTATATCGTCTCTACATTCAATTGACTCAAAACGGATATTTGTTCTTTTATTAAGGGGAAGAAAAGAAGCCCCAAACTGAAGGTTAAAAGAATAATTGCTGCATAGGAGAGGAGGATAGCTATCCAGCGGGGAGTATGTTGACCTACAAGGTGAAATTCGTTGATTCGATTGGTAAGAGGTCGAAGTAATGCTGCCAAAATCAACGAAATGACAAAATACAGGGCGATATTTGAGAAATACCATCCTATAGCCAGAAACACAACTAAAAAAAGAGCCAGATAAACAAAGAACCGCTGCATATCAATTAAATGGAAAAGGAGGCTTTAAGCCTCCTTCAAATATACGTGATTAACGACAGTCTCAAGTCAGGAAATTATTCCCAGCGTAACTCGTCATTTAATTCATTTTCTGAATCTTCATTTTCAAATTGCTGAAAATCAACTTCAGGCATTAAATCATTTTTAATATGGTCTACAGCCTCATTTAGAGCCTGTACGAATTTGAAGAAGTCTTCTTTGTAAAGAAATATTTTGTGCTTTTCATAGGAGAAGTTATCTCCATTCATTCTTCTTTTACTTTCTGTAATAGTCAGGTAGTAATCGTTTCCTCTGGTGGATTTGATGTCAAAAAAATAAGTCCGTTTACCTGCTTTTACTTTTTTAGAGAATATCTCCTCTCTATCGTACCCTCGATGATCTTCCACAGTGCTGTCTGGTTAAGGTTGAAGTTAATTAGTGAAACTAAGTTAAAACAAATACCAACTATAATTCAAAAGCATTTTTGATTTTTTTTAAAAAAAGGGTTGAAATCAGTGATAAAAAGTTAAAAATCCACAAGCAAAGGAAGAAATTAAACAAAAAATAAAGTGGCAATTGCCACTTTATTCTCCATGTAAAAATGCTTTTTTGGCCAGTAATTCATCCTCTGTTTCACGATGATCTGGATCATCGACACAGCAGTCAACTGGGCATACTGCAGCACACTGAGGCTCTTCATGAAAGCCGTTACATTCCGTACACTTTGCAGTCACGATGTAATAAAATTCGTCAGAAACAGGGTCTTGCTTTTCGCTTCCGCTTACCACAGTTCCGTCTTCTAGAGTCACTTCTTTAAGGTTGGTTCCACCACCCCAAGTCCATTCGACTCCACCTTCATAGATTGCTGTATTTGGACATTCAGGTTCGCATGCACCGCAATTGATGCATTCGTCTGTGATCATGATTGCCATAGTTCTTTCAATTTTCCTCAAAAGTACATCAGATCAGCTTTAAGGACAAAAAAAAGTTGTCATACTAATTAATTTAAAATAATTCCAAGCATAAGAGTTTGTCCTAACTTTGTGCCATGAATCATTCAATGTCAATTTCTGAACGAGTCCAGGCCTTTGTGTCATTAGGTAATTCAATTCAAAACCTTAAAGATGAGGAGAGAGAGACTTTATTGCGGAGGATTGAAAACTCAAATAATTGGTTTACCTCCCGTTCGGTGGATGAGGCGTTGGCTGGAATTAGGATTCTAACCCATGAGGAATATTTAAACCAGTGGGTCTCCAAATATTCTTTTTCTCATCTAGAACCAAGAAAGCAAGTTGGAATTTTGATGGCTGGAAATATTCCAGGAGTAGGTTTCCATGATTTGATGGTTGTATTGCTTTCTGGAAATGATGCTCATGTAAAGATGAGTTCTGGTGATGCTATCTTGATGAATTGGATCATCGGAAAATTGATCGAGGTCCAGCCTTTATTTTCGGATCGAATCGTTGTGCAAGAAATGCTGAAAGGCAAGCAGGCTTATATCGCTACGGGTAGTGATAACTCATCTCGTTATTTTGACTACTACTTTGGAAAATATCCAAGTGTGATCCGAGCAAATAGAACCTCAGTTGCTATACTGGAAGGCGGGGAATCAATTCAGGAACTTCAGAATCTTGGAAAAGATATCTTTCTTTATTTTGGATTAGGCTGTAGAAATGTATCCAAAGTTTATGTTAAGAATGAATCCCAATTAACTCAGCTTTTGGATGCCTTAGAAGTATTTTCATGGGTGAAAGACCACCATAAATACCTCAATAATTATGAATACAATAAATCCATTTATCTAGTAAATAAAGAACATCACTTAGACAATGGCTTTCTATTGCTCAAAGAAAGTAAGGAGTTGGTCTCTCCAATTGGAGTACTTTATTATGAGTTTTATACTGATTTAGAGGAACTGGAGGAGCGTTTAGGTTCCATTCAACATAAAATCCAATGTATTTTGACCCGTGATGGTAAAGGAGATAAAATCCAATTCGGAATGGCACAACAGCCTAAACCATGGGATTATGCAGATCAAGTGGATACGATGGATTTTCTACTTTCTTTAGCCTAATCTTCATCCTTTGCTAAAGGAAAAGAAACAATAAATTCGGATCCTTCTCCTTGCTTAGAAAAAATTTGAAGAGAGCCATTGTTCTTTTGAATGTATTCTTTGACCATAAGCATCCCCAATCCAGTGCCGCTTTCATTACTCTGACCTCTTGTAGAGAATGAAACGCCATTGTTCAGCTTAATTAGATTTTCTTCGGGAATCCCCACTCCATAATCCTTGATTTTGATTTGAATGAGGTCTTGGTCAAGCATACAGGAAATTTCCACCTTTGAATTTGGATTGGAAAACTTGATGGCATTTGAAATTAGATTTCTAAAAATTAAATCCATCATATTTCTATCCCCGTTTATGGTAATTTCTTTTTGGGTCTGAAGGACTATTTCAATGTTTTTGTCTTTGGCAATTCGATCTAGGAGACTTTTTTGATTTTGAATAATTCGATTTAAATCTAGACGCTGGATCTGAATGTATTCTCCTCGAAGTTGACTACTTGTCCAGGCCAATAGGTTTTCCAATAAAATGGCAACATGCTCCATGTTTTTAGAAACCTCTGGAAGCATCTCCAAAAATTCCTTCTCAGAAATAATTCCTGTAGTAGTTAAATAGATCAATTCTTTGACTCCAAAAACAGGTCCCTTTAAATCATGAGAAATAATGCTGAAGTATTTGTCTTTCAGTTCATTAAGTTGCTTGAGTTCCTGTGCTTGCTGCTGTAAAGTCTCTTGGGTTAAAACATCATGCGTAATATCATCAATGAAAATCAAGGTTCCCGTTATTAAGGATTGGGAATTCAAAAGCTTCACGGACTCTAATTCGTAGGTCTTTTCAAAATCTTTAACCCTGATTTTATTTTGAAATTTTTCATTTTCTTTCCGATTGACAAGGTCAAGTAGGTGAGGAGAGTTAGTGAACACTTTTTCAGCACTTTGACCAAGTACAATATATTCGGGTTCAGTGAAGTAATCCCGAGCAGCCTTGTTGAAATCAACTAGAATATTTCGATGATCAAACACCAAAACACCTCTACTCATTACCTCCAAGATTTTGTCCCTTGCGATCGGCCAAATGTTTAGAAAATTGAATCGAATGATTGCAATTCCTAATAATGAATAGGTGAACAAAAAGGCATAAGGAGTAAAGTCTAACCCTTCAAAAGGTTTAAACCAAGCTAATTGATAAAGGATATTGACAAAGAGTGGAAGGAATCCTGCAATGATCAGGATTTTCGTTAAGGTTTTGAAATGGAGGTTGGCTGATTTAAAGTTTTTCCAAAGTACATAAGTACCAATCGCATAATAAGCATAGGCATAGGCGATTTGAACCAAATACCAAGGGCCTTTTTCTATTCCTAAAATTGGAAAAGGTCCATCTTGAATGACCCAAGTGTTTTTATAGTGTAAGTGATGCCAACTATTGCTAAGTACTAGAATGTAGGTTACTATTGGAAGTATGAAAATACTATTTTGAATGAATTTCCCTTTTCCATCGTCAATACCAGCATATTTTAACGTAAAAACCAACCAGCATGCGGGGGCAAATACCAGACCTAGGTACTGAACCTTACTCCAAATCAGCATCTGCTCCATGGTCTGACTGGTCAGTTCCATGCCATAAAAAAATCCCCAAAACGAGAAAGACATCATGGTGAAAGCAATCCACCGTAAAGCATCATCTACCTTAAATAAAATATAAGAAGACAAGCCATAGACTATCAGACTGGAAATAAATAGGACTAAAGAATATGAATTAATTACAAAATCCATCGAAGAAAAACTGGTTTGAAAGATGTTTGTCTTTCAGCAATAAACTAGGCTTAATACTAAATCAAAAAATTCAACTATAAAAATATTGATGGCATTTCTCACTAAAAAAAGATGGATTGAAAGTATTACTCCATTCGGTTTAGTTTTACTACTGACTTTAATGGCATTTCTGGCGGCAATATTTAATCAATCAGGAGCCATGGAAATACCCAAAGCGATTGGAAAAACGATTGAGCTTTGGTTTGATGGTTTTTTTAGTTTATTGGGATTTACCCTACAAATGATGATGATTCTGACTTTGGGGTATTCCTTAGCGCTATTTGAGCCAGTCAATAGATTTTTAGTAAGATTGGCTTCAAAGCCTTCTAATTTCATGCAGGGACTTTTGTTGGTGGCATTGGTCACCATGGTGGCTGGTTTATTTAATTGGGGCTTTGGCTTAATCATAGGAGCAATTCTGGCTAAAACGGTCCAGAAAACTTTTCAAAACAAAGGCATTCCTTCAAATCCCGGATTGTTGGCAGCAGCAGGTTATCTAGGTATGGCGATTTGGCATGGAGGTCTATCAGCTTCAGCGCCTTTAGCTGTAGCCGATCAAAACCACTTTTTGGTTCAGACTACAGGGGTAATTTCTGTGGAAGAAACCCTTTTCTCCGGTAAAAATTTTGTGATTTCAGGAGGACTTTTTCTTGTTTTTGTGCTGACTACCCTGCTATTAAATAAGATTTCGTCCAAGCAAGATGAAAAAGTGGAAGGTGTCCCATTTCATCCAATCAGTCCAGGAAAAGAAGATAGGTATGGATACTATGCAGGGATTTTCTTAATCCTTGTTTTGGTTGGAATTACATTTTTATCTGAAAAAGGGATCATTCAAAAATTCTCCTTGAATTGGGTTATTTTCCTTTTGTTAGGATTGACTCTCTTTTTTTATAAAAGTTCAGAAAGAATGATTGTTTCAGTAGGTCATGGATTAAAAGCTTCTTCAGAAATCTTTCTTCAATTCCCGTTTTACGCGGGCATACTTGGACTTTTGGGTGGTTCAGGAATAATTCGATTGATCTCAGAATATTTAATCAATAATACAAGTGAATCCACTTTTCCTGCGGTGGCATTTATTTCAGCCGCTGGAGTCAATTTACTAATCCCCTCTGGAGGTGGACAGTGGGCTATCCAAGGGGAAGTATTGCTTTTGACTGCCAAGGACCTTGGGATGAATTTGGGTGAAATTGTTTTGGCCTTTGCCTATGGGGATCAGATTAGTAATTTACTCCAGCCATTCTGGGCGTTGCCATTATTATCCATTACTGGTGTGCCAATTCGAAAAATATTCCCTTACACCTTCGTGTATTTCTTAGCAGGGTTTGGATACCTTTTTCTTATGATGTTTGTTCTTTTCTAAAATATATGTTGAATGGTTAGAAAACAGGATCAATTCCCTGTAAGTCCTGCAGTTGATTTACCTTTTTGAAGGGTTTTTTCTATATTCGCACACGAAAAAATCGAACCTTTTATCCACCTTAAAATATCCAAAACGATGGCTTTTGATATCGAGATGATCAAGGAGGTTTACGCCCGAATTCCTGAGCGCCTAGAAGCGGCTAGGAAAATAGTAGGTCGTCCACTTACCTTGACTGAGAAAATTCTTTACGCACATTTAACCGAAGGTCCTGCTTCTCAGGTATATGGAAGAGGAAAGTCCTATGTGGATTTTCAGCCGGATCGTGTGGCTATGCAAGATGCAACTGCACAAATGGCGCTACTTCAATTTATGCAAGCGGGAAAAGATAAAGTTGCTGTTCCCTCTACTGTACATTGCGATCACTTGATCCAAGCAGAAGTAGGTGCTGACAAGGATTTGTCCAAAGCAAAAGATAAAAACAAAGAGGTATATGATTTTCTTGCCTCTGTTTCCAATAAATACGGAATTGGTTTTTGGAAACCAGGTGCGGGTATTATTCACCAGGTCGTTTTGGAAAACTATGCGTTTCCAGGCGGAATGATGATTGGAACAGATTCCCACACGCCCAATGCTGGTGGTCTAGGCATGATTGCAATCGGTGTAGGTGGAGCTGATGCCTGCGACGTAATGGCAGGATTGCCTTGGGAATTGAAATTTCCAAAGCTTATCGGTGTAAAGCTTACAGGAAAAATGTCTGGTTGGACTTCTGCAAAAGACGTTATTCTTAAAGTGGCTGGAATTCTTACAGTTAAAGGTGGTACTGGTTATATTGTTGAATATTTTGGGGAAGGTGCACGTTCGCTTTCAGCAACCGGTAAGGGCACTATTTGTAACATGGGTGCTGAGATCGGAGCTACTACTTCCATTTTTGGATATGATGAAAAATCAGCTGCCTATCTGAAAGGAACTGGCAGAGCTGATATCGCAGAAATGGCAGATGCTATTGCAGCTCATTTGACAGGTGATGAGGAGGTATATGCAGATCCTTCATCTTACTTTGATCAAGTCATCGAAATCAATCTTTCCGAATTGGAGCCTCATGTCAATGGACCATTTACTCCAGATTTGGCTTGGCCTCTTTCCAAATTTGCTGCTGCTGTTAAAGAAAATGGTTGGCCAGCAAAATTGGATGTTGGTTTGATCGGTTCTTGTACCAACTCTTCATACGAAGATATTTCCAGAGCAGCTTCTTTGGCTCAGCAAGCTGTAGACAAAAAGCTAGTTGCTAAGTCAGAGTTTACCATTACTCCAGGTTCTGAGCAAGTTCGCTTTACAGTGGAGCGCGATGGATTCTTGAGTGTTTTTGATAAAATGGGTGGCGTAGTATTGGCAAATGCTTGCGGACCTTGTATTGGTCAGTGGGCTCGTCATGGTGCTGAAAAGCAAGAGAAGAACTCCATCATTACTTCATTTAATAGAAACTTTGCAAAACGTGCTGACGGTAACCCGAATACTCACGCGTTTGTAGCTTCTCCAGAAGTGGTGACTGCATTGGCTATTGCCGGTGATTTGACATTCAATCCTATGACTGACACCTTGACTAATTCGGAAGGTCAGCAAGTGAAATTGGATGAGCCAAAAGGACTCGAACTTCCTGAAAAAGGTTTTGCAGTAGAAGATGCCGGTTATCAAGCACCTGCTGAAGATGGTTCAAAGGTGAATGTATTGGTTGATCCTAAATCTGATAGACTTCAACTTTTGGATTCTTTTGCTGCGTGGGAAGGTACAGATCTTAAAGGATTGAAACTTTTGATCAAAGCCAAAGGAAAATGTACAACTGACCATATTTCTATGGCAGGTCCTTGGTTGAAATATCGAGGTCATTTGGATAACATCTCCAACAACATGTTGATTGGAGCAGTAAATGCATTTAATGATGCTACCAATTCTGTCAAAAATCAATTGACTGGTGGATATGGAGAGGTTCCAGCCACTCAACGAGCATATAAAGCTGCAGGTATTGGATCTATAGTAGTAGGAGACGAAAACTATGGTGAAGGTTCTTCTCGTGAGCATGCTGCAATGGAACCTAGATTCCTTGGAGTAAGAGCTATTTTGGTGAAGTCATTTGCCAGAATTCACGAAACCAATTTGAAGAAGCAAGGAATGCTTGCTTTGACATTTGCAAATCCGGCTGATTACGATTTGATTCAGGAAGATGATTCTTTTGATATCTTAGGAATAACAGAATTTGCTCCAGGCAAACCGCTTCAAATTGTACTTAACCACGCGGATGGTACCTCGCATACTATTACTGCGAATCATACCTACAATGAAGGACAGATTGAATGGTTTAAAGCTGGCTCTGCATTAAATCTAATTAAAGCAGCAGCAAAATAAATTTTAGAAACGAATAGGGCCGCGGTTCATTGAGCCGCGGCTTTTTTTATTTTTACCTATGACTCGATCCTTTTGCTTGCTTCTATTTCTATATTTTGTGGGTGGAATTCCATCCTTTGCACAAGAGAAATTCGAACGCGAAGTCAAAGTCAAATCCAGCATAATCCCCGTAAAAGCCTCATCATGGCTAAGCTATGCGTTTGATAAAGCAAGAAAAGTCAAATGGTACGAGGAGTATTCTCAAGAAGGTAAAAGTTTTGAAGCTAAGTTTTGGAGACAGGATCAATTTTACAGCGTTGAATTTGATTCTACAGGAAACTTGATCGATGTCGAAGTCGAAATTCGGGAAGATGAAATTCAAACAATTTCTTGGGAAAAGGTTCAACTTGAATTTTCTGAGAATTTTCAAGGACATAAAATTCTGAAAATTCAAAAGCAATATATTGGAGACATGTCCCAGTTAGCGACCTTCTTTCAGAATAGAGAAGTTGCTGAACCTCAGATCCGATATGAAATTGTTTTTGAAGGTAAAAAGGAGTTTTGGAGACTTTGGGAAGGTTTATTTGATGAATCTGGGGCTTTGATTTCTTTAATTCCCGTTCAGCAAAGATTTGCAGATAACCTGATTTTTTGATGAAGCGAATCTTTGTAATTGCGGTATTTATACTGATCCTTTCGGAATCCTTTGGGCAACAAAAACCTCGATTTTTTACCGGATTTTTTCCAGAAATATCCTTGACCAAAAAACTAAATCAGACCCAAAAATTAAACTTCAAAGTAGAAAATCAGTATGTCTGGTTTGATAACAGGCAGCCTGAGATTTTCCAGTTTTCCCATTACCGAACAGATATTATGGGATTTTTTGATCAATCCATTCGTCCCGGCAAAAGCCTTGGATTTGGGCTTTTTCATCGATTTCAAGATGGATCTGATGCCAATAGATTAGTTCAGCAATATGTTTATTTACAGCGTTTCAGGTCTTACATGCTTAATCATCGCTTTAGAACTGATCAGACTTTTATTAAGGGTGAGGCCCTGGAGTTAAGATTTCGATATCGGCTTTCTTCTGAAATCGCACTTCAAGGTGAAGAAGTCGATGTGGGAGAATTTTATTTGAATTCTTCCGCTGAATCTATTTTTAGTCTTCAGGATTCTGATTTCGAAATTGAGAATCGAATTGCATTGGCGCTTGGAAAATTATTGGATCCAGGTGAAAAAATTGAATGGGGGATTGATTATCGGACGGATGGGTATGTTCAAAATGGATTTCGAACTCGACTTTGGGCTAAAATTAGTTACTATTTGAATTTTTAAATAAAAAAAAGTGTATTTGAAAAGATAAATACTTGTGACAAAATACAATTTGATGTATGTTTGAGGAAATTACTCTAGGGTAGTACAAAATTTAAAAAGTTGTAGTAATTTCTAGCGCTGAATGCAGGACAAGGGAATCAATAGTACATTTAAAAAAATCATCTATGAGTCTTCGGAGATGGTTTTTTTGGCAGATGATACCTATCCGTATTCTATTTTTTATGGAAATGAATCTTTCGAAGAAACGATTGGAGAAAATCTTTCGGATCGTAGTTTAGTTGGACTTGGTCTTGATATCAATGCATATATTTTTAAAGAGGAACTTGTCCTTTCTTTGGCCGACAGAGAGTTTACTTTTAAACTAGAATTACCCCAAGATTCAGGGTCAAATTATTTTTTGTTTTACAAAGGGCGAGAACTGAAAACGGTGGGGCTTCCAAGTAAAAAGGAATCCTATCAGTTTTTTAATTCTAGTCTGGAAATTTTAGCAGTAGGCAAAGGTGATCAACTAACTTATGTCAATCCCATATGTAGTTCTATTTTAGGATATAATCCTGAAGAATTACTTTTTACAAACCTGTGTCCTTTTATTTTCGAAGGAGATCTTTCCCAACTTCAAGGTCTTTGGAAATCACATAAAACTTCAAAGCAAGTGCTTTCGAGTGTTGTTCGATTTCAATCAAAAAATAATGGGATCAAGTATTTAGATCTTTCTGTTCAGTTTCAAGAAGAGTCTTTTTTCGTAATCGCCAAAGATGTCACCCATTCATCTTTGAAGATAGAAGCAGAGAAAGTTTTGCTTAACCTCAAGCGGGCATCTGATTCATCCGAAAAAGTTGGATGGTTCAAATACTTTCCAGAGTCAAATGAGCTTGAACTTGAATTTTCATGGACTTGGCTTTTGGGAAAACAACCAGAGGATAATTCTCAATTAAGCCCATCCTTCATTGATCAAATCAAAGGGACAACCAGTGTTTCCCCAGCTAGTTCTGAATTCTTGACTCCTGATCATGATGTGATTTATGTTCAGGCATTTAAAACTTTTCAGGATGAAATCTGGGGAGTATTGACTTACAAGCAAGAAGATAAGGTTCTTAAATCTTCACTGGAATTTCAACAAGCCATCTGGGAAAATAGTCCAGAATCAATGGTCGTCATCCGTCCTGATGCTTCTATTGTTGCTTTTAGTTTAGAATTCTGCAGTTTATTTGGTTTTTCAAAATCTGAAGACCTCGTTCACCTTCAAGATTTGAATTCTTTTTTTGGAAAAGACTTTTTCTGGAAAGATTGGATCAAGGATTTAACTCCAAAAGATAAGATCAGAAAAACCGTTTCTGAAGTTTCCAATGAATCCGCGGAGGCCTTGGTTTTGGAGGTTTCATCCCGTTCCTTCGAGTTTTTGAATCAGAAGTATTTCGAACTTTCCTTTAAAAATATCTCGGAAAAAGTCAGCCTTGAAAAGACGATTGAAAACAGCAACCAGTTCTTGTTGAATTTGACTGAGCAAGTTCCTGGAGGTCTATACCAATTGGTTTTGAATTCGGAAGGCCAAATGAAATTCTCATTCCTTTCAAAGGGAATCCAAAGTGTATTAGGAATTACTTCGGAGCAAATCAATGAGCTTACAGATCTCTCTGCTGCAATTTCAAGAGTGCACCCTGCAGATTTGCCAAAAGTAATTATGACGTCTGTGGCTTCTGCAAAAAAAATGGAGCCTTGGCAATGTCAATTCCGAGTCAAATCTGACACTCAAGGACAACACTATCGATGGATTTTGGGAGCTGCTAGACCTCAGTCTTTGGGCAATGGAGATATGGTGTGGTATGGATACCTAACGGATATCACACATCAGAAGGAATTCGAATCCACTTTAAATGAAGCCAAAGAAGCTGCGGAAAAAGCCAATCAAATCAAGTCTGATTTCTTGTCGATGATCAGCCACGAGTTGAGAACTCCTCTCAATGCGATTTCTGGTTCCGTATATTCATTGATTCAAGAAAATCCAAACGAGGGTCAAAAGTCAGCCTTGAATACCATCAATTTTGCGGTGGACAATCTGATTATCATGATCAATGACTTGTTGGACTTCCAGAAAATTGAAGCTGGAAAACTGACCATCGAGCACAATCCTTTCCATCTCGGAGATTTGATGAATCAGGTTATCAGTGGATTGAGTTTCCATGCTAAGGATTCAAAAAATAAGCTTACGCTTCATGCTTCCGCTGAGTTGGGAGTGATGGTAAAAGGAGATAAAACCAGGATGTCTCAGGTATTGAATAATTTGATTACCAATGCCTTGAAGTTTACCAAAGCAGGGAATGTAGATGTCAAGGCCGAACTTCTCAGTCGAGAAGTGGATAAAATCCGTGTTTACTTCGAGGTGAAAGATACCGGTATCGGAATTGCACCGGAACATCAAGAAAAGATTTTCAATGACTTTGACCAAGTAAAGCCAACTTTTTCAACCAAATATGGAGGGACAGGTCTGGGACTTTCCATTACCAGAAAGCTTTTAAACTTGATGGGCGGAAAAATTGCAGTGGAATCAGAAGTAGGAGTTGGAAGTAGATTTTTCTTTGAACTCGAATTTGATCTTGCTTTAGATGCTGAATTACCAGTTTCAACTCAGATTACCCAGATAGCTCCAAAGACAGATTTACATTTACTAATGGCTGAAGACAATGATGTCAATGCCCTTGTTTTAGGAAAAATTATCAAAAAGTGGGGGTATACTTTTGAGCGTGTAAATAATGGGTTAGAGGCTGTAAACGCAGTCAGGGAGAATTCTTATGATTGTATTTTGATGGATATTCAAATGCCAGAAATGGATGGATTTGAAGCCACTACAGAAATCAAGAAGTTCTCCTCGATACCAGTTATTGCCCTTACGGCTGCAGCCAAACTCGAAATCATGGAAAGAATCGAAGAATGTGGCTTTGATGGTTTTGTAGCAAAACCCATCGATGCCGCCGAACTTTTGAAGAAAATTAAAGAAGTGATTTCTGAGAAAATCTCATAAAGAGAGCGCTTTCTGTAAATATTCCTGAACCAATTCCATATCTGGATAATCTTGGCTGATTTCGTTCAGGTATTGCAATGCCGATACTTTATCACCTTTTAGTACGTAGTAAATCCCTTTGTTCCGCAGCGCAAATGGATTTTTGGGATCCATTTGAATACTTTGATTAATCAGGCTTAGTCCTTCTTCAAGTCGATCGGTAAATAGTAAATACAACCCTTTATTATTGTAAAAATAGGCTTGTCGATTGTCCAATTCTATCGCCTTTTCAACCTGTTCCAAAGCGGAGCCGTAATCCTTTTCTTCAAACAGAATCATTGATCTGAGATTGTAAATGTTGGATTCGTTGGCATTGAGTTGCTCGGCTTCCAGAAGGAGATTTTTAGCTTCTTCAAATCGCTTTTGATAAAAGAGAATAGTGGCCTCATTGACCCATAGGTCAGAATTATCAGGTTTTAGTTCTCGAGCTTTTTGAAAATGAGAAAGAGCCGAATCCAAATTTTTTAGCTTTTCTTGGACAAGACCTGAAAGAAAATGAGACTTCCAGAGTTCGGGATTCAGGCTAAGTAGGCGGTCACCGTCCTCTCTAGCTTTATAAAATTCTCCATTATCCAAATAGCATAATCCACGCTGAAAAATAGCTTCTTCGTAATCAGGTCGGAGCTGAATGGCTTTTGATAAATCCTCGATGGCTTCGCTTAGTTGGTTAAGGCTCAAATGTGCTAAGGCTTTATTGTAATAAGCATCGGTATATAAAGAGTCTAATTCAATGGCTTCTTGATAAAACTCAATAGCAGACTTGGGATCATTTTCCTCCATTTTCTCATTTCCTTTTAGAAGGAAACGCCCTTTTTTATCTTCTATAGAATCACATGAAAATACCCCTAGTAGGACTAGTGCTATCCAAACCTTATTTTTCATCTTGAGATTGGTCTTTAGTTTCCTCTTTTTTCTCCTCTTTTTCTTCACCAAGTAGTAAGGCAAATGGCTTGGTGTTTTCACTTAGGTCAAATATTTCTCTTAAAATGGCCAGGGTTGGGATCACCAGAATCATTCCTGCTATACCCCAAATAGATCCTCCGATCAATAAACCTAAAAATGTCATGAAGGCATTCAAGTTTACGTTTCCTCCGACAATCTTTGGAGTTAAAAAATTTCCTTCTAAGAGTTGAATGATTTGGTAAGCTCCAATGATCAACACAGGATAGAGCAAACTATCCATAGTCAGAAATGCGTAAATGATCGGAAGAGTCACACCAATTAGTGGACCCACGTAAGGGATAATGTTTAATATGGCACCAAGCACGCCGAAGAATACGGCATGCTTGACTCCGATGATAGAATAGGCAATAATATTTAATATGGCCAAAATGACCATCACTTTTCCCACCCCGATGATGTAATTCTGGATAACCTTTCGGAGACTACTTATTTTTTCTTTGACCTGTAGAGGTTCATGATCTTTGTAGATCATCACCATCATTTGGGTAAGGTGACTCCGATACAAAAGAAGAAAAAACATGAATAGTGGAATTAGCACCAAGCCCGTTAGGGAACCGATAGTCTCCAAAGCAAAAGCAGAAATACTACTGCTATTTTTGTTGATGTATTTGAGTAAGATGTCCAAATCCAACTGAGCACCTAGGTTAGATGGTAAGCCAAAAGTGTCAGTAATCCATTGGTCAGCTTGCCCTACCATTTGGCTGAGTCTACCCGATACACCCGTGAAGTCTTGGGTAAAACTTACCACATTTCCGATGATGAAGCTTAATAAACCTGCGACAAGTAGCATCATCGTGAGCAAAGAAA
Source organism: Algoriphagus sanaruensis (assembly GCF_001593605.1). GTDB lineage: Bacteria > Bacteroidota > Bacteroidia > Cytophagales > Cyclobacteriaceae > Algoriphagus > Algoriphagus sanaruensis. Next base: position 3,014,347 of record NZ_CP012836.1, on the reverse strand, counting down.
TTACTGCAGCCACCGTTCGTGGAATTCGATATTTTTCCAGAAAATCACTCAACGGAGTAAATAAAATTGCAAAAAATCCCCCCATGAAGATGGGAATCAATAAGCTTTTGCCTACAATCAAAAAGAAAACCAATACTATGATGAAAACCATCACTGAAAGGGCCTTTAAGTATGCGGGCATTTGGAAATTTGATTTCTGCATAGGGGAGTTTTTGGATCTGGATGCTAGTAGTTAAGCAATAAGTCCAGCACGTTTTAGTAATGCATCAGGTTTTGGATCTCTTCCTCTAAATCTTCGATAAAGAATTTCAGGGTGTTCAGACCCTCCGGCTGCCAAGACATTTTTTGCAAAAGATGAGGCAGTCTCAGAGTCAAAGATTCCTTTCTCCTGAAATAGCTCAAAAGCATCTGCATCAAGTACCTCTGCCCATTTGTAGCTGTAATATCCTGCAGAGTAACCGCCTTGAAAAATATGTGAGAAACTGGTACTCACCATTGTCCCTTCCACTCTCGGTAGAACATCGGTTTTTTTCATGACCTTGGCCTCAAATTTCCCTAAATCCTGGATGGAACTTGGGTCTTGACTATGATAAGCCATATCCAAAAGTCCAAAGCTGATTTGCCGAAGGGTTTGATATCCCTGCTGAAAATTGGAGGCATTCTTGATCTTTTCGATCAATTCTTCTGGAATTTTTTCTCCCGTTTCAAAATGAATGGCAAATAAGTCCAAGCACTCTTTTTCATAACACCAATTCTCGAATATTTGAGAAGGGAGCTCTACAAAGTCCCAAAATACATGTGTTCCTGAGAGGGATTCATAGGTTCCCGCCGCCAACATTCCATGAAGAGCATGCCCAAATTCGTGGAATAAAGTGGTGACTTCCTGGAAGGTGAGAAGACTTGGTTTGGTTTTAGTGGGTTTGGTGAAATTACAAACGATCGAAACATGTGGTCTGCTATCGATCCCATTTTCTTGGTATTGACCTTTGAATGAAGTCATCCAAGCCCCATTTCTTTTCCCAGATCTTGGGAAGAAATCAGCATAAAAAACTGAAATAAATTTACCCTGCTGATCCAATACCTCATAAGCGGTGACTTCTGGATGATAAACAGGGATCGATGAATTTGGAATAAACTTCAGTCCATAAAGCCTTTCAGCGGTTTGGAATACTCCATTAATGACATGTTCTAATTTGAAATAGGGGCGGAGAAGTTCATCATCCAATGCATATTTTTCTTTCTTCAAAAGCTCAGAATAATACCCAAAATCCCAACGCTGTATTTGTGTTATCCCGTCAAGTTTTTCAGCAAAACGAGCTACTTCTTCGACGTCTGCCAATGCTTTGGGTGTGGCCTTTTCCAGTAAGGATTCCAAAAAATCTAAAACCGTCTTCGGGCTTTTAGCCATGCGCTCTTCCAATACAAATTGAGCGTGACTTTCGTATCCCAGCAATTGTGCCCGTTCATTTCTGAGTCTTAAAATATCCTTGATAACCTGCTGGTTATCTAAATCATCGCCTTTGGAGCATTTGGTGTTGAATGCAAAAAACATCGTTTTGCGAAGCTCTCGATTTTTCGCGTAGGTCATCACAGGAATATAGCTCGGGTAGTCTAAGGTAAATGCCCATTTTCCGGCTTGGCCTTTTTCCTCTGCTATCTGTGCCGCTGCTTCTTTTGCTCCTTCGGGGAGTCCCTCGAGCTCTTCTTCATTTTCAATAAAATGAACAAACTTATTGGTCTCGGCTAGTACATGCTCGCCAAACTTCAGACTTAATTGTGCCAATTCTTGATCGATTTTTCGAAGCTGATCGGCTTGACTTGAGTCTAATTTTGCGCCATTTCGAACAAATGATTTATAGGTTTTTTCCAATAAAGTCTTTTGCTCGGGTGATAGTGAAAGGGATTCCTTTTGCTCATGGACTTGAGATACCCTCAGAAATAATTCTTGATCCAATAAAATATTATTGGCATGCTCAGTCAGGAGCGGAGAAATTTCGCGTGCCAGTTTTTGGATTTCGGCATTGGTTTCAGCCGAGTTGAGATTAAAAAATATGGCAGAAATAATCCCCAGTTTTTTTCCGGAACGGTCCAGTGCTTCGATGGTATTTTCAAAAGTTGGCAATGGAGCCGACTTGATGGATTCGATTTCTTTTTGCGCCTCCTCAATGGCTGCTTGAACAGCAGGTAGAAAATGTGCAGGGGCAATTAAATGAAATGGAGGAGTTTGAAAAGGAGTGGCAAAATCTGCCAAAAGTGGATTCGTTACCATGGATATTGAACTTGTCAAAAGGGAGTAAGCTAATAGTTTTTGAAGGCAAATCGCTTCAATTATTCAAGTCCAAATTTACCGAATTGTTCACGAACGGCTGTTATCAACCTAGGACTTTGCTCTATCAATCGATAGAATAACTTCGGCATAGAAATAAAAAAAGCTTGCTGGATTCCAGCAAGCTTTACGATTCAAGGATTAAAATTCCCATTCACAACTCATCGATTCCATTCCGATTGGTGCTCCATCAGGAACACTCAGTGAGCTTTGTTGAGTCAATTCCTCTGGAAGGTTAAGATAGGATTGAATTTTTTCATTGAGATAAGTTCGATGGGCAGCAAGGATTCCCGTTCCTTTTTCCAGCTGACTGATTTTTTTCAATTGCATTCGAGTCAGGGCACGGACTGTTTGGGATGCATTTGCACTTTTGGAGAGATTGATTAGGTAATCAGCCAATTTTGCCTCTGTCATCCATTTGATTTCATTTCCCAATCCGCCCGGAAGGGTAGAGGAATACACCTGGTCAGTTACCCTATTAAGTACCGCTTCAAAGCTTGGAAGTGAATTATCCTGAAGATTTTGGAGGAAGATTCGATTTGCTCTTCCACTTTCAAATAGGAAAGTAAAAGTCGCGTCTACGATATTTTCAGCTGGCGCGATTGGATCAAAAATGGGTCCCGTTCGACTTGGAAATGTTTCCCGATTTTTCCCATAGCCATAAGGTCTCGGAGGAATCAATGCCAAAATATGGCTTGGGATTTCCAGTTGCTTAGGCGAAATCGTAGTTAACAGAGCTGCAAGAGCTTCTTCTTGATCTTTTCGAGGGATCCATTGATGGTTGGGTTGATTGTCACCTTTTACCTTGTAAGTGTAATCCAATCCGCCGATAAGTTTGCTGGTTGCTTCAAGTTGGTAACGGTGCATGAGGTAAAGTGGTACAAATACTTCCTCCAAAATTGCTTGTGGCTCTCCATTCTGAATAGCATTTAAACCAAAGCTTTTCATACGGTTAGCTCTCAGTTTTAAAAGGCGATTTAATTCTTCAGAGGCCGAAGCTCCATTGTCCCAAAGGTGAGATCGAGGATGCACTCCGCTTGGATTTCGGGAGTCGGAATCAGTAATGAATTCGAATCCGGCTTCGTAGGTTTTTAGCAAAGTTTTCTCCAAAAATTCTTCTTCAGATTCCCCTGGTGCTGGATAGCCATACCCATAAGTGATCGCCCATTTGTCCCATTCGCCTATTCCTAAATCATATACTTGTGAAAAGTCCAATGATCCATCTGCTTTTTCCTCAATAACTGGATGAGGGTAATCCATGACAGAAGAGCGACCTTTCGCGGAAGTCGCATAGCTGTGCGCCAGGCCAATGGTGTGTCCAATTTCATGGGCAGAAAGTTGTTTGAGTCGAGTCAGTGCGAGTTCCATCATGCGAGGATCTACCGGTTTACCCTCTTCAAAAGGCTGAAGAAGTCCTTGTGCAATCAAGTAATCCTGACGCACTCGAAGCGATCCAAGAGAAACCTGGCCTTTCAAAATTTCGCCTGTTCTTGGATCTCGAACGCTTGATCCGTAAGACCACCCTCGAGTAGATCGGTGTACCCATTGAATGATATTGTAGCGGACATCCATCAAATCCATTCCTTCAGGAGCTAATTCTACACGGAAGGCATTTTTAAAACCTGCCGCTTCAAAAGCTTGAGCCCACCAGTTACCTCCCTCGATCAATGCCGAAGCAACAGGCTCTGGTGTTCCTCTGTCCAGGTAATACACGATAGGTTCAACTACTTCTGATACTGCTGCGGTAGGGTCTTTCTTCTCCAATCGATGTCTTGAAATTAATCGTTTTACGAGTGGCTCATCGATAGGAGTAGTGTAGTCTTGATAGCTGATAAAGAAATAGCCCGCTCTTGGGTCAAATTTCCGGGTGGCATGTAGTTCTGGAAGTTCGATGAAAGAGTGTCTCATTCGAACAGATACTGCCTCAGGGGTAGGCGTTACGGAACGAAGATTGGCGCCGGCTCCAGTTCCAGTAAGTGTGATTGTGGCTTCAATTTCTGTGTTTTTTGGGAAATTTTTGGTCATCGGCAGATAAAGCCCGGAACGACTGGCATCTACACGGTAAGTTCCCTGACGACTTCTGCTCAACGTTTCACTTACACCATGAGCATCCTGAAGAAAAAAGGTTGTGCCATCTACAAAGTGTTTCCCCTCCTCAGTTTTAATGATTTCAAATCCCCAAAGAATGGATTCAGCGAAGGCGTCTTTGATAGACTTTGCCTCGTACGGATTGTCTGTATAAGCTCTGTATCCCATGTTTTTGTGAACTAGAAAGACCTTGTTTCCAGTCTTTCTAAATTCGACCAATCGATCATCTCCCAATTGGCCGCGGTCCAGACCTATGTCATTGGAACCAACTCCTGCTGTAAGGGAATTGACATACAAGAACTCTTTATCGAGATGGTTGATTTCAAGGTAAATCTTGCCTTTTTCTTCATCGAGGTAGAAAGGTACAAACCCATCCATTCGTTTCATTTTTGAAAAGTCTTGGGCGTTTGTAAAACCTGAAATGAGGAATAAAATCAAGATTCCGAGTGAGCAGTAGTGTTTTTTCATCGGTGTTTTGGCTTTTGGACCAAATTATCAAAAACAGCGTGTATGACAGCGCCATTGATGGAAAATCACCGAAAGAAATACCGAAGAACAAACGCAGTGTCTGTTTGATTTGGGGATAGAATTTCTTGGTTACCTGAGCTGATAGTAACTCGGTCGGCATAGGATGTTCGGGATATTCGCCAGTAAAGGCTGATTCGATCACTGACTTTTTGCTCTGTAATCAAATAGTAGCGGATTCCTTGTCCAGAAAATGCCGGGATTGAAAATGTCCAAAGCACATTGTTTTCAAAAGTGTAGAGCCTGCTATCGTAATCATCTGTATCAAAAACCGCAATCCTTCCCGTTAATTTGGTTTTTGAAAAGGAGAATTTAAAATCTTGGAGAACCATGATTCCCTTAGAATGGAAAGAAGTTGAGTTTACGCTGGAAAAAAGGACTCTCGATCGTAGGAATAGATTTTTGCTTAAATCCGTCTCTAAATTGAGCAATCCATTGACCTTTTGAATGGAGCCAAGTTGATACAAGGGTTGAGAGTTTTCAGTTGCAGAAAGATTTCGATCCTTTTGTTCCCCTCGAACCTGAAAATAAGCAATCAAACTTTTTCGGGGTTGATAGGAAACTCTGGCCAACCATTCCCATCCTTGAGTGGGTGAATAAACCCTGAATTTTAACCAAGGAAAGGAAAACATGTCCCAATAGCCGTTGATTTTCCAGTGTTTGGAAGGCTTGATTTGGATGCCAAGATAGGTGCCGCTCTCGTTAATTGGACGCGAGTTTTCCGAAAAACCAGTTGCATAAAAACTCTGGAAATCTCGGTCGTAATTTCTCCAAAGTAAGGAAAGATCAATTTTGGGATGAATACTTCCCATCAGGCCAAAAACCATTCCTTTTCCCTTGCTTTGGGAAACGGCTGCTTCCCCAAAGAATAGGAAGTTTTTCAAGTAAAAATTTGCATAACCGCTGGATACCCAGTTTTTATCCCCTGAAAATTCAAATCCATTGTAAATTCTTGGAGTTCGTTGTAGCGGGAATTCAAAATGCGTGAAAAGGCCATTCATTCCTAGATTTAGCTTTCCAGACGAGGATAAATAGGTCACATTTCCTCCCAGGTTTGTTTCAGTCAATTGTTTTCTTGTGGCAAGCTCAGAGGGAGTTCTGTGAAATCCAGCCATGGGTAGGGAACTACTACTTAACTCATTGTTGGAATTTTCAATTTCCAATTCTGAAATTCTTGCGTCCCGTTTAACTCTCGAGGCAAAAGATGTAATTGTCCAATTTTTAATGGATTTGCTGATTCCTCCACCTCTGAAAAAACCAGCTTCGGTTACCGCCGAATAGGGGAGAAGTCCTAAACTACTTCTTCGGATAGAAGTAATTGTTTCCGCTCCCTTGCCGAGCGAATATCCTGCTCCAAATACTAAGCCCTGCCCAAAACTTACTTGAAAATCTCCCAAGACGATGGCCTTGAAATGGAGCGTGTTTCCTCTGAAAAAATGAAAAGAAGTGAAGTCGACTCCTTTCGAGGTAGGATTATTCCACCACAACTTCTCACCGGCATCCTTTTCTAATGTGAAACCAAGGCTAAATGTTCTTCCATGCTGAATTCTCCCACGAAGGTAGAGCTCATTAGGATCGCCAAGGTAAGGACTAGCACCCTCAGGTTCGGGTTTGAGGTAGCCCTTCCGCTTTTCTAAGGTCCTGCGATGCCGAAGAATGAGGTAGGCATTTTCTTCCCTTCCAATGTCACGAATAAAATCCCGAATCTTTCCTGAGGAATTCCCCAAACTGACAAATGGAAGAATTGAATAAATGGTTTCAAGATCAAATTCAGGGATGGCTTGAAGTTCATAGAGACTGATCAAAGGGCCCTGGTCTTGCCGATACTGAAGTAACGCTTGCACTTGAAGGGGAGTGAAAAGTTGACTGGTGAGTAGCAATTCAGCATCTGACTTATTCAAATCCAGTGGCTCAAGGTAAAATTGATTGAATAATTCATAAAGCGCTTCATAATCGATATCCTCATCAGGTATAGGAAAAAGTCGCTCGATCAGGGATTCAATTTCTGCTTTGGTTCCAGATGGATTTTGAGCAAAGACAGGGTAAACAGTCAGGCCCAGTAGGAGAAGAAAAAATGCTCTCATCATTCTGTCCACTTTAGTATTAAACTCAAATGATGAGTACTTCCAAGGGCCGTTTGCTGACCCAGTGCATAGTCGAGTCCCCAACCATTTTTGCGAATGCCAAAGCCGAAATGAAGTCGGCTGGGTTGGGAATGAATCCCTGTTCTCAGGTAAAGCCAAGGCTTAAGAAAAGACTCTAATCCCACCCGAACCTGTGCTGGCAATTCGATCGATTTATCCAATTCGGCAGATATTCGTAAAAAATCACTTGGCAAATACGTGACCCCTAACTGGATTGAAGTTGGTAGTTTGAGGTCCGAGCTTTTGCTTAATTTGGATTGATTGAGATTTGAAAAATTTGCTCCTAGGAAAAATTCAGGACTCAGTTCTGCCACCCCGCCCATGGAAAAAAGAAATGCACTCCCTGAGCCAAAACCTTCGATTTGGGTTTGAAACCAATCTATTCTCCCTCCCAAACTTACAATACCAAGGGTGTTAGAAAAACCTAATCCCAAAAGCTGTTGGTTGAAAGCTTGACCTCCAAAGCGAGAAATACCAATCCCAGCGGTTCCAATTTTTGATTTCCATGCCCCAGAAAAACTCAGCGTACTTAATTCTTGAATCCCAAATCGCTGATCAAGCCCAATACTCACTTCGGAATATTCCAGTCTATCCAAGGAACCCACATGATTCAAGATGCTCCAGGAATCTCCAATCATCATCCGGATATTTCCCATTCCCAGACTACGAGCTCCGTAGCTTTGGTCAAAAAGTTGGGTCTGTGCAAAACCAAAAAATGGTAGGCCCAAGCAGACGACTAAAAATATCCATTGTTTCATTCGGTCTAAAAAAATGACTAGACCTAATTTACTGAATTTAATTTAGTTAGAGCAAGTGCTCCATTAAAAAGGAGCTCTGAAATTGAAGAAAAAGTTGCCTTCCCCCATGTTGTTTAGTGAATATTCAAATCTCAAAACAGCATCATAGAATCCCACCATATCGATACCCATTCCATACCCAAACAAATACCGATTGGTCAAACGGAGGTTTTCTGGAATCCGGTTTCGGTCTTTGACATAACCATGGTCAAAATTTGCACTGAGATAAAGTTTGAGTGGAATCGTATTAAACTGATCTAGTGTGATCAAATTTGAAATGTCATAGGCGACATCGAGAAACTTAAAGCGAAGGCTGTTTTTGTGAACATAGAGTTGTTGGCCTTCGATCACATTAAGCTCATATCCCCGGATAAAATTTGGGAAATATCCAATTCCACGGACGAGGGTATAGGGCTGATTTTTACTCAAAAACCAATAGCCTGTCAGACCGGTAGCAAAATGAAACCTTGAGCTAATGGGAAGATATCTGTTAGCCGTTAAATTTAATTCGACCTCATCAATGTCTTGAGTTCGGAATATTCCATACTTGGTTGCGGTAAATTGCAGCAGCTCACCATCCGTGGCATATGCTATATTATCCCGCTTGTCGTGTCGAAAAGAATATTGGAGGTACAGGTAATTGAGCGTATTTCCATCGTGCTGAAAATAGTTCGGATTGATTTCCAGGACCTCTGGATTGATCCAAGTTCGGGTATATCCTGCTGTGACGAAGTGGAAATTGTAAAACGTTCGACGGAAGGTATAGCGAATTGCTGAAGATAAATTTTTCCGCAACACATCTTCCGTAGGATTCGCATAGAAAGTTTGCCGATTTTGCTCTGATTTCAGGGCAATTGTTTTTTGATCGGAATAGGTTAATTGAAAGGCTAGCCCATGCTTTTGTTTTTTATCGATGTAGGGCTTGGAATACAAGACATCCAAACTTTTGGTAAATCCCAATTGCCCGATAAATCGCAATCGCTCATTTCTTCCTGCGACATTGTTGTGATTGATTCTTAACCCATAATTTACCCTAGACCAGTCACGATTTTGATTGGTCCACCATTCGGCAAAGTTTCGGTCGGCAAGTTGAAAAATTACCGAGGGCAATACATACCAGCGTTCTTTGACAGTGATTAGAATTTCTACTTCCTCTTCTCCAGTAAAAAGGGGGGTAATTTCTACTTCATTGAATAATCGGAGATTGTAAATTTTTTGACGGTCAGCTTTTAGGATATCAAGAAAGGTAGTCCAGTCATAATAGTAATCGGTCGTAAAATCGAGTTCTCGGAGCAGAATTTCTTTTTTCGTTTTCTCATTACCGATAATAAAAATCGAATTCACTTTTACCCGTTCCGGCGGAGTTGGGGTAATCGGAGAGTAGACGATTTCCTGAGCTTGAAGAATTTGGAAAAAGGATGCGCAAGTAATTCCGAAAAAAATGATCCAAATCTTAAAATTCAGATCGAAAGGAATTCTACTGCTATGAATTTGGTTTTTTGTTTGCATACTTGCCTAAAAGCTCCCTTCCATGTTCAAATCCATCCTGAGAAAGATAGCCATATTTCCTGTTTTGGTCTATCAATATCTCATTTCTCCGCTTTTTCCATCTAGTTGCCGATATACACCCACCTGTAGTAACTACATGAAACAAGCCATTCTCAAACACGGAGTAGTAAAAGGAGGATTGCTTGGCGTTCGACGAATTTCAAGATGTCATCCTTGGGGTGGACAAGGATATGATCCCGTTCCTTGATTCTAAATTTTGAGAATCTGACGATTTAAGTATTCCTTGAAATCAAAAGAATGGGGTAGGTCTGGGCAAGTTTCCTTGCCCGTTCATACACCTTTAATGTTAATTTTTTTCTGGTTTAAATCCCTTACTCAAGGCTCTAACAATCAAAATCACTCCGATTAGGACAAGTGGAATACTCAGTAATTGCCCCATGTTAAATTTCATGCTAGACTCAAAATCGACTTGTACTTCCTTGTAGAATTCCCAGAAGAATCGCATGCCGAAAACTGAAATAAGGAATAATCCCAATAGAAGACCTTCAGGAAGTCTCGATTTGAATTTTACCCAAAGACTCAATAGGATCAAGAAAATCACAAAATAGGAAATGGACTCATAAATCTGAGTCGGATATTTTGCTCGGCCGAAAGTTTTTACAGTGACCAAATATTGGCTTGGTTGCTCTTGAATAGTGAAGTTTAGTGGGGTCTCCAAGGGTTCCGCAAGGTATTCCTTGGAAGAATTAAACTGGGTCAGGGCGTATTTAATATCCTTTTCCAAAATACCTTCCAGATCTTCCTTACTAAATGATCCTTTCGAAATCTCTAAATCGATATTTACTGGGACAATACCATTACCCTGAAGTTCATTAGCGCGATCTTCTGGTTTGTAGGCTTCAATCGATACGATAGGAACTCGCAAAGCCTCCAAAATTTCTTCAGCGTCATGCGCATAGACAAAGCCATAATCCGAACCTGTATCTTTTCCACCAATTTCAGAATTCATCAAATTCCCGAATCGAATCATTGCTCCAGTCATCGCTGTCACGATTACAATTCTGTCCACTACCCATAGGTAGCTCTGTCCTGGAGTTCGTTTGGAGTAAAGCCATAAAGCAAAAAGAATAGCGATCGCTGCTCCATGAGAGGCCAATCCACCTTCCCATACTTTCAAAATATCGATCGGATTACTGAGGTATTTTTCTGGTTCATAAAATAGAACATGACCTAGCCTTGCACCAATTATGGTAGCCAATACCATGTAAATGGTCAACTTATCTACCAATTGCTCATTATGTCCTTCTTTCTTGAAAAAGTAAACCATGATCTGTTGGGAAATGATAAAGCCCATAGCAAATAAAAGGCTATACCATCTCAAGCGTTCAAATCCTGAAAAGACCTCTTGGTTAGGATCCCAAACAACATAACTTAAGAAAGATGAAAGCATAAATTTTAATTTAAAGCTGTTCTAATAGTTCTAATTCTTCGGCATATCCCCCCGACAAAATCGGAAACCTATACCAGGTTTTTGGGTCTACATTAAACTCATCCAAATGGAAAGAAGGAGCAAGCCTTTCTCGCTTCCATTGATTTCGAGACCAAAGCCTGAAAAACTTACGGATGTATTCCTTGAGTAGTTTAGGGTCCAAAGATGTCAATTCTTCCCGAAGAATCAAGAAAATATCTGCTGGAGATCGACGGTCTCGAACAGCCAGGCGCTCAATTTCTACGATGACCGAATAAGGCATCAAATCCTTTTCATCAGTCTGACTATTTCCCAAGGGTCTCAATTCAGCCGTTGGAGTTAATGCATTTACAAAGGCTAAGCCAGGGCGGTCTAATTCCCGCTGGGCCCATCGCAACCAATGCAGGATAAAGTGTTTATCCACTGCTGCTATGGGAGAAATACTTCCACTGGTATCCCCATCCATAGTGGCATAACCTACATCTCCCTCACTTCGATTTGAAGTAGAAAGGAGAAGCGCGTTTTTGATATTGGCCAGCATCCAAATGATCGGAGACCGAGAGCGGGCTTGAATATTTTGAAGGGTGAGATCGTCTTGCTCCCAAGTTAGCTTTCTGCCTAATGCCTCTTCAATTTTTTGGGTATAGGAATGGACTTCCTCATCGATGGTCCAAGAATAGAAGGTAGCACCAATACTTTCAGCAAGATTTTTCGCAGATTGGAATGTGTCTTGGGATGAGTTTTTTGTCCCTTGATAAGCGGTTGTTAAAATCTGCCCCATAAGTTCCTTTTCAGGATCATTACTTCCGGTTGTGATTTGTATACCGATTTTCTGTTGGAATTTTTCCAATCCAAGTTCTTGTATGCCTCGACGGACCATTTCAGCTACTAAAATGGCAATGGTTGAAGAATCTGCTCCTCCAGACAAAGAAAGGACGAATCCCCGGCTTTTGCTTTTTCTTAAGTAATCCAAAAGTCCTAAGGAAGATGCTTGTACAAATTCCCATTCTTTGGGTTGGATAGGGGCAATCTGTTGGGGATGATTGGCAAGTTCAAAAGTGACCACCTGAAAATCTTGGTAAGAAAGAAGTTGATTTCTGACCAAGGTTTTCCCCTCTTTTGAGAGCATGATCTCTCCATCAAATATCATCCTTCCCGATTCATTACCTAACAGGTTGACATAGCAATAATAACTATTGAGGAGAGTTGAACTCGTCTCAACCAAATCCTTTCGCTCCCTAGTTTTTCCCATCGCAAAATGGGAGGCACTTGGGTTAAAAATCAGATCAACCTTCCGATCTCTGAGTCTATATCCCGGTCGATCAATACCTCTCCATGCATCTTCACATATTTCAAACCCATAATGAATTCCTTTGTAATGGAAAGTGATATCGCCGAATGGAATTTTTTCCCCATTCCAATCAAAGTCAATTTGTTTATGGGCCTGCCAAGGTGTGAACCATCGGAATTCATAATGAACACCGTCTATGGCCAAAAACTGTTTAGCAACAATACCCTTCAAATGCCCGTCTTCAATGACTGCTACGGTATTGTAAACTTTATTTTCTATCCGGATGGGTAAGCCTATGGCCACCACGATATTTTTACAAAAAGGAGCTAATGCCTCAAGTTGCTTGAGTGCTTTTTGGGGGTACCAATAGCTTAAAAAAAGATCTTCCGAACCATACCCTGTTATTGCTAATTCAGGAAAACAGACTATTTCTGCTCCTTCAAGTTTAGCCTGTGAGATAGCTTGAGTTATCCGGTCAAAGTTACCCTTCCAGTCCAGCGGGGTTTGATTGACGGTGACACCGGCGATTTTGATTGGAGGCATAAGGGGTTGAGCTAATGGGGATTGCGTATTAAGTAGGAATTTGGAGAATTTCGCAGGCATTTTTAGAAGCTTCCTGTTCGGCCTTCTTTTTGGTTCCACCTTTGCCTTGAGAAATTGCCTCTCCGTTGATCCACAATTCTACAACAAACTCTTTAAATCGTTGGTTGCCGTTGACTTGGATTACTTTATATTCTACTTCTTTGTTTTCCTTTTGGGACCACTCGATTATTTTACTTTTAAAATTTGTCACAGTAGCTATCATTCCCTCCAAATCCATGTGGATTAAGATTCGTTGGAGAATAAGCTTTTGAGTAAAATGATATCCTCTGTCCAGATATATAGCCCCCACGAATGCTTCTAAAATATCTCCATAAAGCGATTTATTCCCAGTAAAAGGTCTTTTTTCCAGGTAGAGCTCCAAGGTTTGTTTGAGTCCAATTTTGATTCCTATTTCATTGAGGGTTTCTCGATTGACAAGTTTGGAGCGAGTTTCTGTTAAAAAACCCTCGTCACGGAAGGGGAATTTTTGAAATAAATGTTCCGCGATAACAGATCCTAAAATGGCATCACCCAAAAATTCAAGGCGCTCATTGGAAATTCTGACGCCATGATTACTCTCTTCTCCCAAACCGGCAGGGGTTAAAGCCAATCGGTAGAGGGATAAATTTAAAGGCTTGCGCCCAGTGATCAATTTGATCGAGGATGCAAGCCTTTTGTCTTGTTGGTTAAAGAAAAGAGTGTGGATTCCCAGTTTATATAGGAGTTTCACTCGATTCAGTTGTATTTTTTGAAAATGACAGAACAATTGTGTCCGCCAAATCCGAAAGTATTACTCAATGCATAATTGATCTCTCTGGATTGAGCTTTATTGAATGTAAGATTCAATCCTGGATCAAATGACTCATCATCCGTGAAGTGATTGATGGTAGGAGGAACAAGGCTGTTTTGAATCGCTAAAATAGAAGCGATTGCCTCAATTGCTCCTGCAGCTCCCAACAAGTGACCTGTCATGGATTTTGTACTGCTGATATTCAATTTGTAAGCATGTTCTCCAAAGACTTTTTGAATTGCTTTGGTTTCACTCACGTCTCCGAGTGGAGTGGAAGTACCATGTACATTGATATAGTCGATTGCTTCAGGAGCAAGACCTGCATCTTCAAGCGCGATTTGCATTACGCTACTCGCACCAAGTCCCTCAGGGTGAGGAGCTGTGATGTGATTAGCATCAGCAGTCATACCGCCACCGACTAATTCAGCATAAATTTTTGCACCTCTGGCTTTAGCATGCTCCAACTCTTCCAAAATCAAGGCTCCAGCACCTTCGCCCAACACAAAACCGTCGCGGTCTTTGTCGAAAGGTCGAGAAGCAGTTTCTGGAGAATCGTTTCGCTGGGACAAAGCCTTCATTGCATTAAAGCCTCCAATTCCGGCCTCGGTTACTGCTGCCTCTGAACCACCGCTGATAAAAATATCAGCTTTCCCCAATCGGATGTAGTTAAATGCATCGATAAGGGCATTAGTTGCGGAAGCGCAAGCAGAAACTGTGACGAAGTTAGGACCTCTAAAGCCGTATTTGATGGAAATAAATCCTGCAGCGATGTCGGCGATCATTTTTGGAATGAAGAATGGATTAAAACGAGGAGTGCCATCGCCTTTGGCGAATTCAGTTACTTCCTCTTGAAATGTCCGTAGTCCTCCGATTCCTGATCCCCATATTACACCCGCTCTGGATTTATCGATGGAATCTAAATCAAGTCCAGAATCCGAAATAGCTTCATCCACTGAAACCATTGCGTACTGGGTAAAGGCATCCATTTTTCTCGCCTCTTTCTTATCAATAAACTCCTCTACATTGAAGTTTTTGAGTTCGCAGGCGAACTGGGTTTTGAAAAGTGAAGCGTCGAAACGGGTAATTGGGGCAGCGCCACTCACACCATTGATAAGTCCATTCCAAAACTCATCTTTGGTGTTACCGATTGGTGTGAGTGCACCTAGTCCCGTTACAACAACTCTTTTTAAATTCATAAAGAATTTAGGTGATTATTTTACGTTAGCCTCAAGATAAGTGATGGCCTGACCTACAGTACCGATTTGTTCGGCTTGGTCATCTGGGATAGAGATGTTGAATTCTTTTTCGAATTCCATGATTAATTCAACAGTATCCAGAGAGTCAGCACCAAGATCGTTGGTGAAGCTTGCTTCCATAGTCACTTCAGACTCTTCTACGCCCAGTTTGTCAACAATGATGGCCTTTACTTTTTGTGCAATTTCAGACATTTTGTGATCAGTTTAGTTAATAACACTCCGCAAAGAAATATATTTAATGGCTAATTGACAAAGAAAAGATTCAAGTAAATTTCAAGCGATTTTTTAAGTCGCATAGGCTAAAATTAAATTTTTACCTTTGTCCTGATCAACCTACCTCCATGATAAAGAAGGCCAAATTAGTCATAGAACCCACTTTTGATTTCGAATTGCTGGGATTGGTCTCTCCGGTAAAGGACTATAAAATGGCTTGGTTGATCAATAAAGAATTAAATCTAAGTCTTTCAAAATCAGAGGATTTAATATTGGAATTTGTGGCAACACCACGATTGGAAATTTCTCAATATTTTCTATCCTTGCCGTATGGATTTATTCAACTTTTGAAAAATAAAGCGCTTAATTCTTCGCTACAATTGGCATATTTGGTGCCCGAACTTCGCAATTTGGATTATTTCCTTTTGCTTCAAGATCAAACAGAACAAACCAATATTATTACATTTGCCGAACAACTATCCAAAAACCCCATGATTCAAAGTGTGGTCCGTCTAGATATCAACAAAATAAAATCAAGAGAGAACCTATTAACTTATTAAAAATACCCAATGAGCCATCTTCCTTTTAAGAAAACCAAGATTCTTGCAACAATAGGCCCTGCTTCCAACAATTATGAAATGATTAAAAGTCTTGCTTTGGCTGGTGCCAATGTCTTTCGATTAAACTTTTCACACGGAAGCCATGCGGTACACAAAGAAGTCGTCGAAATTATTCGCCAAGTAAATAAGGATTTGAATTGCCATCTTGGAATTCTTCAAGATTTACAAGGTCCAAAAATCCGAGTAGGTGAAGTAGAGAATAATGGTGTAGAAATTAAACCAGGAGAGCAAATTACAATCACCAATGATCCTGTAGTAGGTACTTCATCACTTGTAAGCACGGTTTACCAAAATCTTCCTCAGGATGTCGTTCCAGGAGATCGGATCTTGATCGATGATGGAAATCTTGAAGTAGTCGTAAATAGCACAGACGGTAAGAATGTAAACTGTACTGTGATTCATGGTGGGATTTTGAAATCCAGAAAAGGGATCAACCTACCTAATACGAAAGTTTCTGCTCCTTCGCTAACAGAGAAAGATATTGAAGATCTTCATTTTGGTTTAGAGCAGGATGTGGATTGGATCGCTCTCTCATTTGTACGTTCGGCAGAAGATATTTTGGATTTGAGAAGTCGAATTCAAGCTGCTGGAAAGTATTGTAAAATCGTCGCGAAGATCGAAAAGCCAGAGGCTTTGGAAAATATCGATGCCATCATCGAAGCTACTGATGCAATAATGGTTGCTCGTGGTGATTTGGGAGTGGAAGTGCCGATGGAAATCGTTCCTCTTTGGCAAAAGAAAATGGTCGAAAAATGCAAGCAAGCTTGCAAGCCGGTCATTATCGCTACTCAGATGATGGAAAGTATGATCCAAAATCCTCGTCCAACAAGAGCAGAGACTAATGACGTAGCAAACGCTGTTTTAGATGGAGCTGATGCAGTAATGCTTTCCGCAGAAACTGCTTCAGGTAAATATCCGGTGAATGCAGTTAAGGCAATGACTAGCATCATTACTTACCTTGAAGAAAACGCTGATATCTATCACAACCTTTATAAAATCCCTGAAGAAGACGAGACCTTTCTTAGCAATAACCTAATTCTAATGGCTTCCAGACTTTCTCGAAATGTGAGAGCAAAGGCGATTGTAGGAATTACTTCATCTGGGTTTACAGGTTTCAGATTGGCTTCACATCGTCCATTGGCTAATATTTTTGTCTTCACCAGAAACAAAAAGCTTTTGACGCAAATGGCCTTGGTTTGGGGTGTGAGAGCCTATCATTACGAAAGTCAGGTTTCAACGGATGGCACTTTTGAGGATATTGAAAATACCCTCAAAAACGACGGTCATGTAGGATCTGGGGATGTAATTATTAATACGGCTAGTATGCCTTTGAAAGAAAAAGGCAAAACGAATATGCTTAAAATTCATGTGGTGAGCTAATCTAGCTTTTCTACAATTCAAGGGATGAATCTGAGGGTTCATCCCTTTTTTTATGACAGTTCGCAGGATGTGGCGAGAATAGTGTTTAATAATTCCGTTAGGAGATTAAACAAAATCAAATAACCACATGGCAAAATTCTTCAAAATCCTTCTCGCCGGATCGTTGTTTTTTACGATTCTCTCTTGTAATGAGGACTATCAGGGTCCTATTCCTTATCCTACGTTGATTCAAGCAGCCGAAGAGGCAGGTTTAACTACCCTTGTATCTGCGGTTCGAGCTATCCCAGGACTTGAGGCTGCTTTGCAAGACCAAGATGCAATTACTGTTTTTGCTCCGTCCAATGAAGCATTTGCAAATGCTCTTCAAGCGTTCGGCGCATCTGATCTAAATGATTTAGTAGCCAAGCTAGGAGGGGCTGAAAATTTGCAAACTGTTCTCGGATTTCATGTTGTACCAGCAGTAGCCTTTTCAAGAAACCTCAATCAGGATAATGTTTTTACAACCCTTGCCGGACAATCCCTGCGGGTAACTTCTAATCCTGGAATTGTAACTGTAACAGACGCTGCTGGAAATGTGGCACGGGTGATTCAAGCTGATGTACAAATAGAAAATGGGGTGGTGCATGTCATCGATCGCGTGCTTTTACCAGCTGTGGATCTACCCAAACCAACTCTTGTAGAGGTAGCTACCGAGAATGGATTGACTACTCTTTTATCAGCAGTTTCTGCAGTGGATGGTTTGCCCGAAGATTTACTTTCTGCTCAAGCAATTACTGTTTTTGCACCGTCTAATGAAGCCTTTGCTGCGGCTTTAGAAGTTTTTGGTGCTGCTTCTTTGGATGAATTGGTAGTGAAGATTGGAGGAGTATCTAATTTGGAAAAAGTCTTAGGATATCATGTAGTTCCTGCGGTTGCGCTTTCTGGAAGTCTCCAAGCCAGTAATACATTTATGACTTTGGCAGGTCAGGAAATTTTCGTAGAAAAATCAGGCAATACTGTTTCCGTTAGAGATCAATTGGGAAGAGTGGCTCAAGTAGTAGCTGCAGATATTGAAATTTCCAATGGAGTTGTACATGTTTTGAATGGAGTGATGTTGCCTGATTTAGAGTTGCCAACTGTTGTGGAAGCAGCTCAAGGTGCCGGACTAAGCGTGCTTCTTGATGCAGTTACCGCAGCAGGATTGGGCAATGCCTTAGTAAATGCAGATGCGATTACAGTATTTGCTCCTACCAATGATGCTTTTGGAGCAGCTCTAGAAGCATTCGGTGCAAGTAATCTTAGTCAATTGGTTACCAAGATTGGTGGAATTGAAAACCTTCAAACAGTTTTAGGTTTCCATGTTGTGCCAGCAGTAGCTTTCTCATCTGATTTAGCTGCAACCAATACGTTTACCACTTTGGCAGGTCAAAATCTAACTGTGACGAAGAACTCTTCGGGTGTGACAGTAACTGATGCTACCGGAAATACAATCAATGTAATTGCTGCTGATGTGGCCATTGAAAATGGGGTAGTTCATGTGATTGATGGTGTTTTATTGCCCGAACTCACTCTTCCTAATGTCGTTGAAGCGGCGCAAGCTGCCAATTTGAGTATTTTGTTAGATGCAGTTACAGCTGCTGGATTGGGGCAAACGCTTTTGGACCAAGAATCAATGACTGTTTTTGCACCAACCAACCAGGCATTCGCAGATTTATTGGCAGCGCTCAATTTGGGTTCATTGCAAGAATTGATTTCCACTTTAGGAGCTGAGGCCGTTGTTAAAGTTTTAGGCTTTCATGTAGTTCCAGCCACTGCGTTCTCATTTGATTTGGCTCAGGGATCCCAGCTGGTGCCAACACTCTCAGGTGAAATGTTGACCGTAACCAGAAATGGTAATTCTGTGACAGTGACAGATAAGGCCGGAAACACCTTTAATGTTGTTGCCGCTGACGTTGCTATTGAGAATGGGGTAGTTCACGTGATTGACGGAGTATTGCTTCCAACACTTTAATGATTCCATAGTTTTTAGAAGGGGCAGATTAGTCTGCCCCTTTTTCTGATTCCTTTTCCTTAATGCCGATTTCTCACAGCTTATGTTTAGTCACCGATACAGCTACCTTTTCGCCGGATTATTAGGGGGATATTCATTTTTAAATATCTATGTCTTAGATGGAGATCGGCTGTATGCGGTTGAACTGGATGTGCTGCCCTTGTTGATTATAATTTTGTCGCTTACTTTTTTGGTTTGGGGCATTAATCAGCTAGTTCAAAATCGAGTTCAAAAAAATTTCAAACAAGTTCATCCATTAGTGATACAATTATCTTTTTCTATGCTTGCTGTAGCAGGATTAGCCTTTTTTTCAGCAGAAATTACCGGTATGATTCTCCAAGGGCCATTCAGTTTCTCGCTTCAAAACTTCTTGCTGACTTTGGCATTTACTTCAAGAATCAATTTGTTTTTGAATAGTATCAACGGCATCTATTTCTTTCAAAAAAAATATAAGGAAAAGGAGCTTGAAATGGAGCGAGTAAAATCTTTGACCTCCGAGGCTAAATTGGAATCCATCAACTCCCAACTCAATCCACATTTTTTCTTCAATAATTTGAGCGCATTGTCCGTCTTGATCCATACTGATGTGCTTCGGGCAGATCGATACCTGTTAAAGTTGAGCGAGGTATATCGCTATATTCTCAAAAACCGCGGTAATGAGTTGGTTTCGCTTCAGGAGGAGCTAAACTTTTTAGAACATTACCTTGAATTGTTAAGCATCCGATTTGAGGATGCTTTACGGTTTAAAATGAACATTAAAGAGAGCTGTAGGACAAAATTTATTCCTCCTGCGGTGTTACAGCTTTTGGTTGAAAATGTGGTGAAACATAACTATTTCACTCCCAAAATGCCCCTTGAGATTTCCTTGATTTGCGATGAAAAGTATTTAAGGATTTCAAATCTCAAGCAGCCAAAACCTGCCGTAGAACCTACATCCGGAATTGGCCTTCAAAACATATCTCAACGTTATCAGTTTTTAAATCTTGACATCCGGGTGATTGATCAGCCGGAATTTTTCACTGTTGAACTTCCTTTAATTCATGAAGAAGAAATTACTTTTAGCAGAAGATGAGCCACTTGCTCAACAAAGAATTCTCGCAATTCTTAAAAAGTCTCGCCCAGATTGGGAAGTGGTGACTCTAGTCAATCGAGTTTCAGAACTCAGTGATGCCCTGAAATATTCCGAAAATTACGACCTGATTCTTTGTGATATCCATTTGGCAGATGGATTAAGCTTCACAGCTTTCAAGGGAAAGAAAGTAGAGGTCCCAGTTGTATTTATTACTGCCTATGATCAATATGCCTTGGAGTCCTTTGAACATAATTGTATTGATTATGTCTTAAAGCCAATTCAGGAAGAACGGCTTCTTCGAGCCTTTGATAAAGTCTGTAAATATTCGGATTCGAGTTGGTCAGAATCTATTTTAGATCAAATCTCCAGACACTTTCCCGCTAAAATTTACAAGAAGAGATTTCTGGCAAAAATTGGCAGTAGGTTAGTATTTATTCCTGTGGATCAAATCGCATACTTCTACGCCGAAGATGGAATTACTTTTTTGGTGGAATCGGGTTCTTCTCAAAAATATATCGTTGATTTTTCGCTCAATGACCTTCAGCTTGATCAGCTTGATCCGAAAATTTTCTATCGTATCAACCGATCCTTCATTATTAATTTGGATCATTTGGTAGAAATGAAGCCCTATACCAATGGCCGGTTAACCTTGAGTCTTAAAGCCAAAACAGATTCGCCAATTGTGGTAGCACGTGAAAAAGTGAATGAATTTAAAACTTGGATCAATCAATAAATGATGCGGCAGTTATTTTTCTTATTTCTGTTTTGTTTTTCTTATGGTTTCGCTCAAGGGCAGTCTCCAGTTTCTGATCAGGATAGTTTAAAACGTTCTATTCTTCAATTAGATCGTGACTTACGTCAAGTCGAATTAAATCTTTACCAATCTCAAAAGCATTTAAAAACTGGGATTTTGGTTGCCACTTTGGGTTATTCTGTGACCATTCTGGGGGGACAGCTTCTCGGTACCCAACCCCAAACAGGAAAGGCACTTCTTTACGTAGGAGGGGCTACTGGATTGGTAGGGACAGTTATCTTATTCAAAGGATTTAAAAAAATCAGCCTTGGTCCACCTCTTTCCCAATCTCGTGGAAATCTAAATCGACCTAATTTTTAGTAGCCGAAGTATCCTCATCTGGACCTTGTGGAGGGATCAAAAGGACACTTTCTCGATCCACCATGACTGAACCTGGAGCACTTCCCTTCACTTTTCGTACATACTTTGCTTCTGTGTATATGACAGGTGCAAGGCTTTCATTTTTAAGTTTTGAATAGAAAGCTGCTAATCCAGCGGCACGCTCTAATACGGCTTTGGGGACTACAGGCATTCCTTTTTTACGAATAATTACATGCGAACCTGCAGCTTGCCGAGCATGTAGCCATAGGTCATCCTTATGCGCAAATCCTCGGAGCATTTCATCGTTATCTTTGGCAGATTTTCCAACCCAAATCGTAAACCCTTCATATTCAAAAACCTTAAACGGTAAGCTGCTCGTCTCCTGATTGGTCTTTTTATCTTCTTGGTGTTGTTGAAGGTAGCGTTTCAATTGTTTGAAATCCTGAACTTCCTCCAATTGATTGATTTTATCTTTGGTTAGCGCCAAAAATACCTCTTTTGCTTCAATCGTTTTTTTGATTTGATCAAACTCTAATTGTCGATTTTTGGATTTTCGATAAAGCGACTCAGCCAAATCTTGCGGTTTTTGACCTTTTTTTAGTTCAATTTGAATAGTCTCATTGGTGTAAAAATTAACCAATTCAACCTGCTTTAGTCCACCTGTAAATTGATGTAGGTTGGCCATGATGACATCGGCAAGTTGAGAAGGAGGCGCAGATTCCTGCAGTTCATGAAGCTTTCCTTTCGCCTTTGCTAAATAGGATTCGGTCTTTTTGAACTGATCCAAGAGTCCCTTAAGAATCCCCTGTTTTTCTTTTTCAAAACTCCCCTTGACTAGCTGTAGGTAGAACAGTTCATTGCAAGCTTCTACTGGATTTGCGAATGTTTTTAAAGTATTCTGTTCTGGCAGGAGGGATAAGAATAGCTCATCTTCAGCTTTTGCTAAGCTAAATAGAGGGGTGTCGAGCATGTCAAGCAGCTCCTGCATTAACATCCATTTTCGATGTAGGTCTGCTTCTGGATATCCCTTTTCCTTAAGCCATTGACGAGGTACCTTACCAAGTGTCGGAAGAAAAATCGAGGCATTTCCATCCACGGATTGAAATTGATCCCACGATAAATCCTGGTGCTTTTCAAGGCTATCGGGGTTTAAAGTCTTATCCTCGGAGATTTCATTTCTGAAAAGGAGAGAGGGAAAATCTTGATTTGCCTCAAATAAGATCAAATTACTTCGGTTACCATGGAGCTTGAATAATACCCTTTTCCCTGACTTTAGATTCATCCAAAAGGCACGTTCAAAAGAAATCGTAGAAAATGATTCTATTATATCTCCAATGATGGGTTCAAAAAGATCAATCGTGTTCCGTTTGGCGCGATGAAAAACTTCAGGAAAGGCCAAATAAACCTGTGGTGGAAGTAAGTGTGCACGGATTACTCGATGAGAGTTTGGGCCGTCGGTTTCGATGATCAATTCATCCTTACTTTGTGAAAAGCAGGCGGAAATCTGATTTCCTGCTAATTGTTCGTTTAGTTCAGGAATCAGGTACCGAAGAAAATGGTAATTGAGATGCATCAGTCTACCTGTAGTTCTAATCCGTCATAAGCGAGAAAAATCCCTTCTGGGAGATTTGCTTCGACCTCACGATGAAGCCCCATTCGATGTGAAATATGGGTGAAATAGGTCTGCTCAGCACCAATTGACTGGGCTTGTTCTATGGCTTGATCTAAGGTGAAATGCGAAATATGTGATTCTATTTGAAGCGCATTCAGAACGAGGATTTTGGTTCCTTCCAAAAGTTTTTTGGAGGAATCAGGGATAAAATTCGCATCCGTGATATAGGAAAAATCTCCGATTCTAAAACCCAAGACAGGCAGTTTGTAATGCAAAACAGGGATGGGCGTAATTCGGATTCCGTTAAAATGAAACGGGTTTTCATCGATTTCGATGCAATTGACTTGAGGAATCCCGGGATATTTTACATGACTGAATATGTATTCGTATTCTTTTTGAAGTTGCTCAATTACCGGTTTCGTGCCGAATACAGGCATGTCCTTTTGTTGGATAAAATTAAAAGGACGGATGTCATCCAATCCAGCCGTATGGTCTTTGTGCTGATGGGTAAAAAGTATGGCATCCAAAGACTGGATTTTTGCCCGAAGCATTTGAGAACGGAAGTCTGGGCCAGTGTCAACTACGAATGAATACCCCTTTTCCTCAAAGTGCACCGAAGTTCTGAAACGCTTGTCTCTGTAATCCAAAGAACTACAAACAGGACAAGTGCAAGCAATAACTGGGACTCCCTGTGAAGTTCCCGTACCCAAAAAAGTGACTTTCAAAACTTTAACGTAGTTTGCTGGAGCTCTTTCAAAAACTCCTGATTTGCTTTATCCTTAAATCCTGAAGGATCAAGTTTTAATTCAGAAAGGATATCCACCAAGGCATTAATCTTTCCTTCTAGGGGAAAATATTTGTTGACGATGACAATCCTGGTTTCCTTTAAGACACAATAGCCAGATTTAAAATTTCCTTTTTCATACCGTAAAACATACTCTGAGGAAGCAAAGAGATTTTCAAGCTTATCCAGAAAATGTTTCGTGTATTTCAGGGCCATAATTTCAGCTAAGGTGTTTTTTGACAGTAGCTAAAAGTTTGTCATAATCCAATGGCTTTTGGATAAAGTCATCGAAACCAAATTTTCTAAACTCTTCTGGCGTGTAGTTATTGGCGTTTCCCGAAATAGCAATAATCGGAAGTTTGCTTTTTGCTGAATCCGCATGATTTCTAATCAAACGAGTACATTCTAATCCATCCATCACTGGCATCCCAATATCCATAAGGATCAAATCAAAATGTTCTTTTTCCAAAAGCTCGAGCACTTGCTTCCCATTTTTGGCCGCTTTCATCTCATACTTTTCAAAGGCTAGGACGTTCTTGGTAAGATTGATAATAATTGAGCTGTCCTCGCCCACCAAAATTCTTTTAACACTATTCATTGTTCGAAATTAAATTCTAAAAGATGTTTTTTAAACTCAATAATTGAAAATTCTAAAGATTTTAAACTTTCCTGAAGTTCGATCTTCATATTCTTCCTCGCGAAGCCTTCCGACTCCTTGGCTACCTCGTAAATTTTCTCGGCACCTAAAGTACCTGAATTTCCTTTCAAACTATGGATTTCCAAAGCGAAATCGTCTAATTTTTCCAAGTTATCCAAATTTTTTCCAGTAGCGATGACTGAATCACAATCCGCAATGAAGTCTTGAAAAACCGCCTCCATTGCCTCTCGGGAATTATATTTCATCAATTGAAAAATTGTTTTTCGGTTCAATATTTCAATTTGATTTTCAGGAGAATCTTTTTCCTTTTCAAGAGTAAAAGGAGTGGAGCTGATTACTCCTTTGATAGTCTGTAGAAACTCTCTCGGACGGATGGGCTTGGTGAGGAATTCATCAAAGCCCATGGTTAGGAAGTTTTCGCGCTCGGATTCGTCTGCAAAAGCCGTAATGGCAAGGATTTTAGTTTCCGATTTTTCACCGTTCCGGATTCGCTTCATAGCAGATATGCCGTCCAAAGTAGGCATCTGAATATCCATCAATACCAAGTCAAAGAAATCTTCCTCCAATTTTCCCAATGCTTCTAGCCCGTTTTTAGCGGTATCAATGTGGTAAAATTGGCTCAACAAATTCTCGAAAAGCTTCCTGTTAAGATCATTGTCGTCTACGATCAGGATTCTTTTGCTTTCCATGGCTTAAATTTGGACTTTCGAGCGGGGATAAACCTAAACTAATTTGAGGAATCAGAAGTACTTGCTGGTAATAGTCGGTCCAACTGCAGTTGGTAAAACCGAATTGTGCTTAAAACTAGCTAAAAAATTCAATTCAGAAATTATCTCCTGCGATAGTAGACAGTTTTACAGAGAGATGAATTTGGGGACGGCTAAACCAAGCCACGAAGAGCTCGATCAAGTGCCTCATCATTTGATTGATTCCCATTCTATTTTTGAGGAGTATGATGTCAAGCAGTATGAATCGGATGTCTTAGCCATTCTGGATAAGCTATATCAAAAGTCAAACATGGTGCTATTGACTGGAGGATCGGGAATGTATGCGGATATTATTACCCAAGGCATGGATTCCATACCAGATATTTCCCCGGAAATCCGGGAAGAAGTAATTCGTCTATATCAACAAAATGGCTTAGAATGGCTTCAAAATCAGGTTTCGATTCATGATCCGATCTATTTTGACCAGGTAGATCGACAAAATCCCCAACGTCTCATGCGTGCACTAGAAGTCTGCTTAGGTACTCAGCAGCCCTACAGTAATTTTCGCCAAAAAAAGAAAGTTGAAAGACCGTTTGTTTCGATCAAAATTGGACTGGATCGAGATCGGGAAGAACTCTATCAGCGAATTGATGATCGAATGGATCAAATGATCGAAAAGGGATTATTTGAGGAAGCAGAATCGCTTTTTCCATACCGAAATCTGAACGCTTTGCAGACAGTTGGGTATACCGAGATTTTTGATTTTATGGAGGGAGTGTATGATCGGGTAGAGGCTATCCGACTATTGAAACGCAACTCAAGACGCTACGCAAAAAGACAAATGACCTGGTTTAGAAAAGATCCTGAAATCCAATGGTTTCACCCGGATCAATTCAACCAGATCATTGATTTTATTTCAGCTCAAATAGCCTTGAATCCACCAAATGCGGCCACCCAGTTGTAAGGGGCTTTTTTGATCAATTCATTGTATTGGATTCGGTTGATTTTGAGTTCTCGAATCACCTTTAAGCTTTCTTCAGTAAAGGCAGTTGTCGATTCTGATTTTTTCCAATCCTGAATCATCGTATCCAAGTTGGGGGAGGAGCCGAGGCTATTGGACAACTCAGGATTGAGGGTCGCCAATTTTTCCCAAAGCGCTGCCTGAGCCTGTAGTTTTCTTTTGAGGGTATTGCTGACTGTCATAAAAAATAACAGGCAAGCACCTCCCACGGTAAGAAACAACGGAATGTATCCCATATCAAATACTTAAAATATCGATTAACGCTAAATGGTCAGGATTTAGTGGTTTCGGTAGACCAATGCAGTCAGCAAAAGGAGTGTAGACTACCTGCTCATTCATGATTCCCGCCATGCAGTTGGTTTTGCCGGAAAGTAATCCTTCTACAGCAGCCATTCCACATCGGCTTCCCAAAACACGGTCTCGAGCAGTAGGATTTCCGCCACGCTGAATATGACCTAAGGTAGTTACTTTAAATTCCTTGCTTGGATCTTGGATTTTCTCCTTGACCAATTTCATGATTACATCGGCACTTCCCAAATCATCCCCTTCAGCCACTACGATAATACTGGAGGTTTTCGTTTTTCGGAGTTTTTTGAGGGATTTGACTACGGCATCCAAATCGGTTTGCGTTTCTGGAACCATCACAAATTCTGCACCTCCACCGATACCTGATTCGACTGCAATAAATCCTGCATCTCTTCCCATTACTTCAATAAAGAAAATCCGATCGTGTGCGGCGGCTGTATCTCTGATTTTGTCAATAGCTTCCAATGCGGTATTTACCGCCGTATCAAAGCCAATGGTATAATCTGTTCCGTAGATATCATTATCAATGGTGCCAGGGCAGCCTACTGTAGGTATTCCAAATTCCTCATAAAAAACCTTGGCTCCGGTAAAGGTGCCGTCACCACCGATAGCTACGAGGCCCTCGATTCCATGTGCGCTGAGATTTTCGAATGCCTTTTTTCTTCCTTCTGGAGTTTTAAACTCCATAGATCGTGCGGACTTCAACACGGTTCCGCCTCGCTGAATAATATTACTCACAGAATGAGAATGAAGGCGCTTGATGTCTCCTTCGATCATTCCTTCATAGCCTCTGTAAATTCCAAAAACGTCAAGTCCCTTATATATTCCAGTTCGGACTGCAGCCCGAATGCAAGCGTTCATTCCTGGAGAGTCTCCACCCGAAGTGAAAACAGCAATTTTTTTCATTGGTTTAGGTTTAAGCGCCCCAAAAATAGCCATTCTGATAGGATTTCCCCCCTTTGTTTTTAAAATTAAGCCAAGAAGTTTTCCATTCTTTTTTTAGTAAAAAAGCCATAAATAAAACTGCAGGCAATGGATCAAATCAAAATTCAAAACTCATTGGAGCTCAGTCGGATAGGTTTGGGGTGTATGTCTTTGCCAAAAGAAGAGAAGTCTGCCTTGTCCATTTTACATGCTGCAATAGAAGCAGGGATGACCTATTGGGACACTGCCGATCTCTATCAAATGGGTTGGAATGAGGGGCTTGTTGGAAAAATTTTACCAAGCCTCAGAAATAAAGTCACGATTGCAACCAAAGGTGGAAATGAGTGGCAATCCGACGAAAAATCTTGGTCTTGGAATCCTCGCAAGGACTATTTGCTGAAAGCCGTGGAGGAAAGTTTGAGGAGGTTGAATATCGAGGTGATTGACCTCTATCAGCTGCATGGAGGGACTATTGAAGACCCTTGGGATGAAGTTTTTGAAACGATGGAAATTTTAAAATCACAGGGAAAAATTAAGCATTTTGGAATTTCTTCGATTCGTCCCAACGTAATCCGCAAGGTGGTGACCGACTATCCTCCGGCAACATTGATGCTTCAATATTCGCCATTGGATCGCCGAGCTGAGGAATTTGTCTTTCCATTTTTGAAAGAACATTCTACTCGAGTCGTGGTTCGTGGGGCATTGGCAAAGGGTATACTTTTAAATAAGCCTGCTGATGCTTATTTGGGTTATTCTCAGCTTGAAGTTCAAGGAGTAAAAAATTGGATTCAAAACTTGGGTTTCGATCCCTTGGCAGTTTTACTAAGATTCGGTTTGGAACAAAGCGCGGTTGCCAGTCTAGTCATTGGAGCAAGTGCTGTAAATCAAATTGAAGAATTGGCCAGAGCATACGATCTCCAAAAGCAGGTGCCATCAGAGGTGATCGACCTTCTGAAATCAAAATATTCCGCTAATCTGTATCAAGAACACTGCTAAAAATTCCGCCCAATTGAAACTGGAAAATTCCCTTACTTTCGTATTTACACCCTTACCCAAATGTTATGCTAAAGAGAATCTGGGCTGCCGTAGCCCTTATTGGTTTTTGGGCTTGTGAGGCCCCTCAAAATGAAGAACTCGCCCGTTGGGAAACTCAAGCTCAAGCAGTTGAAATTATCCGTGACGACTTTGGAGTTCCTCATATTTATGGAAAGACCGATGCAGATGCGGTTTTTGGTTTGCTCTATGCCCAATGCGAAGATGACTTTCGTCGGGTAGAGCGCAATTACATTTGGGCGATTGGTCGCTTAGCAGAGCTCGAAGGGGAGGATGCTATCTATTCGGACCTCCGAGCGAATTTGTACATGACCGAAGAGGAGGCCAAAGCTGCCTATGAAAAGGCTCCGGATTGGTTGAAAAAACTCTGCGTTGCATTTGCAGATGGAGTCAACTATTATTTGCATACCCATCCAGAAGTGACTCCTCAGGTAATCACCAAGTATGAACCTTGGATGCCTATGTTTTTCTTTGAAGGATCTATCGGGGGAGATATTGAGCGGATTTCTACTCAGGCCTTGCAGGCATTTTACGAACAGGATTCTGCGCTTGCCTTGATCGATGCCAAGGATACTATGGATCAAATCCTTGAAGAGCCGAAAGGCTCCAATGGGATCGCGATTGCGCCTTCACTTTCTGAATCCGGCAATGCCATGTTGCTGATTAACCCGCATACTTCCTTCTATTTCAGACCGGAAGTTCATGTCGTGAGCGAAGAAGGACTCAATGTGTACGGCGCAGTGACTTGGGGGCAATTTTTTGTTTATCAAGGATTTAATGAGAAAACAGGTTGGATTCATACCTCGACCTTCGTGGATTTTATCGATGAATTTGAAGAGGAAATCTTGGAAGAGGATGGGATGATGCTCTACAATTATGGAGGAGAAAAGCGTGAGGTGAAAACGCAGGAAATCAAACTGAGCTATAAGGCAGAAGATGGAAGTATAAAATCAAAGCCCTTTACCATTTATCGAACTCACCATGGTCCAATTACCCATAAAAATGAGAATGGATGGGTTGCTACCAAAATCAATTGGGACCCTGTAAATGCACTTATCCAAAGTTATTCCCGAACCAAGCTGGCCAATTTTGGGGAGTTTAAGGAGATGATGAATATCCGGACCAATTCTTCCAACAATACCGTTTTTGCAGATGCAGAGGGGAATATCGGCTATTTCCATGGCAACTTTATCCCCAAACGAAATCCTGAATTTGACTTTTCTAAGCCTGTGGATGGATCTAATCCTGCTACTGATTGGCAGGGGCTTCATACTGTGGATGAGAGTATTGTAATCCTCAATCCCGGAACTGGATGGATTCAAAATTGCAATTCCACGCCGTTTACTGCTGCAGGGGAGTTTAGTCCCAAGGCCGAAAACTATCCATTTTACATGGCTCCTGATGCAGAAAATTTCCGGGGTGTTCACGCTGTCAAAGTCCTTTCTGAGCTAGATGGGAAATTAAGCCTAGATAGCTTTTTGACTTTGGCCTATGATCCGCATTTACCTGCCTTTCAGTTCTTACTTCCAGAATTACTATCTGCCTACACTTCCTCAACTGGAGAGGGGAAAGTCAATCAAGCCCTAGAAATATTGAAACAATGGGATTTGAAAACTTCCAAAGAGTCAGTGGCCATGTCTTTGGCTCATTTCTACGGAGAAAATTACCAGCGGAAATTTCGATCTATGAACCGATTTATCAATGAGATGCCCAATGCGAAAAAACCAAATCCGACTGAGATTCAGGAGGTTTTTGAGGCAACTTTGGATCAGATGAATACGGATTTTGGGACTTGGAATACGCCATGGGGAGAGATCAATCGCTTCCAGAGATTGAGTGGAGCAATTGATGCAGGGTTTGATGATGAACAAGCCTATATTCCTGTGGGATTGGCATCTGGAAATTGGGGCGCTTTGGCTGCTTATGGAGCTAGAGCAACTGAATCTACCAAACGATTGTATGGGTATCGTGGAAACAGCTTTGTGGCAGTGGTGGAATTTGGTGAAAAAGTAAAAGCAAAAACCATCCTCGCAGGAGGACAAAGCTCTGATCCAAATTCACCTCATTTCTTCGACCAAGCGCAACGCTATGCCGATGCAAATTTCAAAGACGTTGCTTTTTACAAGGAAGATGTCTTAAAAAGAGCTCAGAAAACCTATCATCCGGGAGTCAATTGAATTATTAAATAAAAGATGACCTGATTAAGTTTTCTAATTGATCTAGGAATAATTTTCAGAATGACTAATTATTTATAATTTAGTTAGCCCTGATTGATCACGTAGGTGACTTAGTTTTTTACACCTCGTTCAGGTTAAATTTTGGTTTACTAAATGCATAAAATCCCTTCTCCTTGAGAGGGGATTTTGTGTTTGAAGCAGTTTTTTTAATTAAGTTGGATTTTCTCAACCCGATTTCAGTCTTTTTTTGACTGAATTTTTAACATTCAGCTTCTTTTTTTAACCAAATCAAAATTTTTTAATCCAAGTCTTGAAAATTTTGCAACAAAAGCCTGTATACTTGCCGCGTCAAAAAATAAAGTCATGAAAGCAAAATGGAAATTGGCGTTTTTAATCACCATTGCGGCGCCTATTATTAGTTTGTTTTGGCCAGTTGCCGAACCAGTTGTAGAAAATTTCGGAACCGAGTCAGATTTGGTGTTTGCAGATATTGCCTGGTTGCTGACAGCTTCCTGCTTGGTGTTGTTGATGACACCGGGACTTTCTTTGTTTTATGGAGGGATGGTTGGAAAGAAGAACCTTATTTCTACCATGCTTCAAAGTTTTATTTCGCTAGGCGTGGTGACCATGCTTTGGGTAGTGGTAGGATTTAGCTTGGCTTTTGGTGATCCGATTGGAATCACAATCAATGGCACACATAACGGATTAATCGGAAATCCCTTTCAGTTTATGTTTTTTGATCAAGTGGGAGCTCTTCCCAATAAAGCCTTGGGAGCAACTATTCCATTTGTATTATTTGCTTTGTTTCAGATGAAATTTGCGGTCATTACTCCAGCAATCATTACCGGATCATTTGCGGAGCGAGTTCGCTTTATCGGTTATTTATTCTTTATCGGAATATTTACTGTTTTGGTCTATGCACCACTTTGCCATATGGTATGGCATCCTCAAGGACTGATCGGTGCGTATTTTGGAGTGGTTGACTTTGCGGGAGGTACGGTAGTTCATATCAGCGCAGGTTTGGCTTCCCTTGCCGGAGCGTTGTTTATCGGAAAGCGAAAGAATCCACACCATGATCCATCCAATATTACCTATGTGCTTTTGGGAACTGGGATGCTTTGGTTTGGTTGGTTTGGTTTTAATGCGGGTTCTTCTTTTGGTGCAAACGGAACAGCCGCTATGGCCTTTGCTACGACCACGATCAGTTCAGCCACTGCGATGATGACTTGGGTGTTATTTGATCGAATTCAAGGAAGAAAAATCTCCGCTTTGCAAGCTTGCATCGGTGCAGTCGTGGGCTTGGTGGTAATCACACCTGCTGCTGGATTTATTACGATTCCGCAAAGCTTTATTTTCGGCTTCTTTGGAGCAATTGTATCCAACATCATGATGAATGCGAAGTTTCTTCGAAAGATTGATGATACCTTGGACGTATTCGCTTGCCACGGAATCGGAGGGATTATGGGAATGATTTTAACCGCGATTTTTGCGAATAAACCGGGAGCAAGTCTCCTTTATGGGGGTTGGGGAATTTTCGCCTCCCATATGGTCGTCTTGGTTGGGGTGGCAATTTTCTCTTTTGTGATGTCTTTCGTGATCCTCTTCTTGTTGAATAAATTTGTGACGCTGAGAGTAAGACCGGAATATGAAGAAATTGGCTTGGATATGTCACAGCATGGAGAATCAGTCTGATTCAAATCCAGATCGGATCAAATTTAGAAAATGAAATAAAACGAGAAGGGAGGCTAAACCTCCCTTTTCTTTTTTCTATAATTCTCCGATAGGTATATACCTGTTAGGTTTTCAAATCCTGAAAGGTGTTTTCTCAAGTTCTATCAGTTAGGTAAATGACTCACTCCGGGAATGGTTTATGCTCCAAAAAGATGTTGGTTGATAAATCCATTTCTGAATTTCCCTTGGGGATCATGCTGCAGCAAAAGCTGTTTGAAATCCTCCATTTTTGGATAGCGCGCAGCCAATTTTTCCTTTGAGATGGTAAATAATTTTGCCCAATGGGGTCTGGGTTGAAAGGGATCCAGTTTGGCTTCCATTTGGGGTAGGAGATCCATTACAACTGGAATTTCCTGTTTCCAAGTGGTATGAATGGCGATCGAATCCCGCTCGAAGCAAGTACTCATCCAAAGAGAATCCGCCTTGATACTTCGGATTTCAGAAATAAATAGATAGGGATGGATTTGCTCGGACATTTCAGCTACAGCCATGATGGCCTCTAGTCCTTGCTCCATCGGCACAAAGTATTCGGACTGCAGTTCCTTTCCTGCACTGGGCTGAAATTCCATTTTGAAATGCGGGAGTCGCTCATACCAAGGACCCGGAACTCCAAGTTGTTCGGAACAGCTCTCAGGATCCAAATCAGGAACAGGATGCATTTTGACGGTGGATAACTTTGCTCCGTAAAAATCTTCCGGAAATTCAGGGGTTGCGCCAGACTCGATTTTTTTCTTAACCCAAACCTCCGTGACGCTGTCTTTTTTCCAATCGATAAACAAACTGACGCTGTATCCTGCGCTCATGATTTCAGTGAAATTTTCCTTCAAGGATTCGAAAGGGAGGTCTAAATAGACCACCTGAGCAACTTCAAAGGTTGGAACAATATCCAAAGTCACTTGGGTCACAGGTCCAAAAGCTCCTAATCCCACCACGGCTGCGGGAAAGTTTGGATCTTCCTTGGTCCATGAAATAAGCTCACCTTGGGCATTGACAAATTCGATCCCTGCGACACTGGTGGATAAGTTCCCATTTTCTACTCCCGAGCCATGAGTAGCTGTTGCAATGGTTCCCGCTACTGAAATATGCGGTAAGGAGGCCAAGTTGTGAAGGGCGAAACCCTGCTCATGCAGATACTTGGACAGGGTTCCATATTTGATCCCCCCTTCAACGGTCACCTGCATTTTTTCGCGATCAAGCCCGATGATTCGATTCATCTGATCAAAAGAAATCAAGTGATCGGCGCTATCTGCAATTCGATTAAACGAGTGGCGAGAGCCGAGGACCCGCAAGGAATCCAATTCTTTCACCAAGGTCTGTACTTCTTCCACCGTGCTGGGGTAATACACCGATTGGGTACTGAACTCGAAGTTTTCAGCCCAGTTTTTTAGGGTTTCCGGGGTGAGACTTTCTTCAGGTTTGCGGGGAGAGCAACCCAAGTATGGGGACAAGATTGTCCCGCCAAGGGCTAAGGCTGAGGTTTTTAGAAAGGTTCTTTTCTTCATGATTTTGGGTTTAAAGGGAGGTGAAGCAGGGAGTAATAGGGGTGAATCATTCCTCTTCTTGGTGGTCAAAATAGCCAAAAGTTTAAGATTCCGAAAAAAAGTCTCTGATCAAGGGTTTGATTTTCTTGATTTTAGATGGGGCTGGAGCAAAAAAAATCCCTGCCATCAGGCAGGGATATTGTCAAGGTTTACTTGGTGAAGATTATAATTTAAAACGGAAGGTCTGCTTCTGCTTTTTCGAACTGGGCTTTTTCAGCTTTAGGTCCGCCTCCCAAGAGCAGGATTTCATTGACAACTACTTCGGTGATGTATTTCTTCTCCCCGTTTTTGTCGGTGTAGGAGCGATTGGATAGCTTACCCTCGATGGCGATTTCGGAGCCTTTGTCGGTGTATTTTTCCAAGATCTCCGCATTCTTGCCCCAGATGACGAGATGCGTCCAGGTAGTCTCGGTGATTTTTTCACCTTTTGCATTACGGTACACCTCGTCTGTGGCAATGTTTACATTTCCCACGATTTTACCATTTTCTAGGTTTTTGATTTCGACTTTGGCACCTAGGCGACCGATGAGTTGAACTTTGTTTCTTAGCGCGTTCATAATTTTAAAAGATTAAGTGTGAAAGATTTGGTTTAACAATTTCCGCTAGAGGAGAACTGATGGACCAAAGTTGGGGGAAGGGAAAAAAGTAAGTCGGTAGCTAAGTGTTTGTATTCGATTGTAGTCGTTTGTTGTCGGATAAACTTCCCTGATTGGCTAGAAATGGATTTTTTAAATAAAAAGAAATAATTAGGTTTAGTTACGTTTATAAATGAGTTAGCTACCACCCAAAATTCTTTTGGCTATTCTTTTTCTCCAATCGATCCCAAATTAATTGGAATGGAGTCTTGCCAGATTTTAGTGTCCATTTTACCAACTTACCTAGCCGCCTAACGTTGGCGTAAGGACTTAGGGACTTCAAATCAAAAAATCATGACCAAGAAATTACTTGTACTCGGGACAGCTTTTTACTGACTGCATTTATCGTAGGATTTACGAGTAATCCACAAAAAAAGACATTCGACTACCTTACCATAGTACAATCTTCGAAGGTGCTCAAAATCAGTTCTACCCAAGAGGCTTTTCAATCCATCAATGCTAAGGATCTAAAAACGAATGATTTTCTGGATTTTACACCTGCGCTGCTCAAGGCTTCTGAATATGAATCGGAAGGTTGGGAATTTGTTGAAACAACGACCTTTCCCACTGAGGGATGGATCGGAATTTCGATTATGATGAGAAAGGAAAAAGAATAGCAAATTCAAAAAAGGGGTACGACTTGCCTTGAAAGATTCCCATCATTGCAAAATTGTCTTAATTCATGATCTTCAATTGCTTTTCGTTTTTTTAAAAGGAGTATCGGTTAATAAAAAAATCTTATCCTATGATTTACCCTGAAATAGCTGAATTGCTGATCGAAATGAGAAATGAAGATTTGGCGGTTCGGGAAAGATTGATTCAAAATGGACAATTGGGGAAGGGGTATAATCCGGAAATGAAAAAGGTTCATCTCCGAAATACCAAGCAATTGGAGCAAATTATCCAAAAGATCGGCTATCCCACCCAAGTGCTAGTGGGGCAGGAGGCGAGCGAAGCTGCCTGGTTGATCGTCCAGCATTCGATCGAGCAACCCACTTTTATGAAAAATTGCCTTCAACTTTTGGAAGTTGAAGTTCAAAATCACCAAGTTTCAGCCAAGGATTTGGCGTATTTGGGGGACCGAATCGCAGTCCTAGAGGGAAAACCACAATCCTACGGAACCCAGTTTGACTGGAACGATCAAGGGCAATTGGTGCCCAATGAAATTGAAAATCCCTCAGAAGTAAATCAAAGGAGGAGCGCCATCGGATTAACTACCTTGGAAGAGCAAACGGCACTAATTCGACATCAAGCCGAATTGGAAAATCAAAATCCTCCCACTGATTGGTGGAGTCGGAAACAAGAAATCGATCGCTGGAAAAGATCGGTGGGTTGGATTTCCTAAACTCCTCAATCGTTTCCGCAATTTCCAGACACTTCAGGGAAGTCCGCCGGGCATTTCTGCCTATTTTAAGTGAATGAACTCAAAGGACCTCTCCCGAAGAATTTTTCTTCAGCAAAGTTTCAACGCAGGCCTAGGATTGGCCGCTTTACCGCTGCTTACTAGTTTTTCAGCTCATGCTGAATCCAAAATGCGATTTGGCCTGGTCACCTACGAATGGGCCAAGGATTGGGATTTGCCAACCCTAATCGCCAATTGTGAAAAAACAGGAGTACTTGGAGTGGAACTTCGTACCCAGCATGCGCACGGAGTAGAAACCGCACTGTCTCCAACCCAGCGGGTCGAGGTCAAAAAACGCTTTGCAGATAGTCCTGTGACTTGTTTGGGGTATGGGTCCAATTACGAATACCATAGCCCAGATTCCGAAAAGCTTAAACAAAATATCGAAGGGACGAAGGCCTATATCCAACTTTGTCATGATATCGGAGCTACGGGAATCAAGGTGAAACCCAACTTTTTGCCAGCAGAGGTTCCCAAAGAAAAAACGATCGCCCAAATCGCAGCTTCTTTTAATGAAGTCGGAAAATTTGCTCAGGACTTCGGACAATTGATCCGGGTGGAAGTGCATGGACAACACACCCAAGAGCTACCGGTGATGAAGGCGATTTTTGATCAGGTTACCGAGTCCAATGTCAAAATTTGCTGGAACTGCAATGCCGAAGATCTCTTGCCTCCAGGTTTGGAAGCCAACTTCAATTCGGTGAAAAAATGGTTTGGAGATACCGTGCACGTTCGGGAATTCAATGTTGGCACTTACCCGTATCAGGACCTTTTCCGCTTATTTAATCAAATGGATTACGAAGGCTGGATTCTGTTGGAAGCGCGTACTCAACCTGCAGATCGAATTCAAGCTTTGCGTGAGCAAAAGGAAATCTTTCAAAATTTAATAGCGAGGTCCAAGCTTTGAATCAGGAATTATTTTCAAAGTCAATAACTCGGCTAATTCCACCTTTAAAAAGGGGGTAAGGGGGATTTAAAAACTCATTATACGATCATAAAAACAAAAACCCAATAACCATGAATTCAGATCAATCTCGCAGAGACTTTCTCAAGAAGTCCGCACTCACCACCGCCGGGCTTAGCTTAGGCGCGATGGCCTTTTCTCCCAAAAGTTATAGTAGAATTTTGGGAGCCAATGACCGTGTCCACGTAGGCATCGTTGGATTTTCCGACCGGTGCCGGGGAGCATTGATTCCTGCCATGCAAGGTCATGCCAAGGAAATGAACTTTGAGTTTTCGGCAGTGTCAGACCTCTGGAATCGAAGACGAGATGAGGCGCAGGCCTTTATCAAAGAAAAAGCCGGGGTTTCTATTGCTGCCTGCCGAAACAACGATGAGCTCTATGACCGAAAGGACGTGGATGCAGTAATTATTTCCACGGCTGACTTCCAGCATGCCTTACATTGCAAAGAAGCCGTGGAGGCAGGAAGAGATGTCTATGTCGAAAAGCCATTTGCAGAGACGATGGCCGATGCACGGGCTGCAAAAGAAGCCGTTTTGAGAACGGGGAAAATCGTGCAGGTGGGTTCCCAGCGAAGAAGTGGCTTGAACTACCATCAGGCAAATGAATTTATCAAAGCAGGAAAATTTGGGGATATCGTGGCGGTTGAAATGACTTGGAATGTCAATCAACCCGGAAGATGGAGAAGACAGGAATTGGCAAGTCAAATTCGAAAAGAGGATACCGACTGGGACCGTTACCAAATGAATCGTCCCAAAGCGGAGTGGGATCCTAGAAAGTATTTAGAGTTCAGATTGTTTTGGCCGTATTCTTCTGGAATTCCCGGACAGTGGATGGCCCATCAAATTGATACGGTTCATTGGTTTACTGATCTGCCACATCCAAGAAGTGTGGCTGCCAACGGAGGGATTTACCTTTGGAAAGACGGGCGTCAGAATTTTGATACGATGACGGCGGTATTTGATTATGGACCACTCAACGATCCAAGCAAAGGATTCCAAGTGATTTATTCTTCCAGATTTACCAATTCAGCCGGTGGAACTAAGGAAATTTATTATTCCAATGGGGGAGAATTGAATTTGGATACCAATATGATTACCCCAAATGGAGGATTGAGCAAGGGGCAGGCTGAGTCGATGGGATTGAAGGAAAATCGCCTTCCTGAAATGAAATTGGGAGAAGCAGTAAAGGTGGAAACAGGCGCCAATACCGGAGCAGATCCACTGACTTCTTCTCACATGCGCAACTGGATGGATTGCGTGCGCACCAGACAAAAGCCAAATGCAGACGTGATGGCTGGATACAATCATTCCATTGCCAATATCATGACCACAGCTGCTTTGCGGACAGGTCAGTTTGTGACCTTCGATGAAGAAAAACAGGAAGTCTTGGCAGGAGGAAAACCATTCCAATACTAAGTAATGATTCGATTTAAGCAACTTCAATGGGGGATGGCAGTTGTGCTGCTGTCCCTTTTTTCAGGAATGACACAGGCACAAGAGTCAAAAAAATCCATCCAATTGGTTCGTAAGGATGCAGAGCAAAAAGTGGAGGTTTTGGTCAATGGTGAGCTTTTTACGGCCTATTATTATCCAAGTACTATTGCGAAGCCTGTCCTATATCCGCTAATTTCTGCTGAAGGAAATGAACTGACTCGGGGCTTCCCACTTAATCCTAAGCCAGGTGAGCGGGTGGATCATCCGCATCATATTGGACATTGGATGAATTATGGAGATGTCAATGGACTAGATTTTTGGAATAATTCGGATGCAATTCCAGCCAACCAAAAGCACAAGTACGGCACCATTGTTCATACCGGAATTACGGAAAGCAAAGAAACTTCGAACGGCGCTGAATTAACCGTGACCATGGATTGGAAAGCGCCGGATGGTCGCGTTTTGCTTCAAGAGAAAACTACCTTTCTTTTTTCGGCTCAAGGAAATCAGCAGAGTATAACGAGGGTGACTACTTTGACCGCGCAGGACCAACCGGTTTCCATGAAAGATAATAAAGAAGGTGTATTTGCGATTCGAGTGGCAAGAGCGTTAGAGCATCCTTCCGATAAGCCTGAAATTTTCACCGATGCGAATGGAATTCCAACAACAGTGGCAAGCCTGAACAATGAGGGAGTAACCGGGAAATATCGAAGCAGTGCAGGAAAAGAAGGGGATGATGTTTGGGGAACACGCGGAAATTGGGTGAGCTTGGATGGAAAACTCGAAAATGAAAAGGTGTCCTTGGTGATTTTGGATCATCCCTCCAATCCCGGCTATCCTACCTATTGGCATGCTAGAGGTTATGGCTTATTTTCCGCAAATCCACTTGGACAAAAAGAGCTTAGCGGAGGGAAAGAAACCTTGAATTTTGGTCTTGCACCAGGTCAATCCGTGACATTCCGCTACCAAATTTTGATCTTTTCTGAAGCTCATCCCGATAATGAATTGCTAAATTCAAAAGCGGATAGTTTTGCAAAGGATTAACGATCAGTAACCAAAGTTCAAGGATCAAAACACATTACTAGTTAACTCATTACGCTCCATCCATTCCTATGAGAGTTTTACTTATTTCCCTGTTCTCTTTTCTCTTTTTGATCTCATGTTCATCCAATGATCAGGAGCTTTTTGAGGCCGATATCATTGTCTACGGCGGGACTTCTTCAGCGATTACCGCTGCCATCCAAGCAAAGAAAATGGGAAAGTCAGTCTTGGTAGTATCTCCGGATATTCATTTGGGAGGCTTGTCTTCAGGGGGATTGGGATTCACTGATACTGGGAATAAGGCGGTAATTGGTGGATTGGCTAGGGAGTTTTATCATCGAGTCTATTTACACTATGCCCAGGACTCTGCCTGGAAGTGGCAAACACGGGATGAATACGGAAATAAGGGGCAAGGAACTCCTGCTATTGATGGTGAAAATCGGACGATGTGGATTTTTGAACCTCATGTAGCTGAACAGGTTTTTGAGGATTTTGTCCAAGAATATGGGCTGGAAATCCACCGTAATGAATGGTTGGATCGGGTAAAGGGAGTGCAAAAGGCAGAAGGTAAAATCACTGAGATTCAAACGCTTTCTGGGAAGAGATACCGAGGAAAAGTGTTTATCGATGCAACCTATGAAGGAGACCTGATGGCGGCTGCGGGGGTGAACTATACCGTAGGACGAGAATCAAATGCACAGTATAGAGAAACCTGGAACGGAGTTCAAGTGGGCGTTTTTCAACACAATCATTATTTCTATGATTCCATTTCCGCATACCGAATTACCGGAGATCCGAGCAGTGGACTTTTACCTGAGATTTCTTCTGAGCCTCCAGGGCAAAATGGGGAAGGGGATCATCGATTGCAGGCTTATAATTTCCGGATGGCGTTGAGTCGGCATCCTGACAATCGGGTTCCTTTTCCGAGACCTGAAAATTACGATTCCACCCGTTATGAATTATTGGCTCGAGTGTATGCTGCAGGCTGGGATGAGACTTTTTGGAAATTTGATCCTATCCCCAATTTGAAAACAGACACAAATAATCATGGTCCATTTAGCACCGATTACATCGGGAAAAATTATGCCTATCCTGAGGCAAGCTATGAAGAACGCCAAGCAATCATCCAAGCTCACGAGGATTACCAAAAAGGGTTGATGTATTTCTTAGGCAATGATGCTAGAGTTCCGGAAAAGGTGCGAGAACAAATGGCTCAATACGGATTGGCAAAAGATGAATTTGTGGATAATGGAAATTGGCCTCACCAGATTTATGTTCGTGAAGCTCGTCGAATGCTTGGTGCTTATGTCATGACTGAACACGATGTGCTGGGAGCAAAGGACGTTCCTCACTCCGTCGGAATGGGTTCGTATTCCTTAGATTCCCATAATACACAGCGATTTGTGACAGCTGGGGGCTTTGTCCAAAATGAAGGTGATATCGGTGTGCATCCGAAGCAACCCTATTCGATTTCTTATGGAACTTTACTTCCCAAGAAAGAAGAATGCACCAATTTATTGGTACCCGTTTGTGTGTCTAGCTCGCATACTGCATTTGGATCGATTCGGATGGAACCTGTCTTTATGATTCTAGGTCAAAGTGCCGCTGCCGCTGCAGTCTTGGCAATCGAGCAAGGCATAGCCGTTCAGGATTTGGCCTATGAGAAGCTTCGAAAGGTCTTACTCGAAGAGAAGCAGGTGTTGGAGAATTGACCGGGATTAAGCATCAATTCCTCGGATCAAATCCACTGCTTTTCCAATATTTCCCACTTCAAAAAACCGTTCATGCTCGACAGTATGCTCAACCTGCTCATGAATCCAGGTGGTGTGAAAAGGAATGTGAATCCCGAATCCTCCTAAATCCAAAACAGGAAGTATATCGGACTTAAGACTGTTTCCAAGCATCAAAAATTCAGAAGGCTTGATGTCCAAATGCCTGATTAGTTTTTCGTAATCCGTTACTCGCTTTTCACTCATAATTTCGATGTGGTGAAAATATTTTTCCAAGCCTGACTTGCGAAGTTTCCGTTCCTGATCAACCAAATCCCCTTTGGTCGCGAGGACCATTCGGTAATCCCCATTGAGCGATTGCAAGACTTCTTCTACTCCAGGAAGTAACTCGACCGGCTTTTCGAGCATTTCTTGCCCGATTTTAATCACCTTATCAATAAGGGTAACCGGAACTTTGTGGTCAGAAATGCGGAGAGCTGTTTCGATCAGAGAAAGCATAAACCCCTTGATTCCATAGCCATACAGCGGAAGGT
The DNA here is from genome assembly GCF_001593605.1 of Algoriphagus sanaruensis. Taxonomy (GTDB): domain Bacteria; phylum Bacteroidota; class Bacteroidia; order Cytophagales; family Cyclobacteriaceae; genus Algoriphagus; species Algoriphagus sanaruensis. The sequence continues at coordinate 2,972,891 of NZ_CP012836.1, read as the reverse complement.
TGTCGATTTCAGTTCGATAGAGCTCCTTCATGATGGCATGCTGAGGCATAAAATCTTCCAAAAGGCTGGCGAACTTTTCCTCAGCCTCACGGAAAAAAGGTTCATTTACCCAAAGGGTGTCATCTGCGTCGAAGGCAATTACTTTAATAGGCATTGTTTTTATGTCAAAGGTAGACAGTCCACGGTCCACCATTCTGTAAAATTACATGCAATCTTAAATCTTCAAGTACTAAAATCAGTTGACTGTGGACTGTTGACAATATCTTGAAAACTGCGACTGATCACTGAAACCTGTGACTGTCCTCTACCTATTGAATCGTCTCTTTCATCCAAGCCAACAAAACGTCTCTCCATCCTTCCACAGCTCCTTTTCCCAATCCAAACCCAAAGCCATGACCTCCGCTTGGATAGATATGTAAGGAAGCCTTTACTCCGTTTTTATGAAGGGCTTGATAGTAAAGCAAGGAATTTTCAATTGGCACGCCTTTGTCATCCTGAGCATGAACCAAGAATGTTGGAGGAGTTTCAGCATTGACATTGAGTTCTCCTGAAAAACGGTCCATCAGCTCTTGAGAAGCATTTTCCCCGATCAGATTTTTCCTTGAACCTGAATGAACAGCCGCGTCTCGAAAGGAAATCACAGGATACACCAAAATCGAAAAATCAGGTCTTGCCGAAAGGGCGTCAATTGCATCCTTTGAACGATTTACCTCATGGGTATATTGAGTACTAACTGTGGAAGCTAAGTGACCACCGGCAGAGAATCCCATCACTCCGATTTTGGATGGATTTATACTCCAAGCTTCCGCATTTTGGCGGACTAGGCGAATGGCACGCTGTGCATCCATCAATGGAACCTCTTTTGGATCTGTCAATGACTTGGAAATTGGAAGTCGATATTTGACCACGATTCCTGCAATTCCTTGGGCATTTAGCCATTTGGCAAAGTCAGTTCCTTCCCAATCATAAGCTAAGATTCCATAGCCACCTCCCGGAAAAATCACCACAGCTTCACCAGTTGCAATTTGCTTGGTTGGGAGATAGACCTCAATGCTTGGAGTTTGCACATTGGCAATGCGAAGAATTCCTTGTTGGGTTGCTTCTTCCTTGAGATCTGAAGGATTCTGGAGAGGAGGCGTACCTTCCCAAAGAGGAATGACATGATTTTGTGCAAAAGTCAGCAAAGACAACAGCATCAAGGCAAGGGTTAGGATGGGTTTTTTCATAGGATAAAGGGCATTCTAATTTCTACAATTTCAAATCTTACTTAGGATATCTCACAAACGAGTTTATACTTTAAATTCAAATATCTTCTCGCATAGTGCCCAGCGCCAATTAGCAGGAGTGCCAGGAAGGTTGGTTTTAAATTGTCCCAAAAAGGCTTCCCATTCCTGAACTTTCGGATTGGCGTTGTCCAATTTGGCTTTCTTTTCAAAGCTAAAATCATCCTCGGCTTCGAGTATCATGCTCAATCTGTTTCTCCATCGGTAGATACTCATCCGGATAACCCCTGCCACTCGGATACTTTCAAGAATTTCCGGAGCTACCGTTTTATGGCATTCCACATATGCTTGAATGGCTTCAGGTTCATCTTTCAAATCGCAGATTAGGAGGAAGGCTTGCATGGTTTTACGAATTATGATTTTTGATTTACGTGACCTATTGAAAACTCATAGGTCATCCTTAAATCTTGAATTAATTGTGGTCTTCAGTACTTGTATTTAACATTTTCCAATTTAGTCTTTCTAAGCCCTACACCCTCCAAACTCCCATACCTCCCAACTCCTTAACTCCCCACTTTTTTCACTCTAGCCGCAAACAGCCAAACCATTAGGAAGCAAAACAGCGGTAAGACAAAGGAGAAATTAACCTCAGGAACTCCGAGAATTTTTACATCCGTGTACCCAGTACCTCCGAAATCCAAAATCATTCCCTGCAAAGTAGGCATGATAGCTCCTCCTACGATGGCCATTACTAAATAGGCTGCAGCAAATTTTGAATCTTCGCCCAGGCCTTCTAAGGCGATTCCATAAATGGTAGGGAACATCAAAGACATGGCAAAACTGATTCCCACCAAGCTATACAAGCCCATAATTCCCTGAATGAAAATTGCACCCAGCGTAAATACCATTGCCAAAAGGGCAAATCCCGCGAGAAGCTTTGCAGGTGGCAAAACTCGAAGCAAAGCCGTGCATACCCAGCGGCCAATCAAAAATACTCCCAAGGAGGCATAGGCATAGTTGACTGCATGGTAGGTGGTAATTCCAATGGACTCCGCATACTGATAGATGTAGGTCCAAACCATGATTTGGGCACCCACATAAAACATTTGAGCCAAGGTGCCTTCTACAAAATTTCGGTTTTTGAACAAGCGCTTCATGGTAGGTCCAAAGTCAATTTTACCATGAGAATCCTTGTTTTCAGGCATTTTGACCAAGGTGATCACCACCAAAATCGCAATCACCACCAAGCCCAAAATCACATAGGGATTACGAATCACCATTAGGTCATTGCTTTTGACTGCGGCCTTAGCTGTAGCATCGAGGGTGTAATAAATCAAATTTCCGCTGTCATCGGTGTTATTGCTCTGCAGCGCGTTGAGGATAAATGTTTTTGCTACAAATAATCCAGCCAAAGCTCCCATAGGATTGAAGGCCTGTGCCAAATTCAAACGCTGGGTCGCTGTCGCTTCTGGGCCCATGGAAAGAATGTAGGGATTGGCGGTAGTTTCCAAAAATGCCAGTCCGAAGGTTAGAATGTATAAAGCTGCAAGGAAAAAGCCATAGCTTTCCCAAGCCGCCGCAGGATAAAACAAGATAGCTCCAAAAGCGTAAAGACCTAAGCCCAAGAGTACGCCTGTTTTATAAGAATATTTTTTAATGAAAAAGGCAGCAGGTAGCGCCATGGTAAAATAGCCTCCATAAAAAGCCAATTGCACCCAAGAAGCTTGGGTATTATTTAATTCCAGTACTCGCTTAAATGCTGCCACCATGGGATTGGTGATGTCATTGGCAAAACCCCACAGCGCGAAAAGTGAGGTGATCAGGATAAAAGGGATGAGGAGGTTTTTGGGTACGAGAGCAGGTTTTTGGGTCATAAGGCTCGGTCAAGATGGGTATAGCCACCGTCCACATAGAGATGCTGTCCGGTGAGGTGAGAGGCTTTATCGGAAAGAAGAAATAATGCCATGGAAGCAATTTCTTCAGGGGTGGTCATTCGCTGACCAAGGGGAATTCTCCGACTGATTTCGGCAAGTTTTTCTTCTGGATTTGGAAAGCTTTGGATCCATTGTTCATACATCGGGGTGTACACCTCAGCTGGAAGGATTGCATTCACTCGGATGCGATAGGGAAGGAGTTCGACCGCCCATTCCCTTGTCAAGGCAAGTTGGGCACCTTTTGCGGCAACGTATCCTGATGTCCCTCCCTGTCCAGTGACGGCTGTTTTGGAAGAAATATTGACAATTGCTCCTTGGTTTCGCTTTAATTCAGGTAGCGCAAAATGAACTAAGTAATAGTAGTGATAAAGATTCGTGGCAATGGATTTGGCAAAAGCTTTTGGGTTTCCTTTTTCCAATCCTACCCCGTCATTTGCGCCCGCATTATTTACGATTCCGTCTATTCTTCCAAATGTATTTAAAGCTTGATTGACGGCTGATTGACAATCTTCAGCACTCACCAATCGCATGGGAATATGAAGCGCCTTTCCCGAAGCTTTCTTGACTAGCTCGTTCGCCTCTTTTTCGGATGGATCGATAATTACTGGAATTGCACCTTCCTCAATGAGTCCCTTGGAAATAGCTCCTCCAATTCCTTTGGCGCCGCCAGAAACTAAGATGACTTTGTCTTGTAGGTGGAGGATCATAGCTGTTATCAGTTTTCAGTTATCGTACTAAGAGTTTTTCGAAAAGGTGGATGAAGTAGACAGGTTAATGGACTTGGATTTGAATCGTAATTTCAAGAAAGTTTAAATTCCATAAAATTGGACTGCGGAATCACCCATTAGGTTGGCTTTTTCCGAAGGAGAAAGAGGACTGATAAAATCATCAACCACCTTGTAAACCTGCTCATATTCACCTGCAACCAGACATACAGGCCAGTCGCTACCAAACATTAATCGTTCTGGTCCAAAGAGTTCCAAGGCAATTTCCATATAAGGAGTGAGATCATCCGAGGTCCATTTTTTCCAATCTGCCTCGGTTACCATTCCGGAAATTTTGCAATAGATCATTTCTCGCTCTGCTAGAAGACTGATCTTCTTTTTCCAGTCCCTCCATTCTCCGTCTTTAATCAAAGGTTTGGCGAGATGATCAATGACCATTCGTTGTTCAGGACATTTTTTTACCAATTCAAGAGCTGCTTCCAAATGGTGCGGAAACAGCAATAAATCGTAGGTATAGCCTCGCTCTTTTAGTTTTTGCATCCCTCGAACAAACTCGTCACGGAGCATGTATCGGGGGTCTTTGGCTTGAAGAACTTCTCTGAATCCCACCAATTTTTCCTGATTGGAATACTGATCCAAGACTTCATCCAAATTATCTTGTCCGAGATCAGCCCAACCAACGACACCCATAATCCATTCATGTTCTTGGGCTAAGTCGAGCAGAAAATCAGTTTCTCTGAGACTTTCCTCGGCCTGAACGGCTATGCACCCATCGATTTGAACCTCCTGAAGTAAAGGATAAAGGTCAGCAGGAACAAAATTTCTTCTGATCCGGCCCATTTCTGGGGTGATCCATTCTTGCCTCTTTGGATCGTAATGCCAAAAATGCTGATGGGCGTCTAGTTTCATGCTTCGGGATCGTTGATGGCGATTTGTCTAGAAATACCTAATCCCTCTATTCCTAACTCCACCGTGTCTCCATGTTCCAAATACCTTGGATTTGGTTTTAGTCCCATGCCGACACCTGCGGGAGTACCAGTAGAAATGACATCTCCAGGTAAAAGCGTCATGTACTGGCTCAAGTGCTCTATTAGGGTAGGAATATCAAAAATCAAGTCTGAGGTAGAACTATCCTGAAGCATTTTGCCATTCAGCCTCAACCAAAGTCTGAGGTTGTGGGGATCAGGAATCTCATCCTTGGTAACTAAAGTTGGACCTAGGGGTGCGAAATGATCGGCACTTTTTCCTTTTACCCATTGACCTCCATGTCTAAGTTGGAAGTCACGCTCGCTTACGTCGTTGTGAAGGCAATAGCCAGCAATGTATTCATAGGCATTTTCCTTGGTGACATACTTGGCACGCTTGCCGATCACCACTGCTAATTCTACTTCCCAATCGGTCTGTTTGGAATTTCTCGGGATATAAATCGGGTCATAAGGTCCACAAAGTGAAGAGGACGCCTTCATGAAAATAATCGGAACCTCAGGTACTGCCATTCCCGCTTCTTCGGCATGTTTTCGGTAATTGAGACCGATGCAGATGATTTTTGAAGGCCTTGCGACAGGAGATCCGATTCTCGCATTTTTTGGTACCTCTGGTAAGTTGGCTTGGTTTACTTTTAGCCAATCCTCAAGGCGCTTTAATCCCTCGCTTCCAAAAAACTCCTCGTTCCAGTCTTCTCCAAAGTTGGAGCAGTCAAGGTTTCTTCCGGTTGCGTCTTGGATTCCTGGTTTTTCTTTTCCGGCTTCGCCAAATCGAATTAATTTCATGATATAGGTATAATGAGTAAGCTAAAATTATTTGGTTAGGAGTGGGGCGTTTTTATTTTTCAATCTTCCAATTTTCGAATCTTTCAATTCTTACATTTTCAGCCCCATAAATCCACCGTCACTATTGAAATTGGCTCCAGTGATGAAGCTTCCAGCGTCAGAGCTGATAAAATAGGCTAATTCTGCGATTTCATCTGGGGTGCCCATACGTCCAATGGGCTGGGTAGCGGCGAGCTTTTCAAACATTTCCTTTTCCTTTCCCGGGTAGTTTTTGGCTAAAAATCCATCTACAAACGGAGTATGGACGCGACCTGGAGAAATGCAATTGCAGCGAATGCCATCTTGTACATAATCTCTGGCGACGCTCAAGGTCATGGAAAGTGCCGCACCTTTGGTCATGGAATAGGCAAAGCGATCTGGAATTCCGATTGTAGCCGCTACAGAGCACATGTTTAAAATTGATCCCCCTCCATGCTCTTTTAAGCGAGGAAGAGAGGCTTTGATGCAGTGAAACATACCTTTCACATTGACAGCATATACGCGGTCAAAATCCTCCTCCGAGGTAGATTCTGCTGTTCCGATATGTGAAATTCCAGCATTGTTGATGAGGACATTCAGTTTTCCTGGAATCGTGGCGATAAGTTTTTCTACCTGCTGATAATCTGTGATATCCCCTTCTAAAAATTTGACTGAAAAGCCTTTTTCATGTTCTTCCATTTGAAGTTTTAAACCTTCGACCGGATTACGATCAATGAAAAATACGTGGTGACCCTCGGCGGCAAATTTTTTGACCATTGCGAGTCCTATGCCGCTTGCCCCACCGGTGATGAGTACGGTCAATTGTTTCATAGTTTTTAGGTTTACTGGGTTTGAACCGATATGATTCTTACAATTTGGTTCTTTTTTTATGAGATCAAAAAGCGCTTTATATGAATTTAATAGGATTGGATAAGTTGGACAATTTTTTGAATTACATCCATGGTGAGCGGTTTTTCAAAAAAGCCAATCACTGATTCGTATTGTTTTGCAATAACAGGATTGCTTTCGCTCACTGATGAGGTAATTACGATCGATTTGAAGTTAGTTGAATTCAATACTTCTGCTTGGGAAATAAATTCCCAACCCAACATGTCTTTCAGATTTATATCTATAAGCAAAAATCGAGGAGTTAGCTCATCCTCAATTCCTTTTAGATAATCGAGCGCGGCGGTACCTGTTGCGAATGACTTGATCGAACAGTTTGGAATTACTATCAAGATCATTTTTTCTAAGATGACCAATAAAATTTCGTCATCGTCAATCAGGATTAATTCGGGGTGATTCGGGTTCTGATCCATTTTGATTTACAATAGATTCGGATTTTTGGCTGATTTCTCGGATTATTTTGTCTAGTTCGAAAGCGGATGATTTGATAAAGTTTAGCATTTCAGTAACCTCTTGAGGCTCCATTTTGTGGTCTGTTTCGAGCAGATTGACGATGCCCATGAGTCTTGCCAATGGAGCTCTGACGACATGCGACTGAATCCATGCGATTTCATGAAATGTTTTGTTTTGATTTTCGATCGTCTCGATATATCTGGTTTTTTCTGTGATATCGTCTACCAGGATTAAATCTCCTTGGATATCATTGAAAAAGATGGGGGATGAGTCGATTTTAACGATAATCTTCTCTCCATTTTTTTTGAAATGGACGTGTGATTTTTCTTCCAGTGTTTTGTTGGCTCGGCTATCCTGAAGCATGATTTCTAAGGAATTAAAATCTGGATTTTCCCAGAGTGACAAAGGTTCGAGCTCTAAAAATTCCTCTTTGGAATAGCCGTATTGATTAACTGCTGCGTGATTGACATCCACTATTTTTTTGGATTGACGGTCAAAGACCCACATGGCAATCGGGCTTACCTGAAACAAGTCACTGTACTTTTTTTCCGATTGTTGAAGTCTAGAAACGATCTTTTTTCGCTCGATCGCATAGATGAGTGTTTTGTAAAGAATAGGTGAGTTGAGCTCATCTTTGAGGAGGTAGTCAGAAATTCCCAGCGAAAGGGACTTGATGCTGAAATCCAAATCAGAAAATCCTGTCAAGGCAATTACAGGAACCCCAACGGCTAAATGGAGTATATCGACGATAAGTTTTTCACCTGCATGGTCAGGCAGAGACAAATCCAAGAAAATTGCATCCCAATCATGTTTGCTTTCTGACAATTTTTGTTTGGCCGCTTGAAATGTCTCGACGTGCACCAATTGATGGTGAAAGAAATGTTCTGAGAAATATTCTTCAATCAAAAAGTAATCACCGAGGTTGTCTTCAATGACTAGAATATGAAAATTAGTACTGTCTTTTCGCATAGAGTTCGAAAGCCAAGTTTTTCTCTAATTACTTAGAAAATCCCAGATTTAGAAAAGTTTGAAGGTTTACTTTTTAACTCAATCCTCCAGAAAAATTGATTTCAAATCAATCCACAGTATTTAATGCGAATGAAATGATACGGTGAAAAATCTCCGTGTTTAATGAGAATTGGTTGTCGGCGAAACTTTTTTCAGTGTAAAGAAAAAAGTACTTCCATTTCCAGGGGAGGATTCGGCCCAGATTTTACCTCCAAATTGAGTTACTATTTTTCGACAGGTAGATAATCCCATTCCCGTTCCTGGATATTGGCTTTTTGGATGAAGCCTTTTGAGAAGGTCAAAAATTTGCTCCAAATATTGAGGGTCAATGCCTATTCCATTGTCTTTTACAGCAAATTCCCAGTAATCTTCCAGTTCTCGGGCTTGAATCGTGATTAAAATCTCCTGACCTGGGGTGATGTATTTGATGGCGTTCCCGATTAAATTTTGGAACACAATTTTGATTGGAACCCGGATGGTATTGATGGTGGGTAGGGGACCAATGTCAAATTTGACTCCTGAATTACTGATCACATCAGACTTTAATTTGATCACTTCCTCCACTAAATCCTTGATGGAGATCATTTCGAACATATCAGGATCAAAACCAATTCTGGAATATTCGAGAATGTCATTAATCATCTGCGTAAGCCGCTTTGCTCCATCCACTGCAAAACGGATGTACTGCTGCGCTTTATCGTCCAGCGTGTCCGCATACTTGGTCTGAAGAAGGGACATAAAAGAGCTGATCATTCTCAGGGGTTCTTTCATGTCATGAGAGGCTACTGAAGCAAATGCCTGAAGTTCTTGATTCGCATTTCCCAGCTTTAGATTCGCTTCGATAAGATCATTTTCTGCTTTTTTCTGCAAAGAAATATCCTGCGTAGCACCAATGATCCGAAGGGCTTTTCCGCTGGAATCTCGAATCGCAAACCCTTTATCGAGGACATACAAATAAGAGCCGTCTATTTTTTGAATTCTAAACTCCTGTGACCAATAGGAATTGTCGGAATTTAAGAACTCAGCCATGTTTTTAATCACCTTGGGATAATCATCAGGATGAATGAGGTCTTCCCAAAACGAACTGGCATTGGTAGTTTCATTAGGCTCATATCCCAGTAATTCTTTGAATTGATCAGAACGATAAGTGACCTGAGTAACCAAATCCCAGTCCCAGATCATATCTGAGGTAGCTTTGGTCGCTAATTCAAAGCGCTCATTAGCCATGATTAATTCATGGGATTTTTCGTCGACTTTTTGTTCAAGGATTGAAGGGATTTTTGCCAAACGCCAAACTAGGATGCCAAGGATGATTGCGGCTAAAAATCGGAGGATTATGGCTGGTAAAGTTTGTTTCAAAGCGAATGAATCTTTGCCCCAAACCCATAGCATCCAGTTTCCTTCAGGAATAAATGAATTGATAGTATGGCTGTTTTTTAGATCTGTCTCAGGTAATTTTTCAAAAAAGTTACCTGTTGAACCTTGGTTTGGAATGAGCTTGCTTAAGTGAATTCCAAATTTTGAGGAATCAAGATCGGCCAAGTTCAACTCAGTCATTAGATCTTCTAAGTGGATGATTACCGCTGCAATTCCGACAAAATCACCTTTTTCATTATAAATAGGTTGTCTTCCGATGATACCTGCACCACCTTGTACCAACATTTGAGGTCCAGAAAAATAAATTCTCTTTCTCCTTAAAGTTTCTTCAAATTCTTCTCGGTTGGCTGAATCCAGGAGTGGGTTAAATCCAAGCGCTTTCTCATTTCCTTCAAGAGGATAAATTGCAACAATAGTCCCAGTACTGTCCAAATATTGGATGACATCTACCTTGGGATTCATGCTGAGGATTCGACCGGCGATAGAATCAAAATCCTTAACAGGATCTATGAATTCAACCAAAATGGATAATACTTCTGCTGCGGCAATCCCATCATGAATTGATTCATCTAGGGAGTTTCTTGCCTCTATCAGTTTTTGATTGACAATTTCTCGCTCTTGGATGATTCGGATTTGATATTCTCGAAATGACAAAAATTGGGTGCTGAATAGGACGATCAAAAACACAAACAAGCCAGACACCAAAGGTTTTTTGGTGAATCTCGAGAAGATAGGCTTGATGAGTCGTTCCATAACCTATTTTTTTAGCGTAAAGTAGAATGTGGAGCCTTGTCCAGGAATGGACTCTGCCCAGATTTTTCCTCCATGGTATTCGACTATTTTTTTACAAATCGACAGACCAATACCAGTTCCAGAATATTGATCCTTCTGATGAAGTCGCTGGAAGATGACAAAGATCTTGTCCAAGTACTCTTCTTCTATTCCGATCCCATTGTCTCGAATTTCAAATTTCCATTGATCGCTTAATTCCTCTCCTGAAATCCAAATCTCTGGCGTTTGACCAGCAGGTTGGTATTTTAATCCATTGCTGATTAGATTCTGAAATACTTGGATGATAGCGTTGGGGTGACAATTGATTGTTGGTAAAGTACCAAGATGGATTTTTGCTTGCTTTTCGGAAATATCCCGCTGATTCAATAGAATCACGTCATTTACCAATTTTCCGGATTCAGCCCAGACTTTCTTTTCGGAAATATTTCCAAGCCTTGAAAATTCCAACAAATCCAAAATGATAGAGCGCATTCTTTTGGCCCCGTCAACTGCAAAATGGATGTACTTTAAAGCCGTACTGTCTAAAACAGGACTATATTTCTTTTCCAATAAGCCCAAGAAGCTACTGATCATTCGCAAAGGCTCCTGTAAGTCATGGGAGGCAACGAAAGCAAATTGTTCCAGTTCTTTATTGGTTGCTTCTAGTTCTTGGTTTGCTTCTAAAAGCTCTTTATTGAGGATTTTCAAGGATTCTTCATAGGCCTTACGATTGGTGATATCTTGAATGATTCCTACCATTCGAGTAGGTTTTCCATCTTCATCCCGTTTGATAATACCTCGGTCAAGGAGATAGAAAAACCCTTTCCCTTTTTTGCTGAATCGGTATTCGACTTGGAAATATTCCTCACTAGGATCTTGAAGGCATTGGTCCAGATAATTGGTGACAAAATCTCGGTCTTCCGGGAAAATCCGTTCTAGCCAGCGCGAGTTGTCCGGATGGAATCCTGCGATTTCTTCTCCAAAAAGGTAATCGAACCCTTCTCCCCAGTAATGCTGCTTGGTAATGAAGTTCACGTCCCAAATGGCATCTGTAGAAGCTTGAGAGATTAATTTAAATCGCTCATTGAATTCGTTGATTTTATTTTCGGATTCTTTCCTGTCAGAGATATCTCGGATGATGGCAGATAGACCATCCGCACTCGGATACATGGTCACATCTAGCCATCTATTTACCCAAGGGTCAAAGGATTCAAACGTGACCGTTTCTTGATGATCGAGCACTTTTTTATAGGCCTCTCTGAAATCAGAATTAACTTCTTTGACATAATCCCAAATAGACTTACCGATAATTTCGGATCGGCTGACGCCAGTTAATTTTTCAAGAACATTATTCCAATAGGTGACCTTGTAATTTTTGTCTAAGGCATAGAATGAATCTCGAATACTTTCTAGAAGGGAATTCTTTACATTCAAAGCCCGCTTGTTTTCATCTAGATTAAATTTTTTCTCAATGACAAAAGCGAGATTGGTCGTCGTACTATTGAGAAAGTTCATTTCATCTTCAGACCATACTCGTTCTAGGTCACAGTTGTCTAATACAACAAACCCGAAAATTTCATTTCCGACAAAAATGGGTACAATCAAAATCGAGACGATGGATTGCTCTTCAAGAATCTTCTTTGTCGCACCACTGGTATCGGATGTTCGTATTGAAAATGGCTTCCTTTCATTCAGAAGATGCCAAATTTCGGGGTGTTCTTCTACGGGGATACTCTTATAATCCGGATTATCTAGCTGGGCTGAAGCGATTCCATTTGTCCATTCATTGGTCATGACACCTTTGGAATCGTAAATCCGAATGAGTGAGGCTCGATCCACATCTGTCGCCTCCCCAATCATTTGGAGCATATCATCCATTCGATCTTCCCAGTTTTCTGCTTCCAAAAATGATTGCGTGATCTCCGCAGTTTTGCTGATCAATTTGGTTTTTGATTCCAGTAATTTATTTAGCTGATGCTCTTCACTGATGTCTTGAACCGTGCCAATAAACCGTATTTTTCCATCTGAAAACGATAATTCCCCTTTTTCCCTCACATACTTAATTTTTCCTTTCGGGGTAATGATTCGGTGGATCGCATTGAGTGGCCTTTCACCGGAAAGGGCAGCCCTGTGCTCTTGAACAAATTCTTCTCGGTCTTCGGAAGGAAAGGATTGGATGAAGGATTCGAAATTTGGTTTTATGGAATTTTTTGGGATTCCCCAGATTTCATACACCTCGTCTGACCAGAAGATTTCTTCTGTCTCCAGATCAAATTCCCAATATCCCAGTCTGCTTATTTTTTGAGAGAGATTGAGTTTTTCGATCAATTGATGTGTTTCCTGCTCAGATTTGATTTTGTCGGTGATGTTTCTGAGAATACAGGCTACAAATGAAATTTTATGATCAACATTTACCGGAATAAATCGGATATCGGAATTGATTTTAAGCCCATCAATAGTAAGCGTCCTAACCAATGAAAATTGCTCTCCTTTGAATGCTCTAGCATAAGATTCTTCCCAAAATTCAATCGCTTCTGAATCTAAAAGATTGCGATCAAGAATGATGGAATTCGGACGAAGTGGACTGCCATATCGTTCCATAAACTCCTTTTGAAAACTTTCATTCGCATAGGCAAGCTCATTCTCCTTATTCACCATCCAGACAAGCTCGTCCATCGAATCAAAAATGGTCACAATTCTTCTGCAGTCGGTAAAGAATTCCAGACCCTCTGCAATCACTTTGATCAATCCGCCTTTTTGTTTGATTCCTTGGAGTGTAAAAGTGCTTCCTTCAATTTGGATGTTTTTTTTGTTCCCTTTTGGCGTTTTGATCCAGATGGTGGTTTGAAAATAATTTTCACCTTCAATGAGCCTCTTTAATTGGTGAATTGTGGGTTGAGGCTCAGCTTCACAAATAAGATTAAAGATAAGGTCAAAAGAAGCTTCAGAAGAATGATCAATTTCCAAAAGCTGAAATACCTCTTCAGAAAAAGAAACGGCAGAATCCTGAATGACCCATTGCCCAGTCATTAGGACAACATTTTCAGGAGCTACATGCAGGAACTGCTGATCTAGCGATGATCTAGAATTATTTGTTGTTTCTTTTTTTGAGTTCGATTCTGAATTCCCCATGTGCCGGGATTTTTTTTAATGATTGTGAATTGGGAAGGGTGAAATTTAAAGCCGAACGACTTCCCCTGTTTTGACTGACTCATCGCAGGCAAACGCGATTTTTAAGCTGTTTAAGGCATCTGCAAGGTGGTCTGATAAATCCATATTTTCTTGAATTGCCTTCAGAAAAAAGGCTTGTTCTCGATTGCAGAGCTCTTGATGATTGGGTTCATCGGTCATATCGATCCACTCATCCTTTTTAGTGAAATGGTTTTTATCGTCCAAATCAGCATGATGGACTCGAATGGATTCAGTTTTGGTGTGGGAATCCACGTCATCAGATTTTCCGGCTGCTCCGGCATCTTTAGCGACGATGGACACGGCTCCTTTAGGACCGAAAACATCTTTTACAAAAAAAGCTGTTTCACTGATCATAGGACCCCAACCTGCTTCATACCAACCAACCGATCCATCTTCAAATCGAATCTGAAGTTGCCCGTAATTGTAATTATCTGATGCAATATCATTGGTTAATCTGGCTCCGATCGCCGAAACCCAAACTGGTTTGGATCTTGTCATCTGACACATCACATCGATGTAGTGCACTCCACAATCTACAATTGGGCTTAAAGACTTCATCAAATTGCGATGCACATCCCACATGAAACCGTGACTTTGCTGGTTGAGATTCATGCGCATGACGAGTGGTTTTCCAAGTTTCTGAGCTTCCTCAATAAACCGCATCCAAGAGGGATGATGCCGAAGAATATAGCCCACCACTACTTTTTTATTTTTCTCAGTTGCTTTTGCGATAATTCGCTCACATCCTATGACGGTATCGGCGAGCGGTTTCTCGATAAAAACATGGCAATTGGCTTCAAGTGCTTTTATCGCAAAATCTTCGTGGGTATCGGGATAAGTCGAAATACAAACTGCATCTGGCTTAGTTTCTTTCAAGGCCTGATCAAAATCTTCAAAAAGAGCATAGTTGGCGCCTAGGCTTTTGTTTAACCTTACCTTGCTTTCACCTCTTGCGACTAATCCACAGATTTCAAACTCAGGAAAATGATGGTAAGCAGTCGCATGGGATGCGCCCATATTTCCACAACCTACGACAAGTATTTTGATGGGTTGATTCATGGTTGATGACTTGATTCGATTAGTTTTTGAATTTCAGTTTTAGAAAGATACTTGATATTTACATCCATTGTGATGGGTTGTAAAGGTTCATCTTCAGAATTTCTCTCAACGGCAACAATTTGATCAACCAAGTTCATTCCTTTGATCACCTTTCCAAATATGGTGTAATTACCGTCTAGCCTTGGGATACCTTTTTTGTTTTGGACGATATAAAATTGACATCGAGCGGATACTTTTCCTGGATTTTCATCTCTGCCTGCACCTACTGCACCATAAGTATGGGTAAGCTCTGGATGAAACTCGGGATCTAAAAGATATTCTGGATCAGTAAAGCCTTCCGGAGTATCTGGACATCCTCCTTGAGCGACAAAATCAGGGATTACTCGATTGAATGTAAGGCTATCCCAATAGCCTGCCTCTGCCAGTTCTATAAAGCTCTCTTTATGTTTTGGCGTCCGATCATCTAGATAAATCCAGATTTCGCCAAGGGGAGTTTGGATCTCTCCAATTGGGATCAAATCGGTCTGAATAAAAAACTTAAAAATTATAAGTAACCAGAAAATTCCAGTCGTCGTCCACATGCTTTGATAATTTTAACTGATTATAATTTACTCGACTAAATAGTTTTTTCAAATGCCATTGGATTTATTGGAAATAAAAAAGGAACGGGATTACCGTTCCTTTTTTTTGTTATTTACCGGATTGGCGTACATCGCTAGAAAACTTTGGACTTCAAGAGGATTCGTTTGATTTACACGTTCACTGAGGCGCCGTTCAAAAGCGGCTTTTTCTTCTAGGGTATATTGGTCAGAATAGGTGGTGGTTTGATTTAGCAAATCGTGGGCAATGTAATTACTTGGCCAAAGTTTGTATCCTTCCCAAATATGTATGTCGATTTTATCCGCCAATACACTCAATTTTTCAGACTGGTTCAGATCCATTTTTGAAATTTCCTGTATTTCCTCATCCATTACAGTATTTACTTGAAGATGAATCCGTTTTTTGGTTCCCATGATTCCCCTCAGGAGGTTGATGAAATCTTCGTTCTCACTTTTGACATATTTTTCATCTCGGGCCTTTGCCAGTAATTCCGGCATTTTCAATATATCAGTTGGATCATATTCGTAAGAAATAGATACAGGCACCAACTTGATTTTTTCAAAAAATGAAAAAGCATCGGAGGAGGGTTCGGCCAAGGTAAGCATCTTTAAGACTCCTTTATGGGTGGAGTCGTTTCCATCCTTGGTTCTTCCTTCTTTTTGAGCTGTCCAAACGGATCTATTTTCCTTCAAAAGGGATTTTTGAATATACTCACTGGCTAAAATCGAGCTTTCCAAAAGGGCTCTTCCTGTCAGACCTCTACGAATGGCAAAATTCCGGTTGAGTCTAGAAAGTGTATGCAGAAATGGCTTTTTGATTAGATTATCCCCAATTGCAGAGGTAGTCATGACCAACCCATTTTCATAAAGAAGGGCGTTCAGAAGGGATGTATCAAGAATGATATCTCGATGATTGGAGATAAATAGGTAAGCGGTATTTGGCTCTAGCAATTCAAATCCACCAGAAGATAATCCTTCTGAGCTTTTTTGAAGTACTTTCATCAGGCCTGGGTAGATGAAGTTGATTTGAAAATCCCGCAAGGAGTGCGTATGCAACATCAAATCATTCCAATGGGAAGGAGAATCATTTGGAAACGTAAAGTTCATCATGGCCTCCAGCATGGGGTCATCGATGATTTGCCGAATTGCGGCATTCACTTCTGCATCGTAAAAGGGTCTGATCGAGTCAAACTTGGACATAGGTTGGAGATAAATGATTCGCAAAAAGCAAAAAAACACACAAAAAGGGAAGAACCCCTATCGCTCCGTGTTCAAAATTGCCTAATTCCGTTTGAGGTGTTTGTTGAAAAATAATAGGTGAACAGGAAGTGATTCAGTCCAGTACGTCCAGGTATGAGCTCCAGGTCGCTCGATGTAGTCATGTGGAGTTTGATTCCAAAGCAAAATACTTCTCAATTGGCGGTTGGTATGAATCAAGAAATCATCCACGCCACAGTCAATGATGAGTGCTAATCCATTTTCATGAATCTTTCGAGCGAGTCCAACAGCGGTGTAGGAATTGAAGTCAGGAGCAATGTAATTGATTTCTCCAAGCATTTGCTTTTGCCCTTCTTGTCTGAGTTTTCGGAAATCTTCTGGTACAGTCCACATCCGAGTATCGATATTCATCACACCACTCATGCTTCCTGCTGCTACAAACAATTCAGGATGTTTAGCTGATAGCATAATTGCGCCATGGCCACCCATGGATAATCCGGTGATTGCTCGGGATTCTTTTTGAGCAAGTGTTCGATAATTTTTATCTACAAAAGGGATTAATTCTTCAATCATGTAGGTTTCATACCTGACAGAGTCCATCAAAGGACTGTCGTAATAGTAACTCGCGGGTCCTACTCCGGGAGTGACGATGATAAGATTATACTGGTCGGAAAGTCGGTTCACTAGTCCAAGTTCAGTGACTTTTTTATGCCAATCATCAAATGCTCCAGAACCGCCATGCAATAAATACAACACAGGATAGGATTGATTTCCAGTTTGATAAGTGGACGGGAGGGTGACTGCTGCTTTTAGGCTTTTTTGCATTGCCGCACTAAAAACGCTAATCGTATCAACTTTCGCCTGTGAAAATGAAGGTTGGAAAGCGTATACGAAGAGGATAAATAGGATAATTTTTTTCATAGGTGCTTTAAGGTTTGGATGGTCAAAATAGAGACTTTTCAGGGGATCATCATCATTTCTGTGATGAATGTACCCTACAGACCTTGGATGGAATTTGTATATTCAAGAGTAAATCACCCGTACCATGAGGCCCACAAGTTCCACTGCAAATTTTCTACTAATACTCGTCCTAGGATCGATTGTCCTTCGGGAAGGTTCATTCATTTGGATACCCTTAGTTTGGGGGATTTTTTTTGCATTTGCGCTTTATCCCATTTCGCTTTGGTTTGAAAAGAGGCATGTGCCACGAGGGCTGGCTATCTTTCTTGCTATTGCTTTGGTTTCCTTATTTTTTCTAAGCCTATTTTACCTATTGCTTCACCAGATGATTGGGCTCCTTCAGGATATTCCTGAGATCCAGAGTAATCTAGAAGGGAAGTTTGATCGGTACTACGGAGACCTGGCCTTGATCTTTGGAGATAATTTTCTTGGAATTCAAAAAGACTCCAGCCTTTTGTCATTTTTTCAATCTGGAAACTTGAATCAAACCTTATTTTCAACAGGTAAGTCATTGACTTTGATGGGTATAATTCCCTTGTACATTTTTCTGTTGATGTATTACAAAGACTTTTTTGGTGAATTTTTGCTTCGGTATTCGAGAAGAAATAATGATCAAATCCTGAATTGGGTAGGGGATTCTGGAAAGGTGATTCAATCGTATCTTGTTGGAATCGTGCGAGTGACTGGAATTGTAGCCCTTTTGGCGGGCATATTCTTTTACGTGATGGGGATCAAGTATTTCCTTCTATTCGCGGCCTTCATCGCTATCATGAATCTGATTCCTTATGTTGGGGTATTTGTTTCTTCACTATTGGTGATTCTGTATGTTTTTTTGACTACAGATTCTCTGGTTTATCCTTTGGTTACTTTCGGAACTCTTTGGGGCTTACAGCTTTTCGAAAATAACGTGATTACCCCTTATGTGGTAGGTTCAAAAGTTAAGGTAAATGCCTTGGCGGTAATTTTTGCGATTTTGATAGGAGGTTGGCTTTGGGGAGTTTCAGGAATGATGCTTTTTATTCCTATGGTTGGTGTATTGAAAATCACCCTGGAACGAAGTGAAAAATTGAAACCCTTCGCTTATCTACTAGGTGACGATGTGCCTGTGTCAGAACAGTCTGAAAATTTTTGGAAGCTGATCCGAAGGAAATGGAAATCAGAGGACCAGAAATAAAAAAAGCAAATCTGAAAGATTTGCTTTTGAAAATTAAAGTCGGGGTGGCAGGATTCGAACCTACGACCTCCACATCCCAAATGTGGCGCGATACCGGGCTACGCTACACCCCGAAACTTTTCCTTGATCGCTTTTGATTAAGGTGGTGCAAACTTAGGAAAATTTCACAATTTCAAATTGAATCGAAAATAAAAAATCAGCCAAATCCATCGTTCTTCAGGCTTTTCTGATTCAACTGCTTGATTTCAAATAATTTGAAGTGAGAATTTTTTTTTGGTTTTATTAAAATCGCTTTGAATTTATTTTTTGCAATAGGCTGCAATTAGCATTTCAGCACATCGCTCTCCATCCATTGCGGCAGAAACGATTCCTCCTGCATATCCGGCGCCTTCTCCGCAGGGATAAAGTCGTTTGATTTGAGGGTGTTCGAAGGTTTCTTTAATTCTTGGAATTCGAACTGGAGAGGAGGTTCTACTTTCCACTCCAATTAGTTGAGCATCATTGGTAAAATATCCTTTCATCTTTTGACCAAAAGCCTTGAAAGCCATAGCCATTCGCTCGGCGATGAAGTCGGGCAGCACTTCCCGCATCTCAACGGAGACCAGCCCAGGTTGGTAGGAGGTATCCAATAAGCTTGAGGAAACCTTTCGATTGACAAAATCCACCATTCGCTGTGCGGGAGCAGTTTGAGTCTTTCCACCTGCAGCCCAAGCTTTCTGCTCAATTTCAGCTTGAAAATGCATCGCCGATAAGGCTCCGAATTGATGGTATTTCCCCAAATCTTCAAGTTCAACAGAGACGACCATTCCTGAATTGGCAAATTTGCTGTCTCTTCGGCTTGGGCTCATTCCGTTTACAACCAATTCTCCCGGTGCAGTTGCCGCAGGAACGATAAAGCCTCCCGGACACATGCAAAAGCTAAACACACCCCTTTGCTTTCCTTTATATTCAGTTTGATGGACCAAAGAATAAGCCGAGGCTGGAAGATAAGGTCCTCGGTCAATTTCACAATGGTATTGAATTCGGTCAATCAGGGTTTGACTATGCTCAATCCGAACCCCCAAGGCAAAGGGTTTCGCTTCGATTAGAACTTTTCTTCGATCTAATAATTGAAAAATATCTCGGGCAGAATGTCCCGTCGCTAGGATTACCCCAAGTCCTTTGATTTTATCTCCTTGCTGAGTGATTACCCCCTTGATTTCATCATTTTCAAGGATCAGGTCTTCTACTCGGGTATCGAAAAGGATCTCTCCTCCATGTTCCAAGATTGTCTCTCGTAGTTTAGCCACTAAAACCGGAAGCTTATTTGTGCCAATGTGTGGATGTGCATCAACAAGGATTTCTTCGGTAGCACCATGTGCTACCAAGATTTCCATGATTCTGCGGATGTCTCCACGTTTTTTGGACCGGGTGTACAATTTCCCATCAGAATAAGTCCCAGCACCTCCTTCGCCGAAACAGTAGTTTGAGTCTGGATTGACAATTCCTTCTTTATTGATGGCTGCTAGGTCTCGTCTTCTCGCTCGGACATCTTTTCCTCGTTCGATCACAATAGGTTTTACACCTAGTTCGATTGCTCTCAAAGCTGCAAAAAGTCCCGCAGGACCTGCTCCAACAATCAAAATCGGATCTTGCTGAGAGACGTGATGGTATTCAGGCAAATGATCTAAAAGTGATCCGGGGTTTTCATTGATGAAAAGCTCAGCTTCCACATTTACTAGGACTTTTCTGCCTCTTGCGTCAATTGATCGGCGCGTTTGACGAGCAAAAGCATTCGGCAAGTCAGGGGCTAGTCCGGCTTTCTTTAGGACTGCTTTTCTGAAGTTTTCAGAATCGTAAGCCTCCTCAGGGGAAAGCTGCAGGGAAAAGTTTTGTTTCATGGGTAAGGTGTTTATCCTTAAATCTTCGCAAAGGTAAAACTTCCGCTTAATTCCCTTGAGACAATATCCGTCTAAAATTAGCTAGGACTATTTCAGAACCTTATTTTTGAAAATGCAATTCGCAATCGTGGATATTGAAACTACAGGTGGAGCACCTTCAGGAGGAGGGATCACTGAGATTGCAGTTGTGCTTCACGATGGGGAGAAAATCACAGGTGAGTTTCAAACTTTACTCAATCCCCAGCAATATATCCCGGGATTTATCACCGGATTAACCGGAATAGATCAGCAGATGGTCGCCGATGCACCGGTATTTGAAGAAATAGCGGACGAGTTATGGGAACTCTTGAAAGATCGAGTGTTTGTGGCCCATAATGTCAATTTTGATTTCAGTTTTATTCGGGAGGCGTTTTCCAAAAATGGAAAAACATGGAATCCACCACGATTATGTACCGTGAGAATGGCTCGAAAAGCTATCCCTGGAATGGGTTCGTATAGTTTGGGGAGATTATGCGAAAGTCTCCGAATTCCCATTTTGGCACGTCACCGAGCTATGGGAGATGCAAAAGCTACCGCCATTCTTTTTGATAAGATCATTCGGGAAAAATCCGATATCGTCTATTCCTCTTTGAAAAAAAACAGTGGGGAATCCTATCTTCCGCCCAATTTCCCATTATCAAAATTCCGTCAAATTCCGGAGGCCTGCGGGGTTTATTACATGCTCAATGCCAAAGGAAAAGTGATCTATGTGGGAAAAGCCAATAATATCAAGGAGCGATTTAAAGGTCATTTTTCGGGAAAGGTGTTGCCTCAACTCAAGCAAAAGCTTAAGGAAGAAGTAACCGACCTTAAATGGCAAATTACTGGTTCCGAGTTTATGGCTTTGCTCATCGAAATGCTTGAAATCAAGCGAATTTGGCCGATTTATAATTCAGCGCTCAAAAGCCCTAAGTCGCTTTGGGGTATTTTTCATTATCAAGATGGATCAGGCTTTTCAAGATTTCAAATCTCCAAAACCACCAAAAATCTTCGCCCTTTGGAGACTTTTTTTAGTCAAGAAGAAGCCAAGCAATATCTGCAGTCTGCCACTGAAACCTATCAACTTTGTGGGAAGCTCAATGGCTTGCATAAAGTATCTTGTAACCATTTAAATGGGGCAACTTGCCTTGGGGCTTGTTTCTCAAATGAATCACCGAAAAGCTACAATCAGCGAGCAGAAGAATGGGTCCAACTTCTAAGTACTTCTAAAAAAGATATTTTAATCAAACTCGAGGGAAGAAGTAAAGATGAAGTTGCCGCCTGCGTTTTTTCAGGCGGTGTTTTGACCCGTTATGGTTTCGTCGCTTCAACTGAAGTGGAAATCGAGCAGTTGGAAAAAGTGAATCCAGTCCCTGAGACATTTTACATCCTCAGACAATACCTCCATCAATTTGACCTCAGTCAAATCACTGTTTTAGAACGAAAAATAGAGGAATCGCCTTGGATATTAAACTTTGGTTAGGTCAAGGAAAGGTGCCATTCAGCAGCCAGAAAACTATAATAAATTGTATCTCTTCTTCTTCCTCTTGTCATTAGCGTGTGGCTTCTGAGCACTCCTTCTTCTATTGCTCCGATATTTTTCAATGCGGTTCTAGCGGGAACATTCAAAACATCCGTTTTGATTTCTACTCGCATCATTTCTAGAGTACCAAAAGCATAATCCAACATGAGCTTTTTCATGGCAGGGTTGATTCCTCTTCCTCTAAAATCTTTGCCCAGCCATGTCCAACCAATTTCAATACGGCGGTCTTTAGGGAAGTAATTTCCAAAGGCTGTAGAACCTGCCATTTCCATCGTTTTTTTGTCAATGACAGTAAACTGAAGTCGCTCTCCTTTAAAATGAGGTGCCGCCCAATCTTTAAACTGATTGGTATCACTCAAATCATGGGTGAAATAAATCCATTGATCCGAATCTTGAGTCAGCTTTTGTAAAACAGGAAAGTCCTGCTCGACGAGTGGTCTGAGCAGGACTTGGTCATTTTCTAGAATAAGATCAGATGGAAGCATTATCCAAGGACTTCTTTAATCGCTTGATTGTATAGGGTGACTTCTTCGATGGTTCCGGTGGAGATTCTGCACCAGTCGTTCAATGGAGGAAATGGTCTTCCGATAATAAACCCTTTCTCAGCCATAGCTTTTCCCAAAGCGGTTACATCTCGACCAGATTGGAAAAACACAAAATTGGCATGTGATTCCAGATAGGGGAGTTTTAATTCGTCAAGCGTTTGAATTATCAAGGCTTTCGCTTCTGCATTTTTCTTCAAGGAAAATTGATAAAATTCCTGATCTGCCAAGGCGGCTTTTCCAGCCTCGATGGCCATGATATTGGTGTTCGCTACTACTCGGTCTCGGAGTTTTTGAGCTAATTCAGGTCGTGCAATCAAATATCCCATTCGGATTCCTGCCAGCCCGTACACTTTGGAAAGGGTACGGGAAACGACTACATCGTATCCTTTTTTTACCAATTCTACCATCGAAGGGTAATTCGGCTCGGTGATGTAATCATAATAGGCTTCATCGCTGAAGACGATAGCTCGTTGGCTAACCGTTTGGCAAAAATCAATCACTTGATCAGCAGGAAGCAACTTTCCAGTTGGGTTATTCGGATTACACAAAAATACCAATCTTGTTTCGTGACTGACTCGCTTTTCGATTTCTTCCAAATCAAAATCCAAATCCTTATTCAAAGGAACCCAATTGATATCTGTACCCCAGAGTTCGGCATATTCCATCATGGAAAGGAAAGTGGGAGCGCAGGAAATAATTTCACCTCCTTGCGCAAAAGTGATTCCTGTGACTTTCAATCCTTCAGTAGATCCCGCAACTAGTACTATATGATCTTCCGGCACTCCTTCCTTTTCAGCAATCATTTTCACCAAGGAGGCATTGTATCCCCAAGGGTAACGGCATCCATTATCAAATGCAGCTGTCATGGCTTGCCGCATTTTTTCGGAAGGGCCGTAGGGATTTTCATTAGATCCAAGTCTGATCGGGCCAGCTAATGGTCTTGGATTATATTTTTTGATTTCTTCAGCAGATAGGTTTGATACAATTCCTGTACCTCCCAGCATAGCCAATCCACTTCCTAGAGTAGCAGATTTCAGCCAATTTCTTCTTGATATTCCTGTCATTGCTTTTCGGTTTTGATTGGTAAAATACTAAGGATTTGCCAAGGATATTATAAAAAAGATATTTTTTCCTTCATTTTGTTTGATAGAATAATATTTAGAAAATTTGGTCATTTGAAAATTTTTATTCTGAAATATTTATTTTTTCAGAATTTATTTTTTACATTTTCTTATTGTCCTATCACTTTAACCCCTAATTCAAATGAAAAAGCTACTAATGCTCTTGATTTGTGGGATGATTTGGGCAGGCAGCGTATTCGCCCAATCGATCCAGTATATGGTATTCGAGTTTATCAAGGTGTCTAATGAACAGCTCTTTGATTACATCGAGTATAAAGACTTTATGGAGAAAGTTTACCGTCAGGCGTTGAATGATAAGCTGATTAAAGGCTGGGAATATTGGCGCGTGCAAAATGGAGAGGGACAAAGCAACTACCAGTGTATCATGGTGACTTATTATGATGATCCGGTAAAAATGATGAATGGAATGGATGATGAGACAATCATCAACTATACAAAAATCGCTTATCCTCATTTAAATGATGAACAAGTTCGAACCGTATTTCAACAAGCATTAGGGATTCGGGAATTACCTATGCGGCTCTATATGAAGGAGTTGTCTTGTACACAGGATCAATTTCAATTTAAACCTGGAATTTTGGCATCCTTTGACCTGATGAAAGCCGTAGAAGGAAGGTATCAAGATTATGAAAAGGCAGAAATTGATGTATTCAAACCCATTCATCAGAACAAAATTGCTCAAGGAATGATGGGGCATTGGAGTTTTCTTCGAGCGGCTTTGCCACAAGGTTCTGAAGCATCTTCTACCCATCTGACCATGAACTTATTTAAAGATTATGTTCAGTTTTTCAATTCTCAGGAATATGAAGATATGCACCAGACTGCAGAGCAACGTGCTGCTGTGAATGCAGGTTTAAACTCAAGAGATCAAAAATGGATCTACTTGGCCACTTTAGAAAATGTAGTTAGATGATAGTCCGGTTTGACTGAATCTACGCTTAGGCTCCGTTTGGAGCCTTTTTTATTTCCTTTCAGAAGAATCTTTGCCTCTGAAGTACTTGAAAAGAAAGACGCCCACAGTAGGGCCGAGGAAGAGAAATCCCAAATAAACCTTTGGCTCAAGTAGTAAAGCCAATTCTCTCGTGACTAAAATGCTGATCACAGTTATTCCAAATCCAACACTGTTAACCAAGGTAAGAGCTGTTCCTCGCTGTTCTGCAGGAACACTTTGAGCAACAAGTGTTGAAAATTGCGGGGAATCCGCAGTCACCGAAATGCCCCAAAGAAGCAAAAACGTGAAAATAATAAAAGCTGAAATATCAGGTAAAACCAATAAAAGCAATCCACAAAGTCCCGACAAAATTAAGCTTCCAATTGCCACTTGTTGACTCCCGATTTTTTGTGCTAAAATCCCTCCTAAAGCACAGGAAACTCCCCCGGCAGAAATTATCCAGAATGTCCATAGTGATTGATTTTCAGTGGAAAGTGTTCCTTGGGTGAGTCCAAAAATCAACGCGGGTAAGAAAGCCCAAAAAGTGTAGAGTTCCCACATGTGCCCAAAATACCCTCCAGCAGCACCTTTCAATGCAGTGTTTTTGGTGAATTTCGGAATCAATCCAAAATCAAGTTTGGGGCTTTTTTTACGATAAGGGCCATCAGGAACTAGAAATCCAATCGCTAAACCTCCTAAAATCGCAAGGGTAGAAGTACTCCATAAAATTGTTTTCCAGGATATTTCCCAACCTAGGCCTTTGAGTAAAAATGGAAATCCAGTTCCCAAAACCAAGGCCCCAACCAAAAATCCAAGTGCGGAACCTAAGCCTTTTTCAAAATAGTCTGCTGCTATTTTCATTCCGACGGGATATATACCTGCCAAGAAAAAGCCAACCCAAAACCTGCAAAATAGAATGGTCGAAAAACTTGTAGGTAAGAGGATGATCGAAAAATTGAAAGAGGCAGCTAGTATGCAGCTAATCAGAAACACCTTAGAAGGGGAGAATCGATCTGCTATGGATCCAAGTGCATAAAGGAACGTCCCAAAAATAAAACCCAACTGGACTACTAGGGTGAGTGTCGGAGCAGTACCAGATCTGTCAAGGAGGATTTCCCATTCAGATGCAGCTGCATTTCCTGCAAACCAAAGCGAAGTGCCTAGAAATTGAGCAATGACGATCAAAATCAAGGCACTTCGCGGAGGAATTTGCTTTGGCATTAGGCTTTTAAAATAGATTCGATCGAGGCTAGTTCCTCTTGGGAAAACGTGGAGTTTTTCACTGCTGCAACATTGTCATCCAACTGCTCAGGTTTAGAAACTCCAATCAATACAGAGGTAATTCTCGAATCTTTCAATAGCCATGCAATCGCCATTTGTGCTAGGCTTTGTCCTCTTTGCTTGGCGATTTCATTGAGCTTACTGATCATTTGGATTTTTTCAGGCGCTATTTGTTCAGCCTTAAGATACCGGCCGTCTTTAGCCGCTCTCGAGTCGCTTGGGATTCCTTTGAGGTATTTATCTGTAAGCATTCCTTGCTCAAGGGGTGAAAATGCGATGCTGCCAATTCCTTTTTCTTCAAGTACATCCATCAAACCACCTTCAACCCATCGATCTAGCATGCTGTATCTTGGCTGATGGATTAGGAGAGGGACTCCCATTTCTTTTAAAATTTGGTAGGCCTTGAGGGTGTCCTCAGCTGAATATTGTGAAATTCCTACATAGAGGGCTTTTCCTTGGCGATGGAGTTGAGCTAATGCGCCCATAGTCTCTTCCAAAGGCGTATTTGGGTCGGGTCGATGATGATAGAAAATATCTACGTAGTCGATGCCCATTCTTTTCAAACTCTGATCGCAACTTGCGATCAAGTATTTTTTAGATCCAAAATTCCCATAAGGACCAGGCCACATATCCCAGCCGGCTTTGGAGGAAATCAGTAATTCATCTCGATAGGGCAGGAAGTCTTTTTGAAGAATTCTTCCAAAATTCTCCTCAGCGGAGCCAAAAGGTGGGCCGTAATTATTTGCCAAATCAAAATGACAAATACCAAGGTCAAAAGCTCTTCGAAGGATTTTCCTTCCCAAAGTTAGGTCTGCATTGTGCCCGAAATTATGCCACAGTCCTAAACTGATCTCTGGAAGTTGCAATCCACTTTTTCCACAAAATCGATACTTCATTTGATCGTATCGATCGGCTGCTGGAAGATACGGGGGGAGTGGATTGTGATCGTTAATATGCATTGTATTAGAAGTTAATGGATAGATTTCAAAACCAAAGAATTCCCAAAAGGGTGATGCCTAGACAGATCAAAGTGATCATGATCCAGCTTTTCCAAATGTAGGAAATCCAATCTTTATAGCTAAGTCCTCCTGCAGCAATGATCGCCATCATTCCACCATTGGTAGGGGTGAGCATATCCATGAGTGCTGCCGGAAGTTGGTAAGCCAAGACTGCAACTTGCCTGCTGATTCCCAAAAGTTCGGTAAGAGGAGCCGCCAATGGAATAGTAAGTACGGCTTGACCCGAAGTACTTGGGACGGGGATATGGATTAAAGCTTGACTGATAAACATTCCGGTAATTGCCAAGGCATTAGGAAGATTTTCCAATGGTGAAAATAGTCCTTGAATAATCGAATCGATGATCGCTCCTTTTTCCAAAATCAAATAAATACTTCTTGCTAAACCCACAATTACTCCTGCGAATATCATTTCTCCAAAACCTGATACATATAACCGAGCAGTTCCGTTAAGACCTTTTCCAGCGATAATTCCACAGGCCATTCCAATAACAAAAAATAAAGCTGACATTTCGGTATAGCTCCAATCCCACTGGATGATTCCGAAGGCCATCAATCCGAAACCTCCAAAGGCCAAAAAAAGAATCGAAATATCTCTTAAGGTTAAACTACTTGGTTTAAACTGTACATCCTGGGATGAAGGATTTGATTTTTTCCCTTGGATCAAATGAAAAGTAATCCATGAAAAAAGAATCAATCCCAAAGCTGTACTTCGAAATCCAAACCCGGAAAAGGGGATTACTTCCCCGATATTTTGGGCAAGCAAACCCACAAATGGATTGAAAGGGGAGAGTGCAGCCCCGATCATCGAAGAACCAAAAGTTATGGCGATAATACTCCTTAGGTCGTAATTGAGTTTGGTGGCTAAAAGAATTAAAATTGGGACCATGGGAATAATCTCCTCCTGCATCGATACTGCTGCCCCTCCAAAGGCAAAAACAACACCTAGGAGGTAAATCAAAATGAATTTCGAGCTCTTAAACCGAAAAAATAAATTCTCTATTCCTAATTGTAAGGCTCCTGTTTTTTCGACGATATAAAACGCTCCTCCAATGAATAAAATCAAAACCAAAATATCTGCTCCGGCGATGATTCCTTCAGGGATCGCAAGGAGGATGTCCTTTAAAGAAGGAGTGACATCTTCAATGGCATGAAAACTTCCCGGAACCACTACCTCTCTTCCAGATAGAGGATCAATGATTCGATCAAATTCCCCGGATGGAATTAAATAAACTCCTAAAGCGGCTAGTACAATAAACCCCAACAAAATAACCATGGGGTGAGGAAAGGAAAATTTCATGAAGGCTGAGTTAAAATTTGAAGAAGAGCTGATGCAATTTGAATTCTAAAATCAGCGTGGTCTCTAGAATTGGTGATTAGGAAAATACCCGTGTCCCAGTTTTTGGAAAAGAATAGAAATGCGCTAAATCCTCCCTGTTCTCCAAAATGACCGACATAAGTTTTTCCCCCAATTTTTATAGACTGAAAGCCTGCGGGAATTTCAGCGTCACCAGTAAGCCAGTCTAATTCATCGCTGAAATCACTCATTTCTCCACGGCTAAGATGAAGCATAAATTTAGACAGGTCTTCTGCGGAGGTGATCATTCCTGAGGAGGGGGAAGGCAATATGGGCAAATGGAAAGATTCTTTCTTGATTCTCCTCCAAGGAAATGCCGGACAATATCCTTGTGCAGGCACGGAAAGGCTGGTATTTTCTTCAAAATAAGTTTGTTCCATTCCGCCTTTTTCAAAAATACGACCTAAGGACAAGGAGTTGAATGAGGTTTTTGAAGACTTCTCAAGCAAATGACCCAATAGATCAAAGTTGATGTCCGCGTAATTTTTCTGATTCAAAGCGCCCGAAAAATCCAATTTCGAATTGCCGATTTGATCTAAAGGAAGGCTTTTCCTAGAACGAATCAATTGATTAAGGAGATTGGGAGACTTTAATCCGGAGGTATGGGTAAGCAGGTGGCCTAAGGTAATTTCCTTGCTTGGAATTGGGATTATTTTTTCAGCAGGCGTATGCAAATTCCAACCCTGTTCTAATCCATAATTCGCCACTGTAAGTGCAACAAATAGTTTGGATACCGATCCTACAGGTAGTTTAGAATCTAGTTTTAAAGAGTCTTTGGTCTCTAAATTTTGGTATCCAAAACTTTTCAGATAGCTAATTTCTCCCTCTGAGATAAGCCCTGCCGCAATTCCAGGAAGGGAATAAGAAACTAAACTCTGAATCAAGACTGAATCAATTTTTTCTGTTTGGCTCTCCGGGTGAGTTAAAGGCACTATTCTCACTTTGGGATAACTGGTCATCCATTCCCAAGCCAGAAAAATTCCGACCAAAAAAATCAGTCCATATACAGGATATGTGATTTTTTGGTTCATCGGGAATTAATTCAGAACGGGTTCTTTTGGATGAGTTATTGGCGTCTTCGAAACGTAAGATTTGGGAAGATGCTTTTTTAAGGCCTTGATAAATAGGTGATAATCTACCGTTATGGTATGTCTTGGCGTTGCTATTTGGTGATAGTGGGGATTGGTAACCTCTTGTTCACAAAGAGCCTTAATGTCCTTTGGACGATTCCATTTTCCAATAATTTCCTGAGCCATCAGTTTACTTTGAAGCTCAGCTCCAGGCCAGATACAACCCAAAGGCTGAAACATCCCAATGAAGTAAAGATTATCGATCTCCGGATGAAACATTTTCAAATAAAGAGGGACAGGGCCTGAGGAATAGTCAATAAAATCCTTGTCAAAAAATGGGTGTGTCAACCAATATCCTGTACAGGCAATAACAGCATCATATTCCTCTTTTTTTCCATCCTCAAACACGACATGATTTCCCTCAAATCGAGCGATGTCCATCCGGGGTTTGACTTTTCCATGGCGGATTTTGTGCATGAGTTCGTCATTGATGGTAGGGTGAGTCGACCCAAAGGGCTCCGTAATTGGACGTAAACCATATTTTTTATAGTCTCCCCAGTAAATTTTGAGAAGAATCTGATTGAAAAATGTCCGAAGTTTTAGTGGGAGCCATTTGGTGCCTTCGGCCACCACATCAGATGGCTTTCCAAAGAAAAATTTGGGGGCTATCCAATAGCCTCGTCTCCAAGAAATGGAAGTACTTGCAGAAACCCGACTTGTTTCCACTGCCACATCACAGGCTGAATTTCCTCCTCCAATCACCAAAACACGCTTTCCTTCGAAGGGCGCTGCTTTTTTAAAGGTGTGTGAATGTAAAAATTCTCCGGTAAACTCACCCGGGTAGGAAGGATACCTTGGTTTCCAATGGTGGCCATTGGCTACTGCCAAATGGGTAAAGGTTTCCACTCGCTCCTCTCCTTCTGTTTCAGTGGTAATAACCCACTCGAGAGGGCCTTTCCATTCGCAGCGTTTGACTAGGGTATTAAATCTGATAAAAGGATAAAGATTAAACTTTCTCGCATAGGCTTGAAAGTAATTTCTTAGCACCTCATGGGATGGATAGTCTGGAGTTTCGGGGTCAAATTCTTCGAAAGGAAAGTCCTCATACTGAGAAAGCGTCTTGGATGAAATGATATGGGTAGTTTCAAAAACCGAAGAATGGCTTTCCTTTTCGGAATAAATCCAGTTTCCTCCTACATTTTCATTTCGATCGAAGGCAATTGCATCAATACCTTGATCTAGTAAATTCTTTAATGCAGTGATTCCAGAAGGTCCTGCGCCTATTACAGCTACGCGGTAATTCATGAGTTAAATTGGGTTTTGGGGAATAGTCTGTTTGGATTAGGAACAGATTTTCGTTTTAATCTACTAAGAAAATTGAAAATTCAATTTTTTGAAATTTGAAAGTGCCTCATTATTAAGCCTTGGACTTGTATGGTTCTAAAGGAATTCTTAATCAGTTTTCCCAAGAATTAGGGACTTAAATTTTTCCATTCCAGAGGTAGCATTTTCCTGAATCAAATGAAGATTTCTAGCTAGGTAATTCGAAGGTGCGACAGGGTCAATGAGAAATTTTTGTGCGGTAGTGGGTACATAGTCAATCAGACTGGCTGCGGGATAGACTTGAAGAGAGGTACCTATTACCAAAAAAAAATCCGCGGTTTTAACCAAATTGATGGCAGGTAACATCATGGGGACAGCTTCTCCAAACCACACGATAAATGGACGAAGTTGACTTCCTTTCTCGCATTTGTCTCCCTCTTTGATTTCCCAATGATCGAGGTTATAAATCAATTTTGGGTCAAGTGAACTTTGTGCTTTATTGAGCTCTCCATGGAGGTGGAGGACTTGGGAAGATCCCGCTCGCTCATGAAGATCATCGACGTTTTGGGTGATAATATGAACCTCAAAGTAGGATTCTAATTCCGCTAATAATTGATGAGCTAAGTTGGGTTGGCATTCTCGGGCCTGCTTTCGACGCTGATTGTAAAATTCAAGAACTAATTGCCGATTTCTTCTCCATCCTTCTGGAGAAGCTACTTCCATAACGTCGTGATTTTCCCAAAGTCCATTACTATCTCGAAAGGTTCGAATGCCACTTTCCGCTGATACTCCGGCACCTGATAGCACAATTAATTTTTTCATGGATTTGGTCTGGCCCATATTTTTTTTTGAAAAATAGGCTCAAATGTTTAAAAAAAATAACAGCGAAATTCGGATCGGAACAATTCCCTTCTGTTACTGGAATTGGTCTAAAAAATATTTTTTAAATACAATTTTGTTTTTTTCAAACTTTCAATCTGAGATTATTAGAAAATCTTAAGTTATTCTTCGAATAAAAATATTTTATCAGGATGGATTTTGACTATAGGAAAATATGGTTGAAGTAAATACATTCCGAAAAATTTTAACCAAATACACCTTATGAGAAAAATTTATTCTGTGCTGTCTTTTTCCGCCCTACTTGGGATGGCAGCCTCCTGTTCGGATGTTCTGGAAAATGATTCTTTGACTACCGATGCTATTGAGCGAGTAGTTAATCAAGAATTTGTCCCGGGACAATTGTTGATTAAATACCGAACAGCAAATCAAGGATCTAGGATTTCCCAAGATTTGCTAGCGATGATTCAAGCTTCAGTGGTGGAGGAAATTAAAACTCCCACCATGGTAGATGCTTTGGCAAGAAAAGGTGGCGCATCTGGTGATTTGCTCTTGGTGGAAAGTAAATTGGGTACTTTGGAGGCCATCGAGCGCTTGAAAAACATGCCTGAAGTGGAATATGCTGAGCCTAATTGGATCTACCAGCATGCAGCAACTTCCAATGATCCCTATTTTACCAATGGATCACTTTGGGGAATGGGAGCTGGAGTAAGTTCTTTTGGTTCTGGTGCAAATACCGCATGGGCGGCTGGTAAAACAGGGTCAAACACGGTTTACGTCGGAATTATTGATGAAGGCTACATGTATACCCATGAAGATTTGGCCCCAAATGCAGGCGTAAATCCAGGAGAAATAGCTAATAACGGAGTGGATGATGATGGAAATGGTTATGTAGATGATGTGTATGGATGGGATTTTGCAGGAAATAACAATACGGTTTTTGATGGAACTGCTGATGACCATGGAACTCACGTAGCCGGTACGATTGGTGGTGTAGGTGGCAATGGAAAAGGAGTTGCGGGTGTAGTTTGGAATGTAAAATTACTTAGCGCTAAATTCTTGGGTTCCAGAGGTGGAACAACCGCTAACGCAATTAAAGCTGTTGATTATTTTACTGATCTCAAAAACAGCCAAGGTTTAAATATTGTGGCTACTAACAATTCTTGGGGTGGTGGAGGCTATTCTCAGGCATTAAAGGATGCTATTGATAGAGCTAATGCTGCAGGAATTTTATTTATCGCTGCTGCAGGTAACTCAGGTACAAACAATGATGCTACTGCCAGTTATCCTTCAGGATATACTTCTGAAAATATAATTGCAGTTGCTTCGATTACAAGTACTGGTGATTTATCTTCCTTTTCTCAATATGGAGCCAATACCGTAGATATTGGAGCGCCTGGTTCGGGTATTTGGTCCACGGTTCCAAAAGCTTCTGGTAAAGGAAAAACAGCAACGATTGGTTCTGGATATGCAAGTTACAATGGAACATCCATGGCCACCCCTCATGTAACTGGAGCGGCAGCGCTTTATGCTTCTGAAAATCCAGGTGCATCAGCAGCCCAAATCAAAGCTGCAATTTTAGGTTCTGCTACTCCAACTCCTTCTCTTGCAGGTACAACGGTAACGGGTGGTCGCCTGAATGTTTCTGGATTCTAATCTCTAAGATTCTATAAAATGAAAAGGGCTTTCGATCTGAAAGCCCTTTTTTGTTATTTCTTCTTTGCTGGAAACTTGCCTTTTTTCTTTCCGGCATCCGGTTGAGATTCTATAATCTCAATAGTTTCGGCATAGGTGAGTTCCTCGGCAACTTTTCCTTTTGGAATTTTAAAGTTGTTTTTTCCAAACTTGATATAAGGGCCCCATCGACCATTTAGAATCTGAATTTCAGCGTTTTCCTCAAATGATTTGATGTGTTTATTGGCATCGGCTTCTCGTTTGGCTAGAATCAGCTGAATGCCTTCTTCTTCGGTAATGGATAATGGGTCTTGGCCTTTTTGTAAGGAATAGAAAGCATTGTCATGTCGGATGTAAGGACCAAATCGACCAATTGCAGCAGTCATTTTTTTGTCTTCGAAGTATCCAACCTCTCGTGGAAGTTTGAATAATTCCAAAGCATCTTCCATGGAGACATTTTCGATGAATTGGCCTTTTTTCAAACTGGCGAATTGCTTGTCTTCATCCTCATTTTCACCGATTTGAACTAGCGGGCCAAATCTTCCCAGTCGTGCATATACGTTTCGACCAGATTCAGGATGTTGACCAATTAGCCGGCTGGTATTGACGTCTTGACGGGAAACCTGTTCCGTTTCCTCGACACTATGATGGAATTTTCCATAGAATCCATCAATCATATCCTGCCAGTCCTGTCCACCAGCTGCAATCTCGTCAAACTCCTTTTCTACTTTGGCAGTGAAATTAAAGTCGATGACATTGGGAAAATGCTCCACTAAGAAGTCATTTACCACCATGGCCATGTTGGTAGGGAAAAGCTTGTTTTTCTCTGCACCAGTCGTTTCGGTCTTGGTGGTTTCTTTGAATTGACCTCCATTGATCACCATCTCGATGTAAGATCTTTGGGTGCCTTCACGAGCTTCTTTTACGACATATTCCCGTTTCTGAATCGTGGAAATAGTAGGTGCATAGGTGGACGGACGACCAATTCCCAATTCTTCTAGTTTTTTGACCAATGAAGCTTCGGTATATCTTGGCGCAGGACGGCTGAATGTTTCTCTACCTTTCATTTCTTTGAGGTGGAGCGATTGGTTCAGTTGAAGTGGAGGTAATAATGATTTACTTCCATCTTCCTCCTCTTCTGGCTCATCGTCGGTGTCTTCCAAATAGACTTTCAAAAATCCTTCAAATCGGATGATTTCTCCGGTTGCAGTGAGATGCTGGGTATTATTGGAAATCTGAATGGTAACAATGGTGCGTTCGAGTTCGGCATCTGCCATTTGGGAAGCGATTGCCCGTTTCCAAATCAGTTCATACAAGCGTTGCTCATTTCGATC
Organism: Algoriphagus sanaruensis; assembly: GCF_001593605.1. Taxonomy (GTDB): domain Bacteria; phylum Bacteroidota; class Bacteroidia; order Cytophagales; family Cyclobacteriaceae; genus Algoriphagus; species Algoriphagus sanaruensis. The sequence goes on along the minus strand of NZ_CP012836.1, from coordinate 2,938,554 downwards.
AGCGCTGATTTGACTAACCGAAAAATCCGTAGGTCGGATCGCCTCGTGAGCTTCCTGAGCACTTTCGTTCTTCGTTGAAAACTGTCTTGATTTATGGTATTGAGCACCGTAAGAGTTTTCAATGGCATTTTTAGCAGCGGCCAACGCATCCTGAGATAAATTGGTGCTGTCCGTACGCATGTAGGTGATTTTCCCAGCTTCGTAAAGCTTTTGAGCTACCGACATGGTCTGGGCTACGGAAAAGTATAGTTTACGCGAAGCCTCTTGTTGTAAGGTTGAGGTTGTGAAAGGAGGTGCTGGTGTTTTTTTAACCGGCTTTTTCTCCAAATTCCCAACCGAAAAAGTAGCCTGAAGACAGGATTTTAAGAATTCTTCTGCTTCTGCTTTGGTTTCGAATTTCTTTGGTAGTTCGGCCTGAAACGATTTACCATCTGCTTCAAATAAGGCCGTAATTCTATATGAAGATTTCGATTTGTGAGCTTCAATTTCTCGTTCTCTCTCCACGATTAGGCGAACGGCTACAGATTGAACTCTGCCTGCTGAAAGTCCGGTTTTGATTTTTTTCCAGAGAATAGGAGAAAGCTCAAAGCCCACCAACCTGTCTAAAATTCTTCGGGCTTGTTGAGCATTTACCAAGTCATAGTCAATTCCTCGTGGGTTTTCAATGGCTCTTGTAATTGCATTTTTGGTGATTTCTCGAAATACAATTCGCTTGGTATTTTCATCATTGAGCTTTAAAACCTCTTTCAAATGCCATGAAATAGCTTCTCCTTCTCGGTCATCGTCACTTGCCAGATAAACTGTCTCGGCATCTTTAGCCAGAGATTTCAAGTTTTTGATGACTTCTTTTTTATCTGGGGTGACTTCGTAAGTCGGTTTGAATCGGTTTTTAATGTCGATCGCTTTATCACCTTTGGGTAAATCCCTCACGTGTCCATAGCTGGATACTACTTTGTAATCTTTTCCCAAATACCCTTCGATGGTCTTTGCCTTGGCGGGTGATTCGACGATGACTAGATTTTTTGACATAAAAAAAACGTTTTACGAGCGATAGTGCCGTTTTTGTGAGGCTAAAAATAGAGGGCGTTATTTTCTCCTCCAAATAATAAAAAAATCAGATTGTTAACTTTGGATAGATTTTTGATCAATTTGCATCAGTTTTTAACCTAATAATGACCAAATGAAAAAGTTGATTGTTTTAAGGCATGGTGAAGCCGGTTTTTCAAATGGATTGGATTTTCAGCGTCAACTAACTCAAAAAGGGAAATCAGCCCTTGAACAATTAGGTAAAGTAATCTCAGAAAAAAACATTTCTGTTGATTTTATGTATTGTTCACCTGCTACTCGAACTCGAGAAACAGCCCAAATCATGGGTGATTTTTTGGAAATCCATGACCAAAAATATTCCATGGAGATCTATGATGGACACTTGGAATCTTTAATTCACCTTCTGGAAAAGACTTCAAATGCAGTAGAAACCTGTCTTTTGGTCGGACATAATCCAACTATTAGTCTGTTGGTGTCTCATATTTCCGATGGGGACTATGTAGGACTTCAACCAGGAATGATGGCTATTTTAGAATTGCACGTCTCAGACTGGGCCATGGTAGGTCATGGCACAGGTTCTTTGGTAGAAATTTTACATTGATTACTTCACCGTATCAAGCACCTTCTCCAAGGTGTATTTTGGTGTTCCTCCTTTTTGAGTAGCTACAAATCCTCCTAGTTTGCAGGCGAAATCAAGGATTTCCTCAGGCGATTTTTCCTCGAGATAAGTTTTTATAAATCCGCTCAAAAATGCATCTCCAGCCCCGATGGAATCTTGAAAGGCAACTTTATATCCAGGATGCTCTATGATTTTTCCTTTCTGATAGATGACAGCACCTTTTGCACCTCGAGTAATGCAGATGATCTCCATCGGGAAATGCTGATCCAAGTGAGCACAAAGACTTTCTATGGTGGGTTCTGTTCCGAAATAATCTGCAAAAACTTCTAATTCATCTTCATTGATTTTTAGAATATCTGCAAAGCCGAGTAAAGTTTCAATGATCTCGAAATCGTAGAAAGGAGGGCGAAGATTAGCATCAAAAATCCGTAATGTAGGGTGGTGGAGAAGTTGGATCAAGGTTTTTAAACTTTCCTGATTTCTCACTCCTAATGTGCCAAAAACAAAAGCATCCGCCTCTTCCACAGCTTGATCTAATTCCTTATTCCAATGGATGTAATCCCATGCCACAGGTGAGACAATGGTGTATTTTATGTTTTCAGGATCAGAGGTGTCCACTAGGACTTTTGAGGTCTCATGATCAGTATTGGTCTGAATCAAGTCTAATGGAAGATTGAATTCTTGGAGGAATGCAATTAGTTTTTCGCCGTCTTCATCGGCACCCACTGCAGAAATCAACCTCGAATTGAGACCTAATTGATGTAGATTGAGGGCTACATTCATAGGCGCTCCTCCAGCCACAGGGCCAGTAGGAAGGCAATCCCAAAGCATTTCTCCAAATATTACGACGTGATCACGCATGGTTTTTATGTAAGTCTTGTTGAATTTCTTCCAAAGATCGGCCTTTGGTTTCCGGCATTTTGAACATGACCCAGATTAATTGCAGGATCATCATCGCGCAGAAAAAGGCGAAAATATAGCCTGGGCCGAAATTATTGGCAAAGAAAGGAAATACGTTAGCAATCAAAGCTGCCAAAATCCAATGGGTAAACGAACCCAACGATTGGCCCGAGGCACGAAGTTCATTGGGGAACATCTCAGCAATGAAAACCCAGATCACTGACCCTTGGCCTACGGCATGAGAAGCGATGAAGCCAAAAACAAAAATGGGAAGCCAAAATGCAGGGATTCCAGGCCCCAGGAAATTATAAGCCATTAGGGTCAAGGATATAATGTATCCAAACGACCCGATATACATCAGTTTTTTTCGACCCAATCGATCAATCAAATAAAGTCCCAAGAAGGTGGCTATCAGATTGGTCAACCCTATTCCAATCGTTGAAATCAAGGCGTTTTCTGTAGAAATACCAGCCATTTCAAAGATTCGAGGAGCGAAATAGATAATAGCGTTGATTCCAGATACCTGATTAAAAAATGCAATCATAACTGCCAGCATAGTGCTTGAGAAAAATCTAGGACTGAACAAAGCTCCAAAACCTGATTTTTGTTTGATGCTTTTTTCTTCTTCGATCGCCAACCGGATGGCTTCATCGACTCCATCTGGATCTGTTCGGGTGAGGATTTCTCTTGCCTTTTGTTGATCGTTGAATTTTGCGATTAACCAGCGAGGGCTTTCAGGAATACTGAAAATCATGACACTGTAAATCAATGCAGGTAACGCCTCTACACCCAGCATCCATCTCCAGTCCTCCGGCATATCGGCAGTTCCAATTAGGTAGTTGGACACATAAGCCATGACAATACCAAATACAATGTTGAATTGATAGAGTGCGACCAAAAGACCACGATTTTTAGCGGGCGCAATTTCGGAAATGTACATTGGGGCCACTACAGAAGAGGCTCCCACACCTAAGCCACCTAAGAATCTGAAAAATGTAAAGGAGGTAACATCCCATGCTAATCCTGAACCAAGCGCTGAAACGAAATAGAATAAACCAATCCAAAGTAAACTTTTCTTTCTTCCGAATCGATCAGCTGGAATTCCACCAAATAGAGCCCCAATAACGGTTCCATAAAGTGCCGAAGCAATTGCCAAACCATGGGTCCAATCACTCAATTTCCAGATTTCTTGGATATCTCGTTCTGCTCCGGAAATTACCGCAGTATCAAAGCCAAATAAAAAGCCGCCTAGTGCGGCTGTGATCGAAACGAAAAACGCGTAATTCTTGGAGGACATGGATGAGTTTGGGTCTAATGCATTACTAAACTAAGGAGAAGGTTTATATTTCAAAATACTTAACTAAGTCTGGGGAACAAGGAGCATAAAATCAATCGATTTCCGGTCCGAATTTTTTTCTTAATGACCAAATAAAATTCTGTTTTTACGTGATTGGGAAATCCCGCACAGGCTAAATTCCTTATATTCGCAGGCACAAGAAGCGAACCTTTTTGTGCTCATTAAGTACCCTTTTGAGAATACATACCCAAAGTCATGACTTTACCAACTGAGATTTACAAACCCAAAAACCACATTCGGATCGTAACAGCCGCATCCCTTTTCGACGGTCACGATGCTGCTATTAATATTATGCGAAGAATCATTCAAGCTACTGGCTGCGAAGTGATTCATCTTGGGCATAATAGATCTGTTCAGGAGATTGTCGAATGCGCAATTCAAGAAGACGTACAGGCAATCGCGATCACTTCCTATCAAGGAGGTCACGTGGAGTTTTTTAAATATATGTATGATTTGCTCCATGAAAAAGGTGCGGGTCATATCAAGATTTTTGGAGGGGGAGGGGGAACCATCCTGCCGGAAGAAATCAAAGAACTGCATGGTTACGGAATTACCCGAATCTATTCTCCTGATGATGGCCGAGCGATGGGCTTGCAAGGGATGATCAACGACTTGGTGTCTTCTTGTGATTTTCCAGTTGGAGATCAGGTTTCAGCTGATTTGGTCTTGAATAAAAGTGAAAAGAGCAGCGTGGCTCGAGCTATTTCTGCATTTGAAAACTTCCCTGAGCAATCAGCCAATCTTTTGGAAAAAATCCGAAAGGCTAGTCAAAATAGTAAGACCCCTGTATTGGGAATCACCGGAACTGGCGGTGCAGGGAAATCATCCCTCGTTGACGAATTGGTTAGAAGATTTATCATTGACTTTGAGGACAAAAACCTCGCAATCATTTCAGTAGATCCATCCAAGCGAAAGACGGGAGGAGCACTTTTAGGTGATCGAATCCGCATGAATTCAATCAATCATCCCCGCGTGTTTATGCGTTCCTTGGCAACTCGTCAATCCAATTTGGCACTTTCCAAGTACGTTCAGGATGCAGTAGATACAGTGAAAGCTGCGGGGTTTGATCTGGTGATTTTGGAAACTTCCGGGATTGGTCAGTCTGACACGGAGATTATCGAGCATTCAGATATTTCCCTCTATGTAATGACTCCTGAATATGGTGCAGCCTCTCAGTTGGAAAAGATCGATATGTTGGACTTTGCGGATGTAATCGCACTCAATAAGTTCGACAAACGTGGCGCACTTGATGCCATCCGAGATGTAAAGAAGCAATACAAGCGTAATCACAATCTCTGGGATATTGCCGATGAGGATATTCCGGTGTTTGGTACCATAGCTTCTCAGTTTAATGACCCGGGAATGAATCAGCTGTACCGAGCGATCATTGGAAAAGTCAATGAGAAATTCGCTGGTTTGGAGAGTTCTTTTGAACTCACCGCCGGTACTTCTGAAAAAATCTACATTATCCCGCCTGCTCGTACACGTTATCTAAGCGAGATTACCGAGATCAACCGCAACTATGATAAATGGGTAGAGGAGCAAAAGGAAATTGCCCAGCAACTCTATTCTATCCAAAAGTCTATTGAGGCAATTCAATCGACCAAGGTTGATGACAAGGATCGTCTCATCAAAGAACTACAGGAAGTTTATTCCCAAGTAGAACTCAATTTAGATCCAAAAAACAAAAAGTGGCTCGAAGAATGGCCTGCTGAGGCAGCTCGCTATTCGGATGATTTTTATGTGTTTAAAGTCCGAGACAAAGAACTTAAAGTCAAGACGTATACCACTTCTTTGGCTAATTCGCGAATTCCAAAAGTAGCTCTTCCTAAGTATGAGGCTTGGGGAGAATTGCTCAAATGGGGCTTGAGGGAAAATGTGCCTGGACAGTTTCCATACACTTCCGGTGTATTTCCATTCAAGCGGGAAGGGGAAGATCCCACCCGAATGTTTGCAGGAGAGGGTGGACCTGAGCGAACAAACAAGCGCTTCCATTATGTGTCCAAGTCCATGCCTGCAAAGCGACTTTCCACGGCTTTTGACTCGGTTACTTTGTATGGCGAAGACCCAGATTATCGTCCTGATATCTATGGCAAAATCGGTAATTCTGGAGTCAATGTCTGTTGCTTGGACGATGCCAAGAAGTTGTATTCAGGATTCAACCTTGTCGATCCGATGACATCCGTTTCGATGACGATCAATGGACCTGCGGCTACGATGACTGCTTTTTTCATGAATGCAGCTATTGACCAGCAATGTGAAGTGTACATCAAAGCCAATGGATTGGAAGCTGAGGTGGACGCCAAGATTGAAACGATTTATCAAGAAAAAGGACTTCCAAGACCTCGATACAATGCTCCGATACCTGAAGGAAACGATGGTTTAGGCTTAATGCTTTTGGGTGTGACAGGAGATCAAGTACTCCCAAAAGAGATATATGAAAAAATCAAATCCGACACGATTTCTAAAGTAAGAGGAACTGTGCAGGCCGATATTCTCAAAGAGGATCAGGCACAAAACACCTGTATTTTCTCGACAGAATTTTCACTTCGTTTGATGGGCGATGTGCAACAGTATTTTATCGATAACAAAGTCAGAAACTTCTATTCTGTTTCCATTTCCGGATATCATATTGCTGAGGCTGGTGCAAATCCGATCACACAGTTGGCATTGACACTTTCAAATGGATTCACTTACGTGGAATATTATGTGAGTCGAGGAATGAACATCAACGACTTTGCGCCAAATCTTTCCTTTTTCTTCTCCAATGGCATCGATCCTGAGTATTCGGTCATTGGCCGAGTGGCGAGAAGAATTTGGGCGAAAGCTATGAAGCTGAAGTACAATGGAAATGAGCGATCTCAGATGCTCAAGTACCATATCCAGACTTCTGGTCGATCTCTGCATGCCCAGGAAATCGACTTTAATGATATCCGAACGACACTCCAAGCTTTGTATGCGATATACGACAACTGTAATTCGCTTCACACCAATGCGTATGATGAGGCGATCACTACTCCGACTGAAGCTTCAGTTCGTCGGGCAATGGCTATCCAGTTGATTATCAATAAAGAATTGGGATTAGCGAAAAACGAAAATCCACTTCAAGGATCCTTTATTATCGAAGAGTTGACTGACTTGGTAGAAGAAGCCGTGTATGTGGAATTTGACCGAATCACGGAACGAGGAGGTGTCTTAGGAGCGATGGAGACCATGTATCAGCGTGGCAAAATTCAGGAGGAAAGCTTGCACTATGAAATGCTCAAACATACCGGTGAGTATCCGATCATCGGGGTGAATACTTTCTTATCGAGTGAAGGTTCTCCGACAGTCACTCCAGGTGAAGTCATTCGCGCTACCATTGAGGAAAAAGAGGCACAAATCACAACCTTGAGGAACCTTCATTTAGCTTACGCAGGTTTAGAAAAAGATCAACTGATGTCTTTGCAAAAGGCTGCGATCCGTAATGAAAATGTTTTCGAAAGACTTATGGAGGCAGCTAAATATTGTTCCTTAGGTCAAATCACCAATGCCTTATATGAGGTTGGTGGGCAGTATAGAAGGAATATGTAATCTAGCTGGAAGAGGGGAGACAGAAGGTGTGAGGTGTCGGAATTCGGATATATGATTTCGGAAATATTGAATTACAAGTCTCTCGTAATTTGAAATAGGTTTTTCCTAAAAAAAATATTGTCTGTGCTTAATCTTGGAGTAAAAGTTTCGGTTTTAAAAAATCCGAAATCCGAAATCAAAATTCCGACATCAAAAATGTTGTAAATCGTAATTCAAAAATCGTCAATACAAATGGCAAACAAACGTAATGTCACTGTCCGCATGAAGGCAGATTTGGAATATGAGTCCCGTAATCCGCAGGGAAATCTGGTCAATATCGATATGTATGATCCCGAGCATAAGCATGCGCAATCTCCGATGGATTTGCTGCTTTCTGCACTTGGAGGGTGTGCGTCTGTGGATGCGGTGTTGATGATGAAGAAAAAGCGAAGAGAGATTGTGGATTTTTTTGTGGAGGTAGAGGGTATCCGAAATGATGGAGTACCTGCCTTTTATACTGATATCGAGCTGAAATTCGTTTTGGTTTCTCCTAATGCTACGGAGGAAGAATTTTCAAAAGTAGTGGCGCTATCCGTAGAGAAATACTGCTCTGTGGCCTCTTCCCTAAAGTCCAATATTACCTTCAATTCGGAAGTTAGAAGGCCAGAATGAGAGTCGTAAAGGAAATGGTTCGAGAGGAAATTCGGGTGAGTATTTTCTCTTGGAACAATAAGTATATCATCAAATATGAACTTGGCCCGATGGAGCAGACATTCAAGCTGAGTGAAATGGATGTATTGGACGAGGCGGATTTGGAAGTGTTCTTCGAAGGAGATTTTTTTCAAGAAGTAAAAGGGCGGTTTGATGAGATGGGTAAATCTTTTCGAGCCCAACTAGATATTCTTTAACTTCCAAAAGTTATCTTTCCGAGGCGATGAGATATGTTTTGATTTTCGTTTTAGGTGTCCTTTTATCATCCTGTCAATCTCAAACAGAGGATAGGCAATCTTCCTTGGATTTATTGGATGAATTGATTCTGGAGATGGAGCGTCAAGGAGAGGTAATGAGTATGGCGATGGATACCCTAGCGCATATCTACGAAATGCGAATTAATAACAGGGATTCCCTTTTAAGCCATTCCGATCCTAACCGATATGTCTTCGATGGGCCTTTTTCGATAAATCAAAGGATGGAGGATACCATCTTTAGTAGTTTGATTATTTTGACTACTACCCCTGATTTAAAGAAAGCTCAGGAAGAGGTGGTTATGACCAATTTTCTGGATGAGGAGTTCAGAAAATTTTATAGTAAGAATAAGCTAGTTACTCAGATTTATTCCAATTCATCCAATCAGGTAAGTCGGGTTTTTCCTTCTTATGATGCTAAAAATATTGTCGATCCTACCATAGATGTAACCCAATTCAATTTTTTCTATGAAGCAGATCGGATCCACAATCCAAGCAAAGGTTTGGTTTGGATCCCAGATGCCTATATAGATCCTGCAGGCAAAGGCTGGATTTTGTCTTTGGTTCATCCGATTTATGAAAAAGACTCTCTTTTTGCGGTATTGGGAGTCGATTTTACGGTAGATGATATCATTAACGCCTACTTAGAAAAATATGATGGGCAATATTTATTAGTCAATAGAAAAGGAGATATCGTCGCAGGAAAATCAGGAGCAATTGAAGCGATTAGTATGCCTCCTCTCAAGAATCATGTCTATCGGGAAACGGTCCGTTCAGTTAATTTTCGGGTGTCGGATTTTAATCTATTCAACAGTAAAAGTGAAGAGGTGAGGACAATGGCTAAGGATTTTTTGATGAATAATAAGGATGAGTTTTTTTTCAAAAAAGAAAACTCACTGATAAAGGCTTATTGTAGGCCATTTCAAAGCATTGATTGGTTCTTAATTGAAATTGTTCCCAAATATTAATGATGGCTAAGAAAAGTACTCGTCCCAACTTAAAACTGCTGACCTCCCTTGGTATAGGTTTGGTTGTTTCTGTTTTGGGATTAGGGATCAGTTTTTTCTTTGCCATTTATCGGGCCCAGATTGATTCGAGACAAGAATTTTTAACGCAACAGACAGCACTTGCTTCAAGGGGACTAGAGGTAGAATTGGAGAGATTTCAAACAGAGGTCCAATCTTATTTTTCGTATTTGAATAGTCTGAAAACCAACCAAGAGGGATTTGATCAATCCTTAAATCAGAGTTCAAGACGTTTATTCAATATGTTTCCTCAACTCATTGATACACTATGGGTTAAAGTAGGAGAGGAAACGGTTTCATTTTCCATGACTCCGAGAAATGATTTCATAGCGGAGACTTCATCGATCAATTTTAGAGAAGACTTGCGTCCTGATCAATATTTTATAGCAGAAGAAAAATCTGAGGTTCAATTGATTTTTTCACTCAATATTCAAGTCTTTACCAAGGAATTCGTTTCAAATTTTTATCTCAACCCGGGAGGTAAAAAGTTTCTGATCTCTCATGCTGAATTACAAGATTTGAATCCGGGAGGAGTTGGAACAATTGAGCTTGATGAATCTGACTTTCAAAGAATTGTCAATGATGTGGAGATTGGCTTAAAGGGCACTTATCAAGTCAGCTGGAAAGAGCTTAATGGTCCACAGGTTCAAGGCGTTTTGGTGCAATATCCCTTATCGTTTGATTTGGTAAGGGGGCGCTCTTCTTTGATTTTTTTGATTCCGACAGAAAGCTTGACGTCAGGGATTTACTCCACTTATATTTTCTTCTTTGTGGGTATTGTCATCTTACTGGGACTAACTGTTGTCTTTTTTCTGGTTTCCTTATTCAATAACATTAATTCCAAAAAGGAAATCGAATCCAATCTCCAAAAGATTTCGGGTCTATTTGATCAGCAAAACTTGTTGTTGAAAGAACTTCGTGGGTTTGTGTTTTTTATTGACTCTGCGTTTAAAGTGTCCCATGTAAGCGAAGAGTTCGAATCGATTACCGGACTTTCAATTGATCAATTCATCCAAACATTTTCGAGTAAGTCACATCAGTCTTCCTTAAGTCAGATTAAAGGAAAAATGGAAGCTGCGATCAAGGATCAAAAGCAACATGTGAATCTTGAATTTGACTTCGAGAAAAATCAAGCTTTAAAAATCAGATTAAGGGTTTTTGTAAAATTGATGTATCTGGAGGGAAGGCTTCAAGGGGCTTTGGGGATTGCAACAGATATTACTTCTCAATATTTGTCCCAACAAAAAATCCTAGCCAATGAAGTCAGTCTTCGAAACCTGATAAAGAGCATTCCGGATAGTATCATTATTTATTCTAACGATGGTGAAATATTGGATTTGAGTCTCCAGGGACCAGACGAATCCAGAGATATGATCCGTTTGTCATTGGGTAAAAATCTTCAGGAACTTGTAGATATAGATCAAGGGAAGGAGCTTTGGGAAAACTTTCAAAAGGCCAGAAAGACAGGTAAAATTCAAACTTCGACGGTATTTTGGAAAAATAATTCAGGCTCACCGAGACATTTTGAGGTTCGATTTTTCCCCTTGGATGAAAATCAGATGATGTCAATTTCGAAAGACATCACTTCCCAAAAAATATGGGAAAAGGGTTTAGTGGAGGCTATGGAAGCTGCTGATCAAGCGAGTAGGGCAAAATCTCAATTTTTGGCCAACATGAGTCATGAAATCCGGACTCCTATGAATGGACTTTTGGGGATTATTGATCTCTTGGAAAACACTCCAATGAATCCCATTCAAAAGCAGTATGTGGATATAATCAAAAATTCAGGAAGTTCATTATTGGCGATAATCCGAGATATTTTGGATTATTCTAAAATTGAGTCGGGATCGGTAGAGATTCAAAATGAATTGTTCAATCCAAGCCTAGAACTTCAGTCTCAAGTTGAAATATTACATGCTCTCGCGAAGAAGAAAGACATTGAAGTAAAAGTCAATGCATCCAAAGAAACCAGCGAACTTTTCGTCCAATCGGATCGGGATAAAATCAACCAAATAATTCTCAATCTACTCAGCAATGCAATCAAATTTACTCCTGATCATGGGAAGGTTGAGGCAATTTTGGAGGTAGAAGGAATTGAGGATGAAATGTGCCAATTGATTTATCGAATTAAAGATTCGGGAATTGGGATTGCCTCTGAAAATATTGAAAAGCTTACTGAGCCATTTTTTCAAGTGGAAAGCTCAAATTCCAGATCCTTTCAAGGAACTGGTTTGGGCTTAGCAATAGCTAAAAGAATGGTTGACTTAATGGGAGGGGAGTTTGAAATCCAAAGCGAAGTAGGAAAAGGTTCTGTATTTAGTTTCTCGATTTGGGTGAAAAAGGAAGTTGCTCCCAAAGAATCCATTGAGAAGAAAAAAATCACCTGGAAAGAGATGAAAGAAATGGGGACGATTTTCCCATTGAAAATTCTTTTGGTAGAAGACAATGAACTCAATCTTCAATTAATGCGAATGATGTTTGAGCAATTGGGATTTCAGTTTGATGTTGCTAAAAACGGATTGGAAGCTTTGGAAATGGTAGACGCCAAATCCTATGATGTGGTGCTTATGGATGTGCAGATGCCATTGATGAATGGATTGGAGGCCACCAAGAAAATCCGTGAAAATCCCAAGAATAAAAATCTGGTGATCATTGGTCTTTCTGCAAATGTCTTTGAAGATGACCAATTGCGTGCTCGAGCTGCTGGAATGGATGACTACATTACCAAGCCGATTCGATTAGTCATCATCGCCGAGAAATTAGAGTTTTATTACCTCAAACTTCGAGAAGAAGGAAATATCAGTGCATAAAAAAACCGGACGAAAATCCGGTTTTTGGTTTTATAAGGAGGTATTGATATCGAAGGCTTCCAGATAATCAGCGACTTTTCGAACAAACATGCCTCCCAAAGCTCCATCAACTACCCGGTGGTCATAGGAGTGAGAGAGAAACATTTTGTGTCTAATCGCAATGACATCTCCAGTAGGCGTCTCAATTACGGCAGGTTTTTTTACGATGGCACCAACTGCAAGAATCGCAACCTGAGGCTGAGGAATGATCGGTGTGCCCATGACGTTTCCAAATGAACCTACATTTGATACCGTATAGGTTCCTCCGGTTACTTCATCAGCCGTCAGCTTATTGGCTCTAGCTCGTGCTGCGAGATCATTTACTTTTTTAGAAATCCCCACCAAATTCAGTTGATCAGCATTCTTAATCACTGGAACGATCAGGTTTCCAGAAGGAAGTGCTGCTGCCATCCCGATATTGATGTCCTTTTTCTTGATGATTTTATCGCCCTCTACCGAAATATTAATCATTGGAAAATCACGAATTGCTTTCGCAACAGCATTAATGAAAAATGGTGTAAAGGTGATTCCTTCACCATATTTTTTTCGATATTCTTCTTTATGCTTTTCTCTCCAAAGCACAATATTGGTCATATCTGCCTCTACAAAAGAGGTAACATGTGCAGATATTCTTTTGGATTCAACCATACGCTGCGCAATGATTTTGCGCATTCGATCCATTTCGATGATCTCATCTGAAGCTGCCATGCTTGCTTGAACTTTCGGCTGCTCAGTAATTGACGGTGATTTGCTTGGTGAAATGGAAGGTGCTTCGGTTCGATTTTTCAAATAATCCAACATGTCCTGCTTGGTGACCCGACCTTCTTTGCCAGTACCTGGGATTTTAGAAAGTTCAGTGGAGGAAATTCCTTCTTCTTTTGCGATACTTTTCACCAGGGGAGAATAAAATCTTCCGTCTTCGGAGCTCATTTCATCCATGGATCCTACTTCTAAAATCGCTTGGGTATTAGCAGGTGCAAGTGCAATCAATTCCTCTTTGGGACTTGACTCAGTTTCTACTTTAGGTGCCACTGAAGTGGATCCTTCACCTTCAATTTCAATGATCGCGATAGGGGCCCCTACAGCTACTACATCACCCTCTTTGGCTAGAATTTTCTTAAGAACTCCGCCGTGGGTGGCGGGAACCTCTGTGTCTACTTTGTCGGTGGCTACTTCTAGGACAGACTCGTCCTGCTCAATAGTGTCACCTTCTTTTTTTAGCCAGGTAAGGATGGTGCCTTCTATGATACTTTCGCCCATTTTGGGCATCAGCATTTCTACACTTGCCATATCGATTCTGGTAATTAAATTGGGTTTATATTCAAGTTTTAAAATTAAATTTTATTGAATACCTACCCAAACCATTATGGTAAAATTTTATTTGTCTTTTTCGTTAAAGCAAATTCTCAAAAGATTCAAAACAGAAACGCCAGTCAACTGAATGTTGATCAATCGTTCCTGAGTAAGTTGAAGTTTGCGTGTTTCTACAAATCCTTCACCCGCGCAGGCAATCCACACCGTGCCTACTGGTTTTTCTTCACTTCCTCCATCAGGTCCCGCAATTCCCGTACTTGCCAATCCGAAATCCGATCCGAATAGTTTACGGACACCGATCGCCATTTCTGTTGCGGTCTCTTCGCTAACTGCTCCATGAGACTGAAGTGTTTCTGAGGAAACATTCAGAATAGCTGATTTGAATTGATTGTGATATGGAATCACAGCGCCTTGAAAATAAGTAGAGCTTCCCGGAATGCTCGTCACTAGATGAGAAATATAACCACCCGAGCAACTTTCGGCTAAAGCTAAAGTTTTCCCAGCGTTCTTCAAAAGTTTGCCTATCGCAGTCTCTAAGGTTTCCTCGTCATATCCATAAATGTATTTTTCGATCAAAGGAAATACCGCGTCAATTTGGGTTTGAACTTCTTCAATAAGCAGATTCTTATCTTTTCCAAAAGCAGTAAGTCTAAGTTTTACATGTCCCAGAGAGGGTAAATAAGCGAGTCGGATATGTTCAGGGAGTGCATTTTCCCAATCTTTTATCAAATCCGCCAACCAGCTTTCTCCAATCCCAACCGTTTTAATCACTTTGTGATAAATGATGGGAAGGTCAAATCGCTTAGGCAACTCCGGAAGTACAAAATCCTTCATGAGTTTTTTCATTTCATGAGGGACTCCAGGCATGGACATCCAATAAGTGCCATTTTTTTCAAACCACATCCCCGGGGCTGTTCCCACTTCATTTGGAATATAGGTGCAACAGGAGGGAAGGTGACCTTGAAGAATATTCAGCTGAGTCATTTCCCTTCCTCTTCGTCTGAAAAATGAGGTGACTGCCTCTACAGCTTCTGGAAACTCGATAATCTCACATCCAAAATACTCTGCCAGAAGCGGCTTGGTCAAGTCGTCTTGAGTTGGTCCCAATCCTCCCGTGATCAAAATAATATCTGCACGTTTTTCAGCTTCTGAAAAGGCAGCAAGAATATCGGTTCTATTATCACCTACGGTCGTTTTCCGAACCACTTTTACTCCCAGGAGGTCTAGTTCTTGACTAATCCAATGCGAATTGGTATCCATGATTTGCCCATAGAGCAATTCATCTCCTATGGCAATTATTTCAGCTTTTACAAGTTGCATGAAGAGTGATAGATTATCTGACGTTTGCTTTGGTAAGTATTTTGGAAAATAGGCTAGGGAAAAATCGCTTCAAATAAACCGCATAGGTTTCTTTTCCTCCGATATAAACCTCTTGTTTTTTCCGAACGATGGCTTGGAAGATTTCTTCAGCACAGGCTTCAGGACTCATTCCTTTTGCTTGTGCATCGTCCATTTGGCCTAGAGGCTTTCCATCTCCTGTGAGCGCATTGATAGAAACTTGTGTGCGGATAAATCCAGGGCAAATCATTGTAACCAAAATATGGTCTCGGTGATGTTCCGCTCTTAGCGTGTCAAAGAATCCATGCAAAGCATGTTTTGAAGCTGCGTAAGAGGATCGATAAGGCGAAGCAAACTTCCCAACCAAAGAGGTGATAACTGCAAATTGCCCAGTTTTGCGGGTGATAAAATGCGGTAGGAGGGCTTTTGTCAGAGCAACTGTTCCGAAATAATTGACCTCCATGAGTTTGCGATCCACCTCAAGCTGAGTTTCCTGGATGAGAGATCGTTGACTGATTCCTCCATTGTGAAGCATGATGTCAATTTTCCCGAAAAAGCCAATTGCATCTTTAACCTTAGATTCCATACTGTCAGAATCGGAAAGGTCCAAAGGAAGAACTCTGACCAAATCTGGATTTGTACAGGATTCAGCCACTCGGTTGAGTTCTTTTTCATTTCGAGATGAAATTACGAGAGCATAACCTTCAGCCGAAAATTTTCGAGCTGCAGCTTCACCAATTCCAGACGATGCACCTGTAATCCAAATGACGGGGTGATTCATTTCCTTATTTTTTTTTATAGTTCACAAAGGAGTAGGCGAATTCATTTTTTTCATCTTGAGGGAAACTCTCTCGATGAGTTTCTTTCCAAATGTCCAAGTTGATTTCCGGAAAGAATGTATCTCCTTCAGGATTTGCTTCTACTTCGGTGATTTCAAGTTCATCGCATAGGTCAATGGATTCTCGATAAACCTGTCCACCTCCGATTACAAAAAGTTTTTCTACCCCGATTTTATTGCAAAAAATAATTGCTTCTTCCAAAGCCGAAAACTTAAAATGGCCTTCTGGAAGTTGAAGTTCAGGGGATTTTGAAATCACCAAATGAGTTCGATTGGGTAGAAGCCTTCCCAGCGATTCAAAGGTTTTTCGGCCCATCAAAATATGATGACCAGTGGTGAGATTTTTAAAGCGTTTGAGATCAGCGGATAAGCTCCAGATCAGTTGGTTGTCTTTGCCAATCACTCGATTTTTGGCAACGGCAGCAATGAGAATGATTTTCACGGGTCTCTAAAGTTTGCCCTGAATTTACCAGACTTTGAGACAAAAAATGAAAAAGGAGGCAATTTCTGCCTCCTCGGTTGATTATCTTCCTCCTGCCATTAGGTTGGGATAGTTGGACATTTGAATTGTTCTAGGTTGATTTGGCTCCAGTTGAATCACTTCCATATGGGTTACCGATCCATCATTGTCGGTAAAAGTCATTTCCATAAAAGTACCTTCCGGAGCATTTGAAAACATGGATTGATATCTGTCCATAGTTTTATTTGAAACCATGGGATTGGATTGAGGAGAAAACATAGAAATACCTGAAATAGGTTTTTCAGTTACCCAATAGATTCCTTTTCCATCTTCGGTGGTGATTAGATACTCTTCACAGGTATATCCCAATATTGTTTTGGTTTTTCCTGTTTTGGTTAACGTGTAGGAATTGTCTGCTACTTGAGTTTCGACTTCCTGATCCACTTGGTCCTGCATTTTGTCAAAGTCCATTTTCATGGCTATGCTGGATTTATTCCCATCCTCTTCCATTAAAATAACCACAGCTTGGTTTTGGGTATCCATAATTGTCGTGGTTGCAGTTCCTTTTGATTTTGGGTCCTCAAACTGCATGGCCATAAGTTGGGGATCTTTGGTCATGAGGTATTTGATTTGGGCAGGATCTTCGGATTTCCCTTTCTTATCGGTAGAAATTACCTGCATCACCATAAATCCTTCAAATGAATAAGAAGAAGCTGTCTTTGCGGGTTGAAACATTCCATCCAACATGCCTGAAAGAGGATTTTCGCTTGATGAATTGTTTTTTGGAGTTACTGCATTTTGGGCAGCGTTTTGAGCTGCATTTTGAATCTTTTTCAAAAGCTGTGCTTGGGAGGTTTGATTGATTGCAAAAGCGATTAAAATCAATCCCGTTAAAACTGTTTTTTTCATAACAATAGAGGTTAAAAGTCTCCTCAATTTGTGAAAAATGAGGTGGATAGTAAACATTCTGAATAGAAAAGATTATGCTAAGTGTCTGATTTTCTACCTTTTTATTTTAAAAAAAAAGGGCTTAAAGTTTAAGCCCTCGGAGTAATTCATCAATTTTCATTCGCTTTTTGCCTTCCAATTGGAGTTCGATAATTTCCAAACTTCCTTCTCCACATTGAAATCGTAAGAAAGACTTTCCATCACTTTCCCATTGTCCGACTTCCTTATTCAAAAGTGGTTCGGAGTTTACCTTTGACTTAAAAACTTTACAGGTTTTTCCTTGGAATTCCATCCAAGCGGCAGGATAGGGCGAAAGTCCACGAATAAGGTTGTGGATTGATTCAGCGGAATGTGAAAAATCAATCTTGCAGGTTTCTTTAAAAATCTTCGGCGCATGATGGAGGGCTTTACTTTCATCCTGAGGTAAAGGTGCCACTTCGTCTTTTGCAATTGCCTCAACCGTTCGAAGCACTAAATCCGAACCGATATTCATTAATTTTTCATAGACCGAGCCTAAGTCGTCTTCTGGAAGAATGGCAACTTTCTCCTGAAAAATAATACTCCCTGTGTCTATCTCATGCTTTAGAAAAAAGGTAGTAACTCCGGTTTCGGTTTCTCCATTGATAATCGCCCAATTGATCGGGGCGGCTCCTCGATAATCTGGAAGGAGGGAAGCGTGAAGGTTGAAAGTGCCAAGTGGAGGCATATTCCAAACTGATTCGGGAAGCATTCTGAAAGCTACCACGATCTGAAGATCTGCCTTCAAGTCTCTTAGCTCTTGCTGAAATTCCGGATTTTTGAGGTTAGTGGGTTGGAGGATATGGAGTCCAAGTCGCTCGGCAGCTTCTTTTACTGGAGAACCTACCAATTTTTGTCCCCGACCTTGGGGTTTATCCGGCGCGGTGATGACACCGACTACATTCCAGCCCGCTTCAACCAGTTTTTCTAGTGCGGGTACTGCAAACTCCGGAGTACCCATATAGATGATTCGTAATTCCTCTTTAGACTTCACTTCTTTATTCGACATTCTTGGATGGATATTAATCCCAGATTTACTTTCTATAATTTATTTAGAGGATTCAATCATTTATAAATCAAATACTTCTCTCTTTTTTCTTTATATACTTCATGTCCCGCCTTCCAGCTTTCGCGGATGCTAGCTTCGCTTTCTCCAGCTAAAATCTGCTTTTTCAATTCATCTGTTCCTACTAAGGTATTGAAGTAGTTATTGAAGAATTTTTCTTTCATTTCTGATTTATGGTAAGCTTCGAGCAAATAGCTAAGCGTAAACTGATGATTCATGGATTCGCCTCTCAAATCACGTCCAAAGCAAAGTTGATTTTGATGTGGTGGAGTTTTGGACATTCCATCAATGCTGACTGGGGTGAAGGTGAATTCTCCAAATTTAGGATCAGGATATCCGTAAACCTGAAATGGAAAATAGGTGCCTCTTCCTAAAGACATCACTGTTCCTTCGAAAAGACAAGTGCTAGGGTAAAGCTTAATTGAGAGGTCATTTGGGAGGTTTGGCGAAGGTTTAATAGGAAGGTTGTAGGATTGGTCATGTGACCAATTTTCAACGGGGATCACTTCTAAATCAACAGTTTGTCCTCCTTTGAGCCATTTTTCACCATTGATCATTTTAGCCAATTCTCCCACGGTCAGCCCATGTACGATGGGAATATTGTGCATCCCCACAAAAGATTCAAATCCAGGCTTAAGCATTGGGCCATCGATATAGCCTCCATTGGGATTAGGTCGGTCAAAGATGATCACCTTTTTACCTTGTTCGGCACAAGCTTCCATGACGTAGTGCATGGTGCTGATATAGGTGAAAAAGCGAGTTCCTACATCCTGAAGGTCAAAAATGACGATATCTAAATCCTTGATTTGCTCGGCAGAGGGCTTTTTGTTGTTTCCATAAAGCGAGACAATTGGAAGGCCTGTTTTGGTATCCATACTATTGTCTACTTTTTCTCCTGCATCGGCCGTTCCTCGGAAGCCATGTTCTGGGACAAAAACTTTCTTGACTTGAATCCCATTTTCTAATAGAAAATCAACGACATGTTTATTGTTGGATTGAGGAAGGATGGAAGTTTGATTTCCGACGAGTCCGATACGTTTTCCTTGAAGAAGCGGAAGGTAAAGCTCAGCCCTTTCAGCACCTACTCGGGGGAGTTGGGACAGAGCTGTGAGAGGACAAAGAGCCAAAATGAAAATGGCCAAAAAACTAATGAGAAGTGAATTTTTCGCTTGCTTCATGCTATTTTGCGGGAGTAGTGATCAACAAATTTAACCGAGTCCCTTGAACCTTTCCTATTTCATTGCCAAAAGAATCAGTTTTAAGCAATCCGGGGGCTTCTCGAGCACAATCCATAAAATTGCTGTAGGTAGTCTTGCCATTGGGCTCGCTGTTGCTATCCTCTCGTTTATGGTTTTAGGAGGATTTCAAAAATCCGTATCTGACCGGGTTTATGGATTTACTGGACATTTTCAAGTTCAGAAATTTCAAATGAGCAATGCCTATGAGGAGGCGCCTTTTACGCTTAGTGAGGAGTTGAAGGAACGTCTTGCATCACAAAACTACATTGGAAAAACTCAGTCCTTTGCTCACAAAACGGCTTTGTTGAAAGGCGACGAAGAAGTTGAAGGGATTTTGATGAAGGGATTAGGGGCAGATTTTGACTCCCTTTCTTTTAAAAAATACTTGGTTTCGGGAAGGCTACTCCATATACCTGATTCTGGAGTGAGTAATGAGATCATGCTCAGCAAGCTGGTAGCAGATAAACTTCTTCTTGAAGTGGGAGACCGAGTGACTCTGTATTTTGTTCAAGATCCACCTAGGTTCCGCAGAGTAGAGGTAGTAGGAATTTTTGAAACCTACTTGGAAAATTTTGATGAGCAAATTGTTCTTGGCGAACTTCAAACCATCCGGAATTTGAATGGCTGGAAAAAAGATCAAGTTGGAGGCCTGGAGGTTTATCTGAGTGATCCAAGTGAAGCTGACCTTCGATTTGAAGAATTGGATCAAATGCTAGACTTTGATCTCAAGCTTATTGATATCCGAGATCGTTATTTAGAGATTTTCGATTGGCTGTCACTTTTGGATACCAATGTGGTGGTATTTATATCCTTGATTGGGTTTGTTGCCATATTCAACATGGGGGCGATATTATTCATTCTTATCATGGAGCGCACCCAAATGATCGGGTTATTCAAGGCCTTGGGAGCAAAAAATGCGCTGATTCGAAGGATTTTTTTCTGGAATGGAATTCAAATTTTGGGAAAGGGGCTACTCATTGGAAATCTCCTTGGACTGGGGATCGGATTCCTTCAAGATCGATTTAAATTGGTTCCTCTAGATCCGGCAAATTATTACATGGAATTTGTTCCTATAGATTGGAACTGGCCAGTTTTTATCTTTCTGAATTTGGGGATTTCAGGCTTAACAGCTTTGGTTCTCTGGATTCCCGTATTGGTGATTTCCAAAGTAGATCCAATCAAATCTATCCGATTTGATTAAGGCGATAGGGTGAAAAGATACTTTTAATCTTCATCCAGATTACTCCCAATACGGCCTCTTTGAAAATTTTGGGGCTCATTTTAGATTGACCCCTGGTACGGTCAGTAAAGATGATTGGAACCTCTATTAGTTTAAATCCAAGTTTCCATGCGGTAAACTTCATTTCGATTTGGAAGGCATATCCAATAAATTTGATTTTATCCAATGCGATTCCTTCCAAGACACTTCGGTGGTAGCATTTAAATCCAGCTGTGGCATCTTTGATCGGCAGACCGGTGATATACTTGACGTAAACGCTCGCAAAATAAGACATCAATACTCTTCCGATTGGCCAATTGACCACATTCACCCCTGTGATATAGCGTGAGCCAATTGCTAAGTCAAATGATCGGTCTTTAATTGCGTTATAAAGTCGGATCAAATCTTTAGGATCATGGGAAAAATCACAATCCATTTCAAAAATGTAATCGTACCCTTTTTCTAAAGCCCATTTGAATCCTGTGATATAAGCTGTTCCAAGTCCCAACTTCCCCTTTCTTTCTAGCAGATGAAGTCTTGTGGAAAATTCTTTTTGCGCTGATTTTACGATTTCAGCCGTCCCGTCCGGTGAACCGTCATCAATAATTAAAAGGTCAAAATTTCCAGGGAGATTCATCACTGTCACTACCATGTCGCTGATATTTTCCAGCTCATTGTAGGTGGGAATGATGACAAGTTTACGATGATCCATAGTGCTTTCGGTTATCAAAAGTAAGAGTTAAGGCGGATTTTTGAAGAATGGTCTGGGTGAAAAAAGCTTAAACCTTACTTTTGGGCAAAATTTATCCCCCATGAATTCACGAGTTGCCATAGTCAGTTATTTTTCAACCGGTGTCTACGATACCAATACCATTGATGAAGATCAGATTTTGTCCGGAATCTTAACGGAATTAGAGATACCTCATGAAATTCAAGCCTGGTCTGACCCCAATGTGGATTGGTCGTCATTCTCTCATCTTTTGATCAAATCCACCTGGGATTATTTTGATTATTATCCGGAATTTCATGCTTGGATTGAACGGATAAAGGCATTAGGAATTCCTGTCTTGAATGATTTGGAAACGATCCGCTGGAATTCTTCCAAGGAGTATTTGCTTCAAATTGAAGCCCAAGGTTTTCCGACGATCGCTGGGGTGATTTTGGAAAAAGGTCAAGAACCTTCCTTGGAAAAAATTCAGGAAAAAGTGAAATCAGACGTTCTTGTGGTCAAGCCTGTCGTTAGTGGTGGAGCAAAAAACACCCTGAAAATCCCAGTTTCGGAATGGGAAAAGTATGCTGATCAGGTCAATAAGCTTGTCAAGGAAGAAGCATTTCTAGCCCAGCCATTTGTCAAAGAAGTCGCTGAAGTGGGCGAGTATTCCTTGATTTTCTTTAATGAACAGTTTTCACACGCGGTATTAAAAACTCCAGCCAAATCTGATTTTCGAGTTCAACATTACTTTGGGGGTACTATACAAGTAATTCAACCTGATGCCGATCTTTTAAACGCAGCTCAAAAACTGATTGATGCTTTTGGAAAAGGAACTCTATATGGAAGGGTAGACGGAGTGATTATAAATGGTGTATTCCATCTGATGGAACTTGAATTGATCGAGCCGTATTTGTTTCTGGGCTTGACGGATCAAGCCATTCCGAATTATTCCCGAGCAATTCAAAAGCGATTAATCGACTAATCCTAGAGACAAACCTCCTCCAGCTTGCTCAACGCGAAATCGCTTCCTTTAGCTGCAGCTTCTTTGAGGAGAGAACAACCTTCTGCATTTCCCATTCTAGCTAGGCAAACACCTTTTCGAGCCAATGCTTCAACATGCTCGGGGTTGTTTTTTAAAACAAATTCAAAATCTTCCAATGCCCAAGGAAGGTAACCGATTTTGAGCATTGCAAATCCTCGATTATAGCGAGCGGTGATGTTGTCAGGCTCCTTTTGTAGATAGGTATTAAAGGATGCTGCTGCGCCATAAACATCTCCACGACTGGCTCTTGCCATGCCCATATAGTAATAAATTGGAGCAAACTCCTTATTCATTTCTTGTGCTTGCTTTAGAAAAGTCTCGGCACGTTCCCAGTTTTTCACCATTAGCTGGGATCTTCCGGCCAAGTAAATAATCTCAAAATCTTCGGGATCTAGGCTGGCTGCCTTTAAAATTGATAGCTCTGCTTGTCGGTAGTATTCTTTGTCAAAAAGAATTTTTCCAATGCCGGCATGAGCTTGTGCATAATCGGGGTCAAAATCAAGAATTCGCTCATAATCTTCAATAGCCTCATCGGTTTGTCCCAATTCTTCATAGCATCTTGCCCGAATGTGGAGCATCTTGATTTCTCCAATATGGAAAAAGAGGCGTCTGTTTATAGCAGAAATTGCTTGGTCGTATTTTTTCTGGGAATATAATGACTCAATTTCAGCCGGATCAGCCGAACAGGAAAGGAGAAAAATCGATAGTAATATCGTAGAAATATGATTCAATCGTTTCATAACGAAATAAACAAAAATCAAATCATATTCGGAACAAGATCAAAACAAAAAATAAAAAAAGCTGCCTTAAAGACAGCTTCTTGGATTTTAAAACTCTGATTATAAAGTCACGCTCCTTGAGACCAAGGATAATGAAAAAGCTATTTTCGTTTACAAAACCCCCTTTGTGCTTGGGAGCTGGTTGATATTTCTTGGATCACGCATCACCGCCATTTTGATGGCTCGGGCAAGTCCTTTGAAAGTTGCTTCGATCTTATGATGTTCATTGTCCCCTTCGACTTTGATGTTGAGGTTGCACTTAGCGGTGTCCGAGAAGGACTTGAAGAAATGGTAAAAGAGTTCCGTTGGCATGTCTCCAACTTTTTCTCGGGTGTACTTGGCATCCCAAACGATCCAAGGCCTTCCCCCAAAGTCAATCGCTACTTGAGCCAATGCATCATCCATTGGAAGCATAAATCCATAGCGATAAATTCCTTTTTTATCTCCCAAAGCCTTCAAGTAGGCTTCTCCCAAAGCCAAAGCAGTATCCTCGATCGTG
The DNA here is from genome assembly GCF_001593605.1 of Algoriphagus sanaruensis. Taxonomy (GTDB): domain Bacteria; phylum Bacteroidota; class Bacteroidia; order Cytophagales; family Cyclobacteriaceae; genus Algoriphagus; species Algoriphagus sanaruensis. The sequence continues at coordinate 2,914,769 of NZ_CP012836.1, read as the reverse complement.
TGATGCTCATCGATATGAAGGTCGCCTTTAACTTTAATTTCTAAGTCAGTACTGCCATGTTTGCCCAATTGCTCGAGCATGTGGTCAAAGAAATGCAGTCCGGTGGAAATGTCGCATTTTCCGCTTCCGTCCAAGTTCAATTTGATGTAAATGTCTGTTTCGGAGGTGGTTCGTTTTACTTCAGCCTGACGTGGTGGCATTTTCAGGAAATTGTAAATCTCGTCCCAATCTTTAGTAGAAAGTGTAGCCTCAGGGTTGGGGTCTCCAATAAAAATAGCCTTGGCTCCTAGGTTTTTCGCCAATTGAACGTCAGTAAATCGATCTCCTATCACATAGGAATTAGCCAAATCGTATTCTTCTGAGAAATACTGGATCAGTAGTCCAGTTCTAGGTTTACGGGTGGGTGCATTTTCATGCTCAAAGGTTTTGTCCACATGGATAGCGGAGAATATTACATTCTCTTGCTCGAGGGTTTTGAGCATTTTGTACTGCGCAGGCCAAAAGTCTTTTTCGGGAAATGAATCTGTTCCCAATCCGTCCTGATTGGTCACCATCACGAGTTCGTAATCCGTCTCCTCTGCGATTTTCCGAAGATTGGAAATTGCTTTTGGTAGAAATTCCAGTTTTTCCAGACTATCTACCTGAAAATCTGTCGGCGGCTCTTTGATAATTGTGCCGTCTCGATCTATGAATAATACTTTTTTCATATTTCATAATGGTCAACGGTCCACGGACCAAAGTCCACAGACAGTTTTATTTTTTATACTAATTTGATTTCCTACGGTCGACCGTGGTCAGTCGACTGTGGACTATTTTACAACCTTCTTCAAGGCTTCCAAAAGCGCTACATTTTCCTCCCTCGTTCCCACTGTAATTCTTAGACAATCTGCACAAAGCAACACTTTTGCGCGGTTTCTGACAATTACCTTTTCCTCGATCAAATCATCATAAACTTGATTCGCATTGGGGATTTGAACCAACAGGAAGTTGGCGTGGGAGGTATGAATCTTTTGGACGAATGGCAATTTTTCCAATTCACCTTTCAGAAATTCCCGTTCAGCTAAAATGTCCTGAATCATCCGATCTACTTTGGCTTTGTCCTTGATCGCTGCCAAAACGGTCTCTTGCGTCAAGCCGGAAATATTGTAAGGAGGCTTAATTTTGTTCAAAATTCGGATTAGTTCCTCACTCGCAAAAGCCATCCCAAGTCGTAGGGAAGCTAAGCCCCAAGCCTTCGAAAAGGTCTGCATGACTAGCAGATTTGCAAATCGATCTAATTCTGTGGTAAAGCTGGGTTCGTCGCTAAAATCGATATAGGCTTCATCTACGACAACCAGTCCTTTGAAATTTTCCAATAGGAAGAGAATGTCTTCCCTCTTGGCCTTGTTGGCCGAAGGGTTATTTGGGGAGCAGATAAAGAGGATTTTAGAATTTGTATCTGCTGCGGCTAGGATTTTATCAGGCTGAAGCTGGAAATCTGGTGTTAAGGCAACTTTTCGGATTTCGACATCATTGATATTGGCACTCACCTCATACATTCCATAGGTGGGAGGTAGGAGAATCACGTTGTCCTTACCGGGATTGCAAAATGCTCTGTAGAGCAAATCAATGGCTTCGTCCGAACCATTTCCCAAGAAAATCTGACCGGGTCTAACTCCCTTGATCTTGGCAATTTCTTCCTTCAAAGCACTTTGATAAGGATCAGGATAGCGGTTGAAATCCTGATCGGTAATCGAACCAAACGGGTTTTCATTGGCATCCAAAAAGACACCTTCCTTACCGGTGTACTCGTCTCTAGCTGAAGTATAAGGTTGAAGTTTTGCGATATGTGGTCGCAAAAGCGAATTTAAGTCAAAGCTCATTTCTTGTTCTCTTTCAAGTAGTTGAGACGAATGGTGACCGCGTTTTTGTGCGCATCCAATTGCTCATTGGCTGCCATGACTTCCACGACAGGTCCTAGGGTTTTAAGACCTTCAGGAGTGATTTTTTGGTAAGTCATTTTTTTCAAAAAGCTATCCAAAGACACACCACTGTAATTGCGGGCATACCCGTATGTCGGCAGGGTATGGTTAGTTCCTGAAGCATAGTCACCGGCTGATTCAGGGGTGAAGTTTCCGATGAATACCGAACCGGCATTAAAGATTGCATCGACAGCTTCTTCCTCATTTTCTACCGCAATGATCAAGTGCTCCGGAGCGTAGTCGTTGATCAGTTCCAAGGCCTCCCCTTGATTTTCCATAACCACAGCAGTGGAGTTTTGGAGTGCTTTGAAGGCAATATCTTTTCGTGGCAAATCTTCAAGTTGAAGATCGATTTCCTTTAACACTTTCTTAGCAAACTTTTCGGATGGGGTTACCAAAACTACTTGCGAATCAATTCCATGCTCCGCTTGAGAAAGTAAATCTGAAGCAACGAACGCAGGAACGGCCGTATCATCTGCATAGACCAACACTTCTGATGGTCCGGCAGGCATATCAATCGCTACTCCGTATTTGTTTGCGAACTGCTTGGCTGCAGTCACATATTGGTTTCCAGGACCGAAAATCTTGTCTACCTGAGGTACACTCTCCGTCCCAAAAGTCATTGCTGCCACAGCTTGCGCACCACCCACTTTCAAGACTTTGGTGATACCTACAAGATCTGCCGTATAGAGAATAGCAGGATGGATTTTGCCTTCACGATTTGGTGGGGTACAAAGGACAATTTCTGCACAACCCGCGATTTTGGCAGGTACTCCAAGCATAAGGACGGTGCTGAAAAGTGGAGCCGTACCTCCGGGTATATAAAGTCCGACCCGTTGGATCGGGACGCTTTTTCGCATACAAATCACCCCTGGCATAACCTCTTCGATCAGTTCAGGTGTGGCCTGAGCCGCATGAAACTTCTCAATATTTGCTTTCGCAGTTTTGATCGCTTCCTTTAATTCTTTGCTGATTTGATCTTTTGCTGATTTGATTTCCTCAGCGGTGACCAAAAGGCTGTCCAAAGTCACATGATCATATTCTTGGGCAAATTTCTTTAATGCTTTATCTCCGTTTTTTTCAACTTTTTCGAAGATCGGTTTGACGATTTTATTGATTTCCTTGGTTTTTTGAACTGGACGAGCCAGTTGTTTTTTCCACTTTTCAGGATTAGGATTGACCAGGAGTTTCATAATTTCTTTGGTTAAAAGAGTTCGTTTACAACACCATTTTTTCGATTGGTACCACTAGGATTCCCTCAGCGCCAGCTGCACGGAGTTCCTCGATGTTTTCCCAGAATTGATCTTCGTTTAACACCGAGTGAACAGAGGACCATCCCTCTTGGGCCAGAGGCAAAATAGTCGGACTTCGCATTCCGGGGATCAATTCGATGACTTTTGGAATGGAAGAATTAGGAACATTCATCAATACGTATTTATTGCTTTTGCCTGTCTGGACGGCATTGATGCGGAAAAGGAGTTTTTCCAAAATAGCTTTCTTCCAATCCGCCAAGTTTTTGTTTCCGATCAAAACAGCTTCCGATTTGAAGACTTCTTCTACTTCTTTGAGGCCGTTCATCATCAAAGTTGAACCTGAACTTACTATATCAAAGATACCTTCAGCAAGTCCTATGCTCGGCGCAATTTCCACAGAGCCACTGATCTCATGGATTTCTGCTTGAATATTTTTAGACTCGAGGAAATCTCCAAGGATCTTGGGGTAGGAAGTGGCTATGCTTTTTCCCTGAAAATATTCTACACCGGGATATTCCTGACCTTTTGGAATAGCAAGTGAAAGTCTGCATTTGGAAAATCCCAGCTTCTTGAGAGTAAGGACATCTTTGTCTTTTTCAACGAGTTCATTTTGTCCGACAATTCCCAAATCTGCAACACCATCTGCTACATATCCAGGGATATCGTCATCACGAAGAAAAAGGAATTCAACAGGAAAATTGGTAGAAGTAGACTTGAGTTTGCCTGTTCCATTGTAAAATTTGATGCCACACTCCTTGATTAGGCTGAGTGAGTCATCGGATAGTCGGCCGCTTTTTTGGACGGCAATGCGGATAATCTGTTCCATGGGGACAAGTTACGCTTGGAAAGTTTTGGTTTGGATTAAATTTTGGTGAATGGCCGAATCCCTGTCATCAGCATCACCGGGTGGGTGTGTAAATAGCTTCCTCTCAAGAGGAATGATGGAAATAATGCAGCATGTGCGAATGCTGTGCAGTTGCTAAAAATTCAATATTTCTATTGGTGTTTTCCATTATCGTCAGCAAATATAGGTCTGGATTAGCAACATCCAAATCGAGAACTGTTTTTAATGAAATAAAAATGGGATAAAATATTTTATGTATATCCACTATCTTACCAGTAGGCCCTACACTATGATGAAATTCCGCTCGAAGTTCAGTTTTAGTCAGCTTCGGTCTTCGGTCTTCGGACTTCCGACCGCCAAACCAAAGGAGTTTTGGATTTTGATGCAATAGCGGATAATCAAAAAATATCTATTTATCCCCCTTTTTGAAATCCATACTTACAGAATTGATGCAATATCGGATGCCGCCTTGGTCTTGCGGTCCATCAGGAAAGCGGTGTCCAAGATGACCCCCACAGTTAGCGCAGAGAATCTCTTCACGGATCATGAAGTGGCTGTAGTCCATTTGCACGTCAATGGCTTCAGGTCGAATTGGTTCTGTGAAACTTGGCCATCCACAGCCGCTGTCATACTTTTTGGAAGAGTGAAAAATTTCATTCCCACAGGCGCGACATTCGTAGATTCCTGTTTCTTTATTCAAGTAATATTGTCCAGTAAATGGTCTTTCAGTTCCTTTTTCTCTAAGTACATGGTAGGAGTGGGGATCTAAAATTTCTTCCCATTCCTCTTTCGATTTTTGAATGGGATATTCTTTCTTAGGTTTACTTTTCATCTCTTTGGATTTTTTAATTCAACTCTGAAATGAGCAAAGGAGTTTTCAAACTTTAGCTCTGTAAATCCATTCGGGAGCCTGATGGATCGTTTGTCGAAGCAAAAGATTTAGTTGTCCTACATGGTGTTGGACATGCCTGAGATTATAAAGTAAAATCTCAAGCATTGAAAAATCCATTGTTCTGGATTCATTGATCCATCTCTTTTCAAGTTGGGTTTCATTAAGGGAGAAAATGAAATCTCTTGCTTTGGATCGACAACCTTCTAGGTACAGGCCTAAGTCAGCTTTTGGAAAAATGATTACTTCAGGGTCTTCCTCAAATTCAGAGTAGGTGAAGTGAGTGGGCTGTGAAAATCCAACAGGTTCTTTGGTCAGGTAATAATCAAGGAAAAATAAGGTATGGTAAGCCATTTGGGAGAACCTAATGTCTGATTCCCAAATGGCATCCGGACATGCACTGATCGAATCAGACAACATATCCAATCCAGCACCAAATTGCTTCCACAGTTCTTTTTGAATAAATATCGACAACGTATTATTCATGTGGAAGAAGCAAAATTTTAGAAAGAGATTTTTCCTTGATCGTCTTTTCATTCATCAATTGAGGACGATATTTTCCTTTAGCATAGAGTTCCTTTTGGTCTGCGTAGTGTTTACTGAATCGGTTGCCACTATTGCCAGTAGGAAGCACAGAAACCGAGCCTTCCACATCTGCAAAATCTAATATAATCCGCATGGCCGGGCCAGAAGTTACTTTGTAGATTCCTTCGCTATTTAGCTTGAAAGCCAGTTTGTTAACAGCCTCTTCATTAGCCTCTACCGCTTCAGTTTTGATGTTGAAAATTTTATCTAAGGGCTTTTTTGCTCCAAGCGGATGAGGATGTTCAATCGTCACCGCTTTTTCCCAATCCCATTCTCTGGAATTTTCTCCAAACTGGGTGCTTAATTCCTCCAGGCTGATGGCTAAAGCTTCACTGATTATCTCTGATCGAGATTCAAAAATGTCAGTAGATCGATTATCCCACCATTTATTTTCTTCATGTTTCAGGAAGTGGTGCGTACTGCGGATCATCATGAAGGTTTGGAGATAGGCCTCAAATCCATCTTTTCCCAATTCATCTTCCATTGCTAATCGCAGGATATGATATAGCCATTTGTAATATAACGTGGGAGCGGAAAGATTCAGCTTGTGATTTCCTTCCCAAAGCGCCAATTCATCGAGAATTTGGGAATGCTCGTCAAATTGCCTACGGTCAATTTGAGATAACATAAGCTTTGCATTTTCAACCGAAACTTCATTGACAGTTTCCAATTGAAGTGACTTGATCGATTCAAGATCCCAATCCTCTCGGGAGGTAATGGTTTTGGCAATTCGGTTCCAACGTTCACCAGGGTAATAATAGCCCGGGAAGAAAATCCCATTTCTGGTAGTGTCAGGTTGATTATTTGCAGATGCTACGAATCCAGAAGGTGGATTGATGCTCTGTGGATTTTCAGTAAATGGATACCAGCCTTTGGGCTGGGATTCAGGATCAGAGCCATCAGCAAAGATCTTAGAATGGACTTTTTCAGCTCGGATCGGAAGTTTGGCCGCTGCCCACCATGCAATATTTCCCCATTTATCTCCATACATAATATTGAGCCCTGGAGCATGAATCAATGCAGCAGCGTCAGCTACTTGTTGCATAGATTCAGCATGGTTGATTTGATAGAGTGCTTCCATGGCTCTAGAAGGTTCTAACACAAATACCCACCAAGAAGAAATCGGATTTGAGGTCAGGGTTGCAATTTCTTTCACCACTGGATTCATAATTGGTCCATGAACAGTCTCTCGGATTTCAAATTCGATGGGATCTTTACCTTTTACCTTGAGGGTTTCTTTTCTTGACTTAATTGGGAAAGGTTGCTCACCAATGAGAATTTCATTGGGATTGGAAGGATTGAGTTTTTCTTCAAAAAAGTCCTGGTCGTCGTTTTCAAACATGGTTAGTCCAACGCTGTGGTGACGACTATGTCCCACTAGGCCAAAGGGGATCCCCGCCAAATGATTCCCATAAAAGCTAAATCCAGGATACTCCAAATGTGCTTCAAACCAAACAGAAGGAGAGGCAAATCCGATATGTGTATCGTTATTGAAAAGCACTTGACCTGATTGCGTACGACTACCTGAAATCACCCAAGAATTTGAGCCTTCAAGAAGTGGGACAGGAAGCTTTTCAAGTAGGGCTGAAAGCTCGGAAGTCACCAAAAGGTTTTCAGTATTCAGAGAGTCAGGATAATGATTGGGTATGACGTGGTGTTCAGGAAGAGTTTGCACGGAAATGGAGGCTAGGTAGTCTGGTCCTAGTTCCCGTGACATTTTAGTGACCAAAGGATCTGTTTTCAATCCCATGGCAAAAGTGAAGGACATATATCCCAAAATGGAATGCATATCTTCCAAGGAATACAACCTTGGCTTTTCCCCCAGAAGAAGATATTCAACAGGAAGTTTCCCATTTTGAATGAATTCATTCACACCACTTACATAGGCATCTGCAGCCTTTTTCCAAGGAGTTTCTCCTTGAGCCATAAATGCAGCATTACTTTCCTTGGCATGTTTGGGGATACCGAGGGTGTGAAAAAACTGATCGATTTCTATAAAGTCAGGTCCTAAAAATTCTGACAATGTTCCTGATCCAACCCTGCGCATCATTTCTAGTTGAAACAAGCGTTCTTTGGCATGGATATATCCTAAAGCTCGATAGGCATCCGATTCGTTTTCTGCGTAAATGTGTGGAATTCCAAACTTGTCAAAGTAGATTTCAACCTCTTCCTTGAGTCCGGAAAGCTTCAATTCTCCTTTGTAGCTGGGGGATTGCCAAAAAACAAATCCCAATATTCCAAGAACCAATATTAGAAATAGCGCACCGATTAAGCTGACTAGTTTTTTCATTTGAAAGAAATTTTGGGAAAAGATAAATGAATCCTATGAGTTGGAAAAGCTGAAAACCTTCCGATTAATTAACTTATTGAAAATCTATTTTTTAGGATAGTTAATTTGAAATTTAAAGAGGATTGCTCCCAAACAATAACATAGGATATCCCAATAGTCGGCAGTATAGGTGCTGGAAAATTTGGGAAGCACAAATTCAAACATCAATGCCACGTAAGTTGTAGCGACCACGATGTGTTGATTTTTAAAAATGAATTGATTTTTGAGCGGATGAATCCATCGATAGATATGCAGTGTGATTCCAAGAATTACCGGCATTGCGAGAAGGTCATCTAAGTAGGCATGAACAATGGGAACAAAGATTCCAAAGCCTTTTTCGAGCACTTGATTCCCAGCAAAAAGGAGTACCGGGATGAAGAAATATGGGTTTTTGAATACGCTCATGCAGGGAAATCAACCCTCCAAGGGTTTTAGAACCCTTGGAGGATTCCGTTTTTTAAAGATGCTCATCCTGGAAATGCAGCAATAAACCAGAGAATGAAACTGATGATTGCCATAAAGATGGTGTAGAAAAAATTTCCGATTTTTTTGAGGTGAACTTTCCAGGCCGGATCAGATTCACGAATGAAAAACATCCAATTTTCTTCTGTAGACCGAATATGATTCTCTCTTTTGGTTACTTTATCTAATTCTTTTTGGCCCAGTGTCTCCCCGCAGTGAACACATCTGTCTGAAGGATTTTGATTCCAAGTAGACCATTGACCGCAAGTCGAACATAATTTTTCGCCCATGGATTTGCCGATTATGATTCTTCGATCGCTTGGAGAATAGTAGAACAGGCTTGGCGAATCTCTGATTCGGTAATAATCAAAGGCGGGGCAATTCGCATGGAATCATCGCAGAAAAGAAACCAATCGGTAATGACTCCCAATTCGATAGCTCGGTCAATAATTTTTTTCAAGACCTCGAAGGATTCAAATTCGACAGCCATCATTAGGCCTTTATTTCGAATCGCTTTGATTTTGGGGTGGACCAATAGGGATTTAAAGAGGTTTGCTTTTGGTTCTACTTGTTCGATGAGATTTTCCTCATGCAGAATTTGAACGGTAGCCAAAGATGCGGATGCGGAAACTGGGTGGCCTCCAAACGTGGTAATGTGTCCTAATAGGGGATTGTTTTTGAATACCCCCATCACTTCTTTGTTCGCTATAAATGCGCCAATTGGCATTCCTCCTCCCATTCCTTTTGCACAAACCAAAATATCAGGAATGATGTCAAAATGCTCGAAAGCCCACATTTTCCCAGTACGACCAAATCCAGCTTGAATTTCATCCAAAATCAAAAGTGTCCCGGTTTGAGTACACTTCTGTCTTAAGGCTTGAAAGTATTCCTTACAAGCAACGCGAATTCCTGCTTCCCCTTGAATAGTCTCGATAATTACGGCTGCGGTTTGCTCGGTGATTTTTTCCAAATCAGAGAAGCTTCCATAAAAAATGTGGGAAATCCCTGGAAGTAGTGGACGGTAAGCGCGCTTGAAAACCTCGTTTCCACCAACACTAAGTGAACCATGGCTACTTCCATGATAGGCATTTACACAGGAAATAATTTCTCTACGATTGGTGTATCGCTTAGCTAGTTTTAGGGCACCTTCCACAGCTTCTGAACCGCTATTGACCAAATAGACATTGTCCAAGTGGGAGGGAAGAGTATCCGTGAGCGCTTTTGCCAAAAGGGTTTGAGGTGTTTGCACATATTCACCATAAACCATCAGGTGGAGGTATTTATCCAATTGGTTTTGAATAGCATTCAATACCTTCGGATGTCGGTGTCCTACATTGCTGACCCCGATCCCGGAAATCAGATCGATGTATTTTTCCCCATTTGGTCCAAACAGATGGATTCCCTCTGCCTTTTCCACTTCAATCATCAGTGGAAAATCAGTGGTTTGTGCCAAATGGGCTAAAAAAAGCTGTCGATTATTCATTTTTAACTCTTGGTCAAAAACTTGAGAATCGGAAGAAAATACCAAGTGGAAGCTTTTTTCCTTGTTTTTCCTGAAGATACAATTCTCCATGCTCAGCATTTTTCACCGGTCCAAAATTGGACTGGATCAAGTTTGCAGCAATAATCGAGGAAAAGCTCAACGAATACATATTCAAGAGCAAAAGGTGATTTTTAGGGTCAAGGATTTCCTTGCAAGTTTTGAGCATGTCATTGATCTGCTCTTCCAGAATCCACTTTTCTCCTTCAGGACCTCGCCCATAAGCTGGGGGATCTAAAATGATGGCTTGATAACTATTTCCTCGCCGGGCTTCCCTTTTGATAAATTTCATTGCATCATCCACAATCCAGCGGATGCCATCCAAATTGGACGATTCCATATTGTGTTTTGTCCAAGTCACCACTTGCTTGACCGAATCGAGATGCGATACCTCGGCTCCGGCTGCCCTTGCAGCAATACTAGCAGCTCCTGTATACCCAAAAAGGTTAAGCACTTTTGGTTTTGCACCTGGGAATTCTTTCAATTTTCGATAGAGGTAATCCCAATTGACAGCTTGCTCTGGAAAAAGACCGATGTGCTTGAAAGATGTCTGAGCAAGATTCAATTTTATGCTTAGCCCTTCTGCGTTTTCATAGCCGATTTGCCAGTTGTGAGGCATGGATTTAAGTTGCTGCCAGTGACCTTTTTCAGGGTTATTTTTCTCTTTAGCAAAATGAGCATGCGCTAATTTCCGCCATTCGGACTCTGGAAGACTTTTATCCCAAATAGCTTGTGGCTCGGGACGACTCAGGATAAACTTGCCAAAACGCTCTAGTTTTTCAAATCCTCCGGTGTCGATTAGTTCATAATCGCTCCATGGTCCTGGACAAAGAGATAGGATAGTTTCATTCATTGCTGCAAAAATAGGTAATTCTCCCGGCTTAGCGACCAGCATTAGAGCTTACAAACACAGTGTTAAATAAGCCCTAGATTTTTCAACACATCTTCGCTGTATTCCCAAAGTGCGGATGCGAGTTTCTGATTTTTAGCCAAAGAACTGGTAGGCTTCGATTTTTTTCGAATGTAATATCCCCCGTTTTTCAATTGATTTTTTGGGGTTGTTGCAAGGAAAATGCTGGTTTGTGCACCTGATTTTGGACTGATAAAAAACACCTTGCTCACCTCAATAATTAGCTTCGCCCAGAGGGAAGTTTCGGATCCAAATGAAGTTCGAACAGCTCCCGGATGTAAGGAATAAGAGCTTATTCCTTTGCTTGCAAATCTATTTTTTAATTCATTGGAAAACAGAATATTATACAATTTAGCTTTTCCGTATGCAGAACCAGTATTACTGCTTTTCAAAAGGCCTAAGTCCTGACTTGGATCAGTGGCAATTTGATGAGCCATAGAACTGACATGGATGATTTTTGCCTGTCCACGAATCAAGGCAGGCATGAGTTCTCGGGTCAATAAAAAATGACCAAGATGATTTGTGGCAAACGTGAGATCTAAACCTTCCGAAGTCTTCTTTCCTGAAGGGAAAATTCCTCCGGCATTGTTGATCAATATATGGATTTCCTTACACTGTTCCAAAATCTCCATTGCACCCTTTTTCACTTCCGACATCAAACTGAGATCCATGGGGATCAACACAATTTTTTCTTTTTGAAAAAGGTGCTGGGTCAATTTTTCAGCTTTTGAAATGTTTCTGACGGGAAGAAATACCCGATCTGCCAAGGGCATGAGGGCTTTGAGTGTTTCCCAACCTATTCCTGAGGTACTTCCGGTAAGTACAATATTCATTTGATGAGCAATTTTCTATTACTACAAAAATTCAAGTTGCTTGGTTATCAAGACACTAAAAATGGTTGATAAACTTGAAAAGTTCCTTGGGTTAATTTTTTGTACTTTTATCGAATCACGGCAAAATAAACCCAAGGATTTTCACCCAATCCTGAACAGATTTGACCCTATGTCAAAGAAATTTATCGATATCGAAAAAGCCATTGGCAGCAAGAATCCCAAGCTTTTGAAATGGATGCCAGGTTTTTTATTGAATTACATCAAGCGGGTTACTCATGAGGCTTGGCTTAATGAGGTATTGGAAAAGCATTTGGAAAAAAAGGGATTGTCTTTTGCCGATGCGCTTATTGATGAATTTGAAGTTGAAGTAAAGCTCATTGGAGGCGAAAATATTCCAAAAACAGGCGGAGTTATTTTGGCCTCTAATCATCCTTTAGGAGGAATGGACGGGATTGCTTTTATCCATGCAGTTGGAAAAATCCGGCCAGACATCCGATTTCTCGTGAATGACCTCCTCATGACCTTTGATAATTTTGAGCCGATCTTCGTTCCTGTCAATAAGCACGGAAGAAATTCGAAGGAAGCCAATCTTAAAATCGAAGAGGCTTATTCCAATGGGCATGCGGTTTTGATTTTTCCAGCAGGTCTAGTTTCAAGAAAGCAAAGCGGAATTATTAAAGATTTGGAATGGAAAAAAAGCTTTGTTACCAAAGCCAGAAAATACCAGCTCGATATTATCCCTTGCCATATTGGTGGTAGGAATTCTGAGTTTTTTTATAATCTTGCCAACTTCAGAAAAAAGATAGGACTTAAGGCAAATCTAGAAATGTTTTGGCTAGTGGATGAGATGTACCAACAGCGAAAGAAAAAAATCGAAATCAGAATTGGAAAGCCCATATCCTATCGACAATTTGACCAACCCAAACTCGATGCTTCTTGGGCAGAGTCCATCAAAGAAGAAGTATATAACTTAGGAAATTTGCATGCATAAGGTCGTAGACATCATTCCGCCTGTATCTCGTGAACTGATCAAAAAAGAGTTGACACCTGAGCGTTTTCTCCGATATACCAATAACGGAAACAACCTTGTCTATTTGGTCAATCATCACAATGCTCCTAATACAGTTCGTGAAATCGGAAGACTTCGTGAATTGACTTTTCGCGCTGCAGGAGGTGGAACGGGAATGGAGCTTGATTTAGATGAAAATGACACTTGCGAAAGATGTTACGATCAATTAATTACCTGGAACCAAGAGGATGAAGAAATTGTCGCTGGGTATCGGGTTATTTTATGTAAAAATGCAGTTTTGGACAGTGGTGAGTTGAATCTATCCACCACCCATTTGTTTGATTTTTCAGAAAAATTCATTCAAGAATATATCCCGTACACCTTAGAACTTGGGAGGTCATTTGTTCAGCCTCAATATCAGCCGAGCTTAGATAATCGGAAGGGTATTTTCAGTCTCGATAACCTTTGGGACGGTTTGGGAGCGGTTGTGTTACTTAATCCTGATGTCAAACACTTGTTCGGAAAAGTAACGATGTATCCCCATTTCAACCGAGAGGGTCGGGATCTTTTGCTCTATTTTATGAATCATTATTTCCCAGATCAGGAGCAGTTGGTTAGACCTAAACCCGAATTAGCATTAACCTATGAAACGGATATTCTTTCAAAGCCGAATCCATTTGAAAATTTGGATTACAAAGAGGGCTATAAATTGCTGAATGGGAAAATCCGTTCCTTGGGGGAAAATATTCCTCCTTTGATCAATACCTATATGAATTTATCTCCAACCATGAAGACTTTTGGGACTGCCTTGAATGACGAGTTTGGAGAAGTGGAGGAAACGGGGATTATGATCACCTTGGCGGATATTTACGAAAGCAAAAAACATCGTCACATGGATACCTTTGATCGAGATCGGGTCTATGGAAGTCGTTAAATCAGGCACCAAAAAAACGTTATTGGTGGGAGCGACTGAAAATCCATCCCGATATGCTTTTCTTGCCGCACAGATGCTTCATGAAAGAGGTTTTGATTTTGTCCCTATCGGCATCAAAAAAGGGAAAGTTTTTGGGAAAGAAATATTAAATCTGAGGGATAAACCTAACCTCAAGGATATTCACACCATCACCCTTTACATCGGCCCAGAAAATCAACTGGAATGGATTGATTATCTCATCAGCTTGCATCCATCCCGTATTATTTTTAATCCAGGAACCGAAAATCCCCAGTTTTACGCTCAAGCAAAAGAAGCAGGAATTGAGGTATTACCAGCCTGTAACTTAGTTATGTTGAGTACGGGTCAATTTTGATTTGTATTCCTTAAAAACCTATCCATATATATTATATGTGGAAATGAGATTAATGAAACTAATATAAAAAAGATAAAAATTAATTTTTCAGTTTCAAAATATTTCATTCCAAATACTAAAACCATACCGATGCCTACTAGACTAATTATTGAGAATGGAATTAACAATTTTATAAATGTGGTGATTTTTTTGATATTCAAACTTTTAGAAAGGTATTCATACTCTATTTTCATGCTGGGTAAAGCATGCCAAAATCCGAAATAGACTATAAAACTTATCAAAAGAGGGCTGTTATATAGGCAAAAGCTGAGTAAAAGAAATTCGATGATTTTTCTTGTCGGGAATATAGGTCTCATTGAAAATTGAAAAAGTAAATAAATTACTGCTAAAATTGTAAGGATAAAAATTTGTGATTCCTTATTTATGGAAAGATCAAAAATAGGAGCGATAATCTCTCTCGTTTCTTGGAAATTTCCAAATAGAATCAAAGCTAAAAAATAAGCACCTGAAAGGATAAATTTTAGCCATGATCGATATGTTATTATTTCTTCAAAAAAATGAGTTTGTCCAAAGTGATAGGAAGACATAATTATAAAAATGATAAAAGCTAATTTTGGAGTGATTATCCAAAATATGATATATAAGATGATCATTCCCAAATAATTAAATAAAAAGTGTAGAAATTTTTTAGATGAGCTTTTGTTATTTGTAATTAAGTGATCAATTGCTCCATGAGGTATTCCGATCGTTATTAATATTAATCCAAAAATGCCAAATTCTAGACCTTGATGGATTTCAGGAATTAAAATGAATAGAGAACAAATACAAATTCCTATCAACTTACCTACGTTCTCAATGTCTTTCATAATTCAATAAACTCTTTATGAAGGGTCTGAATTTTACTTTTTGAAGGATCTGAATCTCCTCCTTGATAGTAGTTTCTTCACTTAAAAATTGAAGGACATCTTGCGCAGAAGATGTTTCAAAAAGATTCATGAATATTGATTGGAGTTTTTGAGGCCATTTATGAGCTATGTTTAAAAGAATATTATCATAAAAATCAAAACGAGTTGAACGGGAAATTTGGATCATTTTTCCCTTTTCCAATTGATCAATGATCGATTTACATTTTTTTTGAATTGACGAAAATCCATATCCAGTTGAAGCTTTTATCCATCCTGCACCAGTACCTATCTTAATTATTGAAGGATTAATTTGTTTTTGACTTAAGGTCGTGGTCATTGGGATTGAACCAAATTCAGAGTAACTTATTTCATAACTTGATATTTGGAAATTCGATTTAAGATATTCTAAAAGCTTGGTTTCAAGGATATCGTAATTGATAGATTCTTTCGAATATGCGGTGTATTCGACAAGGGCTTCTGTTTCAGAAAATGGTAAAATATAAAAAAAATCGAACTTATTTTTTGATTCAATAAAGTTCATAAGTGTTACTCCATCTGTATCAAAACATGAGTTTGTGGTCTTTATTTTCCACCCTAGAAATACCTGTTTAAGTATCGTTGGGGATAATGGTTCTTCAATACGTGAATCAAATATAGTTTTGGCTAAAAATTGATTTCCACTAGAGGTTTCGACTTTATTATAGAGTCCTTCTGATGTAATTTGATTTACTTTTTCCTCTAATTTTGTGATGTTTTTTGCCTTAGATATTTCATTTAGAATTGAAGAAAAGAAATCTGAAGATTTAAGATAATAATATTTGAGCTTTCCTAATGATTTCTTAAGCTTCTTATCTTTTGAAATGAAATTAAATGAATCCCATGAAATAATATTTTCAGGGGGGTGAATATCAAATGGAACCTCACTCCAATAACACCAAGTTTTATTTGGGATTTCAGGGTTAGGTTCTAGGATTAGAATTTTTGCATTTTTCATTTTACTCTTAAGTAAATAATGAATCATGCTTAATCCAGCACATCCTGCTCCAACAAAAACGAAATCGTAGGTTTCCATAGATAAAAAGAGTTGCCCAAAAACTTTGGGCAACTCTTTGGAAGTTTTAAATTATTTCTTTGAAGATTCAGCTACAGCTACTGAATAAATCACTAGCCCAAATCCGATTTTGTTAATTGCGTCTGCAAGGTTATAAAACAGATCAATTGAACTTACTTCAAAAGCGCCTGATAGTAGGTTACCTGGCAATACCATGTAGCCTATTGGATAAATAGACCAACCTAGAGTAATAAAGATTTTAAGTAAGAACATTGCTCGACCCAATGCTGGACTATTTGAATCTTTAGAAAGTTTTGCAACATCGCCGGCAAACACCTCATAAACAATATAAAGGTAGCCGAGGGTTGAAAATATACCCCACATCATATTGCTTTCGACTCCAGAAGTTTCTCCAATGTACCCTGTTACCAACATCACTAATGAAGCAACAATTAACTTAAATAGGGTTCCTCCTTTAGCTCCAAAAGGCTTAGTCAGGAGGTAGAATTCAACACACATCAAAGGTACTGTTAAGGTCCAGTCTACATATCTAAATGCAGTTGGACTAGCCCCAGTTTGAAGGTAGAAGTCTCTCATGTAATAATAGTGAACTGCGGCAATCCCTGTGATTAGTCCAGAGACCAAGAGGGATAATTTCCACTTACCATCTACAGAACCTCTTTCCATGAAAAAGAAGACTGAAGAAGCAAACATGGCCATGTAGCCAATAAAGAAGGTGATAGCGATGGGATCGCTGTTGATGATTCGGTCTAGTCCTACTAGCTCCGATGTTAGGGTGAAATTCATAAGGGTTGATTTAAGGTTTAATTGATAATACTTAATATGGCAATAAGTCTAACCAAATAAAAAATGTTTAAATAAACAAATCAAAAGTTAAACACTAAAATATAAATAGCTGAAAATGTGGTATAAATAGTAAAATTTTATAAATAAGTTGTTAAAAAAAAATTTTTCTTAAACAAAAAAATACAAAATTTTATTCTAAAAATTACTTAAAAACAAAATTCATAAATTTAGCATTTACAAGTTCTTACAATTGGTTATTCTGCTGTACTTATCTATTTTTTGAGTAACTTGCAGGGTATTATTTCAGAAAATCATCACCTTATTAAGTCTATTTTGAGACTTTTTCAAAAACTATATGATTGAAGACCAAACCAAGAATCCAGCTGAATATGGAGCTGGGAATATCCAGGTATTAGAAGGATTAGAGGCGGTTAGAAAGCGACCTGCCATGTATATCGGAGATGTAGGAATTAAAGGTCTCCATCACTTAATCTGGGAAGTAGTTGACAATTCAATTGACGAAGCGCTAGCGGGTCATTGTGATACCATTTACGTCACTGTTCATGAGGATAATTCGATCACTGTCGAGGATAATGGTCGAGGAATTCCTACCGATATGCACCCAAAGGAAAAGAAATCAGCGCTAGAAGTTGTTTTGACCGTACTACACGCAGGTGGAAAATTCGATAAGGATACTTACAAAGTTTCCGGTGGTCTTCATGGTGTTGGTGTTTCTTGCGTCAATGCACTTTCCACCGATCTGAAAGCTACTGTTCATCGAAATGGAGTCATTACCGAGCAGGAATTCAAAATTGGTGTACCGCAATATCCAGCTAGGGAAATAGGTAAAACAGAAAAGAGAGGAACCATTATCCATTTCAAGCCTGACGGCAGCATTTTTACAATAACCGAGTATAAATATGAAACCATCGCGAATCGCCTTCGCGAAATGGCCTACCTAAATGCTGGAATTCGGATTTTCTTAAGCGATTTAAGAGATCTTGACGAAGAAGGAAAACCAAAGTCTGACGAGTTTTTCTCCGAAGGTGGATTAGTGGAGTTTGTCCAATACTTAGACGAAACCAGAGAGAAAATCATTGAAGAACCAATCTACATTGAATCCCTAAATCAGGAGGTTCCTGTGCAGGTAGCTATGAATTACAATAGCTCTTACACTGAAAATGTGGTTTCGTATGTCAACACCATCAATACTTATGAGGGTGGGACTCACGTGACTGGATTCAGAAGAGCTCTAACTAGAACTCTGAAAGCCTATGCTGATAAATCAGGGATGCTGGACAAGCTTAAGATCGAGGTTTCCGGTGATGACTTTCGAGAAGGGTTGACCGCAGTTATTTCGGTAAAAGTTGCCGAGCCTCAATTTGAAGGTCAAACTAAAACTAAATTGGGAAACTCGGACGTAGTTGGCTTTGTCGATTCCGCAGTTTCCGAAGTTTTACAAACTTGGCTTGAAGAGCATCCTCGTGAGGCAAAAACCATAGTTGGTAAAGTTATTTTGGCCGCTCAGGCTAGACACGCAGCTCGAAAAGCTAGAGAAATGGTTCAGCGGAAAAATGTCCTTGGTGGTGGAGGACTTCCAGGAAAGTTAGCTGACTGCGCAAACTCTGATCCTACAGTGTGTGAATTGTATTTAGTGGAAGGGGATTCGGCTGGTGGATCTGCTAAGCAAGGTCGAGATCGTGACTTCCAAGCGATTCTGCCATTGAAAGGGAAAATCTTGAATGTCGAAAAAGCCCACGAGCACAAGATTTACGATAATGATGAAATAAAAAATATCCTTACTGCCCTCGGAGTAAAATTTGGGACGGTAAACGATGATAAAGAATTGGATCTAGCAGGTCTTCGTTATCATAAAATCATCATCATGACGGATGCTGATATTGACGGATCACATATTCGTACCTTGATTTTGACGCTTTTCTTCCGATACATGCGGCCTTTGATCGAAAGAGGATATGTTTACATTGCCCTTCCTCCTTTGTATTTATTGAAAAGAGGTAAAGACGAGCGATACTGCTGGACTGAAGAAGAGCGAAAGTTACTCATTGCGGATATGGCCAAAGATGGGAAAGAAGATAGTGTGAACATACAACGATATAAAGGTCTTGGTGAGATGAACCCGGAGCAGCTTTGGGCTACAACCATGGATCCTAGCACTCGGACACTTAAGCAGGTAACCATTGATTCTGCAGCAGAAGCAGATCACTTATTTAGCATGCTGATGGGGGATGAGGTGGCTCCTCGACGAGACTTCATCGAACGAAATGCCAAATACGCCAAGATTGATACTTGATGAAAAGGGGCTTTTGGCCCCTTTTTTTAGATTACATTGAACACAGAATAAATTTGATTTTGAATTTTGAAGCTTATGAAACTGGCCGTGGGAGATAAATACGAATCAGTCATCCAAAAGAGTGATTTAGTCAGTAGAGATTTAAGTTGGGTAAAATTTAACGAGCGGGTTTTAGATCAATCAAAAAAGGCCCATCGCACCATTTTTGAGAAACTTAAGTTTTTGGCAATCACAGCTTCCAATTTGGATGAGTTTTTTATGATTCGGGTGGGCTCGTTGTACAATTATTTGGATTACGATAAGGAGCGGGTCGACTATTCTGGATTACGTGAAGAGCCATTTAAAGAAAAGCTGATGAAGGATTGTCAGCGATTTCATTTGGATCAGCATGATCATTTTACCCAAGTCATTCTGCCTGAATTGCATCAGGAAGGGATTTCCTTGGTCAATGTTTCGAAACTGACTGCGGAAGAGCAGGAGAAGGTGAAGCAATATTTTATGAAGGCGATTTATCCCATGTTGACTCCAATGGTCTATGATGGATATCGAACCTTTCCTATTTTGATGAACAAGCTTTTGGTCTTTGGTGTGGTCACCACAAGTCCCGGCGAAAGAAAGGACATGCGAAAAATGAGCTTTGTTCAGATCCCTGCAAATATTCCACGCTTTTTTGAAATCGAACGGGAAAATTCATTGACTCTCATTCCCATCGAAGAGGTGATTCGAGAGAATCTTATTTCGCTTTTTAGAAATGTAGAAATCGAATCTGTTAGTCTATTTAGAATCACTCGAAATGGTGATTTTACACTTGAGGAAAGTGAGGATATGGACGCGAACTTCCTAGAAGAAGTGAAGCGAAAGCTGATGGAAAGGAAGACAGGTCGCGTAGTTAAAATTGAAATAGAAGAGGGATATTCCAAATGGATGCTCAATTCCCTTTTGGAACGGTGGAACCTCAGAACTGATTCTGTTTTTTTGGTAAAAAGATCAAGTATGATCGATTTTACTGGGTTATGGCAGATCGTTGGTAACAAACGATTTAGAGATCGATTGCCACAGGTGCCTGATCCAGTTAAACCAATATCTTATTCGGAAGAGGGTAGAGCAGAAATCTTCGATATTCTTAAGGAGAAGGACATATTACTTCACCATCCTTACAATAACATCGATTCCATTTTGGATTTGATTGAGAAAGCCGCCGAAGATCCCGATGTGATGGCGATCAAAATGACCATCTATCGCTTGGCAAAGGATAGTAGAATTACCCGTGCACTTTTGAGAGCCGCTGAAAATGGAAAGCACGTATCTGTGTTATTTGAGGTTAAAGCCCGATTCGATGAAGAAAATAATATTCGGGAAGCCAAAAGACTTCAAAAAGCAGGTTGCTTTGTGATTTATGGAATTTCTAACCTTAAAACGCATACCAAGCTTCTTCTCATTGTTAAAAAGGATGATCAGGAAATCACCCGATATGTGCATTTGGGTTCAGGAAATTACAACGAGGATACAGCCCGACTTTATACGGATATCGGTTTGTTGACAACCAATGAGACTTTGGCTAACGACGTTTCGGAATTCTTCAATGTTATCACAGGCCATTCAGTGCCTAGTGATTATCAAAATCTGATTACTGCTCCTCGCGATATGCGCAACCAACTGATTGAGTTTATAGAGCAGGAGGCAGATAATGCTCGAAATGGTCTTCCTTCCGGGATATTTATCAAGGTTAATTCCTTAGAAGATTCAGAGATTATTTATGCCTTGTATCGAGCCTCTCAGTCTGGGGTAAAAATCAAATTGATCGTTAGAGGAATTTGTTGTTTAAGACCAGGCAGACAAGGTCTGAGTGAGAATATTGAAGTCATTTCCATTGTTGGAGATTTTCTAGAGCATAGTCGAATCTACCATTTCCATAACAACGGAAATACACGGACTTATTCAGGCAGTGCCGATATGATGGTAAGAAGTTTTGATAAGCGACTAGAGTCTTTATTTAAGGTCGAATCTCCACTTTTGGAAAAGCAATTGATGAATATATTGGCGTTTAACTTGAAAGATAACTTCAATGCCTATGTCATGCAGGAGGATGGAAGTTACCTTGCCAAATCCCCAGCCGAGGGTGAGTCAGTATTTAATGTGCATCAAGAGTTCTTCAATTTGGATTTAGAAACTGTTCAGTCTGTTAAGTTGGTAGAATAATCCATTTTAATTACTGATCGATTTAGTATTCCAATAGGATTGGATTTTTGATCTGGTTCTTTACTTATTATGTCTTAATTAATTGTTCGATGAAGAAAGTATTTTTATCAATCGCATTTTTATTCTGTTTAAACATTGTTTTTGCACAGAATGAAACTAAACAGGACACTACCTTTTGGTTGAAAGAATTGGGTGGAGGTATTAATTTCAACCAAGCCTCTTTCTCTGGAAATTGGAAGGGTGGTGGCGTTAATTCTGTTGCCTTGGGGCTTTACCTCCAGGGAAGAGCTAATTATTCCAAGGAAAATTGGACTTGGGACAATACCATGGACTTTATTTATGGTATTGTCAAAAACCAAGGAGAAGAAGCTCGAAAATCCAATGATCGTTTGTTTTTAGATTCCAAGGTGGGCTATAAAATAAATGACAAGTGGAATTACTATTTCGCAGTTAATTTTCTTACCCAATTTGCTCCAGGTTATGACTTTGGCGGACCTGAGCGAATATTGATTTCTAAATTTTTAAATCCAGGTTTTCTCACGACTGGTTTGGGGATAGAGTATAAGCCAAATGCTGCATTTGCACTTCGGCTTTCTCCTTTTTCTCCAAGATGGACTTTTGTGACAGATACCAATTTGTATCAAAATGTACCTAGCAATTATGGGGTCGAAATTGGTAAAAAAGTAAGGCAAGAATGGCTAGCCTTTAATTTAATGGCCGATTGGAATAAGAAGTTGGCAGAAAACCTTTCGATTTTAATAAGGTATCAGATGTATGCAAACTATGAGACCTTGGCCTTTAATTCGATTGATCATCGGCTCGATATAGGCCTTACTGCCAAAGTTACCAATTTGGTCAATGTGAGCTTGACAAGCTTAAGTATTTACGATATAGACCAGGATTCTAAAGTTCAATTCAGCCAAGGTCTAGCCTTGGGAATCGCTTTTAAGCGAGGAAATTTTCCCGATAAGAAATAAAAAAATGCAAATTTTTATTTGGGATTTTGATTTAAATAGAATTGTATTATTTTTGGAATCATTGTGGTAGTTAAATAATAGTTGGTTTAGTTTTCAAATAAAGGGCAGGGGATTTTCTCCTGCTTTTTTATTTTAAATAGTTCCTTTTTATTAGCCCAATTAAAAACTTACCAATTTTTATATCTTCTGATGTTTACTAAGTAAAGAAAGAATTTTTATAAATAATTAAATAAATAATTTAATTATTCTAATTAGATAAAATTTTCATTTTGAAATTTAAATTGAAGAATTCCGAAAAGTTGTACTGCTTATTTATCTCCTTTCGGGGTATAAAAAAAGCCCAGACAATTGTCTGAGCTTTCGAAGTACAGGCGGAAGGATTCGAACCCTCAACCCTCGGAGCCGAAATCCGATATTCTATCCAGTTGAACTACGCCTGCGTACTTATTTATTTTTCTAGAGCAGCTTTTACTCGTTCTGCCGCCTCTTTTAATGTGATTGCTGAAAACACCTTTAATCCAGATTCGTCGATGATTTTTGCACCCTCTTCAGCATTAGTGCCTTGAAGTCTTACGATGATTGGAACTCGAATATCTCCGATAGATTTATAAGCTTCTACAACGCCATTTGCGATACGATCACATCTAACAATTCCACCAAATACGTTGATCAAAATTGCTTTCACATTTGGGTCTTGAAGTATAATTCTAAAACCTGCCTCAACTGTAGTTGCATTTGCTCCTCCTCCCACATCAAGGAAGTTAGCCGGCTCACCACCTGAAAGCTTGATCATGTCCATGGTAGCCATTGCCAATCCGGCTCCATTAACCATACAGCCTACATTTCCGTCAAGCTTTACATAGTTTAGACCTGATTTGCCGGCTTCAACCTCCAAAGGATCTTCTTCTGCAAGGTCTCTCAATTCAGCAAGCTTCGGTTGTCTATAAAGGGCATTGTCATCAAGATTAACTTTAGCATCAACTGCCAAAATCTTATCATCTGATGTTTTCAATACAGGATTGATCTCGAATTGTGAAGAGTCAGTTCCAACATAAGCATTGTAAAGAGCTGTGATAAACTTCACCATTTCTTTATGAGCTGTTCCAGAAAGGCCTAATTTGAAGGCTACTTTTCTAGCTTGGAATCCTTGTAATCCTACTTTAGGATCGATCCACTCCTTGATGATTTTTTCAGGATGCTTTTCTGCAACCTCTTCGATGTCCATACCACCTTCGGTAGAAGCCATGATCACATTAGATCCTGTCGCTCTATCCAAAAGAATAGACATGTAATATTCTTTTGGCTCGGAAGCTCCTGGATAGTATACATCCTCAGCTACCAACACCTTATTTACTTTTTTACCTTCAGCACCCGTTTGGATAGTTACTAATGTTCCTCCCAAAATTGCACCTGCTTTTTCTTTGACGTCTTCCAACTTCTTCGCCAAAACTACCCCTCTTGAGCCAGTTTCTTTGATTTCACCTTTTCCTCTACCACCAGCGTGGATTTGAGCTTTAATGACATACCAGGAAGTACCTGTTTGAGCATTAAGTTTAACGGCCGCCTCATGTGCTGCTTCTGGAGAATCAGCAACGATCCCTTCCTGAATTCTCACTCCGTATCCTTTGAGTACTTCTTTTGCCTGGTATTCGTGAATGTTCATCCTCTGAAAATTTTTGCCCGAAGATAAGGCGATGTTACCGATAAATCAAACTTCAATTTTTCAAAATTCTGATCAAATTCCCTTTAATTCCTGTATTTGAGGGATTTGTTTTACCTTTAGATTTTGAAAAAATAGTAACATGCTCATTGCTAAAGGGATTCATAAATCCTACGGAAGTCTTTCTGTCCTCAAAGGAGTTTCACTTGAAATTTCAACTTCAGAGGTTATTTCTATTGTAGGTTCTTCGGGTGCTGGAAAAAGTACCCTTTTGCATATTCTTGGAACCCTAGATCGCCCAGATTCTGGTGAATTAGAAATGGACGGAAAAAATCTACTTTCGATGAAAGGTGATCAATTAGCAGATTTTAGAAATCAAAAAATCGGTTTTGTTTTCCAGTTTCATAATCTTCTTCCTGAATTTACTGCCAAAGAAAACATTATGATTCCTGGTCTTATAAGAGGAGAGAGCGAAACCTCCCTCCAACATCGTGCAGGAGAATTAGCAGAAATTCTAGGGATGAGCTCTCGCTTGGATCATAAGCCCTCCGAGCTTTCAGGAGGGGAGCAGCAGCGGATTGCTGTTGCTAGAGCCCTTATCAATCGACCCTCAGTAGTATTTGCAGATGAGCCATCAGGGAACTTGGATACCGAAAACGCCAAAAGTCTGCACCGGTTATTTTTTCAGCTCAAAGATGAGCTTAAGCAGACTTTTGTAATTGTGACCCACAACGAGGATTTGGCTAATCTGGCTGATCGTAAAGTAGTCATGAAGGATGGAGTTATCATTTAGATAACTTCCTGAGCATCGCCTCTACATGTTGTTTGGATTCAAACATGTCAGCATAAATCCCAGCGATTTTTCCGGAAGGGTCGATCAGGTAGGTAATTCTTTTAGGCATTTTGATCAAGGGAATCAAAGCGTCATAGGCTTTACAAATTTTCCCAGTTGGATCGGAAAGTAATTCGAAGGGTAAGCGGTATTCTTTTTTGAATCGTAAATGCGTAGGGATATCGTCCCGGCTTATTCCCAAAATGTCCGCCTCTAAATCTCTAAATGCAGAAAATTCATCTCTGAACTCACACGCCTCTGCAGTACATACCCGGGTGAAATCTTTGGGGTAGAAATAGAGAATTAAAGATTTGCCTTTGAAGTCTTCCGGAAAGGAAACTTTTTTACCTGAAGTGGATTCGAGATTAAAAGAGGGGGCGGTATCGCCGATTTTAAGTGCCATTGCGAATAGTTTTTGAGTTAACCATCTATCAAATACTAGAGTTTGATTTTTTTAAACTGAATTTCTGTATTCAGATTCCAATACCTTTGTTTACTGAAGCAGAAAATCACCTAATCACAGATTTAATTTGAAAATCACAAGCGTTCAATCCATGCTCCTTGCGGGGATATTTTTCGCCTTGATGAATGTGTCTGTGAAATTTATTCCTCACATCCCAGCAATCGAAATCATTCTTTTCCGATCAATCTTCTCTCTGATATTCAGCTATCTAGTGTTGAAGAAGCAGGGTGTAAATGTCTTCGGAAATAATAAACCGATGCTCATTTTAAGGGGAATTGTCGGGTCGATTAGTTTGATTACCTTCTTTTACACCTTGCAGCATATTCCCTTGGCGAGTGCAGTCACTATGCAATATTTATCTCCGATTTTCACTTCTGTTTTGGGAATTTTTATTGTAAAGGAACGCGTCAAGCCCATCCAGTTTTTGTATTTCGCCATTTCATTTGGAGGAGTATTGGTTCTCCAAGGCTTTGATACTAGGGTAGATTGGGTGTTTGCACTAATAGGAATTTCTTCTGGATTATTTTCAGGATTGGCGTATAACATCATCCGAAAACTCAGAACCTCAGAGCATCCGTTGGTGGTCATTTTCTACTTTCCTTTAGTTACTCTTCCTGTGGCAGGGGTGGTCAGTTTTTTTACTTGGGTTCAGCCAGAAGGTTGGGATTGGATACTATTACTATGGATAGGGATTTGTACCCAATCAGCTCAATATTTTATGACTCTGGCGTATCAAAATGCAAACGTAGCCAAGATATCTAGTCTCAGCTATTTGGGTATTATTTACGCCTTGATTTTCGGGTTTTTTATTTTCGGAGAAACTTTTCAAATGCTGTCATTTTTCGGCATGGCTTTGGTGTTGTTAGGGATCGTGTTGAATTTAAAAGTGAAATAATTTCATATTTTCAGGTTACATCTTCGGAATCTGAATCGACGTATTTAAAAAGCATCATGAAGCATTCTTTTTTCAAATTTTTGATCTTAGGATTAGTGGTTTCTTTGACTGGATTTTGGTCATGTTCTGGTGACGTAGATCCGGATGGAAGAAACGGAGAAATCAACTGTGATGACCTTGATTACGGAGATACCTTGGTATTTATTCGTCCTGGACAGAATTATTCAATAGCTCCACTCAATTCTGCTACAGGTAAATATTCTTCGACTCCTGACGGACTTGCTTTAAATACTGACACAGGTGTGATAGATGTAAATGCTAGTGAGACCGGTCTGAAGTATAAAATTTCATTTACACCCACTGGAAGTACTCAAGTTTGCGAAACGTTCCTCACTATCGGCGGAGTCAATTATCTAGACGGAGTTTTTATCATCAATCAAAATCAGCTTTTTGTATCTCCTGTTTATAACGGAAATCCTGATTTACTACTTCCATGCCCAGATGATGATGGCACCGGTGCGGGATCTGGTGATGATAATAGTTGTGATTTTGATGCCGAAAATCCTACCGGAGAATTATTGGAAGATTTAGGTTTTGAAATTGATAGTAAGGGAGTTATTGATCTGGAGGAAACGATCGATAATGGTACTTTTGGGACGATTCCTGTGAATGGGACGATTCTCGATGTTGAGATGTATTACAAAATCAACGACGAAAGTGCCCTTGCATTAAATAAAATTCCTCTTCGTTTTTTCTATTATGCTAAGCTTTCTGATGTGCCCAAAGAAGTCTTGGATGATATCGAAGAAAAAAGGAATCTGATTAATGAGAGCACAAACGACAAAAATTCTAATTTTAGGATATCTAATACTGTCAGGCCTCCTCGTAAACCCAGACCGCCTTATATTGTAATTGTGGCAAGTCTTCAATAACGTTAACGGGATCGGTCTGAGCCGATCCTATGTTTAAACCTATAGCCTCGATTTTTCTTCTCGTATTTGTTTTTGCGATAGTTCTGATGAATTTTTCTCAGAATGGAAAATCTGCATTGGATGAGGCAAATAGGTTATATCTAATTCCAAATCCCACCGAGGAACAAGAGCTGAAAGCTATGGAGCTGTATCAGGAAGTCTTAAATGAAACTCCTGATTCTTGGCTTGTACCCCAGGTTGTGGAAGCTTCAGAAAGATTGGGGAATTTACAATTATCATTTGGAATGATTCAGGCTGCACAAGCGAGTTATCGAAAAGGGATTGACCTGAATCGTGCGTTTTCGCTATCTGATTCTTCGGTTTTTCTTCATCATCTGTATTTAGGTGAGGCCTATTTTGGGTTAAACCGATTGGATAGCTCTTTATATTTTTTGGAAGCTGCAGAGCGGATTCAAAATCATTTTGGGATAGAAGAAGAAAAGGACCGATTGTACAATGCCTTGGGGGTCTATTTTTATGAGACCGGGAATTTTAACCGGGCATACGTTTATTTTTCTAAGGCCGAAAGTTTTTTGAATGGGCAGGAGGGGGGAGCACTGACCTATGCGAGATATAGCTTTAGAAGCAACATGGCTTCTGCCTTATACAAACTCGAAAAGTACGATAGTGCTCAGTCCATGTATCGGGAATTACTTGACTTGGGAATAAATCTTAATCAAGTCCGAATGAATCTAGCGAACACCTTCATCGAACAAGGAAAGGCTAGTGAAGCCTTAGCGGTTTTGTTCGAAATAGATAAGGAGTTTGCCAACCAATCACTTTCCTTTAATAATCTCCAAGCAAAGGCCTTTTTACAACTTAAGCGTTTTGATGAATTTCATGAAACGTTAAGCCTTGGCTCTGAAATGATTTCAAAAGGAACATTTCCCAAACAAAATTTCCAATTAGGAATTCATTTTGGTCTTTGGGCCGACTTTTGGGCAGCTGAAAAACAGTGGACAAAGGCTTTGGAATCAGTTCAACAGGGCTTAACCTTTTTGCATCCTGAGTTTGAACAACTTGATATTCGTGCTAATCCCACCGATTTTGTGCTGGGAGTCTCGGTTCTGTCTTTATATGATATTCTAGCTCAGAAGGCAGAAATCGCTTGGAAAGCCTATTCAAATACCGGTGAAGAGCGGTTTTTCAAATTGGGGATGGAAACTTGGGATAGCGCTTTTGCGCTGGTACGGTTTATTTCTGCCAATTATGAAAATGATGAAGCTCGGGTATTTCTGGGAGATCAGGCTTTTCGCTCCTATCAAAAAGCCATCAATGATCTAACCACTTTTGCAATTGCTAAAGGTTCAGATGAATTGATAAAAAAGGCCTTTGTTTGGATCGAAGAAAGTAAGGCGGAAGGGTTAATCAATGGAAATAGGCTTCAAGCTCAAAAAAGAAAAGCAGGGCTTCCTGAAGAATTGATTCAGGAGGAGCAAAATTTATTGTTTTCTATTTCGAGAAACTACCAAAAGCAGTTGGATGAAACTGAGTCTTTGGATGTTTTGGAAAAAGAACGGGTTGATCTTCAAGTTCGACTTTCTAGACTTCGGGAGAAATTCCGTTCATTTCCAAAATGGGAACTTCCCGAAGCACAGCGTTTCGATTTCGAGCATTTTAGAGCAAAATTATCCGGCCAAACTGCTGCGTTATCACTTTTTATCTCTGATTCTTACTTGTATGTTTTTTGGATAGAAAGTGAGGAATTTCGGTGGAAAAGGATTGAATTGGAGAATTTTCCGCTCTTGGAACTTCAACAATGGACTCAGGATATCCGAACTCCAGGCTTTGCGGATTCCAAGCTAATTCAGCAGTCCGAACCATTTGCAAATTTGATTTTTGAAGGATTTCGAGATCGTCTTTCAGCTATTGCGCAGCTTGTCATTATCCCTCATGGAATCTTTAATGATGTTCCTTTTGAAGTTTTTTCTTTGGAAGATCAACACCTTCTTTTAGACAATACCTCGGTTATCTACCAGTTTTCAGCTCGATTTATTGATCCGATTGAATGGGAAAGAGCCCCTGAAAACAAAATGGGATTTGCTCCATTTTTAGAGGTTTTAGAGGATAATTCTCGTGGGTTTTTAGAGCTAAAAGAATCAAAACTTGAACTTGAGTCTTTTGATCAAGAAACATTTTTCGGTGAAAGTGCCACACGCGATCAATTTCTTCAGAATGCTGGGGAGGCTGATATTCTTCATCTGGCAACACATGCGGTCGCTGCTCCATCGGATCCCAATCAGTCGTTTGTAGCCTTCCATCCAAGTGAAGAAGAGTTTAGAGTTTTTGTACCTGAGATTTCATCCATGGATTTGAATCAAGTCAAACTTGTATATCTGAGCGCATGCGAAACGGGTGCTGGAAAACAAAGCCTCAGTGAAGGTTTTGTAAGCTTAGCGAGGAGCTTTGCCATAGCAGGAGCCGAGCAAATGGTATTGACACAATGGGTTAGTGAAGATCGCGTGTCGGCCTATTTAGCTGGAAGATTTTATCAATATTTGGATGAGGGAGATTCTCCAGCAAATTCCCTTCGAAAAGCGAAACTGGACTTATTGAATGATCCGCAAATGGTGCAGTTTCACCATCCTTTTTATTGGAGCAATTTCCGGTTGATTGGACAGCCTATTCATCATGAGGTTTCGGTAAGAGAGGTGTTTGGAATTATTGCAGCCCTGCTTGTATTGACAGGGTTGGTTCTTGCCGCTTGGATTTGGATTCGCTCAAAGTTGGGTTAGGTTTAGTTTTAAGCGTTTGTTCTATTTTCCGAAGTGAAATCATTCCTTTTTCAATGATTTCAGGGGATTTAAGCAGATTTCGAAGCGGAGCACCTAGAGAGTTTAGTACCAGAAAATAGGCTAAAAGGGTACCCGAACTTTCCTGATTCCAATGAATTGAAATAAGAACTAAAATAAAGAAAATAAGAAGGGGTGAAATCCCATTTCCCAATGCATGCCTTAGAGATTCCCAGCGATGATAGGTGAGGTTGAGTGCAAGAAGCGCCTTATTTTTTTGAGTAAATCTTCGAACAGTTTTTTGAATTTTTAATTGAGAATGAATTTCCCGATGATTTAGAAATGAATTGGTCACAAATTGGAACAGGTTATTTTTCAAATTTCTTTTTTCAGGAATAATTCGGATTTGTCGGCTGTCAATCCAATAGAAAATTGGGATAAACAGTGCGACTGTACCCAATACCCAAATCGTCCAATAAGGAGAGATCCAAAGCAAGAGGCAAATTCCAGTACTGATGAAAAGTAAGTCCCGAGCACCACGATGAATCCCATTCACAAAGAGATTTCGAATGGGGCTTAAATCCCCTGAGAATTTCAATAAATACCGGCTGAATTGCCTTTCTGAAAAAAAATCTGGCGTCCAATTCATTTGTTTTTTGAACAATCGGAAATGGAGGTTGGCTACAAATTGATCTGCAATGTGATTAGTGGCAATTCTTTCGAGGTATTGAAAAGTAATCTTTCCAATAAGAAGAACTGCCATTACCAGAAATAATTGATACAAGTTGGAAAATTGGAGTCCAAACTTCTCTAAAATCAGGCTTTTACCTGTTCCACTGTGAAACTGTAGATCAAAATATGCCCCAACCAAGAGACTCAAAAAGAAGGTACTCAAGCTGGAAATCCAGCCGAGTCCCCAATATCCCAAAAGCCGAATAGGTTGGCTTTTCCAATATTTCCGGAGTGAATTACTTTTCCAAAACTTTCTCATCGTTCAATTCGGAATTTGCTTGGACAATAGACTTAGGCTTGCATGAGGGAAAATCCATCGACCAAGCTCTTCCACTTTCCCAAGGCGAGGTCCTCCAAAGTTAAAATGGGTAAAAACAAGAGCTCTTGATTTTCATACAAGTACTCTTTGACTTCCCGAATCAATAAGGGGCTGGCAGTAAATAAGCCAGAAAGAGCAGATGGCATGATTCCCCATCTGTTTAGAGTTTGGACTCCTTGAGCGGCAGAAAGACTATCGCCAGCTGAGAAGATTACTTGATAAACCGTATTTAGAAAGACAGCGCTTCTCAAAAGCATTTTTGTTTCTCGCTGATAAAGTCCATCGGCTATTTCTACGACTACATATTCTGGTTCGTAAGAAAGGACATCCTCCAGCAAGGATTCATAAAGATTCATCAGCTCCAATTCACTTCTTAAGTAGGTAGAAGGGTAGCCATATTTAGAAAAGTCAATCGCAGTAATTGCACCTAAGTCATAGGCTAGATTTTTATCTTTTGGATAGGCAGTCCCTGTTAATTTGATGTAAGCTACTTTTTTGCCTTCACGAGCCAATCCATTGCATAGGTAGGCTGCAGTTGTTGTTTTACCGCTATCCATCGAAGATCCTAAGGACAAGATCACCTTCGTTTTTTGAGCCGCTTTTCCAGTAAATGGTCTGATTCTAGGCAGATTTTGCTGAATCGTATTGATGATAGTACCAGATTCATCAGCAGCCATTCCAACCATTTTTAAGCGAGTAGGACCTTCAGATTCATATTTTGAATGGGATGAAACCAAGGTTCCAATTACTCCGCCGCCTCCAAGAATATGGTATTCTTCTTGAATTGAATCGGGCACATATCCCTCAAACTGATTGGTAGCATAGCGCGCTCCAAAGACTCCCATGATTTTGTCTCCTGGAGCCAAGGTTAAATTCCTACCAGCACTTTGAATTTGGGTATGTTTTCCCAATTCGAGTACCTCAAAAATTCCAACATCACCAGCCGTAAACTGAAAGTCTAGCGGAAGTGCTTGTGGATGGATGATTTGAGCAGGTTGAATGTGGGCACAGCACATTCCTTTTTTGATTCGATTTTCCATGGTTTTTAAAAGGGTTTGGATGGGTTTGTTAGAAAATTTGTGGAAGGATAGGCTCATCCATCAAGCTTTGAAGCTGGTAGCTGAGTAAAAATCCGACGATGTGTTGATTAGAGAATGGGGTTTGAATTTTTCCAGAAATAGGATTGGTAACATTGATTTTGTTGGTCTCCGAAAACACCAGGTTAAATTCATGCTGGTTGGTGTAGAAAATGGAGAGTCGTAATGGATTGGAAATCTTAAAATTGAAGTTGGCGGTAGCCCGACCCCGATGGAGGCCATTGGCTGGTTTCAGGGCGATTTGCTCTTGATTGGCGTTGAAATACTTCAAAGGCGTGCCACCAAAATTGAAGAATAGGGAATAGGTCAAAGAAGGTGCAACTCCCAAGAAATCAAGCCTTTTTCGAAATCCTAATCTGCTGCTATAAATCAGACGGTAATCAAATCTGGATTCTTGCTTATTATGTCTTTCCGCTTGAAGGCTGTTTTTAAGATTGAGTTTTCTGGAGATTTTTTGGCTATGAGTTCCTTCAGCCATCAATCTGAAGGTGGTTCGATCTGCACTTGGGATATTCATCCAAGCTGAGCCTATTGACATGTCCCAAGACTTGCTTAACTCATAGTTCACCTTCAGGATATACCAATTAAAATTGGTCTGAGGAATGTTTTCTTCCCATCGAAGGGACTTCATATACCCGACTTTGGCAGAAAGATTTTTAGATAAAGGTGCATTTATGGCGAAGCTGTTCCAGACCCGAACTTGGGATTGAGCCAAAGCTGGCGGGCTAAAAAACAGGGCTATTCCAATGGAAAAGCTGATGAAAGATTTGCCTCTAAACATGGGTCAGAAATTGAGTTCTGACATTTAGTCGAAAGAGCTTGAAAGATTGTAACCTGGTCTTTAAAAAAATTTATAGAAATAATAGAAAAAATTTGGGTTTTAAGGTTTGTGTTTCGATTGAAGGGCGAGAGAGTTGTTATTATTCATTCTAATCCAAGATTTTACCTCTTAGCTGCTTTCTTCAAGGCCTTTTCCATGATGAAACCAGTTTATTGGAAACAAAAAAGCCGATGTCTACTAGACATCGGCTCGGTTGGGTGATCAACTTTACTTAATTCATCTTCAGTTCGATATCACTTGAAGATTTGATTCGGTATTCGACTTTATTGTAAATGGATTTATTGGTGTTTTTGTTGATAAGTAGGACTCCATCGGTTAGTTGGGCATTTTCCCATTCTGTGCTTGAAATAGTTGAGAACCAAGCCACAGCATCAATTTGGAACAAGGCTAGCGGATTGTTGACTCCATCCAAGAAGAATAGATCATCGTCATTTCTGGACTCCAATTCGACTTCAAAATCGTAATCATCCTCATCGTTTCCGTAAACTTCGAGCTTCAATGGGACGGACCTTCCGTCTGAGTAGGTGAAGGTTCCATCAAGCTGAATACTCGGTTGCTGACGGTTATCAATCAGGTCGATCTCAAATTCAATTTCCTCGTAATTTCCTGCTGGTATATTGATAAAAAAGTCGACCCCAGCATCAAACTCGTCAAAAGTGATCTTTTTGATTTCCTTGAACTTAAGCTCCAATTCTCGCTCAAATTCATTTCCATTTTCATCTATTCCTGCGGTTTCTAATTCTAGTTTTTTGATTTGGATAAATCCGCTAGTGATATCCACTCCGGTGTTTAAGGTGCGTGCTCCGATATTTCCTGAATTACGAAGTTTTACGCCCATTCCGATTTTTACATCTCCACTTCCAATCACATCCAAATTGTTATCCTCAGTACAAGATGAAAATCCCAAGGAGGCGATTAAAAAGGTGGCTGAAAGAATTTTGTGTGTGGTTTTCATGATTTATTTGGTTTTGTTTTCTATTAGTCCAAGTCAAAGGTTTAATTGTAACCTAGAATTGAATTTTTTTTTCAACTTTTTCCAAATTCAATCCTAAATCATAATCCCATTGCTTTTTTCCAGGAAAGGATTTTGACATCCAAAAGATCTTTCTGGGTGAAATTCTTACGGTAAGGATTATTTGCATCATTTCTGATAGTCTTCATTTCCTTGTAGGCAGATTCAAAATTACCCAACTGAAGGTAGGCCTCCACTAAATAATACTGAGCTGGTGAGCCAAAGTCTGTCGAGACAAGTCCAGAAAAGGTATCAACTGCTTGTTGTGCTTGATTGGTTTGCAGGTACGAAAGCCCTTTTAAGAATGAAATCTCAGGAACTTGGTTTTGAAAAGAGTCTGCTAGTGTGATGACTTGTTCAAAATCTCCGGATGAATAGGCTTTTTGAATGGCGGATTGTTGGGATTCTGCAGAACGAAGAACGGGAATCACATAATCTATTTGTTGAGAAATAAGTCGGTCAGGATTAGCACTTATGACTAAAACTAAGGCAGTACCTACCAGGACAAAGACCAATGAAGCGGCAATTCGAGATATCCAAGGTATAAGAGAGCTAGGTGGTGTGCTGATTTGGATTTGAGGAGTTTCCTCTCTCGAATCCAAGTGCTCTTTATGTACTTGAGAAATTACCTTTTTCAGGTTTGCAAGATCGATCGCTTCTAGACTTGCTTTCAATGCCAAAAGTTCTTCTTGCAATTCAGGATTGCTCAATAGCTCTGCCTCCAATTGTTCTTGTTTTGCAGAGTCTAATTCTTTGTTCAAATAAGCCTCAAGCTCCTCTATGGTGTAATTCTTATTCATGGCGAAGGGCGTTTTTGAGATTTTGGATTAATGAAGGAGAGGATTTGACTTGTTCGGTTAGTGTCGAGAGGCACTTGTATTTTTTATTTCGAAGCACCTGCTCCGAGCTAAACTCCAATCGTTCGCAGATTTCTTTCATGGGTAATTCCTCGAAATAAAAGAGAGTCAAAATTTGTTTGCATCGCTCTCCGAGTTGCTCAAATAGGTCCATGACAAACTTCAGATTTTCATTCCGCTGGATTTGTTCACTGACATCCAAGCTTAATTGATCCTTGTCTTCCTCGTATCGTTCGTTTCGAGCTGCGGTACTTTTTCGTTTTCGCAATTCCGTTATCCAGAGATTTCTGCAAATGCTATATAGGAAGGATTTGATGGACGATTCTCCTCTAAATTTTTGTTCTCTTACCATTTTTACAAACACCAACATGACTTCTTGAATAATATCAGCCGCGTCATCTTCACTTCCGGAGTTTTGAAGGATATAGTATTCGAGTGGTTGATAATACTGCGAATACAAATGGTTAAGCGCCATATGAGGGTTGGATTTTGATTGGATTTCTTCCAAAACCTCTAAATCAGTCAGTTTCCGGCTTAGCTTCATCGGCTAGTCAATTCTTTGTCTTAACGGATAGGTAAAATGTAATCTCAAGATGTGATTTTTTTTTAAGTCCGTATAGTGATTGTGATCCTTTGGCTAAACAATAAGATCGCCTTACCTTTAAAACTGATTAGATTCGACCCTATGAAAATCACCAAAGACCTGTATCAAAGTAGTCTTGTATTGCTGACTGATTTTTATCAATTGACTATGGCTTATGCCTACTGGAAGTCAGGAAAGGGTGAACAAGAAGCTGTTTTCAATCTTTTTTTCCGAAAGCATCCTTTTGAGGGTGGATTTACTATTGCTGCGGGGTTAGATTATGTGATTGATTTTTGTCGGAATTTCAAGTTTGAATCTGCGGATTTGGAATATCTCGCAGAAATGAAAAGTCAGGACGGAAGTCCGTTATTTGAGCCGGCATTTCTAGCCTATTTGAGTCAACTTCAATTCAGTTGCGATATTGATGCCGTAGAGGAAGGGACGGTTGTATTTCCCAATGCGCCATTAATTCGTGTCAAAGGTCCCTTGATCCAATGTCAATTGTTGGAGACGCCCTTGCTGAATATTCTCAACTTTCAAACCTTGATTGCAACCAAAGCAGCTCGAATTAATTTAGCTGCTCAGGGCGATCCTGTCTTAGAATTTGGCTTGAGAAGAGCACAAGGAATCGACGGTGCATTGGCAGCAAGTCGAGCCGCCTATATTGGAGGATGCGCTTCTACCAGCAATGTCATGGCAGGCAAACTGTTTGGAATTCCTGTTTCGGGTACGCATGCCCATAGTTGGATCATGTCGTTCGATACTGAACTAGAGGCATTTAAGGCTTATGCAGAGGCATTTCCAGACCAATGTGTGTTTTTGGTGGATACCTACGATACACTGCATGGCGTAAAGAATGCCATTAAAGTTGGAGAAATGCTGAGAAGCAAAGGAAAAGAGATGATTGGAATTCGCATTGACTCAGGGGATTTGGCTTATTTCTCCTCCCAAGCAAGGCAAATGCTTGACGAAGCTGGGTTTCCCGATGCAAAAATTGTGGCTTCCAATGATCTGGACGAACAGATTATTTCGTCCTTGAAAACCCAAGATGCGGCCATCAATGTGTGGGGGGTTGGGACCAAACTGGTG
This sequence comes from Algoriphagus sanaruensis, assembly GCF_001593605.1. GTDB lineage: Bacteria > Bacteroidota > Bacteroidia > Cytophagales > Cyclobacteriaceae > Algoriphagus > Algoriphagus sanaruensis. The sequence continues at coordinate 2,878,511 of NZ_CP012836.1, read as the reverse complement.
ACAGCCTTTGATCAACCTGCCTTAGGTGCGGTATACAAACTCTCAGCTGTAAAAAATGAAAATGGTGATTGGGAACCCAAAGTCAAAGTCTCCCAACAGTCTCTCAAAATCAACATTCCTGGCCTCCATAATGTCAAGCGATATTACAGTCAGGATAAAGCTGTAGCGGATATGATTTATCTAGAAGATCAGGAAATTGATCCTCGAGGAGTCGTGATTATTGATCCCATTGATCCCACGAGAAGAAAGCGTTTAATGCCTGCTTTTTATAAGGAAGAAATTTTGCTTAAGCCAATATTCAAGCAAGGAGAAAAAGTCTATGATCGGCCGTCTTTAACGCAGATTAGAGATCGGGCTTCTAAGCAATTGGAAGCTTTAGATAAAACCCATAAACGCTTGGTAAATCCACATTTATACCCGGTTGGCTTGGAAGAAAATCTCCATCATCTCCGGATGAATCTTGTTTTAAATGCTAAAAAATTTGAAGGTGAACATGAGGAAAGCTAATGAAGCATTGCTGATCGTCGATGTCCAAAATGACTTTATACCTGGTGGAGCATTGGCGGTATCCGAAGGAGATTTGATAGTTCCGATTATCAATCAGCTTCAAGAAAAATTTCAGCATGTAATCGCAACCCAAGATTTTCACCCTTCTGACCATGGAAGTTTTGCAATTCAACATCCTGGTAAAAATCCCGGTGAAATGATTGAATTGGCCGGATTACCTCAAGTTTTGTGGCAGGTACATTGTGTCCAAGGAAGTCAAGGGGCAGATTTTCATCCTGAACTTGAGACGAAATCTTGGGAGATGATTTTTCAAAAAGGGAAAAATCCAAAGGTTGATTCGTATTCTGGTTTTTTTGATAATGCCCGAAGAGGTGATACCGGCTTAGCTGCATATCTTCAAGAAAACCAAATTGATTCAGTCTTTATCTGTGGATTAGCACTGGATTATTGCGTCAAGTTCACAGCTCTGGATGCCAAAAGTTTAGGATTTGATACCTATCTAATCGAGGATGCGACTAGGGCGGTCAATTTATCTCCAACCGATGGGGAACTAGCCATCCAAGAGATGAAACAAAAGGGCATCCATATTATTTCAAGTAAATCAATTTAACATGTTCCAATTTGATCCTGAGAAGCATTATCCAAAAGAAACCGAAAGTAGAGTTGTAATCCGATTTCAAGATTGTGACCCGCTTCGGCACTTGAATAACGCCAAGTATTTTGACTACTTTTTCAATGCTAGGGAAGACCAGGTACCAAAGCTATATGGCTTGGAAGTCATTGATCTGATTCGGACTTACAAAGCGGCATGGGTAGTTTACAATCATAACATCAGCTATGTCAAACCGGCCATGGTGGGTGAGTGGGTTCGAATCATGAGCCGGATATTGTGGCATAACCACAATACGATTTTGGTGGAATACTACATGACCGACGACTCCAAAAATCAGCTGAAAACGGTTTTATGGTCAACCATGCGATACGTTACCCTTGCTGAAGGAAAATCTACTGATCACTCTGGTGCTGTGCTTGATTTTTTGAAGGCCACAAGTCATCATATGGAACTTGAAGATTTGGATATTAAATCTCGAGTGAAACAATTAAAGACAGAAGTCGAAAAGGGGAGTTGATCCCCTTTTATTTTTGTTCGAAACTATAATCTCGTTCCACAATCGCGATACGGGTCGTATAGGCCTTATACCATTTTTCTCTTCCCATTCGCTGAGCTACCAAATGGTCCGTTTGTTTTTTCCAAGCTTGAATCGCCTCTAGGCTTGCCCAGTAGCTAATGGTTATTCCCAGACCATCTCTCACACTTTCATGACCCAAATATCCCGGCTGTTGGGTGGCTAAGTCAACCATATCCCAGGCAGTCTTTTCATATCCTTCTTCTACCTCAGTTCTGATATTTGAAAAAATAACGGCATAATAAGGGGGAGGAGGTGTTTTTGCGATCATTTTAGGCAGTTATTTAAAGAATTTATTGGATTCATGAATTTAGCCAAAATCGATATCCTGAGAATAGAAGGTTATTTATTCTTTGAAATAAAGGTTCCAAAATTGGAAATTTAAGGAGTTAGAGAATTCTTACCAGAATAAGTGATCAAGAATAGTTTTTCACTTATCATTCTGTCTAATTGGCTTTAAAAAAAGAATTAAAGCATTTAGTACTAGTTGTTTACAATTAAGTGCTGTTTGACCTGAACAATTAGGATGTCAAATAATTATCTGCAAACTTTCGAGAGTTAAATCATTGAGGAGTCGAACTCCTTAAAAAATTATCCCGTGGAAGGTTTTCCAAAAGAAAAAGGAAAGTTGCTAATAATCACCCCCTTAAAGCCCGAAAATCGTTCGGGCTTTTTCATTTTCTTCAGTTGAATTAGAAAAAATTTATGGTTTTCATAAAAATTCTTAATAAAATTTGAATTATTGTATTTCCATTTTAGTTTCGGAAGATATTTGAATATATGATTTCTGTCTTAGGCATATTTTCGTTAGTTCTACGCTTAGTTTTGGGCTTTCATGCGGAAGCGCAATACTTTTTTCAAGCGGAAGAGGGAAGAATATGTCTTGAGGCTTCCAAAGACCACGGAACCTATTTAGTCGACTTCACTCAACAAAGTGCTTCTGCTGAGGGAATTTTAGATTCAGAGAAAAGCGAGGAAGAGCGTTTTGAGAATGAGTTTGAAGCAGATCTTCCCCATTTTAATACTGATCTCTACTCAATAAGCCTGATTTCTTATTGGGATTCCGGAGAGTTTTCAAACAAACCCAAGCGAGGTAGCCTACCTCCGCTTTATGATTTTTTCCATTGCTGGAAGTCTCAGCTGGTGTGATTTTTTTCTGTAGATTATAGCTACAGATCAAGTACTTAAGGCAACATACCATCATCACACAATCAGTTTAGTTTTACTATGAATCATCAAACCCTAGGGGACTTGATGAGCATGGAGGATGTTTTACATGAGTTAAAACATTTTCTACCTGCTCAAGCTCCTCTAAAGGACTTTGTCCATCATAATACCCTGCATGCGTTTCAGCATTTGCCGTTTCACCAGGGGTTAAAGCAAGCTAAAACACAGCTTGGCTATCAAGGTTACCTTCCTTTGACTTCTTATCGACAGCTTTATCAGGAAGGGAAAATCAAAGAAGAGGTATTATCAAGAATATTAAGCGAAAATTTTGGAGATCAAGCGGGGCATTGGGCAAGTAAACTTTTGGAACAATCCTATGAAGAAGGAATATCCCCAAAAGTTGGAAAGCTTAGAGCGCACTGGAAAAATGATTACCATTTCAATCTAGATAAAGTCACCCATCCTTTCTTATTCAGATTATTGTCTGCGTATTTGGATCAAGGAATTTCCATTTGGTCCTTTCCAGTGGAAGCAACCGGATTTCTAGATGCGCTTCGAAAAATCCAAAAGGACAGCATTTCTTCTTTATTGAAGTCTGCTAGAGCTTTAGAATTATTTCAAAATCCAGATTTGGATTTGGAGATGGTTCTTTCGGTTTTGGTAGGAAATCCAGCTTCTTATGGTTGGTACTTGTTTGATCAGCAGTTTGCTCATCCAGGATGGTCAGGAATGGTCTCCGTCTTGGAGTCTCAACCTGAATCACTATTGGATCGCAGACCGATTACGCTTCAAGATTTGGTGATTTTCGAATGTCTTTTGGAAATCGATGCTTTAGATCGAAAATTCGGTGAAAACTGGGCTCCAATCGGAGTTCGATTTCCATATGATACCCAAGAAATCTTCGAAAATTCTCCATTTGAAGAGTTTGATCTAGTACTTCAATCCTGGCAGGAAGCCTATGAATGGAGCTATTACGACGAAGTTTTAGCTGGAATTCGATCTGTTGAGGAAGCTAGAAAGCCTAAAAATGCGCCAAGCTTCCAGGCTTTATTCTGCATTGATGATCGGGAATGCTCCACTCGACGACATCTTGAATTTGTCGATCCTACTTGCGCAACTTATGGTACACCTGGGTTTTTCAATGTTGAATTCTACTTTCAACCTGAATTTGGAAAATTCCATACCAAATCCTGCCCAGCGCCGGTTACTCCTAAGTATTTGATTAAGGAAAAGGCCAACCATAAAAAACTGGCTAAAGATGTTCACTTCCATCAAAACAGCCATTCGCTTGTGCGAGGTTGGGTGAGTGCACAGACTTTAGGTTTTTGGTCTGCTTTGAAATTGGTCGGAAACGTACTTAGTCCCTCCAGCTCTGCTTTAGAAGTATCTTCTTTCAAACATATGGATCCTAAGGGCTCTCTTTCGATTGACTATGAAGGAGTAGATGCTAGTGGACTTCAGATTGGATTTAAAGTGGATGAAATGGCAGATCGAGTAGAAGGATTACTCAAAAGCATTGGGCTTTTGGATAAATTCAGTCCTTTGGTTTATCTGATCGGACATGGAGCTTCCAGTATTAACAATACGCATTATGCTGGATATGACTGTGGAGCTTGCTGTGGAAGACCTGGATCTGTAAATGCCCGAGTGGCTGCTTACATGGCCAATAAATTGGAAGTCAGAAAAGTGCTAGCCGATCGTGGCATCCTTATTCCTGAGTCCACCCAGTTTATAGGAGGTCTACATGACACCACCAAAGACGAAATCGCCTATTATGACGAAGAGGTGTTGACTAGTGAAAATAGATTACTTCATGAGGAAAATAAACTGAAGTTTTCCAAAACACTTGAAATCAATGCATTGGAGCGATCAAGAAGGTTTGATACCTTAACTAAAAACAAGGCTGAATCTAAATTGCATGAGGCAGTGAAGAAAAGAGCATTTTCTCTTTTTGAACCTCGGCCTGAATACAATCATGCAACAAATGCACTTTGTATTGTATCGCGAAAATCTACTATCAAAGGATTGTTTTTTGATCGTAGAGCCTTCCTAAATTCTTATGATTTCCGAAAGGATACTGAAGGTCTTGCGCTTACCAAAATTCTTGGAGCAGCAGCTCCGGTTTGCGGAGGGATTAACCTGGAATACTATTTCTCCAGAATGGATCCAGACAAACTTGGTGCTGGCACCAAATTACCTCACAATGTGATGGGCCTAATTGGTGTAGCCAATGGAGCAGATGGTGATTTGCGAACTGGATTACCTTATCAAATGGTGGAAATTCACGATCCTATTCGTCTATTGATGATTGTGGAGCAGGATCCAGAACTCTTACTTCATGTAATCCGAACCAATCCAAATACCTATGAGTGGTTTAAAAATACCTGGGTTCATTTGGTGGTAATTGATCCTGCTACTGGGGAATTCTACAAGTTTAAAGATGAGACTTGGGTTCCTTATCACCCGATTTCTTCGATTGATCACATCGATCACTTGCAGGACAAACTGCTCGGTTCTAAAGAAAATCTTCCTGTTTACTTAATCGATTCATTGTAATGGAACTCTCATTTTGGATTCAACTCATGATCGGGATACCGATGCTTGGGTTTTTGATTAGTTTGATGGTTCCTGAATCCAAGGAAACACTCTTGTCACGAGTAGCCTTTTATACGGCAGGGCTTAACCTGTTTAGCATGCTTGTCTTTCTCACGTTTTGGGCGATTCAAGGATTTCCTACTCTCAACCTCAAAGAAGTGGTCCTGTATCAAAATGCTCATTTTGAGTTTTTGGTGGACTTCTTTTTTGATCGAGTAGGGGCCGTGTATGTGGTTATCGGTGCGGTTTTGACGTTCTTAATTACGTTCTACAGCCGTTATTACCTTCATCGTGAAAGGGGTTACAAGCGATTTTTCAATACAGTATTATTCTTTTATTTAGGATTTAATATCACTGTATTGGCAGGAAACTTCGAAACGCTATTTGTGGGTTGGGAAATCCTCGGACTTTCATCGTTTTTGTTGGTTGCTTTCTACCGAGAAAACCTCCTTCCAACAAGAAACTCCATCAAGGTATTCTCCATCTATCGAATCGGTGATGTGGGCTTGATATTGGCCATGTGGGCAAGTCACCACTTGTGGCATGAAAATATCACCTTCATGAAACTCAATAATGCCGAATTGGTATCCCAGCACCTTCAGGGTCATACTGGAATTGGGGTCTTCATCGCATTGATGCTATTGCTTGCGGCGGCAGCTAAATCTGCTCAGTTTCCGTTTTCGAGCTGGCTTCCAAGAGCGATGGAAGGCCCGACTCCTTCTTCCGCCATTTTCTATGGTTCTCTCTCGGTTCATTTGGGAGTATTTCTTCTCCTTCGGACTTTCCCGTTCTGGGAAAATCAAATTATTGTCCGAGTATTGATTGGAATGATGGGTTTGGCAACGGCAATTGTTTCTACAATGGTTGCCCGGGTTCAAACTTCAGTAAAAACCCAAATTGGGTATTCCTCCCTAACTCAAATAGGGATCATGTTTATCGAAGTGGCTTTGGGACTTGAGGCTTTAGCATTGATTCACTTTACCGGTAATGCTTTCCTAAGAACGTATCAATTGCTCGTTTCTCCATCAGTTGTCAGCTACTTGATTCGAGAGCAGTTCTATGGATTCGAGCCTAAAAAATTCCAGACTGAAAGCTCATGGATGCACAGAATGCGAGTTTCTTTCTATGTGTGGAGTTTGAAAGAATGGAACCTGGATCGATTTATCAATCGCGTGGTGTTTAATCCCATGAAGCGATTGGGACATAAGCTTGATTTCTTGAGCTATCGTTCGGTTTTATTCTACTTCATTCCCAGCTATTTGATCGGGCTTTATCTCCTGATTCAGGGCTATCATCTGCCGGATCAGGTGCATGGACTTCTTCCTTTGGTATTTGCATTTATCGCCTTGTTGATGGTCCTTAAATCATTTACTGAGCGAAAGTCAGCACGATTAAGCTGGACGATGCTGGTGATGAACCACTTCTGGATGGTCTTGGCGATCGCCGAAAATGAAAACTTCTCCTTGGAAGAAATTTCAGTCTACCTCAGTGGAGTCGTTTTATTCGGTGTTTCTGGGCTTTTGGTGATTTCTTGGATGAAGCGCAAATTGGGTCAATCAGGATTATATCAATACCAAGGATATGTAAGAAGCTACCCATTTGTAGCATTCTTATTTCTATTGAGTGTCCTGGGGCTGATGGGCTTCCCAATTTCTCCAACCTTTATCGGTGAAGATTTGCTCTTCAGCCATATTCATGAAGATCAGTATTTATTGGCCTTTTTCGCAGCATTAGCCTTCGTTATGGAGGGGATTTCTGCGGTGAGAATCTTCGCAAGATTATTCATGGGAACCAAAATATCGTCTTCAGAAAGTCCTAAGCTCATGAAGACTTTACGATCTAAATTATTGGGAAAAACTTCTCAAAAATCCTCTATTTCCTCCTCTCAACTTTGATAAAAAAGGGTAAAACATACCACTATTCGTATGAAAACAACATCAAAACTACAAATTCCAAAAGACGGTCTAGCGGGTCTTAAGGAAAATTTCTCCTCTGATGCTATCGCAGGATTTGTCGTATTTCTATTGGCAATGCCACTCAGCTTGGGGATTGCTAAGGCTTCAGACTTTCCTCCAATAATGGGATTGGTTACCGCAATTATCGGTGGTATTGTCGTTAGTTTCTTTGCAGGTTCACGACTCACCATCAAAGGACCAGCTGCAGGTCTTATTGTCGTTGTAGCTGGAGCAGTTGCAGACTTTGGTGGCGGTGAATTGGGCTGGAAACTAGCCCTTGGTGCTATGGTGGTAGCTGGTTTGGTTCAAGTTGGCTTTGGGTTATTGAAGCTAGGTAAACTAGCAGATATCTTCCCGCTTTCCGCAATTCACGGCATGTTGGCAGCGATTGGATTGATTATCATTTTCAAGCAGATTCCTGTGCTTTTAAATGTTGATCCAGGATTGTATAAAGGTTTGGGAATCATCAGTATGATGACTTCAATTCCTACTTTCTTTATGAATTTGGATCCAAAAGCTACCTTGGTTGGTGTGATCAGTTTGGCGATCATGATGGGCTGGCCTTACTTGAAAAATTACAAGTTGGGTAAAGTACCAGCTCCCCTGATGGTTTTGTTGATTGCTATTCCTGCGGAGTTGGCCATGGATTTTGAACATACTGAGCCAGCTTATGCCTTGTTGCATATCGGTAATTTGGTTGATAATGTGAAGTTTAACGCAGATTTCAGCGGAATTTCTCAAGCAGGTATTTTCATTAAGTATGTGATCATGTTTGCTTTGGTCGGTACCCTAGAATCCCTTCTTACAGTAAAAGCAATTGATTTGACCGATCCATTCAAAAGAAGATCAAACAATGACAAAGACCTGATTGCAGTTGGTATCGGAAATACCTTTAGTGCTCTTTTGGGAGGTCTTCCTATGATTTCAGAGGTGGCTCGTAGTTCGGCCAATGTGAACAACGGTGCTAAAACTCGTTGGGCCAACTTCTTCCATGGATTCTTTATTCTCGTATTCGTTTTGGTGGCCACACCAGTAATTGAGATGATTCCAAATGCAGCCTTGGCAGCGATGTTGATTACTGTAGGGATCAAATTAGCTCACCCTAAAGAGTTTGTCCATACCTTCAAAATTGGTAAAGAGCAATTGGCAATTTTCTTAGTAACCATCGCATTTACCTTGTTTGAAGACCTTTTGGTTGGTATTGCAGCAGGGATTGTATTGAAAATGGTCATTCACCTAATCAATGGTACTCCGCTTAGCTCATTTGTCAAGGCACCGACATTGGTTTCTTTTGAAGGAAATAACTACTTGGTTGAAATTGACAAAGCTGCTGTTTTCTCCAATTTCTTAGGGATCAAGCGTAAGTTGGAGGAGATTCCTTCTGGATTCAATGTGACCATTGACTTGAAAAACACCAAACTAGTAGACCACTCAGTGATGGAAAATTTGGAGCATTTCAAGCATGAATATGAAGATAATGGCGGCCATGTAAGTATCATTGGTCTAGATAAGCACCGTCCGGTTTCGGATCACCATTTGGCAGCCAGAAAACTGTCCAAAGCCTAATTTCCAATTTCAGGTCAGATGAGACTGACTTGAGTTCTTCACAAAACATAAACCTATCCTTCCTTGGACGCTTTTTCAAGCGTCCTGGGAGGATATTGTCTACCATGAAAATTACTATTCAAAAAATAATCTTTGGAATTGCTCTTCTTTCAGGCTTAGGCCTGAAAGCTTTGGCACAGGATAAAGAAGTAAAACTGTTCCTGAATGATGAAAAAACCCATTGGGTGAAGGGAACAGGACTAGGTCAGATTTGGGTAAGATATACTGATCTTAACCCTGGGTCAACCATATTTGGAACGCCCAAATCGAACAGTTTTGACGTCTCATTGCGAAGAGTGAGATACCAAGTGATGGGCCAAGTTACAGATAAGGTATTCGTATATACCCAATTTGGAATCAACAGTTTTGGGCCTTTATCGGGAAGAAAACCAGGCCTTTTCCTTCATGACGTAACCGCTGAATATGCGGTTTCCGGCAGAAAGCTTCACTTGGGTGCAGGTTTGCACGGATGGAATGGAACCGTTCGATATTCTTCTTCATCGGTAGGATCGATTTTAGGGTTAGACCTTCCATTTATAGAGGAGTCAACCAATGATATCTCTGACCAATTTGTTCGTAGGCTGGGCGTATATGCCAATGGTCAGTTGGGAAGATTTGACTACCGATTCTCAGTTTCCAACCCTTTTCCAGTTCAAACTGCTCTGAGTCCGGTAGCATCCCTTCCAGACAATCAAGTGAACGTGGCTTATTATTCCAAATCAGCTCCGGAGTTGATTTACCAAGGATATGCCTACTGGCAATTTAAGGATAAAGAAACCAACCAAATCCCTTACATGACGGGTACCTACTTAGGTAAAAAGAGTGTTTTCAATGTGGGTTTAGGTTTTTCTTCTCAGAAAAATGCCATGGAATATCGGGCCCAATCCAACGGACCTGTTCTTGCAACGGCAGCTAAGCAACTTGGAGTTGACGTGTTTTATGACGCTCCGATTTCTAAAGAAAAAGGAACAGCACTCACCGCCTATACCTCCTACATCAAGTATGACTTTGGACCAAATTACCTTCGAAATGGTGGAGCTGTGAATACTGCAAATGGGGTGAATGCCTTGGGATCATTTAATGGACCTGGCAATAATTTCCCCCTAATCGGGACTGGAACTGTTTCCTATTCCCAAGTCGGGTACTTGATGCGAAATGACCTTCTGGGAAAATCAGGCACTCTTCAGCCGTATTTCCAGCTAATCGTTTCAGATTATGACCGGGTGGCCAATCCATTTACAGTATATGATATCGGAGTCAATTGGCTTCAGGCAGGTCATCGAAGCAAATTATCTCTCGACTACCAAAGTCGTCCCATTTTGGTGGAAGGATCACAAGAAAAGTTAGTGAAAGACAATCAAAGTCCTAGAAAAGGAATGCTTGTCATGCAGTACCAATTTTCATTTTAATCCCAAATTCTAGTTTCCAAGGTTTTCGACAAAGTCAATCTGATCGAAAGGATAATCTTTCAGTCGGAGATTAACCGAATCCAAAGATTTGGTTAAGGAAGAATTAAGAAGCTTGGAAATAGATTTGAATCACCCTCAAACAAAAAAATAATGGATGAAAAAATGAACCGCCTTGAGTTTCTAAAATCTCTTGGCTTCAAAGGAGCTTCCTTAATGGCTGTGTTTTGTGCAGCTGGAGCGCTTCAAAGTTGTTTAAATGAAAGTATGGATCCGGCTACTTCAAATACAGGTGGATCGGGATCTACTTCTTCTTTCACGCTCGATTTGAGTACGGCTGCCTATTCGGCTTTAAATACTGTTGGAAAGTATGTTGTTGCAAATCGGATTGTAATAGCTCGAATCTCAGACACTGCTTTCGCGGCAGTTACCCAAGTATGCTCCCACGAGGGAAAAGTAAAAGTGTACTACCGAAGTGGTGAATTTTATTGCCCGGAGCATGGGGCAAGGTTTGATACTTCTGGGAAAGGGCTGAATGGAAATGGTTCTAGAGGATTAAGGACCTATGCGACGGAATTGAATGGATCCATTTTAACCGTCTTTTATTCATGAGTTTAAAGCAAAAAATAAGGTTGATGGTAGCCTTACTCGCTTGGTGTGGAAGCGTAGGGATTTCTTCGGAAGTCCATGCGCAGGATGATCTTTTGGATATGTTAAATCAGGAACAATCCAAAGATCCCGTTTTCACCCAAGCGAGTTTTAAAGCTACTCGTTTGATCAATGGACAAACGATCGAAACCATTTCCAAGAATCATTTGAATTTTTGGATTTCTCATCGTTTTGGTGCGGTAAATAGCGGATTTATTCAAAACTTCTTTGGATTGGATGAAGCAAAAATCAGACTTGGATTAGAATATGGAATTACGGATCGATGGCTTGTAGGTGCTGGAAGAAGCAGTTTGGAGAAGACCTATGACCTCTACACCAAATACAAAGTGCTGAGACAGTCCACTGCATTTCCAGTTACAGTGACAGCATTGGGTGGTTGGGGAATTGTTACTATGCCTGATACCTATGTGATGGATTCCGGAAATGAAATGAGCTTCACTTCTAACCTCCAGCGGTATTCCTATTGGAGTCAAATTTTGATTGGTCGAAAGTTCAATGATCGACTTTCACTTCAGGTAGTCCCAACTTGGGTTCATATCAACAAAACTGAAAAATCAGTCATTTCCAATGATCAATTGGCACTTGGTTTTGGTGGAAGATTTAAGCTGACCAAACGGTTCACTCTTTCAGGTGAATATTATTATGCTTTGACTGATCCGAATGCCTATCTGGTAGGTACAGGTAAGTCCTATCCTTATCACAATGCACTCTCAGTTGGGGTGGATATTGAAACTGGAGGCCATGTTTTCCAGCTTCATTTCACCAATTCAAGGGCTATGATTGAGCGTCAGTTTATTACCCAGACCTCTGGAGCATGGGAAAAAGGAGATATTTTCTACGGATTCAATATTTCCAGAACATTCAGCTTTGACAAAGGCGCAAAAAATAAAGACAAATGAAAGCGAAACTGATTTTATTGCTCTTAGCATCTTATCTCTGGATGCCTTTAGCTGGTGCACAATCTCTGTATGGGACCAGTACCGGGCAGGTAAAAATTTACTCGGATACTCCTTTGGAAACTATCGAAGCCTTGAATCAAAAAGTAGGAGCTTTGATCAATTTGGAGTCGGGTGATTTGGCCGTTCAAATGAAAATCACGGACTTTAACTTTCCAAATAAACTCATGCAAGAGCATTTTAATGAGAATTATATGGAGAGTGAAAAATACCCGATGGCGAATTTTAAAGGGAAAATCACCCAAAAAATAGATCCGGCTCAATCGGGAACGGTGACACTCAAAGCATCGGGTACCATGACTATTCACGGTGTTTCTCGTCCGGCTTCGATTGAAGGAAAAGCCACTTTAGGAAAAAATACGATTGAACTTGAATTCCGATTTATGGTCAAGCCGGAAGAATATAAGGTCGAAATTCCGTCCTTGGTGATTACCAAAATAGCGGAAGACATAGAAGTCTCCGGAAAATTAAATCTCATTGAAAGATCTGCCCTTTGAGGCAGATCTTTTTTTTAACTGAAGTTGAAAGGACGAGGGGAGAAGCAAAGGATAAAAATGATAACGGCTAACCAGCCGATCCATTTTCGGCTTGTGTTTAATGGGACATTTCCTGTTACCTCAGGATGATAAATTCCCATCACCCTTCCCAATAAAAACGCAAAAAACAGCCATCCTTGATAGCCTTGCCATTCTGGTTTAAGGAATGCGATAGCATATTGCGCAGCCGCAATACTGAAAATCAAGGATGCTTTATTCAGGGTATTCAGACCTGATTTAGCATAAGAAAGAAATAAGAATCCAAGGTATAGGGGAATCCAAACAATCAGTTCCGATGCCGGCATGGCTGGTGAAATTGCTCCCAATCCAGCATAAGTCAAAAATCCAGTATAAATGACGAAGGAGATTTTTTTATGGGATTTAGGAAATAGACCAAACATCACATGCCCTCCATCGAGCTGGCCGATTGGCAATAGATTTAAAGCCGTGAAAAACAAAGCTAAATAGCCTGCAAATAAGAAGGGATAGTGGATGACTTCACCCATATTGGGCATACGGTCCGGATCAGCAAGGGTATGCTCCAAAATCCAAAAAAGGAGGTTGCCTCCCAGTTCAAATTCCAAAACATCTTCTCCATATCCTTGAAAATTTGGGTCAGCGTATTCCGGATGAACGGAATAAATAAAATCTGCTGGTGGCAAGGTGACAAAACCATAAATCAATATTCCAAGCGCTACTACAAAACCCGCCAAAGGACCCGCCACGCCAATATCAAAGAATTTTCTACGACTGTTGACATGACTTTTCATTCGAATAATCGCCCCAAAAGTACCAATCGAAGGCGCTCCCAAAAATCCCAACCAAGCGGGAATAAAATAGGGTAGGGTACACTTGACTTTGTGATACATCGAGGTGAAAAAGTGTCCGAGTTCGTGTACAAGTAAAATCCCAATAAAGGGAATGGAAAATGCCATGGATTTTACAAAATACTCCCAAGTCAAAAATCCTTCTTCGGAAGCCAAAATGGATTTTCCATATACCCATTCTCCACCAGCAAGAGTAGTAGTTATCAGGGTTAACAGAAAAAGCCCGATATGAATGAGGTAATCCTTCGATTTATACATAATTAAAATATTCTAAAAGGACATGTGGTCCCGTAACCTGTATGGCATTAATGCCTACTTTTTTTGCTCCTGCAACATTCGCTTCCAAATCATCAAAAAAGACCACGCGATGGGCTGGGACCTTGAGTCTTTGGACGAGTTCCAAGTAAATTTCCTCACTTGGTTTGGCTAATCCCATTTCATGGCTGTAATAAACTTGATCAAAAAGATCATGAAATTGATTCAGTCCAAATTCTGATTTCAGAATTTGGTTAACTGCGTCGATATGGATCTCATTGGTATTACTTAAGACTCCGACTTGATGGGTTTCTTTTAATTTTCGTATCAAATCGATTCGGTAGGAAGGAATTTTTCCCAAAAGACTGTTCCAGATTTCATCAATTTTTTGATCACTCCATGGCTGATCGAAATAGGCCCGTACCTGATTTCTAAAAGTTGGTGAATCGATCTCGCCTTTTTCGTAAGCTTTATGAAAATCAGTTTGATAAAACCCATCAACCCGGCCATAAAGTGCTTCGGGTAGCTGTGATTTAAGCAATTGGAGAGTATGGAGGTAGTCAATATCGATGATCACATTTCCCAAATCGAAGATGAAAAAATCCACATTTTCGCCAGCAAGCATAAGTATTTGGAGTTGTGTAAATGAACTCAAATATGTAACATTGCAGACCCAAAACCAAGGTCAAAACACCAATTAAGGTGGATTTTGGTGAGGATCCCCCGGGCCTATAGCTCAGCCGGTTAGAGCATCTGACTCATAATCAGGGGGTCCCTGGTTCGAGCCCAGGTGGGCCCACATTCAAAAAGCCTTCAGATTGAGTTCTGAGGGCTTTTGTTTTTGGGCGGGTTGAATTCGTACGAAATTTTTTAACCTGATTTAGTTGTATTTTATTCAAACAACTGAAGTGCAAAATCTGATTCCTTTTGAATTTTTATCTCCTATATTGGAATTGAATGGTGAATTTCAATTCTATTTTAATCCCTTTCTGATTCGAAAGTAATGCAGACTCTTTCGTCGAATAAGATTCTCTTTATTTCCAGAGAACTTACCCTTGGTGGCGCCGCTTTTTTGACAGTTCGATACATTAATCGAATGATTCCTGATTTTGAGATTGATCTTTTGGTGACCGGTCCGACTAGTGATCAAGTGCTTTCAGTGCTTTCTTCCTCGGTTCAAGTTTTTCAGCTGGAACTTACCGATCAATCGTTCCCACTCGATTCTTTGGATGCTTTCAGTCAAATCAATCCTTATCGAAATTTGCCACCCTTTCAAAAAACTTATGACGCAGTGATTGGTAGTTCCCTTTTTCCAAGCTGGGAAGCCTGCCTTTCTTTTTCATTGGTTAGGGCTTTGAAGAAATATACCTTTTTGGTGGATGAAAGCTTGATTCATTATAGTGGATTTAATCCCGTGCAGCGATCCTGTGTTGATTTGTGCATCAGAAATACGGATGTATTCCTCCCTGTATCTACCAAATTGTGGTTGAAAATGAACCGGTATGCTAAGGGATTGGCAGGCAAGCCAATCCGTGTATCTCAGCCTATTGTAGAAGTAGACAAGGACTTGGAATATGAACCTGACGTACCTAATGATTTGCCCAGTGTATTGACTGTGGCGAGAATTTCACCTGAAAAGCAAATCCTTGAATCTCTTCAAATTCACCATCAACTTCATGCAGGCCGTGTGTTCTTTCGATGGTATATCATCGGGACAGGCCCTCAAGAGGAACTCATAAAAGCCGAAATAAAACGCTTGGGAATGCAGGATTACTTCATCCTCTTAGGAAAGTTGGAAAACAGGAGGGTCTTTTCTTGGATGAACAAGTGTACTGTTTTCACCCTACTTTCAGCCAGTGAAGGATGTCCTACGGTCGTAATGGAGGCATTGGTGATGAACCGGCCGGTGATTGCCACGGATGTCAATGGGGTAAATGAATTGATCGAAAATGAAAAAACTGGATTAATTGTCCCAAATCAGAAAGAAGCAATCGCAGAAGGATTGGCACGGATAGTTTCTGATGAAAATCTCCGAATCAAATTCACCTCAAACTTGAAAAAGAATCCTAGAGAATCTTTGTATTCGAAAAATGTGGAAGAGTTTAAACTTGAAGTTAAAAGGCCTCAGAAAATGAATGAATCGAGGCCCCATGTTTCTATTGTTATTATCACCTATAATCAAGAGAATTATATCGCTAAGGCTATTTCCAGCGCTTTGATGCAGGATTATCCCAATTTAAGTGTTGTTGTGGTTGATGATGCCTCAAGCGATCAAACAGAAGCACATGCTTTGGCTTGGGCTAAAGACCCCAGGTTTATATACCATCGAAATGAGGAGAATCTTGGAAGAGTAAAAAATTATCGAAGGGCGATAACTGATTATGCTCAATCTGAATGGGTTTTGATGTTAGATGGAGATGATTATTTGACCGACTCTCAATTTATTTCAAAGGCCATGGATTTACATGCTAAGGAGGGAAATGAATTTACTATGATGATTCAGGCTGGTCATCAGGTTGTATTTGAAAACACCCAACAAAACCCCGTGGATGTCCTTCCAGATTTTAAAGAACAGTCCCGATTATTTTCAGGTGGCGACTATTTGAATTTTGTTTATGATTCTGCTTTCTTTTCTCATTTAGGGACCATTTTTAAACGGGATGAGGCCGTAAAAATAGGTTGTTATACCTCGGATATCAGTTCTTCAGATATGGATGGACTCTTGCGATTGGCATTGGAAGGTTCCGTTTTAGTGATGAATCAAATCGCTGGGAATTGGGTTCAACATGGCAATAATGCGAGTTCAAAGCTTGATTTTTCGGAGGTTTTAGCCAATGTCAGGCTTTTTAGAACGATAGCTCTTCAGGCAAGTCTTCAGTATGCCACCGATATCAAAACGTTTGAGCCAGCCTTAACGAAGTATGAAGCAAATACATTGGCAAGTTTGTTTTTTGTAACACTTTCGCAAAAACCGATTCATCCATCCGCTTTGGTTCGGATGATTCAAATTGCGGTTCAAATCAATCCCAAGCTGATCTTTCGTAGGAAGATTTTATCCAGCTTAGCTTGGTATTTCAAAAAGTCTGCGAAGTATTCGCTTGAAATCGGATTAAAGAAAGCCGGGATTAGAGTTAAAAAGTAAATTACTTTCCAATACGAACTTTAGCTACTTAATATTTTAAAATCTATACCCTTTCCAAAAACCTATGAGCCCAACTGTTTATCAAGCATTTGAACGAATTTTTGAAGATTTTGACATCAGTGGGCCGGTATTGGAAGTGGGGGCAGTGAGTGGACCAGAAAGTCTTCTCGCTTTGAGGGGATTAAAAAATGCAAACCCGAAAATTGGAATTAATCTGGATGAGGAAATCACCTCAGCGGATCGAACGTTGATTCAATGTAATGGAAATGACATGAGTCGGTTTGAAACAGGCTATTTCAATGCGGTTGTTTGCAATTCAACCCTTGAGCATGACATCTATTTTTGGAAAACAATCAAGGAAATCCATCGGGTTACGGCACCGGGAGGATTGATTGTGATCGGAGTCCCTGGATATGCCGAAATGGGATTGAACACATTTGCAGGAGGAAATAAAATTGTGAAGAGGGTTCTGCGACTTTGGTCCAAACTTTCAAATTCAACTGTATTGGCAGCGGGATCAGTTACACTGGGGATTCACAACTATCCAGGAGATTATTATCGATTTAGCGAGCAGGCAATTCGAGAGGTTTTTTTGGAAGGATTAACCCAATGTAAAGTAATTCGGGTAATGAATCCGCCGAGGTTCATAGGAGTTGGTGTCAAACCTTAAATCAATGGATACCCAATTAATTCTTCATATCGGACAACACAAAACTGGTTCAAAAGCGCTCCAGTCTGCCTTTTTCTCCAATCGGAAATTATTAGCTGAAAAGGGTGTTTTTTATCCTGTTTTGAATCCTAAAAATCAGGTAAAAGCCTATGAAATAAGCCATTTTAAGCTTTTTGCAATCCTCCGGCATGAAGTCATGAATGAGCTTGATTCAGATTTAGCTGATGACTATTTAAGTGCTCATCAGTCTGTGATGGGTCAAGATAGAAACCTAGAAACACTCTTTCGATCTTTAAGTGCTGAGGTAAGAAAGAAAAAGTATTCAACCGTGATTTTGTCCGCTGAGGATTTGTTTGACATGCATTCTGCTCAGGAAATTGGATTTAATTCTGAATATATCAGAAGTGCTGTTTCAAAAATTTATCTGTGCTGTGATCAAGTGGGGTTTGTCCCGAAGGTGGTGGTTTACCTTCGTAGGCAGGATGACTTACTTATTGCACACTATAATCAATACATTAAGGGAGCAGCCTTTCCTGAACTAGATTTTGAAACTTACACCTCCCAATTTTTTCCAAGACTGAAATCATCGTCCATTCTTCGATTTTGGATGGATCAATTTGGACAGGAAAGGGTTCAATTTAGACCTTATGAAAAGGAAACCTTATCGGGTGGAATAGTCCCTGATTTTTTCGAATCCGTATTGCAAATGCCCATTCCCAAAGGATGGCAAGAACCTAAAAAAGATATTGAATCGGTCAATGCCACGCCTCCAAGGGATTATATTGAATTTATCCGAATCCAGAAGGTCCAAGGAAATTCAAAGAATTCATTTCCACAGGAATTGATTCTTCAGGCGGCTTTAAATTCCCAAAAAATAGGCCTGAATGGGTCAGAATGGCTAAGTGGGAATGAAAGAAAAGGCTTGATAGAACACCTAAGAGATGAAAATTTAACTTTATCTGATTGGAGTAAAAGGGCCACTGAATTTTATTTTACCGAATTAAATATTCAGTCTGATGCGGAAAATTTGACTTACCCCGGATTGTCTCCAGCTAAGGCTATTGAGATTTCAAAGCAAGTTCATGAGTTATGGACTAAGGCAAAAATGAATAAATTCAAAGCTAGGCTTACAAAGTTGAGCTGGATTGGAATTGCCTCTTTAATTCTTTTATT
Organism: Algoriphagus sanaruensis; assembly: GCF_001593605.1. Taxonomy (GTDB): domain Bacteria; phylum Bacteroidota; class Bacteroidia; order Cytophagales; family Cyclobacteriaceae; genus Algoriphagus; species Algoriphagus sanaruensis. The sequence continues at coordinate 2,859,861 of NZ_CP012836.1, read as the reverse complement.
CTTTTTTATCAAAGCAATCAATTGAATTAAGAATAAATACGCTAGTAACCATTACACACAAAAAAAGCCCTGAAATAATTCAGGGCTTAAGTTTTTTAAAGCTGGCGGTAGGCCATAATTCCTCCAAGTACGTTTCGGACTTTAGTAAATCCTTTGCCTTCCATAAACTTTTTGGCATTTCCGCTTCTAGCCCCACTTCGGCAGTGCACGATAATTTCCTCGTTTTTATGGGCTTCCAATTCGCCTAATCGATCTGGGAGTTCTCCAAGTGGAATATTTTCCGCACCTAGGTTATCCTCTTCATATTCCCATTCTTCACGTACGTCCACAAATACGAATTTTTCTCCTTTTTCAATTCGCTCTTTTAATTCGCTTACAGTAATATCTTCCATAATAAATTTAGTTTCTAACAAGGATTCGAACAGATTGGGTGCTTTGATTGGAAATCAAATGAACCACATAGACACCGGATAATTGTCCTTCAAAATTAAGGATTTCTCCTTTTTCAGTTTTTCTTCTTTCCAATAAAATCTCTCTTCCAAAGGAATCAAACACGTGCACCGTGTCATGCTTACCTTCGATATGAAGTTCATTAATGACGGGATTTGGATAGATTCTAAAGGATGATTCTGGCAATGAACTTTCCTCAAAAGGTGGAGTGGAGGAGACATGAGGACGAATGAGCAAGGAGCCTTTAACTTCTTCATTGGCGACCCAGCCTGCGCCTACATTGTAAAAAATTTTATCCGCCTGATCCCTAGTTTTGTCTAGTCCAACATGGATAAAGTCATTTGTGAACTGGGTGAATCCAATATAAAATTCAACTGAGATCCTAAGATTAGTATCGAGTGGAAAATACATGAACTCAGAACCTGATTCGAAAGGGGGAATTACGATTTGTTGAGTTACTACAGGACGTTGATCTAACGATTTCCAGACGACTAAATCTAAAGCTTGATTGGCTTGATTTGGGTTTGTAAACTGAATGGAAATTCCTTTTAAAAACACCTCTTTTGGACTGGAATACTTTACTGCCAATTGCCCAGATCGCTGATTAATTCCAGCAGCATAATCTGGAGTCCCACCATCGTAGGCAAAATAATCTCGAAGAGGGAAATCAGTCCTTACAGTATCATTTTGGGCAAAATCTACTTGGTCATACCAAAGGGTATCTCCATTTACCAATTCAAATAGCCGTAAGTCACCGGTGGTTAAATAAGTTTCAAAAAAATAATCTGTTTCCTCCTGAGGAGATGGAATCTTATCAAAACTTCGCCCTTCGAATGTTCTGCGTTCGAGAGAGTTTGGAACAGGATCAAAAGGAGTGTTTAAGTTGATAGAAAGCTTGTTTCCTCCGACTTCATCTTGGGCAGAAATGGAAAACTCCATAGCCCTAAATCTATTTTCTAAATTATTGAACTCATTGGATACTCTAGACCAATTGCCTTCTTGAAATTCATCTAATAAAAACCAAGGGTATGCAGCATAGGCACCTAAAGAAATGTAGTTTGGTTGAGTAAGTGCTCGATCTCTAAAAAAGCGATCCTCTCCAGTTCGATTTGTATTTAAATAGACATAATCGATCAGCCAACTATCAAATGGTCCACTTTGTCTTCCAGAGGAATAAAATCTAAACTTAAAATCCGCATGCTGCCACTCGGGCTGGATTTGAATTAGTTCTTGAAAAAAGATCTCTCGGTTCAGGTCCGGGCCTCCGTTTTTTGTCCAAATGGTATTCCAAACCCCGTTTTCATCTAAATACTGAAGGGTGAGCTTGTCTGAAGTATCAGGTCCTTCTGATTTTCCTCCAGATTGCCAGAAAAAGCTTAAAAACAATGAATTTTTCTGATTGGAGGAAAGACTAGTTAGGTCAATTGATTTGCTGGTTAAATAATCACTTTCTCCTTGGTCTTTCGGTTGGAGAGAATAGGGTTTGCCATTTTGATCTACTCCATTTAAGACCAAAACTCCAAGAGATGGTGGATTGATTCCGATTGTTTCGGAGAATGTTACTCCTTCAAAATCCCATAATGTGGAATCCATTCCTTGGCTAAAGTCATCCCAAATAGGTAGCAACAGCTTTGATTGAAGTCTTTGATTAGGTGCTTCTACTTGCTTTTTAAATTTGTTGACCGGCAAGGGTTGAAACTCTACAAACTGACCTGCTACTTCTTCAGCATAAAAGAAGCCTAAAAAAGTAAATAGCAGGCCAATTGTAACTAAGCGATTCACGGATTAATTTTTAGAAATCCAAATATCAATCATATCTCCGGTACGAACATCTGATCCAGATTCTGGAACCTGAAGTATAACTTGTCCCACTGCTACAGAGTCTACTGACGCATAATTTTTTGCACCTATCCGTAATCCAGAACCCAAAATCAAAAACTCAGCTTCTTCTTCAGGTAGTCCAATTAGATTGGGAACTTTCAAGATTTGATTTCCCATTCCATCCCCAACTACAAGATCGATTCTAGCCCCTTTTGGTATTTCAAAACCCTCAGGAATAGCTACACCTCGATATCGTTGCTCAAGTACCACGTTGATTCCAATATCAGGAACATAAATAATATCACCTCTTTCAAGCCCCAAATTTGCCAGCATCTCCTGAACATTTTTCAGTTGGATATTAACCAGGTTAGGCATTTTGATGATTGGGGCATTACGAGCATTTAGGGTAAGGTAAATTCTACGGCCACTTTTCACTAATGCACCAGATTCAGGAATTTGTTTTAAAATCGCTAAAGCAGGATGCTCCGTACTATAGCCCGAATCAGGTGAGATCGCAAATTGTAATCCTGAGTTGTCTAACAAATCGGTAGCTTCTTCAAATGTGTATCCAGATAAGTCAGGTACAGAAACAGTCTCTCCGTGATTGGTGTAGGTGGGGAGGTAAACTTTTAAAAATAAAAAACCGAGTATTATCGATAAGCCGAAAACGATCAGCAGGTTAATGACTATTTTTCTTAAGCTGTAGGTAAATGAACTCATGGATAGAAATAAAGCTGATTAAATATAAGGCCCTTTTTTGAGGAACTCATCCTAAAAATGGCTTAATCTTATTTCCTTTAAATACAAAAAATCAGCCGAAATCCCGATTTCGGCTGATTTTAAGATCAATTAATAAACACGCGCTTGATCTCACTTTGGGTTGGACCAGTGATTTGAATTACATAAAGCCCGCTTCTAAATAAAGCCGTACTGAAAGTATAGGTTTGGTTCAGAGTGCCTGGATAATTCAATTCCTGAACTACCGCTCCCGTAGCAGAAATAATTCGAATGGTCACATTTTCACGCGTAGGAAGATTAAATGCTATGTTGACGAATTCTCTGGCGGGGTTTGGATAGACCACAGTCCTTCCTTCATCGGGAATAACCGGATTGGGATCGGCTCTAAGGAATAGCTCAATATTATCTAGGTAAATAGGAGAGTCGTTGTTTCCATTTGATTCAAAGACAAATGCCAGGCGAACAGTACCCTCTGAATCTGATCCTGCATAAGAACTAAGATCAATATAATTCCTTACGAATTCCCCTGAACTGCTGGAGAGAGCAGCACCTGTTCTAGTCCATACTTCCTCGTAGGTTTCCCCTTCATTAGCACTTGCCAATACTTTTAAGGTTGAACTTGCAGAAACTTGTCCTGCGGAGAGGTCAAAGAACACACTGGCTTGGCTGCTTGATTTTAAATTAAAGACAGGAGATCCAAGCCAATAGGATTTGCCGTTTTGAGGCGATTCTAACACGGCTAGATTGTCACCCGTTACGCCTGATTTAGGCTTAATAACCCAAGCTATTTGGTCTGATTGAGGATTGATAGTACTCCAAGGACTTATACTTGGTGTTGCATCAAAACGGTTTCGGAAAGGAACTTCAATGGTTTCGGTAGACTCTAGATTATACTGTTCGAAAACTTCCCCATTATCCCCATTTTGATCAAAATTAGGTTCTGAAATTCCATATTTCAGGTTGTTTTTACCTTCAGAGGTAGAGTTATTTAGCGAGAGATTCATGGATTCTCCTGGTGCAATAGTGGCTCCCGATGCTAAATAGGTTTGAGTTGAGGAGTTATTGGTTGTTCTTAGGAATAGGAATCTTGAAACAGGAAGATTGCCTGTATTTTTTATTCGAATGATTTCAGATTCATGGTTTCCAGAGCTAATTGGATTTGGTGTTACCAGAGATTCTACTCTTAAATCATAATTGAACTCTTCCTGAGGGAGGATTCGAATGTTTTTGATATAGATGTTATTTCCGAATGCATTTTTGGTTATAAAGGCAAGTCGGATTGCCCCCAAATCGGCAAACTGATTTAGATTAACTAATTCAGTTCTAAACTGAGCGCTTGAAGTTGGGATAAATTCATCAAGTGTGGCAGAGGAGGTTTCTAATCTAGCCCCAGATTTTACATAGGGTGGATTAACCAAATCAAATTCGTCACTGCATCCTTGGCCTACTGCGATCATTAATTCGTCCTGGAAGCCATTTTGATTATAAGGTCCATGAGCCACTTCAAAAACCAATTGAGCATTTGGATATTGGCTTAAATCGATTTGCGGGGAAATGATATAATCCAACTGGCCGGGGCCTTCATATTCATAGTGTCTGATGAAAAATGCAGGTTGATTTTGACCGTCTATCGTCAAGGAGGTTTTTTCCCAAGTGAATGACTTATCAGGATTTACAATAATCCATCCATCGGGGAAAGAATTGAAGTTGAATTGATATGGAAGATTGACAGCGTTTTGGAAAACAGGGGTAGATGATTGGGAATTATTATTGATCACATCATCACTACGATCATTTACTTGGATAATTTGAAATGTGTAGCTGTTTGATCCTATGGGTGCAGTAAACTCTTTGAAACTTAAAATAGAAGATTGGCCAGTACTCAAATTGAGCGTAAATCTTTTGCTTTCAATCAGTTGATTGTTAACTCTAAATTCAATTCGTGCAGAGCTAATTGCCGTAGATCCAGCATTCTGTACTTCAACTTTTGGAATAATAGTTTGTGCACAAAGAGCTTCTCCAGGTTCAATGATTCTGGAAATAGCCAAGTCCAAATCGGTTAGAATCGGTGCTTGAGTTGCACGGTTATTTACTAAGGTTACCCGTCTAGGACTATTTGCTAAAACCACGTCGAATCGTTCGATTTGGCCTTTAGTAAACAAGTTCATGCAAGGATCGGGCGTATAGTCCATGTAGTTTTGAACCATATTGCTTACCCCGCAAGAGAAGCGAGTAAGATTAGCTGTACAGGAGGTATTTGAAGCATCCTGAAGAGGAGTGTCGCTCACAAAGTCATCCACTCCACATCCGCCATCACCCCAAATGTGTCTAAGACCTAAGAAGTGACCTACTTCATGTGTGGCAGTTCTTCCTAAAGAAGCAGAAGAGGCATTTCCACCCTTACCGAAAAATCTATAATCTATGGTCACTCCATCCATGATAGCCGGCACAGGAGAAAAATTCAATCCGGGAAGGTCTGATACAGGAAAGGATGCATAACCAATATAAGGTTGGACCAAAGGTAGAACCCAAATATTGAGGTATTCTTGTGGGTTCCATTGTGATAGTTGACCAATCAAAACCCCATCGTCAGGGCTATAAACGGTCTTTGATCCTTGAAGTCGCACAATTCCAGTGGTTGGTAAGCCATTGGGATCTTGCTTGGCTAAAACAAATTCAATGTTAGCATCTCCAGCAACAGGTTGAAATTCCAGTGGAGTATTAACTGCGTCTGCATTAAGTCTTCTGAAGTCCTCGTTTAAAATTCGGATTTGCTCAAAAATTTGAGAATCTGGGATGTTTGCACCAGATCCCAATGATGTTCCATTGTGAATAATATGAACGACAACTGGGATGACCCTTCGCTCATTTTGAGTTCTGAATAATTCAGGCTTTGCTCCTCGTTCTTGGATTTTTTGATTCATCCAATCCTCAAAAAAGTCTGGAGTACCAAAATACCCCATTTCTTTTTCCATGATTAATTCAATGGCTTTTTGGCCACACTGTTCTGGAGAAAGAGGTGAATTGGAGGATTTGGTAGAGATCGTGTTTAATTGGAATTGCTGGGCGAACAATCCACTATATAAAAGCAATAACCCCCCGAAAATCAGGGGGAATCGTACTGAAAATACGGTAAAATTTCTCATTAGAAAGGATCTCGATCAGGCCATGGTCAAATTGACAGCTTCTACCCGAACAATTTCGGGGATGGCCCTTTTGATGGCCTCTTCCACACCTGCTTTTAAGGTCATGGAAGACATTGGGCAAGAACCGCAGTTACCCACCAATTCAAGTTTTAGAACAAAATCATCCGTCAATTCAACAATCCGTACATTTCCACCATCTGCTTCCAAATAGGGTCGTATGGTGTCCAAGGCAAATTCAATTTTTTCTCTAAGTCCTGCTTCCATCTATTAATTATGCTTTAACTTCTACAATTGATGTTTTATCCATAGCTGCATTTCTGATTGCGATTTGTCTGGCTACAGACTCCGCAAGCGATAAATAGGCTTCTTGTGTAATTCCTTTTTTCAAAACAGCAGGATATCCGCTGTCTCCACTTTCACGAATGCTCTGTACAATAGGTAACTCACCTAAAAACGGAACATCATATTTTTCGGCTAATCTTTTTCCACCTTCTTTTCCGAAAAGGTAATATTTATTCTCAGGCAATTCGTCTGGCGTAAAATAAGCCATATTTTCAATAACACCTAGCACAGGAACGTTAATTTGAGGCTGTCTGAACATAGATAAACCTTTATTCGCATCTGCTAAGGCTATCTTTTGCGGTGTTGTTACAATTACTGCTCCAGTAACTGGTACAGTTTGTACCATAGTCAAGTGGATATCGGATGTCCCTGGAGGAAGATCGATCAATAAATAATCTAACTCACCCCATTCTACATCGGAAATAAATTGTCTCAAAGCTGAACTTGCCATTGGACCTCTCCATACCACAGCACTATCTGCAGGTGTCAAAAATCCAATTGACATCAATTTTACTCCATATTGGGTAATTGGAATTATGATGTTTTTTTCACCAACTCTTTTTACCGTGGGTTGCTCTGCCTCTACATTGAACATTGTAGGAATGGAAGGACCAGATATATCAGCGTCGATTAGTCCAACTTTAGCTCCCATTTGAGCCAAGGCCACTGCTAAATTTGCTGAAGTGGTTGATTTTCCAACACCGCCTTTTCCTGATGCGATCGCAATAATATTTTTTACTTCTGGTAAAATCGGCGTTGCATCTCGAACGGTTGTCACCTGCGAGGTCATTGTAATATCCCATTCCCAATCCGCTCCATGGTCCTCTTCCAATGCCTCTAAGCAATTGTTTTTAATTACTTCCTTTAAAGGGCAAGCAGGGGTTGTCAGGACTACTTGAAAACTTACTTTTTTTCCGTCAATTGAGATTTTCTGGATCATCCCAAGGGAGACAAGGTCTCTTTTGATATCTGGATCTTGAACTCTTGAGAGCGTTTTTTTGATGGATTCTTCCGTCAATTGCATGAGGTAATTCGAATTTTGCGCAAGATAGGTGAAGAATGCGGGTTTAAAAACCCGTATTTGACTTCCTAAAAATGGAAACCTTACCTCTTGAAAAATAGTTTCTCCCAACCCTTTTTGGCTTAGGTAAATTCTTTCTCTTTAATTTGTTGCTTTAAGCCCCATTATGAGTATCAGCAAACTGACCACAGACAAAGTAAAAGAGCGCGCGGATATCGTGGAAGTGGTAGGAGACTATGTGCCTCTAAAAAAGAAAGGTCAAAACATGTGGGCCTGCTGTCCTTTTCACGGAGAAAAAACACCTTCTTTTTCAATCTCTCCTGCAAAACAAATTTACAAGTGCTTTGGCTGCGGAAAAGCTGGAGATCCCATTCAATTTGTAATGGATATCGAAGGGATTGGATTTGCGGAAGCTATTCGGCATTTGGCCAAAAAGTATGGAATTGAAATCGAGGAAGAAGAAGAGCAAACTCCAGCACAACTTCAGGAGCAAGGAGAGCGGGAAAGCCTATTTATCGCATTAAATTTTGCTAAAGACTTTTTTGTTAAAAATTTAAAAACTGAAGAGGGTAAATCGATTGGCTTATCCTATTTCAAAGAGCGTGGATTTACTCCATCCATCATTGAAAAGTTTGATTTAGGATATGCACTTGATGGATGGGATCATTTACTTAAGGCAGCTAAAGAGTCAGGTTTTCAAGAAGATATACTTCTGAAATCTGGGTTAATTCTTCAAAAAGAAGGGGACCCAACTCGACTTTATGATCGATTTAGAAATCGTGTCACCTTTACTATCCACAATGTCAGTGGTAGACCGATTGGTTTTGGTGCTAGAATTCTAACCAAGGATAAAAACCAACCGAAATACATCAATTCTCCAGAGACACCAATTTATCACAAAAGTGATGTGCTCTACGGAATGTTTCAGGCGAAGAAGGCGATTCGGGATAAGGATAATTGCTATCTGGTTGAAGGATATACTGATGTGATTTCCCTTCATCTATCAGGAATTGAAAATGTGGTAGCTTCTTCTGGAACATCGTTGACGGAAGGTCAAATCAAACTCATCAAGCGATTTACCAATCACGTTACTGTCTTGTATGATGGGGATAATGCTGGAATCAAAGCTTCACTTCGGGGTATAGATTTACTACTTGAAGGTGGACTTTTGGTTAAGGCAGTCGTATTCCCGGATGGAGAAGACCCAGATTCCTTTTCTCAGAAAGTTGGTACGCAGGCTTTTCAAGATTATTTGGAGGCAAATAGTCGAGATTTTATAGGATTTAAGATTGGCTTGTATCAAGATGAAATTCAACGAGACCCGATCAGAAAGGCAGAACTTATCCGGGAGGTAGTTCAAAGCATTGGAAAAATTCCGGATCCGATTATTCGGTCTGTTTATGCAAAAGAAGCGTCTGGCCTTCTCTCGATTGAAGAAGAAATTATCCATTCTGAATTAAATAAAGCACTTTTAAAAGTTCAGAAAGATCAATTTCAACGAGCCAAACAGGAGGCCGAAGACGAACAAAAGCTGGAAGAGTTACTGCCGATAGCTCCGGTAGAATTATCAATGGATGAGGCCTTACTCATTCAAGAAAAGGAAATGGTGAGGCTCTTGATTAATTATGGTTGGGAAAAACTTGATCAAGACGGGCTTCACCTTGGGCAATATTTACTAGATGAAACTGAGGAGATTGAGTTTCGCACCCCGATTTACCGAAAGATCTGGTCTACTTATCGCACCAAACTCAGTCATGGTGAAGTGCCGACTTATGAATATTTTTTAGAAACGGGTGATGCTGAAATAAAACAGGAGATCATTGGGTTGATTACTCCTCGTTACGAGATTTCTAATTATTGGCATGACAAGCACCAAATTTTTATCAATAAGGAGTCTGATGATTTGACTCAAACCGTTTACAAATCCATTTTGAGATTGAAGCGGCGAATGGTGCAAAAAATGATGGAGGATACCAAGCAAAAGTTGAAGCTGGCTGAACAAGAGAAAGTAGGAGAGGAAGGAGTTTTTGAACTTCAGCAGATTTATTTTGAACTCAAGAAGGTCCAAGTCGAGATTGATAAAGAGCTTGGAATTGTCATTGGTTAAAGCCAAACTTTCTTTGGTCTCGATCTGTTTAAGATTGGAAAGCGATTAACTTTGTCTTTCCGATTTAACAGTATTCAAATTCAATCCCTGTGGAAAAATATCAATTAGATCCCATCGAAGACGCAATCGAAGCTATCAAAAATGGCGAGGTGATTATTGTGGTGGACGATGAAGACCGTGAAAATGAAGGTGATTTTGTATGTGCCGCAGAGAAGGTCACTCCCGAGATCATTAATTTCATGGCGACTCATGGAAGGGGTTTAATTTGTGCGCCTTTGATCGAAGATCGCTGTGAAGCGCTTGGACTTGAATTGATGGTTGGAAACAATACAGCCGCCTTTGAAACTCCATTTACTGTTTCAGTAGACTTGATCGGTCATGGTTGTACCACGGGTATTTCAGCTTCTGATCGCGCAAAAACCATCCAAGCACTAATCGATGATTCCATTCATCCAAGTGAACTTGGAAAGCCTGGACATATTTTTCCTTTGAAAGCTAAAAGAGGGGGAGTCATTCGTAGAGCTGGTCATACCGAAGCCGCGATTGATTTTGCACGATTGGCGGGATTGTCTCCTGCAGGAGTTCTTGTAGAAATTATGAATGAGGATGGGACGATGGCAAGACTCCCAGACTTGGTTAAGGTGGCAGAGCGATTTAATCTAAAACTTGTTTCAATTAAAGATTTGATCGCTTATCGACTCAAAAACGAGTCTTTGATCAAGCGCGAAATTGGGGTAGAAATGCCAACCAATTTGGGAGAGTTTGACTTGATTGCCTTCAGACAAACCAATACTCAAGAAATTCATCTTGCCTTGATCAAAGGAACTTGGGAGAAAGACGAGCCAGTTTTGGTTCGAGTCCATTCTTCTTGTGTGACAGGTGATATTTTTGGTTCTTGTAGATGTGATTGCGGTCCTCAGCTTCATGCAGCCATGGAAATGGTTGAAAAAGAAGGTAAGGGCATCGTCCTATACATGAATCAGGAGGGGAGAGGGATTGGTTTGATCAATAAACTAAAAGCTTACAAGCTTCAAGAGCAAGGGATGGATACGGTCCAAGCTAACCTTGCGCTTGGATTTCCGATGGATGGACGAGATTATGGAGTAGGTGCTCAGATTTTAAGAGATTTGGAAGTGAGCAAGATTCGATTGATTTCGAATAATCCTCAAAAGCGTGTTGGACTTTTAGGCTACGGATTGGAGATAGTGGAACAAGTTCCGATTGAAATCCGACCTAATCCACACAATGAAAAATACCTTAAGACCAAAAGGGATAAAATGGGACACAATATTCTCAAATAAACTAGGTTGAAGTATTGAAAAAGAAGCGGTAGCAATACCTAACTTCTATTCGTCCAAAGTCGTAGAGTAAACACAAACAGAACGACCATGAAAAAGGCACTAATCACCCTGACTTTTGTGATGCTGAGTCTCGCAGTATGGGCTCAAAATCAATTTCCTTCTCAAATGTGGCACAAAGGGAATATTGTGCTAGCAGAAGGTGCCACTGTTTCTGGATTAGTGAAGTATGACCTAGAGAATAATTTGGTTCAATTGCAAACCGAAACAGTCACTACCTATACTGCGTCAAACGTAGAAAGCTTTGAGATTTTTGATGAAACCTATGGAGGGATTAGAAAATTCTACAGCCTTCCTTACGCAATCAATAGCAATTATGAGGTTCCTACTTTCTTTGAAATATTGACTCAAGGTGAAAATATTGCTTTGCTTTGTCGGGAATATATTGCTACCGATAACAGAGGAATGAATAATTGGGGAGGAGGAATGATGATGAACCCACTTTGGGGACCTGCTTCATTTTCGGGTTATCGATTGGCCTTCAATTATTACTTTTTTAAAGACGGTAGATTGGAGAAATACAGTCTAAAAAAGAAAGATCTTTTTACCATGCTTCCTGGCTATGAGGACGAAATCAATCTCTTCATGAGAAAAAATCGACTGGAGCATGATAGAAGAGGTGATTTGCTTCGAATCACTGCCTACTACAACGAATTGAAAAACTGATTTTATGTCAAAACCGCTTATCCTCGTCTCTAATGACGATGGAATTACCTCCAAAGGAATCCGTGTTTTAGTTTCCGTAATGAAAAAAATAGGCGATGTGGTAGTCGTCGCACCTGATAGTCCTCAGTCCGGAATGGGTCATGCTATCACGATAGGAGAAACGCTCAGATTAACCGAGGAGGAAATTTTTGAAGATGTTTTGGCCTACAAATCAAGCGGAACGCCTGCTGACTGTGTCAAACTAGCTAAACATTATGTTCTAAAAGATCGGACTCCTGATTTGGTGGTAAGTGGGATCAATCACGGCTCAAATACATCTATTTCAGTATTATATTCCGGGACGATGTCTGCCGCAATTGAAGGAGCTTTGGAAGGGTATCCATCGATTGGCTTTAGTCTTTGTGACTTTTCATCAAAGGCAGATTTTTCGCACGTAGAAGAATGGGTTGAAAAGATCGCTCGTCAAGTCCTGGAAAATGGAATATCCAAGGGGGTGGCATTAAATGTGAATTTTCCACCCAAGCGAAACGAACCAATCAAAGGAATAAAAGTTTGTCGTCAGGCGGATGCCAAATGGCAAGAAGAGTTCGCTGAGCGATTTGATCCTACAGGAAGGAAATACTTTTGGATGGCTGGAAACTTTGTCAATTTCGATAAAGGGGAGGATAATGATGAATGGGCCATAGCTAACAATTACATCAGTATTGTGCCTTGTCAATATGATCTCACTGCCTATCACTCCATTTCTCATATCAATAAAAACTGGGATTGGGAGAAGCTGAAATAAAGAATTGATTTTCTGTACATTTTATTGGATTTAACCTTCCTTGGCTGTGCAATAAAAAGTCAAAAGTTTTTTTTATTTGTAAAAATTTCATCACCCGTACACTCTCATCCTGTGTATTTAAAAGTCTCGTTTTTAGTTTCATTTTGTTTTTTAAGTGTTATTTCCCTTGGACAATCGTCTCTAGGGGCTGATTCTTCCTTGCTTAATTTGAAGAAAGGAAAGGATTTGGTGGACTACTTAAATCTGACGGCTACTTCTCTTCGCGAAAGCGATCATCCCACCACCTTAGCGATGTCGTTCAAGGCTGATTCAATTGCCATCACCTTGAATGACTTATCTGCTCGAAGTAGAGCAAATGAAAATATCAGTTGGGTATATTATAGACAAAGCCAATGGCAAAAAGCGTTTGAATTTGCTTCAAAGGCTTATGATTTTGCCTTATCCGCAGAGGATACACTTCAAGCAGCCCGATTAATGAATAATATGGGAGCCTTGTATTATGAGCAGCAAAATTTTCCAAAAGCCATTGAACAGTTTAAGAAGGGCTTTGAGTATGCAACAAAGGTTAAAGATTTACAGACTCAGATTCGTAGCTTAAATAACGTTGCCCTCAACTTTACCCAATCTGGTCAACAGGATTCTGCCATGTATTATGCTCGTATTTCTGTTTCACTCAATGAAAATGCGGGCTCACCTTATTTGACTTCATTTGCGCACCGTGTTATTGGAGATGTGTATTTGGCAAAAGGTCAATATGATTCTGCTCAGGCTATTTATAACCGATCTTTGGATATGGCCAGACAACAAGGAATCATTTCCTTTGAAACTGGAATTTTGCATCGATTGGGAAATGCCTATTTACTGGACAATAAACTCAGTCAGGCCAAAGAAATCCTGGACTATTCCATTGAATTATGTGCTGCAAATGGTTATCCGACTGAATTAGCACTTAGTCATAAACATTTAGCTAAGGTACTTGAGCAACAAGGAAAGATATCTGAAGCTTATAAACATTTAAATACCTATTTACTGCTTAATGACTCCATAAACAGTAAAGCGAATCGAGATCGATTGGCATTATTACAGGGAATGTTTGAGCAAAATCTCCAACAATCAGAATTGAAACTTTTGAAGGCTCAAAATGAAAGTCAATCCTTTCGTTTGGCTACTTCTAGAAAGTATATCATTCTAATTTCGATTGCTGTAGCCTTAATTTCTTTTTTGGTGGTTTGGATGTATTTCCTAAATCGAAAAGTATCAGCGAAGAATAAAGATTTACAGCTTCAACAAAATAAGATTGCAGAACAAAATAAGATTCTAGAAAATCAGTCTCGAGAATTAGGAGAAATCAATGAAACTAAGAATAAGCTTTTTTCAATCCTTGGACATGATTTGAGAGGACCAATTGGCCAAGTCAAATCGGTGATTGACTTGATGATCTCTGATCAATTGGATGAAAATGAGTTTTTAGATTTGATTCATGTTCTGCAAAAGGATATCAATTCGGTCAATTTCACGATCAACAATATTCTCAAATGGTCAATGTCTCAGATGGATGGATTCTCCATGCATCCTTCTACATTTAGTTTGAAAGCCACTGTGGATAATTCGATCACATTACTCAATCCAGCTATCGTTGATAAAAAACTAACCGTTTTCAATCAAATCTCAGGGGATATGATGGTCCATACAGATCAAGATTTGGCCGATGTCATCATCCGGAATATTTTGAATAACTCAATAAAATTTTCCAAACCAGGCGATGCAGTAACCATTTTTGCCGAAAAGGTTGGTAAGTTCATTGAACTGTGCGTAATGGATCAAGGAGTAGGTATGGATCCCGCATTAGTTGAAAAGATCCTTTCGGACGAATATTCCATAACCAAATCTACACCAGGGACCAAAAAGGAAAAAGGTTCAGGACTTGGTCTTCAGTTGGTCAAAGAGTTTGTGAAAAAAATAGGTGGAGAACTTTATATCCAAAGTGTTCCTAATCATGGAACAAGATTTTGCGTCAAGATTCCGGCCTCCAATTAATTGATTATTGCGCTACCTGTTACGAAGTGATCTTCAGCATTTAGTGGTTTTGAAATGATTCCAAACTCTTGCAGGTTGGAAACGATTTTCTCCAATTCACTTTTTGAAATAGCCGGAGAGATCGCCCATTTTGTTTGACTGAGCCATTCGATGGTTTCCATAGGATCCAAATGGTAGGATTGAGAAATCAAACCTGCAAGGTGTGGATCAGAAATTAGCTGTTTTGAAATCGAATAAATTTCATCTCGGACTAAGAGAAGTTCCTGCTCAAAATCTGTAATTGCCCTTTCTGTGGTAACCATTACAAAGCACGGCCATGGACTTTTTACTTCCCCAATTCGATTCATTATTCCAGCTTTTACCATGGGGGAGGTCGTGTACTTTTCCCAAAGGAACATCCCTGAATTCCCTAATTCCATGGCCTTAGCTGCTCCGTCCATGTTACCAACTTCTTCAAATGTGGCCGGTTTATCCCAAGAAAAGTTTGACTCTTTGATCAATACATTTGCCATTAATTGTGAACCTGATCCTTTTCTGCTTATCAAAAAATGAGGATCAGGAACATTTTTGATCTCTTTAAATGGTTGTTTTGAGCCAACGTGTACACCCCAAACCAAAGGAGACTCTACATGAAATCCAATCATTTTGAGATTGGGGTTAGTCTCAGCTTCCTTAAAAAAACTTTCTGTGAGTAAAATGGCAAGATCAGCCTCTCCCGAATTTAGGGCCTGAATCATTTGGCCTGATCCTCGCGATTCCTCGGTCCATTTTATTTCTAGGCCTTTATCGACAAGTTTATTTTCTTGGAATAGTAAACGAAATGGGAAATTGAAATGCTCGGGAACTCCTATAATTCGGATTGATTTCATGAGTAATTTTTTACAAAAATAAAAAGGTCAGCTATGGAAGCTGACCTGAATTTTAAGCCCGGTATTCATTAGTCATGAGTGGCGGATCTTTCGGTAATTAAGAGATTGGAAAATCCGGCCAAAATCAATAATGTACCCGCCAAAAGCATGGTATTGATGACAGCTTCACCGAAAATTGCCTTATAAAGAAAGTTAACTCCACCTAAAGCTGCTACAATCTGAGGGATCACGATAAACATATTGAATATTCCCATGTAAACCCCCATCCGCTTGGGGTCAACTGAGCTTGAAAGCATGGCATAAGGCATGGAAAGAATACTAGCCCAAGCGATTCCAACTAATGAAAAGCTTATGTGAAGCATCCAAGGTTCTTGGATAAAGTAAATTAGAATGAACCCAACTCCTCCAGCAATTAAACTTCCCATGTGAAGTAGCCTGCGATTAAGCTTGACCTTTGAAGCTACAAACGCAAGAATCAATGCATAAAACATCGACACTAAACCGTAAGTACCTAGATAATTCCCAACTCGATCGGCTGCATTATTGTAGGCTTCAGAACTTGGATCTGTCGCTCCAAAAATATGCTCTGTGATAGCGGGGGTAGCAAAGCTCCACATGGTAAAAAAGGCAAACCAGGAGAAAAATTGAACCACGCCCAATTTTTTCATCACGGAAGGCATACCTGCAATGTTTTTTACTATTTCATTAAAGCCAGAAAATAAACCCTTTTGTTCCTTTTTCTCTTTCTCAAATTCTTCGAGGTTTTCGGGAGGATATTCATCCGTAGTTAATATCGTATAAAGTATGGATGAGAAGAGAACAAATGCTCCAATTCCAAACGCATATTTAACCGAGTCAGGCACAACTCCTTCGGCCGCTGTATTGGATGCTCCGAGTTGGGTCATGAGCCATGGTAAATTGGACGCGATCCAGGTTCCGATACCAATGATTAATGTTTGAACTACAAAGCCATATGAACGCTGAGAATCAGGTAATTTATCTGCTACCAAAGCTCTAAAGGGCTCCATGGAAATATTGATCGAGGCGTCCAAAATCCATAAGGCACCCGCAGCCATCCAAAGGGCAGATGAATAGGGTGCGAAGAATAGCGCAATTGTACTTAGAACGGCTCCTACAAAAAAGAAAGGTTTTCTTCGTCCAAACTTGGGATGCCAAGTTCGATCGCTTAAATACCCGACGATCGGCTGAACCAACAATCCTGTCAAAGGTGCAGCAATCCAAAGGAAAGGGATGGCGTCTTTATCGGCTCCAAGGGTTTGAAAAATACGGGACATAAATCCTCCCTGAAGTGCAAATCCAAATTGGATTCCTAGAAATCCAAAGCTCATGTTCCAGATTTGCCAGAAGCTAAGTTTACTTTTTGTACCGGTCATTTTGGGTTGGGTGGTTAAGGGTTTAAACTAGCCCTTTTAAAATGATTTCTTCCTGGGTATGGTCTATTTCCACAAATCCAATCGAATCAATTTCAAAGTATGGATGATTATGCTCTGGTAATGGATCAAATTCAGTTAATCGCTCCAAGAACGCATAATTTTCAAAATTCAAAGCTCTAGGTTCACCATTTACTTCGATTTCTTTGGAAGTGAAGCCATGGAAATAAATTTTGATTTTGGAAAAATCACTCGGATAGGAGCCTTCAGATTTTTCAAAAGTCATTGCATTAAGTTCTGGGAGATAGCTTATAGATCGCTTCAAATATTCTCCGACTTGATAGTCAAATCCATCTCCAGAGTCCTCATAATGGACAAAGGTGCTTCCTTTTTCACCTTTATAAACATGGATATTTAAGGTTCCAGTTGGTTTTTGGTCCGTATGGAACACATCCGACTGCATGGCAAAAATGCTTCCTCCTTTTACATAGACTGGAAGGTAATTCAGCGGACAATCTTGGTAGATTACCTGATCACCTTGCAATTTTTGATCTGAATAGAGGTAATACCATTCATCCTGTGGCAAGAATACCTTGGTGATTTCTTTAGTGCTTTCAACAGGTGCTACCAAAAAGACATCACAGAAAAGATATTCGTTTTGGAATGCTGATTCATAAACTTTGGATTCCATAGGGTAGGAGATCGCTAAGCTTTCAGCCAATGGAAGACCAGTTTGGCATCGGTCAAAGAACTTCGAATAAAGCGTAGGAAGGAGACGATACCTGAGCTTAATGTAGTTTCTGCTGATTTCTTCCACTTCTTCACCAAATGCCCACGGTTCTGCGTCATTGCTATTGATCATCGAATGAGCTCGATAAAACGGAGCGAAAGCGCCAATGCTCATCCATCGAGCGAAAAGGCTTTTTGAAGCTTCACCTGCAAAGCCTCCGACATCATATCCTGAGAAAGCAACCCCGCTCATTCCGAGCGAATTTACCAATCTAATGCCTGCCATCATGTGCTCTTCTGAGGCGACATTGTCTCCAGTCCAAGCGGCAGCATATCGCTGTATTCCAGAAAATCCCGATCGAGTCAATACAAATGGGCGCTTGGAAGGTGCCTGAAGAAAAGATCCTTCCTGCGCACTTCTCGCCATCTGCATGCCATAAATGTTCCGAGCTTTTCGATGTGAGGCCGTTTCGCCATCGTAAGCAAACTCAATTAAGTTTGGTGTGAATTGTCCCCAAGAGGCAGGTTCATTCATGTCCGTCCAAAAGCCATCTACTCCAGCTTCCGTGTAGAATGCCATTTTTTCTGCCCACCATCGACGTGTCTCTTCTTTGGTAAAGTCTGGAAAAGCACACCATCCAGGCCATACTTGCGCTTCATAAACCTTACCGTCTGGGTATTTGACAAAAAGATCGTGCTCAAGGCCTTCTTCATAAGGATAATACCCTAATTGGGTCTTAATTCCTGGATCCATAATCACCACTACTTTAAAGCCCTTCTCTTTGAGCCTCTTGATCATGGCCTTAGGATCAGAAAACTTCTCTCCATCAAAGGTGAAAACCTTGTATCCTTCCATATGGTGGATGTCTAAATAGATAACATCCGCTGGCATTTTCTTATCTCTAAATCCCTGAGCTACCGCATAGACCTCGGTGTCTGGATAATAGGAATATCGGCATTGCTGAAAACCAAGGGCCCATTTTGGGGGCATTTGCATTCGGCCAGTCAGCCAGGTATAGCTGGAAATAATTTCTGAAATATTAGGCTTATGGATGAAATAGTAATCTAAATCACCGTCTTCTGCACTGAAATAAATGAATCGATTCGTAGACGCTCCAAAATTGAAAACTGTCTTATGCGTATTGTCAAAAAAGATTCCATAAGAACCTTTTTCGTGGGTTCCGATGTAAAAAGGAATACTCATGTAAAGTGGATCATCTCCAACTCCGTAAGCAAAAAAATCAGTGTTCCAGTTGGTAAAGGCTTTCCCTTTACGATCTAGATTTCCAGTTTTTTCACCTAGTCCTAAGTATCGTTCTCCCTCTTGCACAGATTTATAAGCCGAAACCTCAGTGCCGATCCACGAGACAGAAAGCGAATCATCCTCATTTAACAGGTTTCCCTTTGAATTGAAAAACGTCAATTTGAAAGAATCCAGCTGGAGCTGCACCGAAATCAAAGAGGTTTCGAGATACAGGGTGTTACCTTCTTCAGCGACTGAAAAATCAACAGGTTGAGGTGATGCGATTACCGAATACGGATTAGTTTCAAATTCATTGAAAAGACTTGCCTGAATCCGAATAATGTCTTCTCTAAAAATGGAAAGCTTAAAACTTCCATTTGTGGTTTTTCCAGAAATTCCATTCGCATTTTTCTCCCAAAAATTAACCTTTCCTAAATGCTGATTTTTGGAGGAATTTCTCTGTTTTTTATTTTCTTGAATGAGGTAATCCATAGTCACAAAATGAAGGATACCTGCTAAAATAGAAACGAATTGGAATGATAAAAATCCCTTATTCTGGGCCTTAGAGGCGTTTTTGTGAAAAGCAATTTTTGAAAACCCGTAAGATTTAAAAATTAAGCCTATTCAATCGTTTGCAATTTTTCCACAAATATTTTTTCAAAAAATTAAAATTATTTATCGAACCGAAGATTTTCGAATCAAAAGTTCAGTTTCCAAGACCACAGGGTTATGAATTTCCTCAATGGAAATCTTTTTCTCGATGATGTCTAAAAGCAGTTCAGTTGCTTTGGCTCCAATATTAAATCCTGGTTGCGAAACCGAAGAAAGGGTAGGGTCCAAGATCGAACAAAACTGCCAATTACTGAAACCGACAATTCCTACATCTTCAGGAACTCGAAGACCCAAAGATTTACAAGCCATCATGGCACCTACTGCTGCCATGTCGTTATTGGCGAAAAACGCATCAGGTTTATCTGAGAAATCAGCGAAAATCTCTTTTGTGATTTCAAAGGCTTCATCATTTGTGCCATGTGTACATTCGACAATAAAGGATGGATTGATTGGGATTCCAGCGTCTTTCAATGCCTCTCGATAGCCGCGTTCTCGTTCCTTTGAAATTTTAAGGTTTGATGGACCCGCCAAGTGAACGATTTTCCGATATCCTTGATCGATCAAATGTTTGGTGGCTTGGTATGCACCAGAAAAATCATCTACAGTAACATTGATTGCTTGGGGAATGTCTGGAACACGATCAAAAAACACTATCGGGAATCCTTTGTCCAGCAATTTGGTAAAGTGGCTAAAGTCAGAAGTTTCTTTAGAATAGCTAACCAAAAATCCGTCAATCTGATTTGAGAGCATGGTGTCTACGCTGTTCATCTCTCTAGATAACTTTTCATTGGTTTGGGTAAGGATGACATTATATCCTCTCGAAAAAGCGATTTCCTCTATACCTGAAATTACAGTTGAAAAGAAGAAGTGAACGACTTCTGGTATGATTACGCCAATGGTAAATGATCTGCTTTTACGAAGCGATAGCGCGATAGCATTTGGCCGATAGTTCATTTTATCAGCTAATTCTTTCACTTTTCGCTTCGTCTCGTCGCTGATTCCCGGATAGTCTTTCAATGCTCTTGATACAGTGGAAGAGGAGACATTTAATTCCCGGGCAATATCTTTTATGGTCGCTTGTTCGAGTTTCATGAAAAATTGAAATTTTCCAAGATGGGTTACTTGGGTTGTAAATCTATAGCTTAGACCCTTTATGCAATCGATTTTAAAAGATTTTTTTCAATAATCAGTTAAATTCTTTCTGACCTGCAATTTTTTTTTTCTGAATGCAATCGAAACCGCAAACGTCTGCAATAAAATTTTGATGAAATCGAATTCCTAGGGTATTGACAAGACTTTTTACCGCGATTAAGTTGAGTTATCGTTTATCAATTTCCGCTTCAAAAAATTCGTGAAATGAAGAAGTACAGTTGATTTTGCTGACAAAAAATATAACTATTCAAATAACCTTAAACTCAATTTAGTAAATGAAAACCAGAAATTTACTTAGCGGAGTAGCCTTGATGGCTACTGTAATTTGGGGATGTCAACCTTATGACATGCCTCCAATCATTCCTCAAACTGGATCAAGCATCAGCAGTCCTGCTGCAGGAACTTCTATTGTCTTGGAAAAGGACGGAGCCGATGAAAACTCTATTGATTTCACCGTAACTGCTGCCGATTTCGGAACCACAGGTACAGTTCGATACATTTTGGAAGTGGATGCAGCAGGTGCTCAATTTGCGGCTCCAGTGGCATTGGGTGAGTCGGATTCAAATATCATTTCCGTGAATGTGGCGGAATTGAATGAAGCACTTTTAGGAAAAGGATTGGAATTTGGAGTAGCAGGTCAGGCTGATTTCAGAGTGAAAGCTACCATCAACCTTCCATTAAACCCAATTTATGGTGAAACTCTTACTTTGACGGTAACGCCTTATGATGCAACAGTTGCGTTTCCTGTAATGTATGTTCCTGGTGACTACCAAGGCTGGGATCCTTCTAATGAGGCAACTGTGCTGTATTCAGTAAACTTTGATAACAAGTTTAAAGGTTATGTGCACATTTTGGGTGGTTCTAGAGAATTCAAAGTGAATGAAACCAATAGCTGGGATATTAACTATGGTGACAATGGTGCGGATGGTTCTCTAGAAAGAGACGGTTCAAACCTTAAAGTTGCTGCTGACGGAACCTATGAATTGAATGTAGACCTAGCAGCTAAGACCTACACTATCGGGGAAGTAAAAAGATGGGGAATCGTAGGTAGTGCAACTGCAGGTGGATGGGATACAGATACCCCAATGGATGTGTTTGATAAAACTACCAATTCACTAAAAATCACTACAGATCTTAAAGCAGGTGAATTTAAGTTCAGAGCCAATAATAACTGGGATAATAACTTTGGTGGAGGTAACGGTGAACTAACTGGAGGTGGACCAAATATTGCCATTGCAGCTGATGGAAATTATACTATTACATTAAATTTTGGCGCAGAGGCAGTGACTTACACCCTCACCAAAAATTAATCAGTAAACCGCTGATAATTTTAACTTTGAAAACCGGACAATAAACCTGTCCGGTTTTCATACTTTCAATACTTCCCTATGAATAACCGATTTCTCTTTTCTTTTTTACTTCTTTTTAGCTGTCTGAGTAGCATTTTGTCTTACGGCCAAGTCACCACTGAGCCGGCCGTTCCAAATGCCTCAGGAACGGTAAAAATTATCTATGATGCTTCCAAAGGAACAACTGGTCTTAAGGATTGCAATTGTGATGTTTACATTCACATCGGAGCTGTAACTCAGGGTCCAGCTTCAACTACCTGGTCGATTGTTCCCTTTACTTGGGGGACTTCAAATCCTGCTGCTAAAATGACGAAAGTGGCAGGTCAATCTAATATTTACACCTTTGAGTTAATCCCAAATGAATTTTTTGATAATCCCACAGGGCAAACTATTTATCGCCTTGGATTGGTATTTAGAAATGCAGATGGATCGAAGGAAGGAAAAACAACTTCGAATTCAGATTTTTTCATTGATTTAGCCCAAGGTTTTCAAGTAACCTTTACCAACCCTCAAACTAATGCCATTTCTCTGGAAGTGGGAGATACCTTCGCTTTTGAGGCATCTTCTTCAGAGGCTTCTGATTTAAGTTTTGAATTGGACGGAGTGGAAGTAGCCAATAAGACTGGAGCCACTTCTATTTCTTATGAATACACAGCAACAGCAGCTGGTACCTATTCTTTGGTAGCTAAGGCAGTAAGTGGCGATCAATCTGACACGGAATCTGTGAGTATTGTGGTTTTTGCTCCTTCTGAAATTGCAGCCTTACCCAACGGAACCAAGCTCGGAATTAATTACATCTCGGATACTCAGGCTATCCTAGCACTACAGGCTCCAAACAAACAAATTGTCCATGTGATCGGGGACTTTAATGACTGGCAAGTGCTTCCTGAATATCAAATGAAACGAACACCTGATGGGGAGATTTTTTGGCTGGAAATCAATAATCTAGAGCCGAAGAAAGAATATATTTTTCAATACTTAGTCGAAGGAGAAATCCGTATCGGAGATCCTTATGGTGATAAGACTTCTGATCCATTTAATGATCAAGAAATCATTGATCAAAACCGATATCCAGGCTTGAAGCCCTACCCAAGTGGAAAGACGCAATTTCAAGCAACTTACTTACAAACTGCCCAAGAGGATTACCAATGGAAAAACACCACTTATGAAAAACCTCAGCCTGAGGAGTTGGTGATTTATGAGTTATTGGTTCGAGATTTTGATTCTAGGCGAACCTACAATGCCGTAACGGAACGATTGGATTACTTGAAGGAGCTGGGAGTAAATGCCATTCAACTCATGCCTGTTGCCGAGTTTGAAGGGAATCTTTCTTGGGGCTATAACCCCTCGTTTTTCTTTGCTCCGGATAAATTTTACGGAACCAAAAACGATTTGAAGCGCCTAATTGATGAAGCGCATGGAAAGGGGATGGTGGTCATTCTAGATATGGTACTTAACCATGCATTTGGTCAAAATCCGATGGTTCGACTATACAATGATGGAGATTATGGTGCTCCTACAGAAGACAACCCATGGTTCAATCGAGTTGCAAAGCACCCGTTCAATGTTGGCTATGATTTTAACCATGAAAGCACGTATACCCAAGCATTCGTAGACTCAGTCAATCATTATTGGTTGGCGGAATACAAATTTGATGGCTTCCGATTTGACCTTTCGAAAGGATTTACACAGGTAAATTCAGGAAATGATGTCAATATTTGGTCGCAGTATGATCCAAGCCGAGTAAAAATCTGGAGGCATATTTATGATCGTATTAAATCCCATCATCCAGAGGCTTATGTGATTCTGGAACATTTAGCCGTCAATGAAGAAGAGCGTGAATTGGCGAATTACGGAATGATGTTTTGGGGAAATATGAATGGTACCTCTCGAAATCTAGCGAAGGGTTCCAATGACAATATGGAATGGGCCTATTACAAACGCAGGGATTGGGCTAAAAATGGTTTGATTGCCTATCAGGAATCGCACGATGAAGAGCGAGTGATGTGGGAAACACTGAATTTTGGTGCGACCAATCCTTTGAATTTGAAGAATTTGGAAAATGCAGTGAATCGAAATCAAATCATGGCTGCTTTCTATTTTGCTATTCCGGGTCCAAAAATGATCTGGCAGTTTGGTGAATTTGGCTATGACCAAGAACTCAACAACGATCGTTTGGGAATAAAACCTACCAAATGGGAATATTTGGCTAATCCTGAGCGGGAGCGATTGTTTAAGTTGTATCAGGAGATGATCAAACTAAAAGCAACCCAAACTGCTTTTAATTCGCCTACCCAAGCTGCGGTGAATTTGGGTCCAGCAATGAAGTCCATTTATCTGGAACATTCAGACGGAAGCTTTTTCCTTTTTGGCAATTTCGATTTGGCAAGCAAGGGAGGTCAGCAGATTCAGTTTCCTCGCCAAGGGAAATGGTATAATTATTTCACCGGCGAAGAGATTAATGTGACGACGCCTCAAGTTCAGTTCGGTTTACGTCCTAATGAATTTTATTTATTCAGCGACAAGCCATTACCCAAACCGGATCCGGGGATTTTGCAAGAGGATTTTGTGACCTCTATCCCAGAAGTAATTCCCCAAGGAGCATTTAAAGTTTATCCGAATCCTACCACGGGAATGGTTCGAGTAGAGCTTCCAAAAGATATGATTCAAGCTAACTATCGGGTGGTGGATATGGCCGGTAGAATTCTATTTGATGGTCAAACCCAATTAGGTGAGCAGATTTTAGATTTTGATTTAGGCAAAATTAAAGATGGGATTTATATCTTTGAGGCGTTTGATACTAAGCGGGTGCTTCACCAACGCTTGATTAAAAAATAAACAAACCTTTCTCAAACTATGAAATTTAAACCTGGAGTAAAGTACGGAGAAGAGCTCAGAGACCTTTATGCGTATGCTAAAGAAAATGAATTCGCATTTCCTGCTGTCAACGTAATCGGAACCAACTCTGTGAATGCAGTTTTGGAAACCGCAAAAAAAGTAAACTCGCCTGTGATTATTCAATTCTCCAATGGAGGAGCACAATTTTTTGCGGGAAAGAGCCTTCCAAATGATAAGCAACAGGCAAGTATTGCCGGTGGTATTTCTGGTGCGCATCACGTACACCAAATGGCCGAGGCGTACGGAGTTCCTGTAATTCTTCATACCGACCACGCAGCTTTAAAACTTCTTCCTTGGATCGACGGTCTTTTGGAAGCAGGTAAAGCTTATTACGCAGCGTATAAAAAACCATTGTTTTCATCTCACATGTTGGATCTTTCTGAAGAGTCCCTGCATGAGAACGTAGAGATTTCTTGCAAGTATTTTGAAGAATTCAACAAGCTTCAAATGGCAATTGAAATCGAACTTGGTGTAACAGGTGGAGAAGAAGATGGCGTTGATAATTCTGACGTGGATTCTTCTAAATTGTATACTCAGCCAGAAGAAGTGGCTTATGCGTATGAAAATTTGAAGAAAATCGGTGACTTGTTTACAATCGCTGCAGCTTTCGGCAACGTGCACGGGGTTTACAAGCCTGGTAATGTTTCTTTGAAGCCGATCATTTTGAAAAACTCTCAAGAGTACATCAACAAAAACTATGGAACGACTGGTAAGCCTTTGAACTTTGTGTTCCATGGTGGATCAGGTTCTTCTGTAGAGGAAATCAGAGAAGCCAATAGCTACGGTTCAATCAAGATGAATATCGATACCGATATGCAGTGGGCGATGTGGGAAGGCATTCTGAATTACTACAAAAAGAATGAAGGATACCTTCAGTCACAATTAGGTAACCCAGAAGGTCCAGACAGTCCAAACAAGAAGTTTTATGATCCAAGAGTATGGTTGAGAAAAGGCGAAGAGAACTTCGTGAAGCGTCTTGAACTTGCTTTTGATATGCTAAATGCAGTGAATAGAAACTAAATACATTTATTATTCCATTTGGGAAAAGTCACTTGGTTCAGGTGACTTTTTCTTTTCCTACTCGATTTATGAACAAAACCCTAATCACCACTACACTCACAGCCTTGACCATTTTGGCTTCTTGTCAATCCGAAAAACAACCCGAGGTGAAAAACTATTGGCCTCAAGCTGGAATCACCTACGAAATCTTTGTGCAGTCATTCAATGACTCAAATGGAGATGGAATAGGGGACTTTAATGGAGTTACCCAGAAGTTGGATTACATCAAGGAGCTTGGGGCAAATGCCATTTGGTTTATGCCAATAATGCCATCCCCGACTTATCATAAATATGATGTGACGGATTACAAAGCCGTACATCCAGATTATGGTACGATGGATGACTTCAAAAATTTATTGGCAGAAGCCCATAAACGAGATATCAAGATAGTCATCGATATGATTATCAATCACACGTCAACTGAACATCCTTGGTTTCAGGCTTCCAAATCGGGAAGGGATAGCGAGTATCGTGACTATTATGTATGGGCTCAAAAAGACACCATAGCTGATTTTTTGAATAAGAAGGTAATTACGCTTGATTCAGACAATATCCAACAATGGCACGATCCGGGAATTGGAGAGGATTTCTATTACGGTTTTTTCTGGGGTGGAATGCCGGATTTGAATTTTGATAATCCTAAAGTTCGGGAGGAGATTTATGACATCGGAAAATTTTGGTTGGAAGAAGTAGGAGTGGATGGATTCCGTTTAGATGCAGCAAAGCATATTTTTCCGGATGACAGGCCGTTGGATAATCATGAGTTTTGGAAAGAATTCCGATCTAAAATGGTAGCCATAAAGCCAGATGTGTATCTAGTAGGCGAGGTTTATGACAAAAAGGAAATTGTAGCTCCATACCTGCCGGGACTTCCTGCCTTGTTCAATTTTGACTTTCATTATACCCTAATCGAGTCATTGAATAGTGGAAATGGTCAATTGCTTTTGCAAAAGCAGAAAGAGGTGTTGGAATTTTATCAAGGAATTACTTCCGAATTTACAGACGCTATCTTTTCATCCAATCATGACCAACCTCGATTGTTAAATGATTTGAATGAAGATGTTGCAAAGTATAAGCAAGCTAGTGCGATTTTATTGACCATGCCTGGCGCACCCTATTTATATTATGGGGAAGAAATAGGCATGCTTGGATTGAAGCCAGACGAACATATCCGAGAGCCTTTTCTTTGGGATATCAAGGAGAAAGATACTGGAAGAGCGACTTGGATTGAACCTAAATACAGTACGGATGAGACCGTAGGCTCAGTAGAAATCCAACGAAATATTCGGGATAGCTTTTTCAATCATTACAAAGAATTGATTCGACTTCGAAATTCCCATCCCGCATTGGCCATTGGTTCCCTTGAAATTTTGGAGTTAGAATATCCGGAATCAATCATGGCCTATGGAAGGAAAACTGATGGACAAGAAGTTCTTGTGATTCATAATGTAGGAGCAGAATCGATGGAATTGAATATTCCAAGCGAATTTGATGACGTCCTTTACAAATTAGGAACAGTAGAGAAAAATAAAGAAAGTGTGACTTTAGGGAAAAATTCAACAATCCTTTTAATCAAATAAGCAAAAAGCCCGAGAAGAAATTCTCGGGCTTTTGATTTTCAAACTTTTGATATTAAGTGGAAAGGATATTTGCCACTCTCAAATCTTCTTCATCAATTTCTTTATCCCCAACGATTGCTTTGACAATTGGAGTGTAAACCACTTTGTTGTTGATCAACCCAGCCATGACATCATATTTGCCTTGCATTAAACCTTCGACAGCAGCCACTCCAAGTTTGGATGCTAAAAGACGATCAAAGCATGTTGGAGCACCGCCTCGCTGTAAGTGTCCAAGGATGGTTACTTTGATGTCATAGTAAGGAAGATACTTGGCTACTTTATCTGCGATTTCTTGAGCAGAACCGCTTTTTCCGCCTTCAGCAACAATGACAATGTTGGAAGATTTTTTTGCTTTGGTTCTTGTTTTGAGTTTTTCAACCAATGTTTCGATTGGAGTTTTTCGTTCTGGAATCAAAATCGCGGCTGCAGCACTTCCTACACCGGCATTGATTGCAATAAAACCTGCATCTCGACCCATCACTTCCACAAAAAACAGTCGATCATGAGAAGTAGCTGTATCTCGGATTTTATCGATGGCTTCGATCGCAGTATTGCAGGCTGTATCAAATCCGATGGTTAGGTCAGTTCCAGAAAGATCATTATCGATGGTTCCTGGCAATCCTACCGCAGGGATTCCATATTCTTGATAGAATAAATGAGCACCGGTCAAGGAACCATCACCACCAATAACAACCAAGGCATCAATCCCATGACTTTTGAGATTTTCATAGGCCTTTTTTCTGCCTTCTGGGGTTCTAAATTCCTCTGATCTTGCTGATTTGAGAAACGTACCACCCCGCTCAAGGACATGGGTAATGTTCTTTGAATCTAGCTTTTTAATATCATTTTGAATCATACCTTCATATCCTCGGTAGATTCCATACATTTCTAATCCGTAATAAAATCCGGCCCTAACAGCAGCACGGATGGCAGCATTCATTCCCGGGGCATCTCCGCCTGAGGTCAAAACACCAATTTTTTTAATATTCTTAGTTTCCATAGGTTTGGGTTAAGGCTTTAAACATGAGCTCAGCGGAAGCTGGATTGGTGGCCAAAGGAATGTTATGCACATCACAGATTCTCATGAGCATCTGTACATCAGGCTCATGTGGATGCTTGTCCAAAGGGTCCCTGAAAAAGATGACGGCAGCAAGCTTTTTTTCCGCGGCAAGAGCTGCGATTTGAGCATCTCCTCCCAATGGACCTGATAATAAGCGTTCTACCTGAAATCCTGCTTTTTCAATATGTGACCCTGTGGTCCCTGTGGCCACAAGCTCTATATCTCCGCGATGAAGGGATTCTCGAAAGCCACTTAAAAAGTGAACCATGTCGGCTTTCTTACCATCATGCGCAATAAGGGCGATTTTCATGAATTGGGTTAAATAGGTTCGGCGCCAAAGTTAGGAAAAATTCGCATTTCACGACTTTAGAACACATTTATTCACTCAATAATGTAAAAGAGCGGAATAAGTTTCCGCTCTTTAGTTTTTATTTTAACCCTAAAATGGGATTAGCTGGTTATTTTCTCTAAGTAAAGAAGGAACGCATATTCCAATGCAAGTTCTTTCAAAGAATTAAAGCGACCTGAAGCACCTCCATGTCCTGCTTCCATATTGGTGTGAAGTAGGAGAAGGTTTTGATCGGTTTTCAGTAACCTTAGTTTTGCAGCCCATTTGGTAGGTTCCCAATATTGAACTTGAGAATCATGAAGTCCTGAGGTAATCAACAGGTTAGGATAGTTTTTGGCTTCAATATTATCATATGGCGAATAGGAAAGCATGTAATGATAATATTCCTCCTCTTTTGGATTGCCCCACTCTTGAAATTCTCCGGTGGTTAATGGAATACTTTCATCCAGCATGGTTGTAACCACATCTACAAAAGGAACATTCGCAATCACCCCATGGAATAGCTCTGGTTTCCAATTGATAACAGTACCCATCAAAAGGCCACCTGCACTTCCTCCCATCGCGTAAAGGTGTTCTGCTGTCGTATAATTTGAGCTGATAACGTGTTCGGCACAAGCGATAAAATCAGAGAACGTATTTTCCTTATTCAGGAGTTTCCCATCTTCATACCAATGTCTTCCAAGATCTTCTCCTCCTCTGATGTGAGCGATTGCAAAGACAAAGCCTCTGTCTAATAAGCTTAATCGGCTTGAGGAAAAATAGGCGTCCATGCTATAGCCATAAGACCCATAAGCATAAAGTAGGAAAGGGTTTTGTCCATTTTTTTCAAATAGGGATTTCTTATATACCAGGGAAACCGGAATTGAAACTCCGTCTTTTGCTTTGGCCCAAATGCGCTCAGAATAATACTCTAATGGATCATATCCACCTACCACCTCTTGTTGCTTGAGTGGGGTTTTATTCTTGGAAACCATATCATAGTCAAAAATCGAACTTGGTGTTGTCATCGAATTATATCCAAAACGTAAGGTTTTGGTGTGGAATTCGGGATTGGTGCTGATCCAAGCGGTATAGGTTTCTTCCTCAAAATGAAGGGTATGTCCTTCCTCATTCCAAGGCTTGATTTGAATCTGGGTTAAGCCATTGGTTCGTTCTTGGGTGACCAAAAAATCAGAAAAAAGATCAAAGTCTTCCAATAAGACATTAGCTCGATGTCCTATGACATCCTCCCAAAAATTCAAGGAAGGGGAGCTGATTGGAGCTTTTACTAATTTGAAGTTTTGTGCCTGATGGTTGGTTCGGATATAGAAAAACTCTCCGAAATGATCTGCTGCATATTCTAAATGGGGTACTCTTGGCTGAAGAACTTCAAATTCGGCAGTAGGTTGATCAGCAGAAATGAAACGGATTTCTGAAGAAATGGTGCTTTCTGAATGAATTAAGATGAATTTTTCAGATTTGGTTTTGTGAACCACACAGCTGAATTCTTCATCTTTTTCTTCAAAAATCAATCGGTCAGAAGCCGGATCTTCTCCTAGTTTATGACTGTAAATCTGAAATGATCTTAGCGTTTCCTCATCTTGTTTGGAATAAAAAAGAGTTTGGTTGTCTGCGGCCCAAACACAATTACCAGTCACATGAGCGATTTTATCTTTTAGGATTTCTCCAGTTTCAAGGTTTTTGAAGAAGATCGTATAGATTCTTCGACCAATTTCATCTGCCGCAAAAGCAAGAATAGTTTGATCAGGAGAAGTGGTGGTTGTCCCTACTTGATAGTATGATTTACCTTTTGCAAGCTGATTGACATCCAATATGATTTCCTCCGGAGATTCAAGGGACGATTTTTTTCTACAGTAAATAGGATATTCGTCGCCCGTCTGGTACCTGACATACCAGTAATATCCTGATTTGAAATAGGGAACACTCTGATCATCCTCTTTAATCCGCCCTTTCATTTCCTCAAAAAGTTTATCTTGAAGACTTTCGGTTGGCCTCATTACTTCTTTGAGGTAGTTATTTTCTTCCTCTAAATATTGAATGACTTCTGGGTTTTCTCGATCATTCATCCAATAAAATGGGTCAATCCGTTTGTGACCATGGATTTCGAGTTCTTGTGGTTTTTGGATTGCAATCGGTGGCTTCATTGATTTTAAAATATAGCTGCAAGGTTAAGGAAAATTGATCGCGCTTTGTTCCTGATTTTGGATAAAAACTCTCGCTTTAATTGGAACAAAAGTTCAAGATTTTCTAAAATTGAATCCTTCTTGTTGGTGATCAGGATTATTTTTAGAATATTAAAACAATCATTCAACCAACCTTATATTTTATGGGACTATTAAAAGAATTTAGAGAGTTTGCGGTCAAAGGCAACGTGATCGATTTGGCGGTCGGTGTCATTATCGGCGGTGCTTTTGGAAAGATTGTTTCCTCATTCGTAAATGATGTAGTAATGCCTCCTTTGGGTTTGCTGATCGGAGGAATGGATTTCAAATCTTTGGCTATTACGCTGAAGGATGCCAGTACCAATGAAGCAGGAGAGGCTGTCGCAGCAGTGACTCTTAATTATGGCATGTTTATCCAGAATGTGGTCGATTTTACCATCATCGCATTTGTGATATTCCTAGCAATCAAGGGAATTAACAACTTCAATCGTAAAAAAGAGGAAGCCGCAGCGCCGCCGCCTCCACCTCCAGGCCCAACTCCTTCAGAGAAGCTTTTGGAAGAAATCAGAGATTTGTTGAAGAAATAAAAAAAGGCCCGAAATCGAATTTCGGGCCTTTTTTAGTCGTTTCCTTCACCTCGTTGGCGCTGGTAAATATGCCTTGTAAAGTCCCTTCCAATTGCATGAAGGGTAAGAATTTGTTTTTGGGATAATACTTTTGATACCTCGGTGACAAATACCTTTTCGTCTGAAATCAACTTTTCCTGAAGTTGGAATTTACGTTGAATCCGAGATTTTGCTTCCTCTTCAGAAACATCCGAAACCCCTCTATTGAGTTCACCGAGCTGTTTCATGGCAGTTTCTCGTTTTTCTTGAAACTGATTAAATATGGGCCAGAATTTTTCAGCTTGTTCAGGCTTGAGTTGGATCCGAGAAGTGATAAAAGCTATTCGGGCAGCTTGCAATCGCTCAGGATCGATTCGTTGTTCTGGTCTTTGAGCAAAACTGACTTGAGTCGCAAAAAGAAACAAAATCAGGATTAGACTATGTGTTTTTTTCATCATTTTCAAAAGGTATAGGTGTCTTCGGTCTCCTCAATGAGTAAGGGGTCCAATTCTTCTTGGATGATTTCATCCAAAATAGCATTGGGATCATCACTTAAACTTAAGACGTCTTCAGCAGACCACTGATTACTTTCAATGTATAATAATACCTCTTCGTCTAAGGCGATTAATTCCTCATTTTGGGAGGAAGGAGTAAACGGATTTAAAAACCAAATTCCAAAGCAAATGATTACAACAGCAGCAGAGGCATAGGGGATAAGAGTTCGCCAAATTCCAGTTTGGGATCGGGAAATAATCTGATCCGGCAACTCCTCGAAGTAATTCTGAGGGGCTTTGAAATCTTTGATTTTGGGTAACTTTTCCATTGATTTTTAGACTTAATTGAAAAGGATTGGTTTAGTCTTCTTCGATAAATTGTTCAATTTTTTTAGCGGCATGATGGTAACTCGCTTTTAAAGCACCAACACTGGTTTGCGTAATTTCAGAGATTTGCTCATAGCTCAATTCGTCTTGATATCGAAGCAAAAACACTAATTTTTGCTTCTCAGGAAGTCGAAGCAGTGCTTTTTGGAGTTTGAGTTGTATTTGATCCCCATTTAATTGAGAGGAATAGTCCAAATAGGAGCCTAATTTTTCTTGATGATCATCGATAGAAAAAAAGAACCTTTTCTTCTTTTTTTCTAAAAACGAAAGAGACTCGTTGGTGGCAATTCGATAAAGCCAAGTAAACAAACCAGATTGGGATTCAAATTTATGAATATGACGAAATGCCTTGATGAACGTGTCTTGGGTGAGGTCATTCGCATCTTCATGGATCAAGACCATCCTTCGTATAAGCTGATAAACATGACGCTGGTATGTTTCAATCAACTTTCTAAATCCAGCCTCCTTGGTTTGAGGATTCTGAATAAGTTGAAGAATTTGACGGTCTATTTCTTTCATTTCAGGATTAGACCTTACATCGGATTGAAGGTTTATTTAAAATAGAAAAAGAGTCGATAAATACCGACTCTTTTTCTATTTTAGGTATCAAGAAAATTAAATCTCTAGGATATAGTCCAAAATACCAGCGTTTTTTCCTTTAGGCCTAGTCACCAAAAGTGGAAGGCTGTCATTGTACTGAATTAACCTTTCCGCCATACTTCCTATGAAAAGTGCAGTGGCAGCTGTTCTGCCTTTTGCTCCAATAATGATTCCGTCTGCTTCGATTTCAAGTGCTTTTGAGACGATTTCCTGAACAGGATCATCATTGTCATCTTGGGTATAGATTGGAGTAATTTTGATTCCTTTGGTATCTATTTTTTTGATGAACTTCTTGTAATTGATCTCAGCATGCATTTTCATGATCTCTGTAAATTCTTCCAGACTTTTACCGGTAAAATGATATCCAGATGGAACGTTAAAGACATTTTGGCAAACAATTTCTGCAGTGCCTCCATGCTTTTCGACAATCATGATTGCTTCCTCGAGTGCATCTTTTGAGTATTCAGAAAAATCGCTGGGAACCAATAATTTATTGATTTTTGCTTTCGCTCCCTCGGGAACAATAAGCAATGAGCAACTCGCTCTTCTTGCCAATCGCTGAGAAGCGACGCCAGTTCCGGGAAGATCCACTTTTCGACCAACCAAGATCATATCAGCGGATTTTTCCTCAGCGAGTTTTAATATCTTTTTGGAAAGATTTCCTTCCTTAACTACGTAGCTGATTGCAATTCCTTTGAGATCTGGAAAGTGCTCTTTTACCACCTTTTCCATCGCTTCTTTTCGCTCATTGATCATGTTTTCAATGAGATTTGGGAATTCTTCAAGGACCTCTTTGGGGATGGATAGGTTTTTAATCACATTGGAAAAATAGATTTTCTTGGTCTGATTGACCTTGGCTATAAATCCTGCATATTCTACAAGGGTTTTGTCCAAGGGAGTCTGATCCAGACAAACAATCAGTTTTTTGATCAAATACATAGCTGCTGTGATTTACTTGCAAAGTTAAAATCCAAGATGGAATCTATCTGAAATTGGCGAAATAAAATTTCGAAGCTTGATAGATTTTTCTTGATTTCTTCATTTTCAAGCCGTTTTGGTCCCTTTAACTGAAATACAATATTTGGTGATCAAATTTGATCAGCAAACTTTCCTTCATATACTGGCTAGGCGCCTTCTGAATCGTATATTTGCAGTGTCCGGGCCGCCGACATGTTCGAACTTCACAATTTAAAACAATTTCCGAGTGAAGCCCTTTCCAAAAACAGGCCTCATCCTTTCCCG
Source organism: Algoriphagus sanaruensis (assembly GCF_001593605.1). Taxonomy (GTDB): domain Bacteria; phylum Bacteroidota; class Bacteroidia; order Cytophagales; family Cyclobacteriaceae; genus Algoriphagus; species Algoriphagus sanaruensis. The sequence continues at coordinate 2,825,568 of NZ_CP012836.1, read as the reverse complement.
ATAACAATCGGGACCGGGACCTCGCCCAAAAAGCAGGATAACAGTGGAAGTTTGCGGATCAAAGGCAGCTCAAATCTTGTCAATAAAAGAGGTTTCGTAACACTCTAAGGCCCGGATGTTTTTACTTTCGTTTTTATCCAAGCCCATTCTTCTCGCCCTATTTTTAAGATTATTGACCCAAGTAAATAGACGCCCGCAACAGTCACACTTTGGAAAAATAAATTCAAAATTGGGTTCCATTCAGGAAATTTCAGGATAGAGCATCCAAACCCCAAACTACCCACTAGGAGAATTTTTAGGGTCTCAATGCTAAAAGGATCTAAGCTAAGTTTAGCTTTTAGATACAAATATTTGATGCTATTGAATCCCAGCATAACTCCTGCAGAACCTAATGCAGCGCCTTCTATTCCAAAAATCGGAATCAGGAAGTAATTGGCAGCAATTATGACAAAGCTCATTATAACGGTCAAAATCAAATTAAATCGATAGTAGTTGGAGAATACTAGAATCTCACTATTCACAGAAAAACCCACGTCGATAATCTTGCCCATTCCAATGATCAATACGACATATTTTCCTGCTTGGTAGATTTCTCGATTCGGCACAAAGTGATAAATCTGATCGATATTGACCCAAATAAGGGCAAATAGAAACAAACAGATGTATAACTGACGATTGGAAATCTGTCGATAAAGCTTTTGAATCTCAGGGGTGTTTTGCGTAGCAAAATGTTCGGCAATAATCGGCATACTAACTTGTGAAATAGCCCTTCTAGGTAGCTCCACGACCAGCGCCATGTAGAAAGCAATGGAATAGACCGCATTAGCTTCCAAGCTTACCATCGAACTGACCATCACTGAGTCGATTTTCATAATCAAAGTAGAGGCAGCAGTAGCCAAAAACGTAATCAGACTATATCGGATAAATGAACTTCTAAACCCAGTAGGGAAGGAGCTCCATCGAAAATCAAAAGTCAAAACTCCTAGCCAAATCAGGTAAACCAAAACACCCACTAGGGTAATTCCATACGTCGCCACCAAACCTTGCATAACCTGGTTGAAATCAATCCAGCCTAATAAATAAGCTCCTACCAGAACTGAACTCAGAAACCTAAGGAAAACTTCTCTGAAGAAGGTGGGAATAGCTACTTTGATAAAGGATCTCGCATAGGAATCTAGCACGCTATTGATCAGCGAAAAAAGAGTAATCAATAGGACAAGACCCAAAAAGTCGATAAGTTCAGGAGAGTTGAAGGCAAAAAGTTGTATGAGTTGCTCTTTGAATCCAAAAAAAATCAAGGAAACTAGGATGAATCCGATCAGGGAAAGCAATAAGCTAAAACTCAGAAAAGCGGATTTCTGATTTTCTAATTGGGGAAAGTAACGGGTAATTCCATGTCCAATTCCAAGCTGGGCAAATGGGACAAAAAGCAAGGCCAAATCCTGAACGGTTCGGAAAATGCCTAATTCAGTGGCATCCAGTGCATAGGGATAAAGCCAAAGCACGTTGATGTATCCGATGACCACTCCCAGGTAGGAAAAAAGAGCGGTTTGGATACTTTGCTTGGCGACTTTACTCATGCACGAATATTCCTAAAAAAAATGGGAATTCCTTCAGGCAATATTGTGATTTAGGATTTGACACACTTGTCACATCCAGGTTGACTTGGTTTGGATTTGGAGAAATACTTTTTTCCCAAATAAGCCAAGGCCACGATCACCATGAGTCCGATTATCAATTCTTGCCACATCGGTTTAAGAGAAAATTTGATACGTGATAAATGCCATTAAATAAGCAAGGCCACTCATATAGAGGGTTTGAATAATAGGCCATTTCCAGCCTTTTGTTTCGCGTTTTACCACTGCCAATGTACTCATACACTGCATCGCAAAAACATAAAACACCATCAAAGAAAATGATGTGGCTTTGTTAAAGGTCTTTTCCCCGGTGGCCGCATTTACTTGATGATCTAATTTTTGTCGGATCGTCAATTCATCTTCTACATCTGCTCCAATGCTGTAAATCGTGGCGATCGTTGAAATAAAAACTTCTCTCGCTGCAAAGGATGTAATCAACGAAATCCCAATTTTCCAATCATACCCTAATGGCTTGATCGCAGGTTCAATGGCTCTTCCCATGATTCCAATGAAGGAATTTTCTAATAGCAATGAGTTAGTTTCTGCCTCAATAGCTTCAATCTCGCCTTCGTCAGTAGTTTGGGACAGTTGCTGTTCTGCTGATGCACGGATTTCATCCATTCTAGCTGGTGGACCATAGGAAGCCAAAACCCAAAGAATAATAGAAATCGCTAAAATCACTTTCCCTGCCTCAAAAACAAATGTTTTTGATTTTTCGATCATCGTAATTCCCACGTCACTCCATCTAGGCAGGCGATAAGGTGGGAGTTCGGTCATCAAAAAACTTTTTTCGGAAGTTTTCAATATTAGCTTTAGTAAAAATGCTGTAACCAAAACCCCTAATACTCCTAAAAAGTAGAGACCAAATAAGGCCAAAGCTTGTAGGTTAATCAGACCAAAAAGCAACTCATCCGGAACGGTAAGACCAATTAAAATAATGTAAACAGGAAGCCTTGCTGAGCAGCTCATCAATGGAGTCACCAAAATGGTGATCATTTTTTCTTTCCAGTTTGAGATATTTCTAGCAGCCATAACCCCTGGAATTGCACAGGCCACTCCAGACACGAGTGGAACAATACTTTTACCATGAAGACCAAATGGGCGCATCCAACGATCCATTAAAAAAACGACTCGAGACATATAGCCGGTATCCTCCAGAATGGCTAGAAAACCAAAAAGAAGGGCGATTTGTGGAATAAATATTACCACACCTCCAATACCGGGGATTACACCTTCAGCTATTAGTCTGGCTAACGGACCATCGGGTAGTTTGCTCGAAATAAAGGTGCTTAAATCAGCAAAAATTCCATCTATCCAATCCATGGGCACAGAAGCCCAAGTAAAAATGGTTTGGAAAATCACGACCAGGATGGCAAAGAAAACCAAGTAACCTATTACAGGGTGAAGGGTAATTCGGTCAAGCTGGGATTTCTTTTTGGGCTCTTCCCGCTTAATCATCGCGCGAGTGACCAATTCAGTAATTTTCTTATATCTCAGTTTGGTTTCTTCAAGCTGAGCCTCTTCCAGATCGAAATTGAAATCAGAGGTAATAGATTCAAGATAATTTCTGGTTTCTTCAGGAAGATGAGGGTCTTTTCCTCCAAATCGAATCAATTGATACGCTTGGTAAGGATTGTCAAGTTTGAGATGATCCTGAATCTTCGATAGTAGATCCAATGGAACGACTTGGGTGATATCGATAAATGGTTTTCCCTTAGAAAAATTTTTCTGGCTGATCAGGTTTTTGACCTGATCCATTCCTTTGAGATTTCGAGCGTCCGTGTTTAGAATCGGTACTCCAAGGCACTTAAATAATTCGTATGATCGGATTTCAATATTTTTCTTTTCTGCCAAATCCGACATGTTTAATAAAATGGCCAGATTCACTCCGAGATCAATTAGCTGAGTGGCTAAGAAAAGTCCTCTTGAAAGCTGACTTGAATCAATAACCATCAATACAAAATCCGGTCGATCCTCATTACCTCCTTGATTCAGGACACGATGAGCGATGATTTCGTCTTCAGAATTTGGAAATAAGCTGTAGGTTCCTGGAAGGTCGAGTAATTCAAAAGCTTGCCCTTCGATCGAAAAAGCACCCGTTTTTTTATCTACAGTGACACCCGGATAGTTTCCGATTTTTTGGTTTAATCCTGTCAAAAAATTAAAAATCGTTGATTTACCCACGTTTGGATTCCCGATAATGGCAATCTTGGGAGTTTTTATAGAAATAGGTGCGCTTAATTCGGTCATGGGCTTAAATCAATTCGATCTGGATCAATGCTGCTTCATGAATACGCAAAGCCAAAAGAGTTTCTTCCATTTGAAACGCCATTGGACCACCTGCAGGAGCTTTATGCTGAAGCGTAATGTATTTACCTGGCAAAAATCCAAGCTCCATGAGATTGATCTTAAGAGGTGAGGATTTAATCTCTATGATTTTCCCTGTTCGGTCTAAGGGAAGTCGGTCTGCAGTCATTTTATTTCTTTCCAGAGCTGCAAAAGTAGCTGTATTTGGAATGAATCTAAAGAAAAATAGGGAAGATTTTTGTCATGAATTTGGCTGTAAGCTCCAAATTTCATTTTGGAAGGTAAAAGCTGATCCATCTTGGAGTACTATTGAAATAGAAACCTCTAATGAAATCTCCTTGCCAGGATTTTTTCGAATTCCAAGCTTCAATAAATCTTCCAGATAAAGAGTGTATCCATCTTCAATAAATTCTGGAATACTTTTCAATGAATTGGAATAGAAATACCCAATTGCGAAAAGTTCACTGATGTTTTGTCCCGGTTCCAGAACAGTCCCGTCTCCGAAAGTAACTTCATTTAAATTCAAGATTTGGATATCAACCAGCTTTTTGCTGGATGTTGGAGAGGGAGGACTACAGGCGAATGCCATATTCAATCCTTGGAATTTAGGGGATTTAAGCTCACCTAATAAATCAAAGTTTTTTACTCTGATCGCCTTGAAAACCTTGTCATAAGGAAGAAAAGTAGAAGGGAAAATTTGCTGTCCATCAAAGGCGGCTGTGAAAATTTCAAATGAATTGATCCGAAATGTCTGTGGGGGAAAATTCGGACCGCATCCACAAGAATCGCTACAAAAGAGACCGCATCCCATTGGTAATATCGACAAAATGACAAAAAGCAAAACGGTCGATAAAACTGATTTCTTGATCATTCCCATAGCATAAAAACAGGTTAAAAATCAAATTGTTAACTCATCGCCTTAAAAACTGGCTTTAAGCGATAACGTCACATTTCTTCCGGGTGCTACAATTCCCGAACTGTAAGGCCGGTATTGTTTGTCGAAAATATTTTCTAACCCTCCTGTGAGTCCAAAATTTTTGGCTATTGAGTAATTGAAATTCAAATTGACAATGGTCCAAGAAGGGGAAAATGGATTTCCATTTACATCGGTAGCGTAAATGAAGACTTTGGATTTCTCCTCTTCGGGAAGGTCTTCAAATGATCGTTCTGCACTGTATTGAACAGTTAGATGTGCTCCGAATTTTGGTTTGGAAAAACTTAAACGTGTCATCCCATAAGCGGGGGGTGCATGTCTGGATGGGCTAGTGGTTTGGTCATCCAATTCCTCAATCCCTTTTTGAAAATTATACCTCGAAACCAAAAGGAGTTGGGAAGAAAATTTATACTCAAATCCTGCTTGAATTCCTTTGATGGTGGCAAAGGCTGCATTTTGAATTGCTAAGACTTGACTAGGTTCCCCATCATATACAATTTCAGATTTCCCATCTAATTGAAATGGTCTTCGGACCATCGCCTGATCTAGTCGAGTATAATAAGCGGTGAAGTCCAACTTTAAATTTTCTCCGAAATATTTATTCAAGTTGAGCTCTGCATTGTAAGCATATTCTGGCTTTAGGTCTGGATTGGGCACCAAAACAGCACCTGGCTCAGAATCGAATATTTTTCCAATGTCATCCACATTTGGCGCTCTAAATCCCGTGGAAAGGACGGGTGAAATAGTAAATGAAGGAGAAGGAGATAGGATTAGGCCCAAATTGCCAGTTAAGGAAGAATGACTGTTTGAAGAGGTAGTAAATGGAAGGGGATAGAAATCAAGGTTCTCAGAGAAATCTGCAGTGAGCTTGGTTAAATTGTATCGTAATGCTCCCTGAAACTTGAGCAAATCAGAAATGCGTCGGTGGTAACTTCCATAAGCTGCTAGAGAGCTCCAATTTGAATTGGGATATCTGGCAGATGCAGGAAATAGCGCTCCGGTTTCAATGTTTTTACTAATTCCAGAGGATTGAACCTGGTTTAAAACCCATTCAGCACCATAACTTAAAAATGACCCATCTTTAAAATACTTCAATAAATCGGCATTGACCGAATAGGCCTTCACTTCTTCTTTTCGATTGTTTTCTCGATTATCGTTTAATCTTCGATCAATGCGACTTTCTTCGAAAAATTGATACGCGCTGATGATTTTTACCTGATCAAAAAGGCGAGTGCTTTTCGTATAAGTCCACTTAGCATTGCCCATCAGCCAAGTTTGGGGTCCATAATCCCACTTTGCAAATCGTAAGCTTCCGTTTCTTTTTTCAATCAATCGGTCATACCGTGGTACATTAGAGGAAGTAGAGTAGTGAAATCCAACATCGAAATTGCTGTATTTTCCACTCCTCCAATTTACTTTTTGCATCAGATTGATCTGATCATAGCCACTTCCTTTTTGTACTAATGGGTTATCGTTGACCTTTACTAAATCGAAATTTCCCTCTCTTTGTACATAATCTGGACGGAGATAGGAGTCATGACCGCCTCGACTCCCCATGCGCAAGTCTCCGTAGTTAAAATAGCTGATACTGGTTAAGAATCGTAAAGAATTACTTCCATAAGAAAAATCGACATGTCCTGTTTTTTCAGATGATGCAGATGAAACTCTTGAAATCAAATTTAACCGATTGGTAGCATCTGGTTGGAGTGTTTCAAAAACCATTACTCCACCGATCGCATCAGAGCCATACATTACAGATCCTGGACCAAACTGTATTTCGGTATTTTCTACTGCAAAAGGATCAATAGAAATCACGTTTTGGAGATTTCCACTTCTAAATATTGCCGTATTCATTCTTACGCCATCCACGGCATATAAAAGTCTATTGGCAGAAAAACCTCGAATCATTGGGCTTCCTCCACCCATTTGGCTTTTTTGAATAAACACTTCCCCACTTGACCCAATCCAATCTGCCATATTACTTGGATTTCGGATTAGCAGAGAGCTTTGATCTAGCCTCCTGACTTTTTCTGCCACGTCTTCCAAGTTGACTTTCCAGCGATTGGCTGAGATGACAGCATCTTCAAGAATTACCTCTTTGGTGGATAGGTAAACTGTAAACTGGCCTTGTTCAAAATCACTCCAAGCAAGAGCTAGTGAAATGTAATTTTCCTTCGTGATCCAAATTTTTCCAGTTTTTGGAAATCCACTTAATGATACCTTTCCATTTGCATCAGTAGACCGATTAGTTGGAGTTCCGGGTACGCTAATCGATACTTCAGAAATGGGAAGATTAGTGTTTTTATCTAATATAAGAAGGTCCTGAGCGAAGGAATGAAAACCAAAGAGAATGCAAACAAGTGTTAGAAGTGAAGACTTCATGTGAAATTTATTTACCCAAAAGAGATCAAGAATAGGCTTAATTCGAAGATATAAGGGATGAATGGTTTTAAGATTTTTATTGATGGGATTTGTTTGATTTGGGCATAAAAAAATCCCGAACCAAATTGATCCGGGATCTTTTTCAGGAATGGAATTCCTTAGGCTTTTCCTCTCAACATTAAATTCCAATACATAAAAGGAAGACCGTATTTCTTGAGCAACCACATGCTGTATTGTTCTTTGGTAGTGTCTACAAAAGTGGAAATCATTGGATCGCTATCTTTGACATTGTCGTATTTGAATTCGCAGAGTAGCATTTTTCCATAGCCAGTCACAATTGGGCAAGAAGAATATCCTTCGTAAGATTTTTGACCCAAATGACCGGATTTGATCACAGAGAGTAGATTTTCTACCAATACTGGAGCTTGCTTTCTGATGGCGGCGCCAGTTTTTGCTGTTGGTAAGTGGGCTACATCGCCTATGGAGAAGATATTGGGGTAACGCTTATGCTGCATGGTATGGATGTCCACGTCAACCCATCCTTTCCCGGGTCCTTCCTGAATGGATATTTTGGAATCCTGGATGAATTTTGGAGCCATTTGAGGTGGAGCGATGTGAAGCATATCGTAATGGACCTTGATTTCAAGAGCTCCTACCAGTTCTTCGCCTAAGCTATTGCCTTCTTGAACAGTGCAGTTACTTTCTCCGGGTTTTGCATAGTGGAAATAGATTTCCTGCTTTTCGGCATCAATTTTAACTGGTGCATAGAAAGGCTTGAATATGATATCACGATCATGGATGATCTTATTTAAGGTCTTGGCAAATTCTGGAACACCAAAAATCACAGTGCCTGGAGTTGCAAACAGGACATTGGTTTTGTCTCTAAGACCATTTTTTCTAAAATAGTCCTCAGCCATGTACATGATTTTTTGAGGTGCTCCACCACATTTGATTGGAGTAGTTGGCTGGGTAAAGACGGCATTGCCTCCTTTGAAATTTTTGAGCACTTCCCAAGTATGTTCAGGGTCAGTGTAATTAGAGCAGACCACGCCTTTACCTAATGCTTCTTTTAACCCAGGGATTAATTCTGGAGCCATCACCAACCCAGGTACTGGAATCAAATAGTCATAAGTGATTGTACCAGAAGTAGCAGTTTCTACTGAATTACTTTCTGGGTCAATTCCAGTTGCTTTATCTTTAATCCAATCTACACCGTCTGGAATATAGTCTGCTTCATTTCGCTCAGTATCTGCAAAATCAAAAGCTCCAGCGCCCACTAACGTCCATGCAGGCTGATAATAATGTTTTTCTGAAGGTTCGACAATGGCGATATCCAAGGTTGAGTCCTTTCGCTTAAGTTGGGCTGCAATGGTAATTCCGGCTGTTCCTCCGCCGATAATTAAAATCTGATAGTGAGTTTTCATGGGTTTTTTGTGTGATTAAACATTAGAAAGATAAGGTTCTTAAGGTCAGGAAAAAGTGATATTAATCACCTAAACCTCCTCTCAATTTAATTTTTTTGATTTGGTTGATTGTGATATTTGTCACTAATTTACCTTAGACACCATTCCCATTTTTGTCGTTGATAAGGAATTATGACACTAGAAAAACTCAAACAAGCACTTCCAAACCTCTCTGACCCTAAACTTTTACAGGCAATTTTGGAAAAAGGCCAGGAATCCAACTTTGAACATGGAAGGGTATTAATGGAGCCTGGACAATTTATCAAGGCAGTTCCACTCGTGATTGATGGGTCTATCAAGATCATGCGAATGGATGAGGAAGGAAAAGAATTATTTCTGTATTACCTCGAGCAGGGCGAAACTTGTGCCTTGTCCCTAACTTGTTGCTCGGCAGCCCGACCGAGCGAAATCAAAGCCGTGGTCGAAGAGACCGCTACTATCATGTTTATTCCAGTTCAGTTGCATGAGCAGTGGTCTGATGAATTTAAGCAGTGGAAAGATTTCGTTTCGAGTACCTATCAACAGCGATTCCAAGAGATGCTTATTGCTTTAGATGCTGTTGCTTTTAAGCGTATGGATGAGCGACTTATGCGGTACATCGTTACCAAAATGAAACAACTTAAAGCGAACGAACTTCATACGACTCACCAGGAGATCGCAAATGAATTAGGAACTTCAAGGGAGGTGATTTCGCGATTGCTTAAGCAACTGGAAAAGAAAAAGTGGATTGAATTGGGTCGAAACGTGATCTATATCCGTGATGATTTTGAAGAGTTGATTAGTAAATAATCAAACCATCACCAAAATGGGGATAGGCGCAGAATAGGCCAAGTGAAGGGATTCACTATTTTCCAGTAAGTCACTCCATAAGCTTCGCTGTTTGTGGCAAACCATCAGAATGGATTCTTCATGCTCCTCCATGTAAAGCTCCAATCCATCGCTAGGAGTTTCTGCAAAGAAGGTGTGAATTTTCACGGGCATGGTTGGAAATTTTTTAGAAATATATTTTTCCAATCCCATTACGGACAATTCTTCTTTAAAATCATTCGCTACTTGAATGTGTAAAAAGTCAAGACCCAAATGCCATTGGTCGCATTTTCCAACGATCCAATCGATGTATTGAGGTTCATGATCTTCAAATTCTAGCGCTAAAGTGATTTTTTGAATATGTGTAAGATTTGAGTTTTCGGGAATTACTAAAACAGGTTTGGTGGATTCTTTGATCGTATTCGCAGCTGTCGAACCGATGAGCCATTTTTTCATGCCATGAGCACCTTTAGTCCCCATCACAATCAAGTTTACGTCAGATTCATGTGCAAATTTTGAGATTGAAATCGAGGGGGTTCCTTCTTCAATCTGATAAGAAATGAGGACTTCAGAAGAAGCGTATTTTTCTTTGAGATCTTTGATTTTTTGTTCTGCTTCCCCCCAATGAGATTCCAAAGCCAAGGCTGACTGAGCCGCGAAGTCGTAGATATGCTCTATTACATAAATCAACTGGATTTCGCTTTTTTCCCGTTGGGCTAGGGCAAGGGCAAATTCAAAGGCGTGAATTGAATTGGGAGAAAAATCTATTGGAACCAGGATTTTCATAGTAGATTTAGGTATAGGTGGAAGTTACCAAAATGACTGTAAATACAGAGAGCAAGGTCACAATTATTCATTTTAAATAGAAAAAGGAGCTTAAATTAAAATTCAGACAGTGTAACAATTGTCACCGCTTAAGGGCAAAGGCTGAACCTACTTTTGTATGAAAATTTGAAATAAAATGGATGTAATCGTTGTAATTGGCTTTGCCGCTGCAGTATTAATTGGAATTAGTTTAGGGTTGATTGGTGGGGGAGGATCTATTCTTACCGTTCCTGTTTTAGTTTACATTTTAGGGGTTAATCCCGTACTGGCTACAGCTTATTCCTTATTCGTTGTAGGGGCTACTTCATTGGTAGGAGCTGGTACATACATGAAAAAAGGATTGGTGAATTATAAGACCGCAATTGTATTTGCAATTCCATCATTTATCGCAGTCTTTCTAACTCGGAAATTTTTGGTTCCAGCCTTGCCTGATCCTTTGTTTAGCATTGGTGAATCAGCCATAACAAAGAATATCGGAATCATGGTCTTTTTTGCCTTGATCATGTTGGCTGCTTCATTCTCGATGATCCGAAATAAAAAGTGTGTCGATTGTGATGAGAATGAAGAGATCAAGTACAATTTCCCAATGATCGCCCTTGAGGGGTCAATAGTTGGGGTAATAACTGGAATTGTAGGCGCAGGTGGAGGATTTTTGATAATTCCAGCCTTGGTTTTACTTGCAAGACTACCTATGAAAATGGCAGTTGGTACTTCACTTTTGATCATTGCTGCCAAATCACTAATTGGGTTTTTGGGAGATCTTTCGACTCAAACTATCGATTGGCAAATGCTGTTGATATTTACAGGTCTCTCGATCATAGGGATCTTTATTGGAAGCGCCCTTTCCAAGAAAATCAATGAAAAAATCCTTAAAAAGGGCTTTGGTTGGTTTGTCTTGATTATGGGTATCTACATCATCAGCAAAGAATTAATGAATATTTAAATTCATGCAAGAGTATTTTAAAATCTTCTTAGATGGCTATTTCGGATACTGGAATTACCTGGTATCCGAAATTCTTTATCCTTCTTGGCACAATTACTTTTGGTGGGTAGTGGGTTTGTCAGTGGTGGTTTGGCTTTTGGAATTAGCTTTTCCATGGCGGAAAGATCAAGCCGCTATTCGGGAAGATTTTTGGATGGATGGATTTTACATGTTTTTCAACTTTTTCCTTTTTTCCCTAATCGTGTACAATTCCGTTTCCAATGTGGCAGTTGAGTTGTTCAATGATTTCTTGGGTTTATTTGGAATCGAAAATCTGGTAGCCATCCAAGTGGCTTCTTGGCCTGGATGGGCACAGTTTCTTTTGATGTTTTTGGTGGCTGACTTTATTCAATGGAATGTCCACCGCTGGCTGCATACCAACCCTTGGTTGTGGGAATTTCATAAAGTTCACCATTCGGTCGAGCAAATGGGATTTGCAGCACATCTCCGTTATCATTGGATGGAGACCATTGTCTATAAATCCGTTCAGTATATTCCATTAGCTATGATTGGATTTGGATTGGATGACTTTTTTATCCTGCATATCCTGACGATCGCCATCGGTCACCTCAATCATGCCAATGTGAAAATCACCTACGGACCTTTGAAATATGTGCTCAATAATCCGGTAATGCACCTTTGGCACCATGCTAAGCACATTCCAGAGGGAAGTCATGGGGTGAATTTTGGCATTTCCCTGAGCCTTTGGGACTACCTATTTGGTACAGCTTATATACCCAATGAAAATGAACATGAACCCTTGGGTTTTGAGGATTTGGAACAATTTCCCAAGACCTTTTGGCAGCAAATCACCTATCCATGGAACCGCAAAAAGTAAATCAAATTTTACCCTTTAACAGTTGGCGATTTGTCATTCTAATGACACTTGCATTAGGAATGGCGCCGTATTTCCCTGAGCCTCATATTTGGGGAAAAGTCCGATGGATTGCGGGCGGAGCAGTAGGAATGAAGTTGGTAGATTGGGGAGATTTCCTGATGCATGGTTTGCCTTGGATTTTATTGATCCGATTAGGAATCATTCAAGGGAGAAAGAGATTCCGGGCAAGCGCCAAAAACTGATTTTAGTCAGGTGACTTTTATTACTGACTAGAGGAGTATTGACCAAGTAATTTTGAAGAAAAAACAACAACCATGTTTAATTTCTTCAATACACAGCCAAAAAATTACGAGGACATCCCAGCAGGTCCATTTCATGATCTTTCTCTTCAGCCGGATACAGTAATTCTGGATGTACGGACTGCGGGAGAGTTTGCAGGTGGAAAAATTAGAGGAGCACGGAACCTCGATATTATGTCTCCGACTTTCTACAGTCAGGTTAAGAATCTTCCAAAAGATAAAACCTATTTGGTGTACTGCAGAAGCGGAAACAGAAGTGGTCAAGCCTGTGAAATTATGGCAGACCTAGGATTTGAAAAATTAAAGAACTTGGCCGGAGGAATTATGAGATGGCCATTTGAAACAGTATAAATAGCCCATATTAAAGTTTGGGTTTATTGGGAAAAGCCGGGTTCAATAGAGTCCGGCTTTTTATCTTTTTGATATTTTGTTAAGTGCTATCCCACGTTGCATCCTGGATTTGAAAGTGGTCATGTCCTCAGGACTTTTTTGGGAATGTTTGGTGGCTCGGCCTTGTACTCTTGCTCTCCACATTTTGAAAGAACTTCGTTTCATGTTTCTTCGCATGATTTCAATAGTCTCGCCTTCGCTAATTCCAAATTGAGCCTTGATCGCATCAAATGGCGTTCGATCTTCCCAAGCCATTTCAATGATCCTGTCAATCTCTTCTGCCTTGAGTTCTTTAATTTTCTTCATGAATCTCAAACTTTGAAGGGCATTGAAAGTTTCTAATCCGTGCAGAAAATTTCAGTAGTTTGGTTTAAAAGAGATCTCCGTCTTAGTGATCATGAGCCACTTTTTGAGGCGATTCAGGCAGGCTATCCCATCCTTCTTTTTTATTGTTTTGAACCCTCACTGGTTGCAGCTCCTCAAAGCGATGAAAGGCATTGGAGGTTTGTTTGGGAAAGCCTTCAGGATTTGCAAATTCAACTCAAACCTTTTGGAGGAGAGGTTATGATTTTTTATCAAGAAGTAAGTCAGGTACTAGAAATCATTGGATCTGAATTTGAAATTCAGGCCATCTATTCCCATCAAGAGACAGGAATTAAACTAACCTTTGACCGAGATTTAAAAATTCAGAATTGGTTGAAATCCAATGGAATTACCTGGAAGGAATATTTACAACAAGGAGTAGAACGAGGTCGGAAAAATCGAAACCGCTGGAATAACCTTTGGTTTGGTTTGATGAAATCAGACCTCAAAAATCCTCCCTTAAAAAATGGAAAATGGGTCAGGCTTGAAGAGCCTTCCATTCATAAAATCAATTCCAATTCGATTCCTCTAAAGTGGCAAACTCCAAATCTAAACATGCAGCCAGGGGGAGAATCAAAAGGAAGAAAATACCTACAAAGTTTCCTTCAGGATCGGGTAAAAAATTACAGCAAATCTATCAGCAAGCCTGAACTCAGTCGAAAAAGTTGTAGTCGTTTATCTCCCTATTTGGCTTGGGGATGCCTTTCTCTTCGAGAGGTATTTCAGCTCTCAGAACACCAAGTAAAACAGGGGAATCAAGTCCGAAATTTTTCAAATTTTCAATCCCGTTTAAAATGGCATTGCCACTTTATTCAAAAATTTGAAATGGAGTCAAGAATGGAATTTGAGCCAGTAAATCGGGGCTTTTTGAGTTTGCCTATTCAAGAAAACAGAGCTTATATCGAAGCATGGGAAAATGGACAAACTGGATTTCCCTTAGTGGATGCCTGCATGCGTTGCCTTAAAGTGACAGGCTATCTGAACTTTCGAATGCGTGCCATGGTGGTTTCTTTTTTAACCCATCACTTGGGGCAGCATTGGGATTCAGGTGCTAATTACTTGGCTAGGATGTTTTTGGATTTTGAACCAGGGATTCACTATCCCCAGCTTCAAATGCAGGCGGGAGTGACTGGAATTAATACAGTGAGGATTTACAATCCTGTGAAACAATCGCAAGATCATGATCCCGAAGGATTATTTATTCGGAAATGGGTTCCCGAACTCCAACTTCTTCCCAATTCTTTGATTCATAGCCCTTGGGAAATCACCCCGCTTGAACAAGAAGATCTTCAGTTCTTCTTGGGGAAAAATTACCCGTTTCCATTGGTTGATTTTGAAAAATCAGGAGCCGAAGCAAGGGATCGAATCTGGTCTGCTCAAAAGTCTCCTCAAGTCGTCCAAGAAGCAGATCGAATTTTAAAACGTCATACACTAGCCAAAAGATGGGCATGAAAAAGGAACATTTACCCACCAAAATCTGCCTGGTTTGCAACCGTCCTTTTACCTGGAGGAAAAAGTGGGAGAAAAACTGGGAAGAAGTCAAATACTGTTCGGATCGATGTCGAATGGATTCTAAAAAGTCGAAAAAGACTCTTTAACGGTAAGCACCGATGTAAAATCCCAACCAAATCAGGAGAGGCAGATAGTAAGCAATCAATACGACTGTAGTGCTTTCGGAAAAATTTCTCCTGCTGATGGTGTGAAATCCATAAACCCAGATGAATCCATATAGGATTTCAAAGATGTTTAATACGGAAAGGGGATAATGAAACTTTGAATCTATATTCTCAGGTCCCAAAAGGGATAGCAGTGATAATGGTTCGAAATTTCTTACTTCCAAATAAGTGAAGTCTTGTGCTGAATTCATAAATACTAAAAGTCGTAATAGCTCAGGAAGTATGAATACGGTTTCACTGATAAGTGCAAACTTCCAAAGTTCCTTGAATGGAGCCTTAAAGCCAATCATCAAACCAATGGACCAAAAGAGAAATGCAGTAACTGTAAACTTCCAAAGCAGTGCAAATGGAGTCCAGAGGTAATTGAGTGCATTGAATAAAAAGAAAAATGTCAAATCGCCTTGGGAAGTCAATCGATCCGAGTCAGGAATCGACTCTAACACCAGAATGTCAGTGAGATATCGAATCACTAAAAATAAAAGCACTAAAAACAGATAGTAGAGCCGACCATCTACGGCTAAAAGTTCACGAATTTGTTTGGCGACTGGTGTGGAATTTTGGGCCATTAGTTTTTGTTAAAGATGCTAAATCTAAACGTTTGTTTGGATTTAGGCGTAATTTTGCACGGAAATCAGAATAACCCATGAGGAACTATTTTCAGGTCATCCTATCTATTTTTGTTTTAGTTGGAATTAGTGTCAAATCTATGGCACAATCTCCAACCCCTGGAGATGTTGTCCCCGCTCCCAAATATTTATTGCTGGACAAAGGCCTACAGTACCGAGTCACCAAGGCGATCAACAGTATGTATGATTTTGATTTCCCAACGGCTGAGCGTGATTTTGCGGTAATCATGTATCAATACCCTAATCATCCACTTCCAGATTTCCTGATGGCATTAGGGTATTGGTGGAGAATAGAGGTGGACGTGACTAACACTCGCTTTGATAATATTTTTATCCAATATCTCGAACGAGCAAATGATAAGGCGGAAGAATTGTTGGATCAAGATCCCACAAACAAGGAAGCTGCTTTTTTCTTGGCTGCAGGATATGGATTTATGGGAAGGCTTTACAGCGAGCGGAAAAGCTGGACTAAGGCAACCTTTGCGGGTCGAAATGCCTTAAAATACATGGAAATGAGTCGGGGAGAGGAAGAGTTTAATCCTGAGCTTCTCTTAGGAGACGCATTGTTTAATTATTTTTCGGTTTGGATTCCTGAAAACTACCCGCTCCTAAGACCAGTTGTGGCACTTTTCCCAAAGGGCAATAAACAGTTAGGACTTCAGCAATTAGAGACCGTAGCTTCGAATGCCTTTTATACTCGTGTAGAGGCAATGTACTTTCTGTTTAGATTGTATGCTTCGGAGGAGAAGAAACCCTATGAGGCCTTGCGAATTTCTGAGTATCTGCATGGCAAGTTTCCAAACAATCCATATTTCCACAGGTCCTATGCAAGACATTTGTATTCTGTCGGCAGATGGACAGAATCAGTGGAGCAAAGTATGGAGATTTTGAATCGGATTCAGAACAAACAATATGGCTATGAATCAAATAGTGGGAGGTTTGCAGCATTTTATATAGCAGAATACCATAATAGGGTAGGCAATAAATCAGAAGCCAAAAAATATTACCTCCAGACGGTAGCTTACGGGGAGGAATCTGAATCCCAAGAGAGTGGTTATTATTTACACGCTTTAATCCAACTTGGAAAGATGGCCACCGCTGAGAAAAACAAGCCACTTGCCAAGAAATATTTTGACACGGTCAAGCGCTATGCAAAGCGAAAACACCCCGCTCATAAAGAAGCGAGAGATTTTATCAAAAAGAATAAACTTTAATTGGAATTCTCCCGTTTTAGAAACTTTGAACAGGAGATTATTTGAATTTTTTAGAGGCAAAATGAGTAATCTTATTAATTCTTTGCTTTTGAAGCTCGATTCTTTAAATAAATTTTGATTTCCGTTCATCAAAAACCTTAAAACTGATTTAAAACATTCATTAATTATATTAAATTTGCGCCACATAAAATTTTGTAAAAGAGAGAAATCATGGACAATAGCGTAAGAATCAAATTTGATAAAATAGACCGCCGGATTCTTGAAATCCTTCAGGCAAATGCGAAAATCACAAACGCGCAATTGTCTAAGGACATTGGACTTTCTCCAGCTCCAACTTTGGAGCGAGTTAAAAAACTTGAGCAATCAGGAATTATCAAAAGCTACCATGCGAAGCTTGATCCAGAGAAGATCGGATTGGGTGTGAGCACTTTTGTTTTGGTGAGCTTAATCGGTCATAACAAGGGTAACATTGACGCTTTCATGAAGGAAATTAATGGAATTCAAGAAGTGATCGAATGCCACCACATCACAGGTACTGGTGATTTTATCCTTAAAATCATTGCTAAGGATATTACAGCTTATCAAAAGTTAATGCTTGAAAAAGTATCTGAAATTAAGGAAGTGGACTCTATGCAGTCCATGGTGATTCTTTCTACATTCAAGGATTCGAAGGTATTGCCTATTCCTGCCTAATGCGAACTAATTAAAACCCATAGGCGGCTTTGTCCGCCTTTTTTTTTGCAATAAAATGACTGAAAACCCCTGGAAAACTCTCTCTAAAAAACCGATTTATGAAAATCCATGGATCAGGGTAGAAGAGCACCAAGTAATTACTCCTGCTGGAAAAGAAGGCATTTATGGGAAAGTTCATTTTAAAAATAGAGCCATGGCGATCATCCCTATTGATTATGAAGGATATACGTGGCTAGTTGGACAATATAGATATACCCTTGATGAATACTCATGGGAAATTCCGATGGGTGGAGGGCCTAATGATCTGGATCTTTTGGAATCTGCCAAAAGAGAGCTTAAGGAAGAGACTGGCCTTTTGGCAAATAAGTGGACGGAACTTTTGAAAATTCATACCTCAAATTCAGTAACCGATGAGTGGGGTTTGATTTATCTTGCAGAAGATTTAACCCAAGGAGAAACAGAATTCGAAGAGACTGAACAACTTTTAATTAAGAAGCTTCCATTTCAAGAAGCTTTAGAGATGGTAATGTCAGGGCAAATTACAGATTCAATAAGTGTTGCAGGACTATTAAAGGCCGCTCGAATCCTAGGGTATTGATTATGGAATTAAAATCTCACATAAAAACCACATTTTTTCTTGCTTATCCCGTGATGCTTAGCCAATTGGGTCAGGTAGCTGTTGGGGTTGCAGATAGTATGATGGTAGGGCGGCTAGGAGCTCTTCCATTGGCTGCGGCCTCTTTGGGAAACAGCATATTTTTTGTCATTATGATGTTTGGTATTGGGATTTCAATGGGGATTACCCCATTGGTTTCCATTGCAGATGGAAAGCATAAAACCAAGCGTATTTCGAGACTATTCAAGCATGGTCTTTGGATCAACCTGACCACAGGTCTATTGTTAACTGTCGTGGTGATGGGACTTTCTCAGGGTATTCATTTTTTGAATCAACCTTTAGAAGTCGTTGAAGAAGCTATTCCCTACTTGTGGATTATTACCGCCTCCCTGATTCCTTTGATGGTTTTTCAGACATTCAAGCAACTTGCTGAAGGTTTATCCCAGACTAGGCAGGCTATGTACATTACTATTTTTTCCAATTTGGTCAATGTATTCTTGAACTGGGTTTTGATCTGGGGGCATTTTGGATTTCCGGCTTTAGGTTTAAATGGAGCTGGATGGGCTACATTGATTTCAAGAATTTTAATGATGATTTTGATGGGGGCATATGTGTTAAGATCAAGTCGTTATAAACCCTATCATATTCGACTTTCCCTGCCTAGTTTAAGTTTTCCGATGGTCGCTCGAATTTTAAAAATCGGAGTACCGACAGGTTTTCAGTTTATTTTCGAGGTATCTGCTTTCAGTGCGGCCGCAATTATGATGGGTTGGATTGGAGTCAATGCACTTGCCGGTCATCAAATCGCATTAAATCTTGCTTCGATCAGTTATATGATGGCTACTGGCTTGTCTACTGCGGGAATGATTAGAGTGAGTAATCAAATAGGAAAAGGGAATTTCCAAGGGATGCGAGAAGCTGGAATGGCAGTTTTTGGGATGGTTTTGGCATTTATGTTTACTTGCGCAGTAATCTTTTTTACATTTAGATTTTATCTTCCAACACTTTATATCGATGATCCAGAGGTAATTGCATTATCTGCAAGCTTATTGATTATTGCAGGATTTTTCCAACTCTCAGATGGCGTGCAGGTGGTAGGCCTAGGCGTCTTGCGTGGATTGGAAGATGTAAAAGTTCCAACTTTAGTGACCTTAATGGCCTATTGGGTTTTGGGACTACCCCTTGGTTACCTCCTTGCTTTTCCATTAGGCTGGAATGAAAAGGGAATTTGGATCGGCCTTTTAATTGGATTAACCATTACTGCAGTAATGCTATTTTACCGCTTTCATAGTTTGAGTAAAAAGAAAATAAACGAACAGCCCCTCGTACAAAAATTATAGGCATTCATTTACTTGAATCCATTAGAATCAAAATTATCCCGTATTTTCAACTCGATTCAACCAAAAACGAAATGAAATACGGGATTCTTTTTTACATCACTTTATCCTTCAGCTTAGCCTCATGGGCACAACAACCAGCAGTTCTTTCTCAAAGAGATCAAGCCGAAATTATAGACCAATGGCTTGAAGAGCGTATAGATCAGGTACTTCCAAAGTTGATGACCGAAACGGGTATTGATCTCTGGATTGTGATGTCTCGGGAATACAATGAAGATCCGGTAATTCGAACATTGCTCCCCGCCACTTGGCATGCAGCAAGAAGAAGAACAATTTTAGTAATGTATCAGCCAGCGCCGAACCAGCCAGTTGAAACTTACGCCATCGCAAGGTATGATGTAGGAAAATCCTTCAAAAAAGCCTGGAATCCCGAGGCTCAGCCGGATCAATGGGAGGCTCTCATTCAATTGGTCCAATCTAAAAATCCCAAGAAGATTGGGTTAAATTTTGCGATGGATTATGGGCATGCGGATGGTTTGACGCATACAGATTTCAGCTTATTTACTGAAAAGCTTCCTGAAAATTTGAAATCCAGAGTCGTGTCCGCTCAAACCTTGGCAGTCCGTTGGTTGGAGACGAGAACTCCATCAGAAATGGCTACTTATCGACATATTCAAGAACTAGCTCATTACATCATCGCCCAAGGATTATCCTCTGAGGTGATTACTCCGGGTGTGACTAGTACAGATGATGTGGTATGGTTTTATCGGGAAAAAATCAAAGAAATGAAACTTGATACGTGGTTTCATCCTACGGTTGATATTCAGCGCCCTGATCCTGCCTCGCAAGAGGCAAATCGTTCATTTGCAGTTCGTCCAGGAGATGAAATCATTATGCCTGGGGATTTATTGCATATCGATTTTGGGATCACTTATTTAAGGTTAAATACAGATACACAAGAGCTTGCTTATGTTTTGAAACCAGGAGAAACTGAAGTTCCTGCATTTTTGAATGATGCTTTGCAGGTAGGAAATCGACTTCAGGATATTTTGACATCAAACTACATTCAAGGAAAATCCGGAAATGAAATTTTAAAAGCTTCGCGCCAGCAAATGGAAAAAGAAGGAATCCGTGGAAGTATTTATACCCATCCATTAGGATTTTATGGTCATTCAGCCGGACCTACTATTGGTATGTGGGACAATCAAGGTAATACACCAGGTGCTGGTGATTTTCCATTACATGCAAACACAGGATATGCAATTGAATTAAATGCTGTGGTATTCGTCAAGGAATGGAACAAAGATGTAAGGATCATGCTAGAGGAAGGTGCATTTTTCGACGGTCAAAAAGTAACGTATTACAACGGACGTCAGCGTAGAATTTTGCCTATCCCAAGATCAAGTTTCTATTTGGGAAATTAAGGATGGTGATGAGGGAGTTGGTCTCTTTTGGTAAATATTAATCCCAAAAAGGCAATTAAAGCGACGATTGCGGCACTTATAAAAACAAGTCTAAAATTTGCAGCTTGATTGCCATAAATCCAACCTGAGGCCAAAGCTCCTACACCTATTCCTGCTTCCAGAAAAATATACATGGTTGCCAGAGCTTTTCCTCGAGCATGATTGAGGGAGCGATCGACTACCCAGGCCGAAGTTGTTGGACTATACATACCCACAGCAGATCCGAACATTACACCTCCTAGTAAAAGAAGTTCGCTTGAACTTGTAAATGCCAGAATAATCATAGCCATTGCAAGGGTGAGACTTGCTACTCGCATGATGACTACCCTTCCGAATCTGTCAGAGGTTCGGCCTGCCAAAAGCCTGATTCCAAGGGAAGAAAGGGTGAATACTGCGAAAAATAAGCCTTTGTTTTTCAATCCCAGAAACTCACTTAAGTCAGGAATTATGGTCAAAACTACTCCAAAAGAAAAGGCGCAGAGAAAAAGGAATAAGGATGGCCATAGTACTCTTTTTTCAAGAATTTCATCCCTTTTTAAGCGTAAGAGCTTCAATGAAAAGCGTTCTTTCTCTTGGATGGTTTCCTTGAGCTTTACCAAAATCAAAATTGAAAATATAGCGGTAAAGGAGGACGTATAGAATAAAATTTCGATTGGATATTGCGTAGCAATCCATCCACCAATAGCAGGTCCCGCAGCCATTCCCAATGAACCAAGGAGTGATTGAAGACCCATTGCTTCTCCTCGTTTGGTAAATGGCACAATGTCCGCCACATAGGCAGAGGATCCTGTGGGAGTAAATCCTGTAGAAAACCCATGGATAAATCGAAGAAAGAGAAATCCTCCTACAAAACTGAGAATGGGGTATAACAAGCTGACGATGAAGCAAACGATAGCCCCAATCATCATAACTGGGATTCGACCGATCTTATCTGCTAGCTTTCCACTAAATGGTCGAGAAAGGCCTGCGCTGAGCGTAAAAAGAGAAATGATCAATCCTTTGTAATCCTGGCCTCCCATGGAACTTAAAAAACTGGGCAACTCCGGAATGATCATGTTGAAACTGGAGAAAAACAAAAAATTGCTCAAACAGAGCAATCCAAAATCCAAGGAAAAAAAGGAAGGTTTTAACCTCATTCAGGATCTCTTTTGATAAAAGAAGGGCCAGAATTTTTGTTCCAGCCCTTTCTTTTTATTCTTCTCGGTTAGCTTCTTCCTCACTCTGTGCAAGTAGGAAAGATTTCATAAACTCATTTAATCCTCCGTCTAATACGTGCTGAGTATCAGAGGTCTCATAACCAGTACGGTTATCTTTGACCAGCTTGTACGGGTGGAGCACATAGTTTCGGATTTGAGAACCAAAATCCACTCGGAGTTTGGATGATTCAATCTTAGCTCGCTCAGCATTTCTCTTTTCCAACTCAATCTGATAGAGACGGGATTTCAACATTTGCATGGCTTTTTCCCGGTTTGCTAATTGAGATCGCTCCACTTGACAAACAACCACGATGCCGGTTGGCTTATGGGTCAATTGTACCTTGGTTTCCACCTTGTTTACATTTTGACCACCTGCACCCCCTGATCGAGAGGTCTGCAATTCGATATCAGCTGGATTAATTTCAATTTCAATACTGTCATCCACTTCTGGATAGGCATATACTGAAGCGAATGAGGTATGTCTTCTTCCTCCTGAATCAAAGGGAGAGATTCGAACCAACCGGTGAACTCCTGTCTCTGATTTCAAAAATCCATAAGCAAGGGGACCTTCAAATTCTAAAGTGGCGGATTTAATTCCGGCAACTTCTCCCGGCTGTACGTCAACCTCGCGAACCTTGTATCCATTTTTTTCACCCCACATGATGTACATTCTCATCAGGATGGAAGCCCAATCATTACTTTCTGTACCTCCTGCACCAGGGTTGATTTCCAATACTGCGTTCAGTTGGTCTTCTTCGGAGGAAAGCATTTTCTTTAATTCGAGTTCCTCGACAGCATCTTTTGCTTTGAGAAATTCAGCTTTCATTTCTTCTTCAGAAACTTCCTCCAAGCTGTAAAAGTCATAGAGTACTTCTAAATCCTGGATCGTTTTTTCCAAAGATTCAAATTGAACAGTCCAGGTTTTTCTAGCCTGGATTTGCTTCATGGTTTTTTCGGCCTCCTCTGGATCATTCCAAAAATCAGGTTGTGAGGATACGGCCTCAAGATCTTGTATTTCTAATTTCTTGCGATCGTAGTCAAAGATACCTCCTCAAAGCCGAAGTGCGGGCTTTCAAGTCTTTCAGTTGTTCTGAAGTCATCTGGTTAGATTGTTTAAAATTTACAGGCTGCAAAAGTCCCAAAAAAATCCCTGAAAAGCCAGAAAACTTCAATTATTCCGGACTGAGAAGTAAGATTTGGATTCTATTTTTTCCTTCGTTTTTAAAAATCTTATAACGAATCGGGAGTATTGCCAATCCCGTTCCTATTAATATCCCAGCAGTCAGACCCACTCCTGAATCAATCCCAAATTCATTTTGCTGGTAAATACTATTGATAGATTCCACTCCCAATAGTAAAGCGCCCGAACCCAAAAAAAGGGAAGTAAGATTTCTAAGTGTATAATTTCTAGGGTCTTTATTACGAATGTCGATTTCTAAAATATCTTCTGGTTTGAGGATATTTTCTGTCAGATAAATGTAGTCCAAATCAAGTCGGACAATTTTATCAGTTACAAAGTAGCCTAGCTTTTTACTTTTATAGGTGATGGACTCTCCAATGAAGAATCGAATTTGTTTTTTTTCTTGGGGCCCTCGTTTTAGCAATAAAAAATCTCGTGTCAAAGTTTGACCAATACCTTCTTTAACACTACCGAAAAGGGTGATAAAAAGGAGTAGAGCTAAAAAGAAAAAACGGGAAGAGCGCTTCCCGTTTTGAATTATAATTTGATCATCCATCCGTGAGGATCTTGAATATCACCTAATTTTATTCCGTCCAATTCATTTAGAATTCGATTGGAAAATGTATCAACTCCTTTTTCTGGAAGTAAGTAATCTATTCCATTCACTTGGATTTTGTAGATATGAGCGATGGTAGCGGCAGTTCCTACGCCAAACGCTTCTTCTAAAGTTCCATTTTCCAAGGCATTTTGCAGTTCTTCAACAGTCAAGAAACGCTCCTCCAAGGTCTCATTCCAGTCCTTTGCCAATTGGATTACTGAATCTCGAGTGATTCCTTTTAGGATTGTTCCAGTATGCGTAGGAGCTGTGATTAATTTCCCGTTTATTTTGAACATTACGTTCATTGTACCACTTTCCTCAATTTTGGTATGGGTTTTACCATCTGTCCAAAGTAGCTGGTCATATCCTGCTTTTTGAGCTTGAAGTGCAGGATAAAGAGAAGCCGCATAATTTCCGGCTGTTTTTGCAGCTCCAGTTCCACCTTCAGTAGCTCTTGTAAATGAAGTTTCAACTTTTACAGAAACAGGCTTGCTGTAATATGCTCCTACTGGACAGGTGAAGATCATGAATTTATACGTGTCTGAAGGCTTTACTCCGATGTAGTCATCCGTAGCAAACATGAAAGGACGAATATATAAGCTAGAGCCTTTTGACGATGGAACCCATGAACGGTCTAAGTCAAGAAGCTGTGTAAGACCCTCTAAGAATAATTCTTCAGGAATGCTTGGCATACACATTCTGGCTGCAGACTCATTCATTCTTCTTGCATTTGCATCTGCCCTAAAGACCAAAATTTCTCCTTTTTCATTTTTGTAGGCCTTGAGTCCTTCAAAGATGGATTGTCCATAATGAAGCGCTGCATTGGCAGGATTGAGCTGAAGAGGAGCGTAAGGTTCAATTCTGGCATTCGTCCACTCGCCATTGACAAAATCTGCCACGAACATGTGATCAGAAATGACCTTTCCAAATACCAAATTTGAAAAGTCTATTTCAGGTAACCGAGATTTGGAGGTTTTGGTAACCGGGATGGCAAGAGAGGTTTTCATGTGTGAGTGGGTTAAGGCGGGCCGCCTAATTTTCTTGGTAATTTATAGGTTTTGCTAGGCTTTTACAGGCGAGGCTTCCAGGTTACTTCTTCAATTTGTAGATCTTGGGCCATTTTTCTTCCCAAAACAAATAAATAATCGGAAAGGCGGTTTAAGTATTGAATTACTAAATCAGAGACTGGTTCAAAGGATGCCAATTCCACCACGATTCGTTCGGCTCTTCGGCAAACGGTCCGGGCTAGGTGACAGAACGAAACAGATTGATGGCCTCCTGGAAGGATAAAGGCAGTAAGCATAGGAAGCTGTGCTTCCATTTGATCCATTTCCTGCTCTAGCAATTCAACATCTTCTAGATGAAGATCAGGCTTTTTTACTTTGTCTTTTCCGGGTACTGTAGCTAGGTCAGCTCCAATTGTGAAAAGTCTGTCCTGAATTTCTTTTAAGATCTCAGCTCTTGATTCATTTACAGGCTGATCCCTCAGTAATCCCAAGTAAGAATTCAATTCGTCAATTGTTCCGTAGGCATCAATTCGGAGATCAGATTTGGGAACTCGCACTCCTCCTAAGAGAGATGTAATTCCTTGATCGCCGGTTTTGGTATAAATTTTCATGCAGCCTATTTTTAGCTACTGCAAAAATAAGGATCAATTCGAAAATTACCCCATGGAAGTAGCTGCAACAGCCTTTCCTCGTGTAGGATTTGGGTTGATTTTATCTGATTCAATTAATCCGTCTCTTAATCTTACAATTCGATGCGCATAATGTGCGATATCATCCTCGTGCGTTACCATGATGATGGTGTTTCCTTTGGCGTGAAGTTCATGGAAAAGCTCCATGATATCGTAAGAAGTTTTCGAGTCCAAGTTTCCAGTAGGCTCATCGGCCAAGATAATGCTTGGATTATTTACCAAGGCTCTAGCAATCGCTACTCGCTGGCGCTGTCCCCCAGAAAGCTCATTTGGCTTGTGTTTGGTTCGATCTCCTAAGCCCACATTTTCCAATGCTTTGAAAGCCATTTCTTCACGTTCGGATTTACTGAATCCTGCATAAACTAAAGGAAGGGCAACGTTGTCCAGGCAGGTGGCTCTTGGTAATAAGTTGAACGTTTGGAATACGAAGCCAATTTCTTTGTTTCTGATTTCGGCCAGTTCATTTTCACTCATATCGCTGACGTCTTTGCCAGCTAGGATGTATGTTCCTGAAGTAGGGGAGTCCAAGCAACCAATGATATTCATCAAAGTGGATTTTCCTGAACCAGAAGGTCCCATAAAAGCCACATATTCCCCACGATCTACAGTAATACTGATTGACTTTAGGGCTTGAATGATTTCAGCGCCCATCTTATAAGTCTTATTGATTTCGTGGGTTTCGATTACTTTTTGCATGGTTGTATGAGTTATAGTGGTTTAGATTTCGGAATTAACGAACAATTTTTAAAAAATGGAAAAAACTTTACTTCAAGCGCATTTGAAGCATCTCTATTTCATCCCAGCTTAGCCATTTACTCATATCCTGGAGTGCTTGGCTTGCGTAGTTGTCCAATCCTATCCGGCGTGCAGCCTGCACCTTTCTAATCCAGAGCAAGGGATCTTGATTAAAGTCTGAAGCCGAATTAATCAATTCATATTGTGCTAAAGGATCTTGAATTCGATCGGCAGCATTTAGGATTAAAGGCGTATGATATGGATTTGCAGAAAGCTCCTCGCTAAGGTTGAAATAGGTCAAAAACGCTTTAATTGATGCTTCCACTGTCCAATCAGGATTAGAAATAAATGTCCCAAGTGCTGTGTTTTCGCCCTCTCGGTTGATGATATATTGGCCGATTTCTTGAATTTGGATGGAAGTCAATCCATGTGATTTTTTGAGTAAAAGTAATTTTGCAAAGTCGATTCGACTTCGATTATCGGGCATAGTTTGCCAAGATTGAAATAATCGTTCAGGCAATGTTTGGTTGAAGTTTTGAAAAGGAGTCAATTCAGATACTAAATCCTCAGAAATCAGATGTGGGTATTCCTTAGCCAAAGAGTCAGCCTCAGTTTCTTTATTTCCAAGTTTGAATATTGCATAATGAACTCGGCTGAAAGCTTTGAATCCTTTTTCTCTAGCAACTTTAAAATCATTCGCAGCTTTATTGAAATCCAGATTTTGACTAAGAATCAAACCGGAAAGGTTCAAATAATAGGCTGCATCATTGGGGTTTCTAAATGCCAGTCCATTTAGATTAATGACCGATTCACCAATTCTTCCAGCAGAAAGACTTTGCAAAATAGCTGATTCTTGAAGTTGCATGGTGTAATCCAGGTAACTCGGCGTTCCAGCCAAAGAATCTAAAAACTTAATCTTTTCAGATGGATTTTCGAGTGTCGATTCAGTGACTATATTTCTCCAGCCTGCCTGAATTACCATTGGAGAAAGGTTCGTATTTAAACCATCTTGCAATTCCTTTTTTAAATCCTGACCTGGAATTAAATCTGACTTTCGAAGAAGGGCAATTTGATTGATCAAGCTTGGAATATCTTTTTCTACCAAAATTTCTGGATTTGGAGTAACGCCAGTTTTACCAAGAAAAGCTAGATAGTTGGAATTGAAAATGGAATTTTTCAAATCGCCTTCTTGAAATAGGTTTTGAACTTTTTCTAAGTCATTTGTCCTGAGGTAGAAGAGAGCAAGATTATTCCTGAGCTCAGTACTTTTTGGGAAGATTTTTAGTCCATCTTCCAGGTAATAGATCGCTTCAAAAATCTTATTTTCTCTGTTCAATCGTTCGGCTAAAAGGATGATGTTATCTACTTGCGGGGCTTCAGCAAAGCTTTGCTCCAAATGGGCTTTGGCTAGTGTAGGTTGATTTAGTTCAAAGAGAAGGTGAGCAGTGGTATTTTTCGCTTTTTGATTTTTTCTGTACTTAAACCAACTGTCTTCGTAAAGAAAACTTGCCTCCAGTTTTTGACCACTTTGGTAGTAATAATCTCCAAGAATATTAGATGTCAATGAATTGGCCTGAACGGCAACAATAGCATCCATATAAACCAAAATGACCAATAAAGAAATTAAACCTCCGATTCTCAAGTGGTAATACGAAAGAGAATAAGGCTTGTAAAGAATTTTATGCACTGATTTGCCAGAGTTCATGACTGGCAAAAAATTAGTCATGGCATAAATGATAAAAAATAGAGTAAAGGCCAACTGTGTGTAGACAAGCGTGTGCTTGATGAGTTCCTCAGCAGGTTGGTTGGAAGAAAATTCCACTTTACCCAAGCACCAAATAAGGATTGCAAACCCTGAGAAATAGAGGATTTTTAAACTTTGGGCCGGGCCCGCCAAGGTCTCGGATTGTT
Source organism: Algoriphagus sanaruensis (assembly GCF_001593605.1). Classification (GTDB taxonomy): domain Bacteria; phylum Bacteroidota; class Bacteroidia; order Cytophagales; family Cyclobacteriaceae; genus Algoriphagus; species Algoriphagus sanaruensis. The sequence goes on along the minus strand of NZ_CP012836.1, from coordinate 2,797,400 downwards.
CTAATTTTTCATTGGTTGAGAGCCAACCCAAAATTCCAATCGGTACCACCAAATACCAAGCTGGAAAAGTGGGGAAATAGCTAATTGTATACCCTTTTAGTTCGATCAGGAGGATAATCAGAATTGCAAAATAAAGGGCAGAAATGAGGCTGATTTGCCAAGAGATTTTGGTAGGGAGATTTCTTCCTGCTTTGGAAAGCAAGACATAAAATCCTGAAATAAATCCATGTCCCTGCCAAAACAACCAAGCTAAACCTAAGCCTAAAGCAAGAATAAACGAATGTTCGGCTAGATAAAGTCCTGGATTTGGAATATCGCTCCAAAACATCATTCCCGCTACAGAACCTCCAAAAACGAGAAGAATCGAAATAAAGCGAAGGATAAACGGAACTTGATTTTTCCAAACGTAGAAGTAAATGACTGGAAATAAACTTCCAGAAATCGAAATGATCAAGGGGATATTGGTGCTTTTACCGCCAAGATTGAGACCATTTACATTGGTTAAGGTCAGCAAGATAATCCAGACAATTCCAGCTCCAATAAAAGGGAGTTTTTCAAAATAGCTTATGGCACTCAAAACCAAGCAGAAAAATAAAAAAAAGGCAGTTCCTACGAGGTAAGTTTCTGCAAGGGCAAGAGATGGGGCAACAGAAATGAAATTTTGGAAAACAAGAAAATTGTCCAGTTGGATTGGGATTTCCAATGAGCCGATTGAAAAAGAATTAAAGGGGACTTTAACTGTGTCTAAGAAGGCCCCAGGCTGAAGATTGGGGTAGGGTAATGAAGCAAAGAAGGAAGCATATCCAGTAAAAAATACACCTAGAATCAAGATTAAAACTACTAGTCTAGATTCCAGGGGAGATTGAAATCGAAAAGATTGCTTCATTTTATTCAAGAACTTTGGGTACTCGGAAGTAATCAGAGTCGCTTTTTGGAGCATTTTTCAAAGCTTCCTCATGAGTCAAGTGCTCTCCGAGTTTATCCTCTCTCAGGTCGTTTACTTCAGAGGACATTGTCGTGAGGGGCTCCACCGAGTCTGTATTGATTTCATTGAGCTGCTCCACCCAATCTAGAATTTGGGACATGTCTTTGGACATTTTTTCAGCCGAGTTTTCATCAAATTCCAAGCGCGCCAAATGGGCGATTTTTCGGATGGTGTCTTGATCTATTTTCATGAGTAAGGTTCAAAAACGAGCTCGAAGTTAGGGCTTTCAGTCGTTTTTTTGATGATCTAACGGATAATTGTCCGTATTAAGTTGTTTTTGGATGGTGTGGAAACAAGCCTCTATTAATTCTTCCAATGAGTCAAAATTCTCAGGATAAAGGGGGGAATGGAACACCATTTTGGCAGGCTTCCAACGAACTTGAAGTGGACTTGAATCTGGGAGTATCAAATGATTGTAAGACAAGGTGACCGGGACGATGGGAATGTTTTTTTCAATAGCCAGACGAAAAGCTCCTGTCTTGAATGGAACCATTTGAGGCGGTTTTTTAGAATAAATTCCTCCCTCAGGAAAAAGGACAATGCCAGATCCTTGATCTAAAGCTATTCCTGCTCTTCGCATAGTTTCAGCCCTGCTTTTCACGCGTTCCCGATCTACAGCGATATGAAGATTTTTAAAATAGTACCCAAATAAAGGTGCTTTTCGAATGGAGGCCTTTCCCACAAACATTACATCACCTGGAGCAAATCCCATCATGGCCACATCCAAATAACTGAAGTGATTGGCTAAGAAAATGTAGGATTTTCCTTTTTCAATTTTGCTTGATTTTTCGATGGATACAGGTAAGAAAATCAAAGAAAAATAGGTTCTAGCCCAAAAGCGGTTGATTTTTCGACCGTACTTTTTCCAACCTGGAACCCAGATACAAATCACAAGAAACGGGAAAATACAAATGAAGGTAAGGGCAAATATGAGTCCCGAATACCCGGTGTATAGGTAGGTCAAAAGCTTATTCATGATTGACCATATGATTTGCAACCTTTACAAAATACCCTTGCATGAGTTCTTTTACAGTAGGCTCAGGGTTTAGTCGATCTAAGGAGGATAACATGGCATTTAGCCAATGCTCTCTCATTTTTGGATCAATTTTCCATTCAAAATGTCGCATTCTCAAGCGAGGGTGACCACGCTCCTCAGAATAGGTCTGTGGACCTCCGAAAACTTGGAGTAAAAATAAAAAGAGCCTTCGTTCGGCAGGTTCTAAGTCCTCCGGATAGAGTTTTCGCAATTCAGGAATCAACGCTACCTCTTCATAAAAGTAATGGGTGAGCTTTTGGATGTTTTCCTCACCGATTGCCTCATAAACAGACTGAAATGGATTCATGGCGCAAACTTATCCAAATATTGGTAATCTCAAGCTTCCTGTTTTTTGACTCGAAGAGAAGTTCCTTCCGTTGAAATCACCACAATAGATTCACCTTGATCGATGAATTCTCCTCTAGAATAGGCGTCATAGATTTCTCCTTCTATTTCCACCTTACCGCTTGGTCTCAGTCGATTGTGTACAGTACCGGTTTTTCCCATGAGTGATTGGGAATAGATGCTGGAAGTGTAGCCCGCTGATCGTTCTTGAGTGGTAGCCAAAGTGATGGTTCGAAAAGCTCCCCAATGGTTGATTTTGGGAGTCAACCAAAAAATGATTCCCACTGAAGCCAAAGCTGCTAAAATAACGGTCAATAAGGCGGTAAATAATTCTTGAGCTGGAACAAAGTCAAAGTTCAAATCTTGATTAGGTAACATACCCAGAACTAGTCCGGCTAAAATGAAAACAATTCCAATCACCCCAAAAATGCCAAATCCAGGAATGATAAAGAGTTCGACGGCAAGTAAAATGATGCCTGTGAAAAAGATCAATACCTCCCAGTTTTCTGCTAGGCCATTTAAATAATAAGGAATAAAGTAAAGGAGTGTGGCAATAATGGCCGCTAAAAGCGGAAACCCAACCCCAGGAGTTTGAAGCTCGAAGTAAATTCCACCTATGATGATCAAAATAAGAATTCCGCTCACTGCCGGATTCAGAAAAAAGGAAACAATCTGATCTACTGTGGATTCTTCATAGCGAATTTGTTCAGCATCTTGTAGCCCAATTCCTTGGAGTAGTGCTTCTGTCGAATCGAATTCGCCCTCACAAAATCCATTTTTGATCGCTTCTGAAGTTGAAAATGTAATGACCGAACCTGCTTCGGAAATGCCCTCCACCTCAATTTTTTCATCCACCATTGCCTCTGCAATTTTTGGATCACGACCTGTAGCCTCCGCAGTACTTCGCATCATGGATCTCATGTAGGATTGGTATTTATCTGGAGCTGCGGCACCATCCACGCCATTTACAACTGTTGCAGCTCCGATACTTGCTCCCGGTGCCATGTAAATACTATCGCAAGCAATGGAAATCAAGGCACCCGCAGAAGCTGCATCCTTGTTGATGAAAGCATATATCGGAATGTCATTTTCTAAAATTAGGGTTCGGATCTCATCTGCATCAGTCACAATTCCACCATAAGTATCCATTTCGATCAATACATGCGTTGCCTCGGCTTTTTTGGCGTCTTGAAGAGCCTCTTTTACCCGACGAGTCATTCGGGGGTCGATATCGCTGTCAATTTTGAAAATGAAAACTTTATTTCCTGGCTCCTGTGCCATCACAGAAAAAAAGCTGACTAAAAGCTGGGTGAGGAGTAGCAACATTGATTTTTTCATAGTGAAAAATACGGCAAAACTTGGTCAAAAACTGAAATTGAAGAAAAGAATGTCTTTTGGATTGTGAGTTTTGTAGCGATTCATTTTCGATTTAATTCCGCTTTTTTAGCATCATTATTGCTTTTCTCGAAGAGAAAAATTCTAGTTTAAAGTTTTAAGAACCAAGGCAGCGTATGAACAAATCCTTATTTTCTCTCCTGATTTTTAGCCTAATGTTTGGCTTGGTTTCATTAGAATCCTTGGCCTCAAGTCCTTATCTCGGGGATTCGGTAGGTGTGGAGCGGATCGGAAATCAAACCTTTATCCTCCATAAAGTAAGTCCACAGGAAACTTTGTTTGGAATTTCGCGGAGATACCAAGTCTCTGTCGGAGAAATTCAACAAGCCAACGAAGTCCTAAAACAAGGGCTTAAAATAGGACAAACGATAAAGGTGCCATTTAAAGGAAATGTGACTTTAGCAGAGGGGCAAAAAATTCATAAAGTAGCACCAGGAGAAACTCTTTTCTCGATTTCCAAAAAGTATGGAACCTCTATTGATTCCTTAAAAAAGTTGAATAATCTAGCTGGGAACGATTTGAGTGTAGGACAATCTTTGAAAATCGGTGAAAGTACTCCATCAGAATCTTCTGCTGATGTTTCTCCAGCCTCTGTTAATCAAGCCACTTCAGCTTCGACTGTTTCTTCAAAAACAATGGAAGAACCGAAAAAGGCAGATACTCCAAAACCAGTATCTGTTGAAAAAAAGTCAGAAGAGCCTAAAAAGAAAGTAGAATCCAACGCTCCAGTTAAAACATCTAACTCAGTAGCTACATCCACTCCAATAGCTCCTGGAGATTGGATGACTCATACGGTTGAAGCTGGAGAAACACTTTTTTCACTTTCCTCCAAATACCAGACGAGTGTCGAGAATCTGATTCAATGGAATGGTCTTACTTCAAATAATCTCAAAGCAGGCCAAAAACTAAAAGTGGGTCGAGCCGCTCCAGCACCATCCACAGTGCCGATAATTGGAACTCCAAAAGAAGTAAGCAGTACTGCTGAAATGGAATCAAGTCCTGTTGTCGAAAACACCTCAGGAGGTTTCAAAAACATCCGAGAAACGGGCTTGGCGGAGACAATTGAAGGCACTGGCTCTCACAAGAAATATTTGGTTCTTCACCGTGATGCTCCTGTTGGTAGTATCATGAGAATCAAAAACGAAGAGAACGATATCACCATCTTTGCCCGCGTAGTCGGAACTCTACCAGATACTGGCGATAATTCTAAATTGTTGATCAAACTTTCCCAAGCTGCCTATGATCAGCTTAAGGCTGTTAATCCTAGATTTCCAGTAGAAGTGCTTTACTGATTGAAATAGACGGGCAACAAAAAGAGGCTGGACTTAAATCCAGCCTTTTTCGTTTTAGACGTGCATTGATTCAAAGGTTTCATTTTTTGGAAATTTCTAGGCCTATGGGGTACCTTTGCCTACCAATTATCCCTCATGAATAAATTTCAGCTATTCTTTCACCACGTATTTCGATTTATCTGGAATGCCATTTTTATTATTTCCTATCCGATTTTGGCGAGTTTTGGATTGATTTTTATCGGAGTTACCTATTTATTTTCGAAGCTTTCTCAGCTTCTGACTCGAATCAAACCGGAAGGGAAAAGAGTGGTTTTAAAAGAATCAGAATGGGAGGATTTGCCTTATTCAAATGAACTTTTGGAAGCCAAACTTTTTAAGCAAATCATGTTTGGGCCTGCCGGATTTAAACTTAGGAGAAAAGATGGGGTGCCCTCTGTTTTGACAGACCATGTGTTTGGAAATAAGGTTAGAATTATTGAGGAAGGTTTTATTCTTGAAAAATGGAATACACTGGACACTAAGCTTATGCCTGATTTTGATATTTGCCTCTATGATCCTGATTTAGATACGCTTAAGCAGTTGACCCACATGAAATGTTTTGATTGGCACATTGCCGATCAAAAGGACAATGAGCTTTCATTCAAGTGGTTTGACGGGACGCAAGGTGGAGAGGTAAAAGTCACGCTTTGATGGAAGGATTGAAGCAATTTTTGGATGAAAAAGTGGAACAATACAATGTTCCTGGGTTTATTACCAATGATCCCGTTTCAATTCCTCATTTATTCTCAAAAAAGCAGGATATCGAGATTGCTGGATTTTTTGCAGCTATTTTGGCTTGGGGTCAACGGAAAACGATCATTTCCAAGTGCAAGGAACTATTCGCTAGAATGGATCAGGCGCCTTATGATTTTATTCTTAATCATCGTGAAGATGAATTAATGGCTCTTTTGGGATTTAAGCACCGAACCTTCAATGAAGTGGATACGCTTTATTTTATCCATTTTTTTCGCTGGTTTTATTCCAATCACGAAAGTCTCGAAGAGGCTTTTCTAGTTGGGCAGACGAATAGGGTCGATTCCATGGAGTCCATCTTAATTCAGTTCCATAATTACTTTTTCGGTTTGGAAGACGCACCTTCTAGAACCAGAAAGCACATTGCTACTCCGGCCCGAAAAGCCGCTTGCAAACGTATCAATATGTATTTGCGATGGATGGTCCGAAGTGATGACCGAGGGGTTGACTTTGGGCTTTGGAAGAAAATTAGTCCTAGTCAGCTTATATGTCCTTGTGATCTTCATGTGGATCGAGTAGCCCGAAAATTAGGGCTTATCCGTCGAACTCAAACCGATTGGCTGACTGCTTTGGAACTGACGGAGCGACTTTGTGAGTTTGATCCGAGTGATCCCGTAAAGTATGATTTTGCGCTGTTTGGACTTGGTATTGAGGAGAAGTTTTGAGGAATCAGTGAAATTTTTTGACCTCAGGGGCATCAGCCTTAGTGCTTAATTCTCTGGTGAATCGTTTTGCATATTCATCCAAAAGATCAAGAACCCGCTGCTGATGTTCAGATTTCACGATCAAGCCTGCATGATAGTCTAAAGGAACTCTAAAGCATACTTCCGGAGCATCAAAACTGCTTAAGTCGGGGTGTTCAAACTTGGAAAGTGTTAGAACAATTCCTGCATAATCGGATCTTGTTTTTGGGATAGTATAGCTTTTGTTTTTTGCGACTGCATCTTCAATTTTAGCCCATTCCTCCCAAAGATTGATTCCAGTGGCTGCTTCCACCATTTCAGCCAAATGTGCACCCCCAACTCGAGATGCTGTTTCTAAAAAATAGATTTGTCCATCCTCATGGCATTTGATGAATTCGGTATGGGATGCTCCATTTTTCAAACCAAAAGCCTTCATGATGCTTTCATTGACTTTTTTGATGGCCTTGTCGTCCTTGGAGCCATAGGAAATATTAGCTGATCTGAATATTCCTCCTCCTTGCGAAATTTCCATGGGAGTGGCCAAGTACTTAGAAACTGTCAAAAACAAGGTTTTTCCTTGGTATTGTAAGCCATCGGCATGATACACATCCCCTGGCTTGAACTGTTCGACCAAATAGTAAATTCGATTATCGCCTAGCTCATTCACCTTCTGCCAAAGTTCTTCTTTGGAAAACACTTTCATAATTCCATGAGCTGAGGCTTCGGAACGTGGTTTTAAAACCCATGGAGGAGAAACGGTGTCAGCAAAATGATTGATGTCTTCATTGTGAAAAAGTGAGGAAAAAGCAGGTACTCGAATTCCAGCATCTTTAGCTTGAATCCGCATCGCCAACTTATCTCTAAAATATCTGCCAGTGGTCTGGCCCATTCCTGGAATTCGAAAATTTTCCCTGAGAAAAGCGGCTTTTTCCACGTCATAATCATCTAAAGCAATGATGGCGTCAATCTTATTTTCCTTCATCAATCCACCAACTCCCTTGAGCAGGAGATCCATATCCCAATCCAGATCCTGACCAGGCATATAGAAAACTTCATCGATGTATTCAAAAGCCCAAGGCTTTTCTCGAAGTTGTTCGGTTGTAATTAAATAGACTCGATTACCTTGTTTTTTCAAGGAAGTCAGGAAAGCATTTCCTTTGAAATAATTGGAGATACAAAGAAAAGTCTTGAATTGGCTCATAGGAAAAGGGGGATAGACGATATTCTAAAATAAGGGAAGAATTGAATATTTGTATTAAGGTCAAAAAAACCGGCAAATGATTTCGTTTGCCGGTTGGTATTCTTTAAAGCTGATCTTCAATGTATCGAAGTAAAAGACTCACGCCATAGGCTGTTCCTGACTTCGTTTTGGCAAATTCCGAATCTCCAAAAGCTACTCCCGCAATGTCCAAATGAGCCCAAGAAGAATGCTCATGGATAAAGGCTTGAAGGAATTTCGCAGCAGTGATGGCTCCAGCAAAGGGTTTTCCATGGTAATTTTTGATGTCTGCAATTTCGGAGTCCATTTCTTTTCCATAGGAATCCCAAAGTGGAAGTGGCCAGGATTTTTCTCCCACGGCTTCACCTGCCTGTTGAAGCCCATGTGAAAGACCTCCATCATTCGAGAAGAGCGCAGCACATTCATAGCCAAAGGTTCCAATGCTACTTCCCGTCAAAGTTGCCAAGTTGATGACTTGCTCAGGTTTATAATTTTGTACCAAATAGGAGAGTCCATCCGCTAAGATTAACCTTCCTTCTGCATCTGTATCAATGACCTCAATGCTCAATCCAGCATGACTTCCGATCACTTCTGAAGGAAGATAGGCATCTTTGTCGATGGCATTTTCTACCGCAGGAACAATCGCAGTCAAGGTAATCGGAAGCTTGAGGTCTGATACCAATTGAATGGTAGCCAGTACTGCAGCTGCTCCACCCATGTCTGATTTCATGTGATGCATCCCTTGAGTTTTGATATTCAATCCGCCTGTATCAAATGTCACCCCTTTTCCTACCAGACCTAAATGAAATTGGCTTTTAGGCCCTTTATATTCCATGATGATGAATCTAGGTTCTTTAGCTGATCCTCGACCCACGGTCAGAAATGCTTCCAAACCTTCGGATTTTGCTTTTTTAGGTTCGAAAACTTTGGTTTCAAACCCATACTTTTTTCCGGCATTTTTTGCCCAGGAACCCAAATTTTCAGGAGTGATTTTATTGGGAGGCAAATCCACGAGCTTGAATGCTTCCATTTTTGCCTGGGCAATTTTTTGGGCACGATCAACAAGTGATTTTATTCCTTTTTGATCATAATGAACTTCAACTTTTGGGTCGTTTGAATTCTTAGCTTGATCTTTTTTATAAAAGCCCAAATTGTAAACGCCTAGTTGGAGTCCCACCAATGCAGGTTCAATAAGATGGGTAGGAAATTCGGAAGGGAATTCAAGAGAAATACCTTTTGAGATCAGGGATTTATGCTGAGAAATTATTCTTCTAAACGCGTTTTCTGTGGATTTATATTCAGGTTCATTTCCCAATCCCAACACATAAATCAGCTGATTATCTATTGAAAAAATATGCTTAGTATCTTTTTCTCCTGAAAAAAGAATTGCTGGAATTTGGCTCAATTCAACCATTGAGTCTTTGAGTTTTTCCCAATCGTTTTGGATAGTGGGGATGACTCTCAAATAGCCCTCAGATTTTGATTTGGGATTAGTTTTGATATTCATAGGATAGATCTTATTCTGATTTAGTACTGAAAAATAGCCATTCAATAGCCTTTGGAAATTCGTCACTCCAATAGGATTCGTTGTGTTTTCCATGCTCATTGATGGAAAGCCTCACATTCATTTTTCCTTGAAGGGATTCTCTTTTGAGGAGTCGCTTGCGGAATTTGGTCACGTGCTCGACCATCGTTTCGCTTTCATCCCCGCCTGCATACAGGTAAATTCGGGTTTCCATAGGTTCGAAAAAGTCAAGAAACCCTAGTTTGATTTTTGGGATCACCCAAAGGGATGGTGAGAAAATCATCAACTTCCCAAAGACTTCCGGATACATCAAGCCTGAGAAAATGCTGACTAATCCACCCATCGAACTTCCTCCGATTCCGGTGAATTCCCGATCTGGCTTGGTTCGAAAAGTCCGGTCAACAAAAGGTTTTAAAGTATCGGTAATAAATCGGATGTATTGTTTTCCTTGACCTTTTCCAAGTAGGGTTTTACCTACGTTGTATTCTTGCAATCGCTCAGATTCCCCATGTTCGATAGCTATAATGATGATTTTTCCAATCCCGTAATCTGACATGACCGCCAGTTTTTTATCAATCTGCCAATTACCAAACTCAGCGTTTTCATTGAACAAGTTTTGAGCATCTTGGAGATAGAGGACTGGGTAGGAAAGGTCGCTAGTCTCGTAGTCGTGGGGGAGAAGTGCCCAGATTTTTCTGGTTTTATTCAATTGAGGAATTTCAAATTCCTCTGAAATCAAATGGATTTGGGGTAATTGAGATGGACGATAGGGCAGCCAGTTTTTTCTCCATTTCGCAACCCGTTCAATTCGGGTAGTTTCCTGATTGTTCCAATGGCGATTGGGTGTTCGATTTCCATACCGATCGATTTCAACTTCTGACCAATCCCCTTTCGTAAATTTGTAAATCAATTCTCCTTGAAAGTCTGAAGAATCCGGAAAAGTGAATTCATATTTTCCAGATTCAACTCGCTTTAATTGAAATCGAGCATCTTGAGTTGCCCAATTGTTGAAATTTCCGGAGATATAGACGGGGCGTGAGTCATCCTCGTCAGTCAAGAGGATAATTTGCTTGGTTAGGGTAGTTTGATCGATAAGATTGAGAAAATCCGAGGACATAAAATGGAAGGGGAATCCCATTAACTGCAAGTCCCAAAGGTAAGTTTACTTTATCTGGAATAAAACCCAAAAGGGATTTTAAGAGGGTTCATGTGGTCTAAATCGAATTTCTTCTGGATAGGGATGAGCATGAATCAATTCTCCCTGTCTTATTTTTTGCTGCAGCGATTGCCAATAGTGAGGATCAAACAAGTCTTTGTGGTATTCTAGAAAATGACTTTTAAGATCTTCCCGACCAATCATCCACCGCTTGAAATCTTCAGGAAAAACATCGTTTTTATGAATGTCATACCAAGGTTCCGGAGAATAGATTTGCTCAAAAGTCTCTGGTTTGGGTTTTGATCGAAAGTTCATGTGTTCCAAAAATTCAATCTCGTCGTAATCGTAAAAGATCACTCGCTTTTGTCGGGTAAGTCCAAAGTTTTTGGTCAACATATCACCCGGGAAAATATTGGCTTGGGCCAATTGAAGGATTGCACGACCATAGTCTTCTACTGCTTTGATCCCTTCTTTGGTCGAACAATTTTCTAAAAAAATATTTAAAGGAATTAATCTTCTCTCGGTGTATAAATGTTTGATTATCAAATATCCATCTTGGATTTTAAGTAATGAGTTTGTGGTATTTCTTAATTCCTTTAATAGATCAGGACTGACGCGTGGCAAGGGGATTTTAAAGTGTTCAAACTCGTGAGTGTCTGCCATTCTTCCCACCCGATCATGAAGGGAAACTAGTTTGTATTTTTCCCGAACTTCCTGTCGAGTCATAGTTTTTGGGGGTTCAAAATGATCCTTGATCATTTTGAACACAATATTTAAGGAAGGCAAAGTGAACACCGTCATCACCATTCCTTTTATTCCTGGTGCCACGACAAACTGATCCTTACTTTGGTCTAGGTGGTGAAGAAAGTCACGGTAAAAAAGAGTTTTTCCATGCTTGTTAAATCCAATCGCATTGTAGAGTTCGTGGACATATTTGTGGGGAATGACCGATTTAAGGAATCCGATTATTTGTGAAGGGACTTCAGCTTCGACCATGAAATAAGATCTGGTAAAACTGAACAGGTGACTCATCAGATTTGGATCAAAAATCAACGTGTCAACATAGATTCCTTTAGGGCCGTGCAAAAATGGGATAATAAAGGGCATCCATTTATTTCCAACATAGGTCCGTCCCACCAGATAGGCTGCTTTGTTTCGGTAAAAAACGGATTTCAAGAGTTGGGTTCGAGTTCCTACTTCTACTTGATATCTGGTGAGAATGACCTTTTTGATAGCTTCAACCAATAGCCTGATATCAGCTTCTTTGTCCATGAAAGGTGCTCCAAAATCATAGTCATCCAGGATCATCCGAACGATTTTTTCCAATCCCAGGGAGGCGGGGTAAGTTCTAAGAAGTTCAGAATTTTCACGGATTTCGCAGGCATTATATCCTTCCATGACATACATGAGGTCTTCGTCAAGCGGATTGTTGGGGAAAGTTTTCCGAAAGACTGAATTAAAAAAGGTCTCCGCAAGTTCGACGTCAGGCCTATCTTTAATCATTTCCTGATATTCTTGCTGGATTAAAGTCCAGATTTCCCGACTTCCGCTGTCCTCTCCCAGCATTTCTTTGAATACAATGGTTAACTGAAACAGTAAGTCCTTGTAAAGCCGAAGTCTTTGTCGGTGGTTAAGTTGAGTTGCAGGCCAATTTCTTTGGGCAAAATAAAGAGGTGCCAAACGAGTGTAGGTCTTAAATGACTCAGTATAGGTTAAAAACCCTTCAAAAATCTTTTGAGCAAGTGGTAAAGCGCGTCTAGGCATAGAAAATTTTGCTACCTAATTGAATTTCGGTTTATTTCTAGACATAGTTAAGATTTTTATTAAAATAAAAAGCCTGATTTTCTGTGATTTAAATGAGTTTTATGTTCACGAAATAAAATTTTGAAAATTTTTCGCAATCGATTGTTTGGAGGGAATAAAAACATTTTCTACTTTTCGACAGTATTCATGAATTGAATATCTACAATAGGTTTAATAGGTTTGAGAGCAGGAAAAGGTCGGGTGATGCCCGGCCTTTTTTATTTTACCGTTTCCTGGTTTTTCGGACCATTTCCTTTTTCGAATGCTATCAATTCTTTTCAGCCAAATAGGTATTACTATACATCAGGAACAAGTATCACTAATTCAAGAAGATAAGGCTTTAAAATCATCTTAAATGTTAGTTCAACGGCGAATTGCCGAATTTTGAATTCCTTTTCTTTATTCAGCAGTTGTATTTATAGCATTTTATCTATTAGCTTAAGACTTTGTTTTGTGACTATGAAATACCTTCGATCGTCCGTAATTGCGCTTTTTGGAGCTTTAATAATTTTGTCATCCTGTGATTCTGGAGATATTTCTTCCGAAGAAAAAGTGAATGAAATTGATGTCAATGAGGCAGAAATTGAAATTTTAAAGCAGAAAATAACTTTGGGATTGGATCAAAAGGCCTCATGGAAAAAACATTGGGAAAGTTCAGTGGGGGCGTTTTCAGGAGATGATTTTAATTGGGTGTTGACTGATTCAATTGATCCGATGGAGATGCCTGAATCAAATCCAATTTTAGATGGGGATCCATTAAAACAATTCCAGTTTAATCAACCAGAAGGCAATGGAACCATTGACATTTATTCCTATAAGGTGGAGGCTCAAGAATCACTTGATAAACCATTTTTAAATCCGGATTCTGAGGTGGTTTGGTACCGAAAGGATGGAATGAAAGAAAGACTTTTGTTTATGGGGCCCTCAGGGATGTTTGAGGATGCCATGTGGATGTCTCCTAGTGAATTTTTAGTCCTCGGCTATTTTCAGGAGGAGGAAGGCTTTCGACCAATGATCTGGTTGATCGATTTGGAGGATCACACTATGAGTCAATTTAGCCTCCAAAAAGTTTCTCCGAGCTATGAGACAGTTTCTTATCTAAATAAGCGATTGACTTCTGTTCAGTTGGAAAATGAATTTTGATAAAGTCAGATCAATTCTTGAAAAAAAGCTCAACGAGAAACTTCCCGGCCATGAAGCACATCTACTCATGGCACCAAAGCCAGTGGATATGCGAAGATTTTCCTCAAGCCCCAAAGTAGGAAGTCGATCGAGTAGTGTTTTGATATTGATGTATCCTGATCAAAATCGCACCTTTTTTCCACTGATTAAGAGACCCACTTATCCAGGCGTCCATAGTGGACAGGTTGCATTTCCAGGAGGAAAAATGGAAGAGTCTGACCGAGATATTTTTCATACAGCTTTGCGGGAAGCTGAAGAAGAAATTGGAGTGTCGCAAAAAGAAATTCAGATTTTAGGCTCATTAACCAGTTTATATATCCCTGCAAGTAATTTTTTGGTACACCCAGTGATTGGATTTACTACTAATCCTCCCAACTGGATTCCAGATCAAAAAGAAGTCGAACGAGTGATTGCTACCGATATTCATCAGCTTATTCAGCCTGAGACTAAAAGAGAAACGATTTTAGAACCTGTTATTAACCTTAAATTACAAACGCCTTATTTTGATATCCAAGGTGAAATAGTCTGGGGCGCAACGGCCATGATATTGAGTGAATTGATTGAGATTATTCAATCTTAAGGCTATTTTTAGAATTAGGGGGTTGCTGATTTTTTTGGTATTGTTGCAAGCAAACTTTGCTCGAAATGGAAGAATCTACCCCTTTATTTCAAAATGATGCTGTTGTTTTTGGTCTATTGATGGCCACTTTGGCATTTGTATTTGCTACCTCTTCAAGTCGACATCCGTTTTGGGTAAAATTCTACACTTACGTTCCCACGGTCTTATTGTGTTATTTTATTCCAGCTGTTTTTAATTCCTTGGGATGGATTTCTGGAGAAGAATCAAGTCTCTACACTGTAGCTTCTAGGTATTTGCTTCCGGCATCCTTGGTGCTGTTTACAATTAGTATTGATCTTAAAGGTATTCTGAGATTAGGGCCCAAAGCCTTAACCATGTTTTTGGCAGGAACGGTAGGAATTGTTTTGGGTGGACCGTTAGCCTTGCTTACAGTAGGATGGATTCATCCTGAAATTTATTCAGGAACCGGACCTGATGAACTTTGGAGAGGATTGGCTACCATTTCCGGAAGTTGGATTGGTGGTGGTGCAAATCAAACCGCTATGTTGGAGGTCTTTGGAGCAAGTCCCTCATTATTTGCTCAAATGATTGCTGTAGACGTCTTAGTGGCAAATCTCTGGATGGCATTTTTGCTTTATTGGGCAGCAAAGCCTGAAAAATTGGATAAGCTTTTGAAAGCCGATACTCGGGCAATTTATGAGCTACGCGACCGGATAGCCAAGTTTCGGGAGGGCATTATGAAAATACCCTCCCTGAAGGATACCATGCTGATACTTGGTATAGGGTTTGGAGTTACTGGCTTTTCTCATTTTGCAGCCGATTTCCTTGGGCCTTGGTTTGGAGATAATTTTCCTGAGCTCGATCAGTATTCCTTGAATTCCAAATTTTTCTGGATTGTAGTTATTGCAACTACGGCAGGTTTAGTGTTGTCATTTACAAGAGCCCGGAAATTGGAAGGTGCGGGTGCTTCGAGAATGGGTTCTGTCCTTTTGTATGTCCTCGTAGCCACGATAGGGATGCAAATGGATCTTGGGGCGGTATTGGATAATCCTATATTTTTTCTAATCGGAATCCTTTGGATGTTCTTCCATATTTTGATTATGAGCTTTGTCGCTTGGATGATAAAGGCTCCGTTTTTTTACGTGGCTGTGGGTTCCCAAGCTAATGTGGGAGGGGCAGCCTCTGCACCCATAGTTGCCTCAGCATTTGATGCTTCTTTGGCTCCAGTTGGAGTTTTATTAGCTGTATTGGGATATGCACTAGGTACCTATGGGGCCTATCTTTGTGGATTACTGATGCAGAGCATTTACGGATAAATAATGGGGTCTGAAAGACAATTCCTGTTCCTCTGCCAAGGAAAAGATTGTAAAAAGTTAGGGGCAAAACTTCTCAAAAAAGAAATAAAGTCCCTTTTACAGGCTAAACTCCATCGTGGAAAATTTCAACTTGTTTTAACCAAGTGCATGGATCGATGTAAAAGTGGACCTATTTGCGCTTTGGGAAATGAGGTATTGAAAAGAGTTTCAATTCGCGATATCGAGAAAAAAATTAAAGAGGCTACCTCCTTGGATTCCCAACAGGGATAGGAAGTAGCCTCAACTTTTTCAATTATAGTTTGGAGGTTCTCACGGCAGTCCCGCTTACGGTTACCATAAGCATTCCATCACGGATTGTTTCATAATCCAAATCAATTCCAATTACTGCAGTAGCCCCGAAATGTCTGGCTTGCATTTCCATTTCTGACATGGCAGTTGCTTTGGCTTCTCGAAGTACTTGTTCATAAGCAGAAGAACGTCCACCTACAATATCAGTGATGCTGGCAAAAAAGTCTTTGAACACATTAGCTCCAATAATTGTCTCCCCAGAGACGATTCCGAGGTATTGATCGATTTGATAACCTTCAAGGTTGTTGGTAGTGGAAAGAATCATATTTTTAAATTTTGTGGTTTTATTTGGATGAGGGACGAATAAAACCTATCGTAGGTTAGGATTTTGGTTATTTTTCAAGGCTTAAAAGTTGAAATTTCTTTTCAGAAAGTGGATGATAGGAGAGTAAAGGCAAAACTTGTTGATTTTTGAAATAGGTTAGGAAAGGAAATTTGAAAGTGAAGCTTTTTCGAAAATATCCTCCCAAAGTTTTTGGAAAAAGGTATTGTTTTTAAATATTAGGTCAATAATGCTTCTTAGTAGAGAAGGAGCTTTTCAAGATTCATGACGCAATTTTCACAATTCGATATTTCAGATTTTCTCAATGAGTTTAAGGAACCTCTTTTCCTGATGGACTCAGAAGAGATTTTGTTTTTTAATTCTTATTTCTCCAATGGGTTTGAATCGATTTCAGATGATTGGATCGCCTTTTTTCAACGAGAGGATCTCGTTCAGGAGTTAAAGACCTTTTTTGAAACAGGAGCGATTCCTAAAAAGCGATTAATAAAATCTTTATTTGATAAAAGTGGAGGGAGACAAGCATTTGAATGGACCTTTATCAATGTTCCATCGAGCTATTCTGGATATTTTTTGATTGCAAAGGGTACCCCAATCCGTACTAAATCGGAGGCGATCGAAGAGCTTGAAAACAGCTCTGATGGTGCTCTTACTGAGGAACTTATGTATATGTACAGTATTCTCAGGAATACCCATGATTTGATCGCTGTTTTTGATGAAGATGGAAACTATAAGTTTGTAAGTGAGTCTGTTACAGAAACTCTGGGATTAGAAACTGGGCAACTTTTAGGGAGAAATTTTAAGGAGTTTATTCAGGCTGGGATCATTGAAATTGTAAAAGGCAGCTTTGAGGATGTATTGCATTCACCGAATGAAGTGCCGATTGATTTTTGGGTAAACAAGCTAGATGGTAGCCGTTTTTATCTGGAGAGTTTTGCCAAAAATCTTTTAGATCACCCAGTCATCCAAGGGATATTGATCAGCTCAAGAGATATTACAGATTTTGCTCTAACTGGTCAATTGCTTCAAGATCGGTATGAAATTGAAAATCTGATCAATCAAGTTTCTGCTGAAATCATCAACGGAAATTTGATAGATCTGGAAGAAAAATTTGAACAGTCTCTACAGTTAATTGGGGATTTTTTGAAAGCTGGACATGCTAAAATCCTTATCCTCAATAGAGAAATCAATCACCTGGAAATTCTCAATTCATGGACAGGTGAAGGCAAAGATGAGGCCGATTCCATTCTAATGACTTCCAAATATTTTTTCATGTTCAATCAGAAAAGGAGTCAGTTGGAAGAAGGAAAGGTTATCTATACGACTTTTTCAAAATCAGAAAATCCTTCCAAGGCAAAAGAAAAAGGGCTATTGCTCATCCCCATGATTTCTTCGAATCGTTTGATTGGAGTAATTCAGTTTGAGTTTGAAAAGGCTAATCCTTCTGACTTAAAAAAGGATTTTCAGGTATTTCGTCAATTTGGAGATATTCTGGCGGGTGCATTCTTGGGAAGTCAAATTACAAGAAAGCTGAAGCGAAATGAGGATTTACTCACCTATACTGAAATTCTTTCACGTTCGGGTTCCTGGAGGTATAGCGCATTTAAAGATCGATTTTACTTTTCTTCAGGTCTTTCTAAAATGTTTGGCCTCGGGGATCAACCGATGGTCCAGGAATTTTCAGGCTTAATTTATCGAATTGACAAATCGTGTAGAACTGATTTTATAACCAATTTAAAAAGGGCATCAAGAGAGATTACGAGGACTTCTGGAGAGTTTACGATGCAGGATGCCGAGGGTCAGGTCAGGTATATCAGCTATGAAATAGAAGGCAAAAAGGAATTTCTGAGTGAGGGAATAGAAGTTTTTGGATTTTTTACAGACATCACCCATAAGCGAGCGGCCGAAAGTTATTTAAAGCTTCAATCGCAGATTCTGGCTCAGGTAGGTGATCCAATCTTGGTGACCAATACTCAGCTCGAAATTATTTATTACAATGAAAAAGCTCAGGAAACCTTTTCAAATGAATCAGAAAATCCTTCGGGAAAACTTATTTCTGATTTTCTAAAGGTTGATTGGGAAATTGGGGAGTCTTTTTCAGAAATCTTATCCAAACTTCAATTAGGAGAGATTTGGAGAAATGAGCGACATGTTCAGAAGGCCAAAAGTCAAGTTTTTGCGCCTTTTGAATTGATTTTTCAAGCAATAGTTGCCGAAGGAGGTGAAACGATCGGCTATTCGATGATTTTTCATGGATTGGAAGAAAAGCATCGAAATGAGCAGATTGCGAAACGAGCAAAACTAATCGTTGAGAATAGTCCCGTCGTGCTTTTTAGAGTTAACCCATCTCAGAATTTTCAAATAGATTATATCTCTGAAAATGTGAGCCGATTTGGTTATGATGCTAAAGACCTGATTGATAATAGAGTTTCTATTCTAAGTCTTATTCATAAAGAGGACCGAGCAAGAATTCAAGAAATAATTAGAGGATCGAATGAATTAGATGGAATCCGCTCTTATTCAGGTGAATACCGATTAGTAACCAAATCCGGAGAAGAAGTTTGGGTAGAGGATCGAACTACTGATGTTCGGGATGAAAATGGACGGATAATTCTTCATGAAGGGCTCTTTCAAGATATTTCAGACCGAAAAAATCTCGAGGTTATTCAAAGAGAGCGGGATGAATTATATCGAGTTTTAGCGGCTAATATTCCTGATACCAATGTGTTTTTGATGGACCGATCCAGAAAATACATAGTAGCCGAAGGGACTAACTTTGACAAATGGGGACTAAGTCGTGAAGATTTTCAAGGAAAATCGCTTGCAGACATTCAGCTTACACCACTTCAGGAAATTGCACCAATCTTGGACCGTGTTTTAAATGAACGGGAAGTGGTTGAAACAGAATTTTTTCATAAAGGTCGATTTTACTACCGGATTATCAGACCTATTATCCAAGATGGTGAGGCAAAATATGCGCTAAGTATCATCCGGGATATCCATGAGGAATATCAAGCCAAACAGGATTTACTTCGGTCCGAAGAGAAATACAGGAGATTGGTTGAGGATTCGACTGAGATCATATTTTCATTGACAGAAACTTTCTTATTGCAATATGTTTCGCCTAATGTCAAGCAGTTTTTGGATTACGAATCGGAAGAGGTAATCGGTAGGAGTATTTTTGACTACCTCAATCCAGACGATTTAGATGTATTTAGAGGGATGTTGGAGGAAAATCAAGATCTCCTTAGTGATACTCAATATTTAGAATTCAGATTAAGACACAAAAGCGGGGAATATCGAGTTTTTAGTTCCAATGGTCGATTGACGGTAGATAAAAGTGGAATTCACCGATTTTATACCGGAATAGCACGTGACATTTCTAAGCTAAAAGAAGCACAGCGAGAATTGCTTTTGGCAAAAGAAAAAGCAGAGCAGGCTTCTCAGGTGAAAAGCCAATTTTTGTCTGTGATGAGTCACGAGATTCGGACACCAATGAATGCAGTAATTGGTTTGGCTCATTTCCTCATGGAAGAAAATCCAAGACCAGATCAGCTTGAGAACCTCAAGACCTTGCAGTTTTCAGCAGAGAATCTGATGGCCTTGATCAATGATATTTTGGATTTCAATAAAATCGATTCTGGAAAAGTAGAATTGGAAAAATCTCCTTTTGATGTTAAAAATTTGGTCACTCGAATCGTTCATTCGCATAGTTTTCAGGCGAATGAAAAGAACATTCAATTGATCACTGAAATAGATTCTTCTATTCCGGATTCCTTGATTGGCGATTCCCTAAGACTCGGCCAAATCATCAATAATCTGATATCTAATGCTGTAAAGTTTACTGAAAAAGGATATGTCAAAATCTCTGTTATTCAGGAATATGCGACCAAGGATCAACGGGAAATTCGATTTGTTTTTGAGGATACAGGAATAGGAATTCCCGAATCAAAGCGGAAAACGATTTTTGAAGCCTTTACCCAAGCCTCATCCTCCACAAGTAGAAAATATGGCGGAACTGGATTAGGTTTAGCCATTGTAAAGCGATTGGTGGAACTCCATGGTGGAGAAATAGAATTAAGACCTAAAAAGGGAGGGGGGAGTATTTTTGAGTTCACTCTTTCATTTGCATGTATTGATCAAATTGAAAAACAGCAAAAAGAGCAGAATCAACTTTTAGCAAAGAGTCTAGAGCATGCCAAAATCCTTGTTGCAGAGGATAATATGGTCAATCAGATATTGATTCGAAAGTTTCTTAGTAAATGGAATACCAAGGATTTGGATATTGCATCCGATGGTAGAGAAGCCTTGGAATTATTTGGTATCAACCACTATAATCTGGTTATTCTGGATTTACAAATGCCAGAACTTGACGGGTTTGAAGTGGCTCAAGAGATCAGAAATCATTCGGAGATTTCAAAGAGAAAGATTCCCATTTTAGCATTGACCGCGACTTCAATTCACGAAGTAAAGGAACAACTAGATGAGGTGGGTATAAATGATTTCGTCCCGAAGCCTTTCACACCTGATATCCTTTATGAAAAGATAGTTCGGTATTTAAATGCCGAATCACCTTCTTAGAGGAGGTTTAGCATCAAATTTGCGAAAAGAGCGAAGACGGTTTGATTCTATTCCAATTACTTATGCCATCCTTTTGTAGGACTCTTCTTTTCATTGGTTTTATTTCAGTTTTTTCGTTTCCCTCAAATGCACAGCGTTTGTTTTCGGAACGTTCTTCGTTGTATGGCTACATAGGGTCTTCAGGGGCGGAATTACGGGAGTTTAACAAGTTACTTTCTGATCGAGGATTATCACCACTCAGGAATCGGTATCGGAGTTATGGACTTGGCTATCAGTCCCGGATTAATGACTTTATTTTAGGTTTTGAGCTTTCCCAAAATCAAAGTAAGACCAGTACTCTAGACGATTTTGAAATCAGTTACCGAGCATCTCGAGCCATGGTTAATGTGGGCTATGCACTGACTGAAGAAGGAAAGTTTCAGTTGATCCATTACATGTCATTGGGAGTTGGATCCTTAAATTTTCAAATGCTCCCCAATGAAAAAGTCCAAAATCTAGAAGATTTCTTGACAAATCCTGAACAGGGCTTTGTCCTAAGAGAAAATGATATTCAGAAGGGAACCCAATTTTTTGGTGATTTTTTAACTGAAATTGGATTTCAACTTAGCTACGATTTTGACCTTCCTGGGCGCTCAGAGTCCCTTTTGATTCTTGCTAAAATGGGGTATTCCTTTAGCCCCTTAGAAGGGAAATGGAATCTCAATGGGATGTTATTTAATAATGCTCAGTCAGGAGCGTTTTTTCGGGTCGGTGCTGGATTGACTTTGCCGGATCGGAATTTTACTTACAAAGACGCCTCCATTGGTATTAATTTGATGCGAGGAGTCCATTTTACCAAGCCTACTGCTTTAAATAGTGAGTTAGCGAAATTTGGATTAGAACCATTTTCAGGAGCTCCATCCAATTGGGGACTTCGGATTTTAGGACAAACGAATGGCTTATTATATGGTGTGGATGTATTTAATGGTAGTCTAAAAGGACAAGCCACAAACATCCAAAACCATAGCCTAAATTCAGTTCGGATTTATGCAAATGCAGGACTTCGATTTTTTCAATATAAAAATTTGTCCATCAGTACATTAGGTGGTTTTGGATTTGGGAATATCAGATATTCACTTCTTAACCATCAAAAACCAAATTTCCCTGAAGTTTTTGAACAACGATATTTTGATGGATACCTTTCTACGCCTGGTTTAATGGCAAAGCCTGAGATTCAGATTGAATATGGAATCCCCATGACTTCGAGGAAAATTTTTGACTTGGTACTATCTGCATCCGGTGGATATGAGTTGGCTTTGGGGAATTATAGGCTAGGAGAATTGTCGATGGCAGATTATTTATCTGCCTCATTTATAACCTTTGGCGTTGGAATTAAGCCTAGGTAATTAATTCGCAAAATCATCCTTGGATTTTTCTCATATCCCCAATTTGGAACGTGTTTAATTAAAATTTTGCTATTACTTTTGCCAAG
Organism: Algoriphagus sanaruensis; assembly: GCF_001593605.1. Classification (GTDB taxonomy): domain Bacteria; phylum Bacteroidota; class Bacteroidia; order Cytophagales; family Cyclobacteriaceae; genus Algoriphagus; species Algoriphagus sanaruensis. Next base: position 2,775,411 of record NZ_CP012836.1, on the reverse strand, counting down.
GCTTATCGAGAAAGACCGAGGGAAGGGCCCTATGACGTCTTAGCAACCTGTCGACAAGGTGCTAACTCCCGTTCCGGATTAGCCGGAAAGAGATGAGCGGAAAAGAATACCTCAGTACTTTTCTCCGTGTTTTGCTCGATCAGCTTTTTGATTAAAATTAATTACCATGCAAAACCGAACCAAAATCCTCCTCCAAACGGTCCAAAATCGGATTCTAATCCTTGATGGAGCTATGGGTACCATGATTCAACGGTACAAACTTGATGAGGAAGATTTTAGAACTCCTGCACTAGCCAATCACCCGAAGCCTCTTAAGGGAAATAATGATTTACTTTCTTTAAGCAGACCTGAAATCATCAAGGCAATTCATCGGGAATATTTAGAGGCAGGTGCTGATATTATTGAAACCAATACCTTCTCGGGAACCAGTATTGCTCAGGAAGATTATGGACTTTCATCCTTAGCTTATCAAATCAATTTTGAATCTGCAAAACTTGCCCGAGAAGTAGCAGAAGAATTTACTCTCGCTAATCCTTCAAAACCAAGATTTGTGGCAGGAGCGATGGGGCCTACCAATCGTACTGCTTCTATTTCTCCTGATGTGAATGACCCAGGATATCGAGCAATCACCTTTGATCAGCTTGGAGAAGCCTATTCTGAGCAGGTAAGAGGGTTATTGGATGGAGGAGCTGATTTACTTTTGGTGGAGACAATTTTCGATACGCTCAATGCCAAAGCAGCCCTTTATGCAATTCAGGAAGTGTATGAGGAGCGAAATATTCCCTTAGATCCTCAGGAAGGAGGAATTCCGATCATGGTTTCAGGGACAATCACCGATGCTTCTGGCCGGACACTTTCTGGGCAAACCACAGAAGCATTTTTAATCTCGGTTTCTCATGTTCCGTTGTTTTCAGTCGGCTTAAATTGTGCTCTTGGAGCTAAAGAACTTCGCCCATACCTGAAAGTTTTGGCTCAAAATGCTCCATTTTACGTGTCTGCATATCCAAATGCTGGATTACCGAATGAATTTGGAGCTTACGATCAAGGAGCCAATGAAATGGCAGATCAAGTTCGGGACTTTTTGAAAGAAGGAATGCTCAATATTCTTGGTGGATGCTGCGGCACAACCCCAGATCATATCCGTGCCTTAGCAAAAATGGCTGATGAATTTCAACCGAGAAAGATTGTAGAAGAATTGGAAGAGGAGGGAAGCGATGTCTAAGCAGTATATGAAACTTTCAGGCCTAGAGCCTTTGATTTTTACACCCAATATCAATTTTGTCAATATTGGTGAGCGGACGAACGTGACCGGATCCAAAAAATTTGCACGATTGATTTTAAATGGGCAATACGACGAAGCGTTAGATATCGCTTTGGATCAGGTACGAGGAGGAGCACAAGTTTTGGACGTCTGTATGGACGAAGGGATGCTAGATGGCGAATTTGCTATGGTCAAGTTCCTAAATCTAATCGCCTCAGAACCGGAGATTTCTCGAATTCCAATCATGATCGATAGTTCCAAATGGAGCATTATTCTAGCGGGATTGAAGTGTGTACAGGGAAAGGGGATTGTCAATTCTATTTCCTTGAAAAATGGGGAAGAGGAATTCATTCAGCAGGCTAAAACCATTAAAAAATTTGGAGCAGCAGTGGTGGTTATGGCCTTCGATGAACAAGGCCAAGCGGATACCTATGCTCGAAGAATAGAGATCTGTGAGCGGAGCTATCGGATTCTCGTCGATCGAGTAAAATTCAATCCACAAGACATCATTTTTGATCCGAACATATTTCCAGTAGCAACTGGTATGGAGGAGCATCGGAAAAATGCATTGGATTTCTTTTTAGCAACAAAATGGATCAAAGAAAACCTTCCAGGTGCAAAAGTTAGTGGTGGGGTAAGTAATGTTTCCTTTTCATTTAGAGGAAATGATCGGGTAAGAGAGGCCATGCATGCAGCTTTTCTTTATCATGCGATCAAACACGGTATGGACATGGGGATTGTCAATCCCTCCATGTTGGAAGTGTACGATGACATTCCAAAAGAGCTATTAGAGCGAGTGGAGGATGTGTTTTTTGATCGGCGAGATGATGCCACCGAGCGATTATTGGAGTTTGCGGATACAGTCAAATCTTCAGGAAAAAAAGAAGCAGTCAATGAAGCTTGGAGATCAGATCCTGTTTCAAAACGAATCGAGCATGCCTTGGTCAAAGGTATTTTGGATTATATCATTGAGGATACAGAAGCTGCCAGACAAGAACTGAATGATCCTTTGAAAGTAATTGAAGGGCCATTGATGGATGGGATGAATGTGGTTGGAGATCTTTTTGGGGAAGGTAAGATGTTTTTGCCTCAGGTAGTCAAATCCGCTCGTGTGATGAAAAAGGCTGTGGCTTACCTTGAGCCCTTTATGCCTTTACCAGGAGAAGGAGAAGCTTCTACTTTGAAAAAAATACTTTTGGCTACTGTCAAGGGTGATGTTCATGATATCGGTAAGAATATCGTAGGGGTGGTGTTGGCTTGCAATAGCTATCAGATTATTGATCTTGGTGTAATGGTAGATTCCAAAATCATCATTGATGAAGCGATCAAGCATAAAGTAGATATTATTGGATTGAGTGGTCTGATTACTCCTTCATTGGATGAGATGGTTACAGTGGCTTCTGAAATGGAGCGTCAAGGCTTGAAAATACCCTTACTGATCGGAGGAGCTACCACATCCCGAATTCATACTGCCGTAAAAATCGACCCAGTATATTCCGGTACGGTTGTACATGTCACAGACGCCAGTAAGTCTGTTCCTATTGCAGGTGAAGCGATTTCGGAGGAGACCAAAGAGTCATTCCATCGGCAGATCAAAGAAACTTACCGACAGCTTCGTGAAGAACATGAGGCCAAACAATCTGCGAAGCAATTGGTCACATACGAAGAAGCCAAAGCCAATCCTGTCGCAATAGATTGGAGCAAATACGAACCCGTTGTGCCAAAATCTTTGGGTAGAACCGTAATCGAGGAGCTTGATCTTTCGGTGCTTCGAAATTACATCGATTGGACTCCTTTTTTCAGCACTTGGATGCTCGCAGGAAAATTTCCTAAAATTCTTGAAGATACCGTTGTTGGAGAAGAAGCGAAGCGTCTCTTTGCAGATGCGCAAGTGATGTTAGATCAACTTATTGCAGAAAAATGGTTGACTGCAAAAGCTGTGTTTAGCCTGTTGCCGGTACAAAGAAAAGGGGATGATGCCGTAGTTTTTGAACCTAACAATGAGAATGTGACCTTGGGTCAATTCCATTTTCTAAGACAACAAGGAAAGAAAGGCAAAGGAGTTCCCAATCGTTCATTAGCAGATTACCTACATCCTGAAAAAACAGATTATATCGGATGCTTTGCAGTAACTGCAGGCTTGGGGATGGAAACTAAGTTGGCTGAATTTCAGGCAGCTGGAGATGATTACAACGATATTTTATTCAAGGCTTTAGCTGACCGATTAGCCGAAGCTGCAGCCGAGTATGTCCATGAACTTGTTCGAAAAGAATATTGGGGATATGCTGTCGAGGAGAAAATGGATAATGAGTCACTTATCCGTGAAGAATATCTTGGGATCCGTCCAGCTCCAGGATATCCAGCTTGTCCAGAACATTCCGAGAAAGAAACCATCGCCAAATTGCTGGATTTGGAGCAAACTGTTGGTATCACCTTGACCTCAAGCTATGCGATGTATCCAACAAGCTCGGTTTCAGGTTTCTATTTTGGTCACCCAGAATCGAAGTATTTTGGACTTGGAAAAATAGCTGAGGATCAAGTCGCTAGCTACGCCATGAGAAAAGGAATTTCAATGGAACTTGCAGAGCGTCTGTTATCTCCTAATTTGGCATACACACCAAGTAAAACCCTTGCAAATCAAACCTTATAAAACTGTGCTATTCAGTCAAGTTTACTGATTTTATTTTCTTCAATAATAAGACTGAATAGTAAATTGAAAATCCATGAAAATCACTGAACATCTCCAAAACGCTAAATCCACACTTTTTTCTTTTGAGATTTTGCCTCCGCTGAAGGGACAGAGCTTGAAAGACTTGTTGGAAGGGATTTCGCCCTTGATGGAATTCAAGCCGCCATTTGTCGATGTGACCTATCACAGGGAAGAATACATCTACAAAAAGCATCCAAATGGATTATTGGAAAAGGTAAGTACCAAAAAACGCCCAGGAACAGTTGGGATTTGCGCAGCTATCATGAATCGATTTCATGTGGATGCAGTTCCTCATGTGCTTTGTGGGGGATTTACCAAGGAAGAAACTGAAAATGTTCTGATTGATCTCAATTTTATAGGAGTTGACAATGTTTTGGCATTGAGAGGTGATGCTCCTAAAGCAGAGCGATTTACTGCCGAACCAGAAGGGCATAGTTTCGCTTCGGAGTTGGTGGATCAGATTGTTCGAATGAATCAAGGTAAATACCTTCATGAGGAAACAGAGAACAGTTTTCATACTGATTTCTGTGTAGGGGTGGCTGGATATCCGGAGAAGCATTTCGAAGCCCCAAGTCTCAAGTTTGATTTGAAATATTTGAAAGAAAAGGTGGATCGCGGGGCAGAATACATTGTTACTCAAATGTTTTTTGACAATCAAAAGTATTTTGACTACGTCAAAAAAGTAAGAGAAGCAGGTATCACTGTACCTATAATTCCGGGAATTAAGCCGATTACAACCCTGGGTCAGATTACCATGCTCCCTCGCACGTTTTTCCTTGATCTTCCAGATGCTTTGACTGATGAATTGGAAAAGTGCAAAACGAATTCTGAGGTGAAGGAAGTGGGAATTGCCTGGGCAATCGAGCAATGCAAAGAGCTTATCCAAGCTGATGCGCCAAGTTTGCACTTCTATACCATGAGTAAGGCTGATGCAACCTATCAAATTGCCAAGGCAGTTTTTTAAGTCAAACATGGGCTTGAAAAAGATAGGTGTTATCTACTTGTTAGTTATGCTCTTCAGCTTTACCACCAAAGGCCAGGAGATAGCGTATTTGAATAAGTTTAAAATCCCTATTCAAGACACGTCTAAATATGCTCCTTTCTTTAAGAGGATAATTGAAACTCAAGGAAAAGAAAGAAAAACTGAAATAATCACGACATCCGAGCAACTTGTTTATCAAAAAGTGGAGGAATTGGGATCTGATTCAAATCCAATTTCTTCCATAGAATTTTGGTTCACCGAAGAGGGAATTCTTCAAGAGAAAACTATTTCAGATTTAACCAAGGATAGATCAACCATTTCTCGCTTTTTTCCGAATGGGAATCTTGAATCGATTATTGAAAAAAAGGGGGATGCTATAGTTTCTGAGAAGTACTTTTTTGAAACGGGAAAAAAAAGAAAAAAACCAATCATTGAATCAGCTCTTCCTGTTGGGGGATTAGAAGCTTGGAATATTTTTTTAGGTCAAAACCTTAGATATCCTCCATCTGCGCAAAGAATGGGATACGAAGGGACGGTATTTGTGAGTTTCATTGTCACTAAAGATGGGCAAATGGAAGATATTGAGTTAACCAATCCGGAAGAAAATCACTTTTTATTAAATCAGGAAGCTCTTCGAGTGGTTAAACTTTACACTGGATTATGGAATCCATTGAAGATAGATGGGGAAGTCCAAAAAACTCGGATGAGGATGCCAATTAGATTTAAATTAACCGATTAACCATCTTTTTTAATTTTCCCTCTGCCTATTTTTTAATTTTGATCATGATTAAACTGATCGAATGTCCACGCGATGCCATGCAGGGAATTTCTGGTTTTATTGATACTGCAATTAAAGCGGCTTATATCAATCAATTGCTCGAAGTGGGGTTCCATACTATAGATTTTGGAAGTTTTGTAAGTCCAAAAGCGATTCCTCAGATGCGAGATACAGCTGAGGTTTTGGAAATGTTGGATTTGCATCACGCAAAATCCAAATTGTTGGCAATAGTGGCCAATGTTAGAGGCGCTGAAGATGCCTTACATTTTGAAGAGATCGATTTTTTGGGTTTTCCGCTTTCAATCTCAGAGACATTTCAAAAGAGAAACACGAATGCAAGCATTGCAGAGGCACTAAAAACGGTAGAATCGATTCAAAACCTTTGCGAATCCAAAGGGAAAAAGCAGGTAGTCTATTTAAGCATGGGTTTTGGCAATCCTTACGGCGATCCTTATTCTCCGGAATTGGTTGCTGAATTTGTAGAGAAGCTTGCCCAACTTCAAATCGAAACAGTTTCTTTATCGGACACAATTGGAGTAGCTACACCTGAATTGATAAAATCCCTTTTTGCTATTCAAACTCAAGCTTTTCCTTCCATTGAGTTTGGGGCTCACCTACATAGCAGACCGAATTCAATTCCTGAGAAAGTTGAAGCAGCGCTTCGAGGAGGTTGTTTACGATTTGATGGAGCCTTGAAAGGCTTTGGAGGGTGTCCGATGGCTAAAGATGAATTGGTAGGAAATATGGCTACTGAGGTGATGATTGAATCATTGGAAAATCAGGGATATATTTTAGAATTGAATCGGGCAGAACTAGCTGAATCATTGAAGCTTGCAAACTTTGTATTTAATTTATAATTGATGTCAAATCCACCCATTCAATCCAAAGTAAAAGCCATTCGATGGTTTCGAACATTTCACAAATGGATGGGGATTCCGCTGATTTTATTTTTTCTTTTGATCGGGATTACCTCCATTTTATTGGCTTGGAAAAAGAAGGTTGAATTATTACCACCGACCATTAAAACCAAAGTTGAGAATGGGTCATGGATTTCGCCTTCGGAAATGGTAAGAATTGGAGAGGATGAAATGCGGAAGTTGGGTAGAGATCCAGAAGTAGACCGAATTGATATTCGCCCAGATAAAGGAACCGCTAAAGTGACTTTTAAGACTCATTTTTCCGAAGTCCAGGTAGATGGATATTCAGGAGAAGTTTTATCCGTAGGAACTCGACATTCGGACTGGATTGAGAAAGTTCACGATGGAAGTATTGTCGATTATTATACCACTGGTGATGAAGGGGCAAAGCTTACCTATTCTACTTTGGTGTCATTAGGCTTAATCTTTTTGGCAATCAGTGGATTTTACCTTTGGTATTACCCTAAGGTGATTCGAAGACTAAAGGGCAATTGATCAAATAATCAACTTAAACTTTTTCCCAGGAAGTGATTTGACAATTCCTTCAAATTCTAAAGAGAGTAATTTGGAAGATAAAATACCTAAAGGAATGTCTGTCGCATAAGAAATCAAGTCAATTTCGGATTCACCTTTCTCTTGCAAGTGAATTAAGATGGATTTCTCTTCCTCATCTCTTCCTGATAGATCGAGATTTGGTTTTTTAATCTTTTCTTCTCCTGGCTTAGTCCAAAAAAGTGCCTCTGCAATATCGTTAGGTCCGGTATAGATCGAAGCTTTCATCTTTTTGATCAGTTGATTACAACCCTCAGAAAATGTGGATTGTAAATTTCCCGGAACGGCAAAAACTTCCTTATCATAACTATAGGCAATCTCGGCTGTGATTAATGCGCCACCTTTTTCAGCCGCTTCCACCACGATCAAAGCATCAGAAAGTCCAGCAATGATTCGGTTTCGGGCAGGAAAGTTTCCCGGCATCATCTTTCCATAGGGAGAATATTCTGATACCAAGAGGCCACTTTCCTGAAGTTGGAGAGCTGTATTTTTGTGCGCTGCCGGATAAATCGTGGTGATAGGGGATCCCATGATTGCCAAAGTAGGTAGTCCGCATTGAAGCGCTGCCCGATGGGCTTCAATATCAATTCCGTAGGCTAGGCCTGAGATGATGGTGGGTTGGTAGGGGACAAGATCTTCAATAATTTTTCGAGTGATCGTCTTTCCGTAGGTAGTCGCACTTCTTGTCCCAACAATTCCAATACTCCTTTCCATTGCCATATTTCCATTCCCTTTGGAAAAAAGAATCACTGGCCCGTCATTGAGCACTTTTAAACGTTCTGGAAAAGATGGCCTAGAGTAATAATGAATTTGGATGTTGTCCTTTTCACAAAATTCGATTAACAGATCGGCCTGTTTGAGGAGACTGTCTCTTTGACTTTGAATCTCAAGAATTTTTTCGCCTACCCGAGGAATTTTTGAAGCTTTAGCTTTATTCAAATTAAAAAAAGCTTCTGCAGATCCACTGTAAGCAACAATGGCTTTAAAAAGAGAAGGTCCTACTTTTGGGGCGAGGCCCAATGCAAGTAGGTAGCGAAATGCCTCAGGATTTAGGTCGGGTTTGGAGTTCATTCTTCAGATTGATTAAAAAGTCTTTGATTTCCTGAAGTTTTTGAACAGCTGCGACTTTGTCAAATCCTTGATGTCTTCCTGAGGCGATGACCTCTTGAGCACCTTGAAGTGTGTAGCCTTTTTCTTTGACTAAGTGGTATACATACCGGATTTTTTGAATGTCATCCTTGGTATATCTCCGGTTGCCTTTTTTGTCTTTTTTGGGTCGAATAATATCAAATTCACCCTCCCAATATCTAATCAATGAAGGAGCCACCTTAAACATATCGGCCACTTCACCGATGGAATGATACTTCTTTTCTATTTCTCGCTCTTTGTACGGCACAGCAATCAGAATTTACGCTTAGAGAAATGGGGATTTATAAAAAAGCCCAGCATTAAAAACAGGTCATCTAAAATAGGAATTTATCTCCTTGATTCAAGTGAAACTTTAAGTGTATTTCCGTGAAAAGCCTTTATCTGTTTAAAACCTGAAGCATTTGAACGGCTGCAAGTCCTGCGGTTTCTGTTCTTAGTCGGCTATTCCCCAAAGAAACGGGAGAGAAATTAGCTTCTATGGCAAACTTGATCTCAGTAGAATCAAAATCTCCTTCAGGTCCGATTAGCACCAAATAGTTTGACTTTGGAGTGGCAAGGTCAAAAAGATGATTGGTGTGGTTTTCATCTACATATGCTATAAACTTCTGAAAATCAGTAAATTCCTTGTCTTTGATTAAATCGTTTAACTTTCTGGTTTCATTGACTTTGGGCCGATGAAATTTTAGACTTTGCTTGCAGGCAGAAATGATTTTTTTGATCAAGCGATCAGTTTTTAGGAAGCTTCGCTCAGAATTATTGGTTTCTATAAGTGTTAATTCATGAAATCCTATTTCTGTGATTTTCTCTACCATCCATTCCATTCGGTCTGGACTTTTGGTTGGTGCAATTGCCAAATGGATGTAAAATGGATCCTGAAGTGCTTGTTTTTTGGAGAGGATTTTAAGAGTTGCTCGCTTCGGATTAGCATCAAGAATGACAGTTTCATAAATCGTCCCTTGCCCATCGGTCAGCTGAATGGAGTCACCTTGTTTTTTCCTGAGAACTCTAATAAGGTGCTTAGACTCTTCTTCGCTTAAACTTGAAATTGGTTCTGAAATATTTTCCTGAAAAAAAAGCTGCATAACTATCGACTGATTAGGACACAAAAAAAGCACAATCCCTGAAGAATTGTGCCTTTAAACCAAATTAACCTATAACCAAATTAACCTTTAGAGATTTCCATGTTGACGGTTTTACCTTTAATGGTATTGTTTTTCATTACACGGATTACATGTTCTGCGTCTTTTTGAGGAACATCTACGAATGAGAAATTATCAAAAATGTCAATTCCTCCAATGCTTTTACCAGGAACACCTGTTTCACCGGCAATAGCACCCACAATATCATTTGGTCGAATTCTGTCTTTTTTACCAAGGTTCAAGAAAAGACGAGCCATGTTGGCATCTCTTGTTCGCTCAGGTCCGCTTCCGAATCTTCCACCTTCTTTTCGGTCTGAAAATCTGCTTCCTTTTTCAAATCGGTCTCCGCCACTTCTTGGTCCTCTTTCAAATCGGTCACCACCTCGTTCACCTCTTCCAAACCGGTCTCTTCCGCCTTCTCTGCGATCACTAAATCTTCCTTCTCGGCCACCTTCTCTTCGATCATCTCTGCGACGATCACCATAAGCGGTTTCAATTCCGAAATCCTGATCTTTAAGTTCTTTCACAGCATCTCCCATCACCATTTTCATCAAACCTAAAGCAATCTGCTCTGAAGAAAGTCCTTCTGAAATCATTTGAGCAATAGTCGATTCAAAGATTTGATTGTCTTCTTCCTTGCTAAGAACTCGGTAAACATCTTTTACCAATTGGGCTTTCTTAAGTTCAACCAATTCAGCTACGGAAGGAGGGGTCATTTTGGTGATTGTAGCTTTTGTATATCGCTCTAAATCACGAAGTTTCATGAATTCTCTTCTTCCTGTGATAAATGTGATTGCAGTTCCTGACTTTCCAGCACGACCGGTTCTTCCGATTCTGTGTACGTAATATTCTTCGTCCAAAGGAATGTCGAAGTTGAACACCGCTTCTACATTATCTACGTCAATTCCTCTTGCAGCAACGTCAGTTGCCACCAATACGGTGCAAATACCTTTACGGAATTTACCCATTACTTTATCTCTCTGAGCTTGGGATAAATCACCATGCAAGGCTTCAGCAAGAATGCCTCTTGTTCCTAATGCTTCGGTAACTTCGTCGGTCATTCGTTTGGTATTACAGAATACCACACTCAAGGCATAGTTATTAATGTTCATCAATCTGACCATCAATTCCATTTTCAAAGAAGGTTTTACTTCATAGTAAACCTGCTCGATTTTGGAAACGGTCAGTTCATTTTTAGCTACTTTGATGATTTCCGGATCAGTTTGATACTTTCTGGTCAAATCCATAATCGGCTTGGCCATGGTAGCAGAGAAAAATACGGTTTGTCTTTCTTCAGGCATTTCTTGAAGGATTGCTTCAATGTCATCTCTGAAGCCCATGTCTAGCATTTCGTCAGCCTCGTCAAGAACGATGATTCCAGCGTCCTCAAGCTTTAGAGTACCACGATCCATGTGATCTTGAATTCGGCCTGGTGTTCCTACTACAATTTGAACACCTTTTTTAAGGACTCTGATTTGTTTGTCGATAGATTCACCACCATAAATAGCTACAGAGCTGATTTTTCGGTGGTATTTAGCAAGCTTTTGAATTTCACCTTCTACCTGAACAGCAAGTTCACGGGTAGGACATAGGATGATAGCCTGTGGTTTGTTGAATTCCGGATCTACTAAATCGATGATCGGAATAGCGAAAGCTGCGGTTTTTCCGGTTCCAGTTTGAGCTTGACCGATGACATCACGTCCTTCGAGTACAAATGGAATGGCTTGAGCTTGGATTGGGGAAGGTTGGGTATAACCCATTTCTTCCACTGCCTGCAAGATTTCTTCCGAAATCCCCAGGTCTGAGAATTTGATTGTTTTTTCCATGAATGTTGTCCTTACTTTTTCTTGCCATGTTTCCTAAATCCCAGACAAGCGACAGTAAGGATTCACGGCTCGAAAAAATGCTACGTCATTTTTGACGATGCAAAAGTATGGTGAAAAATTTCGGAATGCAATAGTAGTCCTGATATTTTTAGAATAATCTTTAAGATTCGGTCTTTTTAAGCAAAAATAATTTGGTTATTCTATCAAGTAGAATCTTCAAAAGTTTAAATGTGAAGAGCTTTATTCGTGACAATTTGCAATTTGTATACTTGTACAAAATTTAAATTAACAGACAGTTCTACACAAATAATATGAATTTCCACTATTGCCAAGATTTTCAATCCATGAGCGAAATGGGTTTTGAAATCGTCAGAAAAGCTATTGAAAGTAATCCAAACCTCTTTTTCTGCGTTGCGAGTGGTGGTTCTCCATCAGGTTTGTATCATTTAATGAGCGAACATAAAAAGTCCCAACCTGAATTTTGCGAAACTCTGCGGATTGTCAAATTGGATGAATGGGGAGGTTTGGAAAAAGGCTCCACCTTCACCTCAGAATTGGATGTTCAAACTAAATTCATTCAGCCACTGGCTATTTCAAATGAGTGCTATTGGACAATTGATCCATTTACTGATACTCCTGAAGAAGATTGTCAAGCGATGCGATCTCAGATTCAGAGTCAAGGTCCAATAGATATTTGCATTTTGGGAATAGGAGTAAATGGGCATATTGCGCTAAATGAACCTGGAGAGGTATTGAATTCGGATTTCCATGTTTGTCAATTGGCTGAATCTACTTTGAATAACGGGATGTTAAAAACCTTAAAACAGCCTCCAACTTTTGGAATGACCATGGGTGTTGGTGAAATTTTGAAATCAAAAATGATTCTATTGTTTATTGCTGGGTCTGGAAAAAAGGAAGCTTTTGCTCGACTTCAGAAAAAGGAAATTTCAACTCAATTCCCGGCTTCACTTTTATGGTTGCATCCAAATGCGCATGTTTTGATAGATCAGAATGCGATTTGAATTATAGATTTAGAAAATTATTTCTTTGAATTTGAAAGAGATAATTCCTGGTGTTTAAAAAAATCAAATCATACTCTTGCTCTTCGATTTCCTTTTTTTACCTTTGCACCACTTCAAAAGAGAAGTAGTACGGAGTGGTAGTTCAGCTGGTTAGAATGCCTGCCTGTCACGCAGGAGGTCGCGGGTTCGAGTCCCGTCCATTCCGCATCATAAAATTTATAATAAAGCCATTGGAGTGGTAGTTCAGCTGGTTAGAATGCCTGCCTGTCACGCAGGAGGTCGCGGGTTCGAGTCCCGTCCATTCCGCTTAAAGCCTCAGAGAAATCTGAGGCTTTTTTGTTTTACACCAATTAATTTTGGAGAAGATGAAAACTTGATCTCATGAATTCTATACCTTTCCAATTAAACTTTTTGGAATATTTTGATTGACATTTTTAGAATAAATAAATCATCCATTACGATCCTTTTTAATCCAACTTTTGGTAGAACTAGTCTGTGGATTTACACCTTCGGTTTTGTTTCCGATAAATAGATATCCTTATCTTTGCCTTTCTCAAAAACCAATAAAATGGTATTAGAATTTGAAAAACCCATTGCTGATTTAGAGCAAAAGCTTCAAGAGATGAAAGATTTGGCCCTAGGCCGAAATATTGATTTAAGTGCTGATATAGCCTCTCTGGAAGAAAAAATCCTAGCCTTGAAAAAAGAAACATTTGAAAATTTGACTAGGTGGCAGCGCGTGCAGCTATCTAGACACGCAGATCGACCCTATGCTTTGGATTACATCTATGAGATCACCAATGATTTCATTGAGTTACATGGAGATAGGACTGTAAAAGACGATAAAGCCATGGTCGGAGGACTAGGTGATATTGATGGTAGAACAGTCATGTTTATCGGTCAGCAAAAAGGTAGAAATACAAAACAAAGACAAGAACGAAACTTCGGGATGGCAAATCCTGAGGGGTACCGCAAGGCACTTCGATTGATGAAAATGGCGGAAAAATTTGGAAAGCCGATTGTTACTTTGATTGATACTCCAGGAGCATTTCCAGGCTTGGAGGCAGAGGAGCGAGGTCAAGGTGAGGCCATTGCCAGAAACTTGAAAGAAATGTTTATGCTCAAAGTGCCTGTCATCTGTATCATCATTGGTGAAGGTGCATCAGGTGGAGCACTAGGTATTGCTATCGGAGATAAAGTCTTCATGTTGGAGAATACCTGGTATTCGGTCATTTCTCCAGAGTCCTGTTCTTCCATTCTTTGGAGGTCTTGGGACTACAAAGAACAAGCAGCAGAAGCTTTAAAATTGACTGCTAAGGATATGAAATCCAATGGTCTAGTCGATGATATTATTCCAGAGCCACTTGGTGGAGCTCATAAAGACTTGAAAGGAATGGCAAAAACCATTAAAGAAGTCATCCTCCAATCTTTGAAAGAATTGGATAAATTAAAAGTGGAGAAGCGAATCGAGCAGCGTATTGATAAATTCTGTGCGATGGGGGTAGTTGTGGAATAAGTTGTGCTCAGCAATTGACCTTAAAATAAACTTTCGAAAAGCAATCTTCTCCTTGGATTAGGTTGCTTTTTGTTTTTAAATCCAAATCATCTTATGCAATTATTTACCGTAAATACTGGATTTTTCAAGCTTGATGGAGGGGCGATGTTTGGAGTCGTTCCTAAATCTCTTTGGTCACGAACTAATCCCTCAGATGAAAACAACCTTTGTTCCTGGGCAATGAGGAGCCTTTTAGCAGTAGATGGTAACCGTGTGGTACTTATTGACAATGGAATTGGGGATAAGCAGGACGCAAAGTTTTTCTCCCATTATTACCTCCATGGAGATGACTCTTTAGCAGGATCTTTGAAAAATTTGGGTGTCCATCCGACTGATGTTACGGATATGTTTTTGACTCATTTGCATTTTGATCATTGTGGGGGAGGAATTAAATATGGTTCTCATGGGCAATATGAATTGACATTTCCTCGAGCTACCTATTGGTCAAATCAGGATCATTGGCATTGGGCCACTCAACCGAATCCAAGAGAGAAAGCCTCTTTTTTGGAGGAAAACATCATACCCATGCAGGACCATGGCGTAGTCAAGTTTATTGATTTGGATCAGAAATCACTTTTTGAGGGATTTGATATCCTGACGGCAGATGGGCACACAGATAAACAGATGTTGCCTAAAATTCAGTATAAAGGGCACACGGTGGTATTTATGGCTGATTTGCTCCCGTCTGTTGGACATATTCCGCTTCCCTATGTGATGGGATACGATACCCGTCCTTTGATCACAATGCGTGAAAAACAGGCGTTTCTTGAAGAGGCAGCCCGCGAAAAATATGTCCTCTTCCTTGAGCATGACCCAGTCAATGAATGCTGTACCGTGAAAATGACAGAAAAGGGAGTTCGATTGGATCAAACCTTCCGTTTAGATGAATTATAATCCTAAAATTGGTTTGGCCCTTTCAGGTGGTGGAGTCCGTGGGATTTCTCATTTGGGAGTATTGAAAGCTTTAGATGAGGTTGGAATCATTCTGACAAAAGTTTCTGGAAGTTCCGCAGGAGCAATTGCTGGCTCAATGTATTGTCAAGGATATTCTCCCGAGGAAATTCTCAGGATTATTCTTGATACCAATTATTTCAAATTTCTTCGACCAGCTATCTCTTGGAAAGGGATTTTAAAATTGGAATCAGTAGGAGATTTGTTTAAGCAATACCTAAAACATGATGATTTTTCTAAACTTAAGATTCCTCTTGCTGTAGCTGCCACTGATATTAAAAAAGGAAAAGTTGTCTATTTCGATGAGGGGGAATTGATTCGTCCTATTATGGCTTCGGCCTGCATTCCTGGAATGTTTGAGCCGATCCAAATTGGAAATAAATATTTGGTAGATGGTGGAGTTTTAAATAATCTCCCTGTTGAGCCACTGGAAGGAATTTGTGAGGTATTGATTGGTGTAAATTGCAATCATCTCCCGGAGGAAAGTAATATACGCAACATGAAAAATCTGATCGAACGATCAGTGATCATGACTATGAACTTTAATGTATACTCCAGAAAATCGAAGTGTGATTACTTTATTGAATCACCAGGACTAGGAAAATATGGGGTGTTTGATATTAAAAAAGCACCAGATCTTTTTCAGGCTGGATATGAACAAGCGATGAAAATAATAGAGGAAAACCCAAGTTTAAGAAGTTTGGGCAATTCTGCTTTAAACAAGAATACATAAAACTATGATGAAATTATTTTCCAGATTTATTTTCTGGATTTCAGGGTGGAGTCTCAATGCCAACTGGCCAAAAGGACTGAAGAAGGCAGTTTTAATTGCGATCCCACATACTTCCAATTGGGATATTTTATACGCCCGTGCGGCATTCTATTTAATGGATATTCCGGTTAGGTTTACGATCAAAAAAGAAGTAATGATTGGTCCTTTAGGATGGTTGTTATCAGGTCTTGGAGCAATTCCTATCGATAGGAAGAGGATTCCCGGAGGTAGAAAACAAACTTATACCGAAGCCATGACTCAGATGTTGGCTGAGGCAGATGAGTTGGTGGTAATGGTGACTCCAGAGGGAACAAGAAGTGCTGTAAAAAAATGGAAATCAGGATTTTATCATACAGCTCTTGGAGCAAACGTTCCTGTGGTGATTGGGTATTTGGACTACAAGAAAAAAGAGGCAGGAATTGGTCCAGTAATTTATCCGAATGGGGATATGGATGGACAAATTGAAGAAATGAAAGCTTTTGGCCGTACTGTAACTGGTAAGCATCCCGAAAAGGGAATTATTTAAGGTCTTCCTCAAATTGGGCTTTAAGTAGGAAATAATAAGGTCTCAAACCATGGTGTTTGAAGACCTTTTCTTTTTCCTCAGGATATCGTTTCCAATATTCGATATTAGGCTGCAATACGATAAAGTTACCGGCTCTGGTAAAGTGATTACTTGGGCTGTAAATGGGGGATTGGTAACTAGGTAAGGTCTTTTTTACTTGCTTTCCAGCATAAAAGCCCAAATACTTTTCAAAATTCCGCTGGGCATTCCGAGTCGGTTTATTTAGTCGATTGTAAACCTTTTTAAAAATCAAACGCTGAGGAAACTTCTGTTTTTTAATGAATTCCGAAGCATCTGTAAATGGATTGGTGGAATTAAAATCTTGAATCGTTTGAATTGAAAACGGGACTTCAGGTACCCAATCTGCTGCATTGACAACGTTAAAAGCCCATCCGCCTTGGGTTAGGAATTCGTAATGGTAGGCAAAAAATAAATTTCCTGGCTTGGGGGCAGCACTACAATAAGTTTTTATTCGGATGGGGTCAGTCCAACGACCTTGAGACTTTAAATAATTAATATATGCGGTCATTAAGTAGGCGATAGCACCACCTTGACTATGGCCTGAAATGATAAAGTCGCGATAACCTGATCCGTAAAGTGAATCCATTTTCGGGATCAAGGTTTCTGCTAATGCACCGGTTGCCAAGGTCCAACCAACATGGACTGCGGCTTTAGGATCTGGGCTTAAGGTATAGTCGAATCGATAATCATCTCTGATTTGAAGCGTTCCTTTCGCAGGAATCATGGCGGCATAGAAGTTTGCAAGCCAAGAAGTGGGAGTGTTAGCAGTACCTCTTATATTCAACCAAGCCTTTTTTTTCTCTTGATCTACCCACAGATACCATTTGTTTTCTAAGCCTACGATGGGGGATTCATAAATTTTAACCAGACTTGGATTCTTTGGAATCCCGTTTGTAAATGCCGTGTCTTGAACTGGAGCAGCTGTAATCCCTAAAAAGTCGGCATATTCTTTTGCAGAAAAACCAGGAGACAATTGAGCAAAAGAGTCCATTGTCAAGAAGGTGATCACTAATACTGCTAACCAGAAAAATCTTTGCATATCCTCTTTACCTATTCTGATATAGGATCTTTTACCAATCTAAACCCAACATTTGAGGTGCCCGAGTCAAATGCCTGTCCTTGACGAGCCGAAGGTCGGTAGTTTACGCAGTAATTTGCTGCACAAAGAAATGAACCTCCTTTGATTACCCGTTCTTGGGCAAATGGGTTGTTAGGATTGTAGCATGGGTTCATTCCCGCATCCAGTTTTGGAGCTTTACCTGCAATACGTGCATATTTAAGTGCGTCATACCAATCGGAAGTTAATTCCCAAACATTTCCTATCATATCATAAAGACCAAAAGGATTGGGAGCAAAAGAACCAACCGGGGAAGTTCCTTCAAATCCATCTTCTCCTAAATTTTTATGAGGAAAAGTTCCCTGAAATGTGTTGGCAAGGTGAATTCCGTCTGGAGTTAATTCATCTCCCCATGCGAATCTTCTCCCATTCACGCCGCCTCGTGCAGCAAATTCCCATTCAAATTCAGTGGGAAGCCTTTTGCCCACCCATTCAGCAAAGGCCAAGGCATCATCGTATGCAATGTGAACTACTGGGTGATTTTCTCTGCCACTTAAATTTGAGTCTGGTCCTTCAGGATGTCGCCAATTTGCGCCTGTAACCCATTTCCACCACAGATTGATATCCTCTGTCGGAACTTGATAGGATGGGGGAGAAAAGACCAAAGAACCGGGTAAAAGCAAAGAATCGTCAGGTTTGGGGGTATTTGGAGGCAATTGCTTTTTTAATTCTTCCCAATCCACAGGCCTCTCTGCCAATGTAATGTATCCTGTAGCTTTGACAAATCGCTCAAAATCAGCGTTAGTGATTTCATTAACATCCATCCAAAACCCTTTTACTTGAACCTCAACCGCAGGCTTTTCATAGTCATAGGCTTCGGGATCATTTGACCCCATTTGAAATTTCCCTCCAGGAATCCAAACCATTCCAGATTCCTTTACTGGCGGTTCAGAGTCAGTAAATTCTACAATTGAGCTTACTTCTGAAATGGGTTGCTCCGTTTTTTGAGGTTTGGAAGTACAGCTTAAGGTGAAATAAATACTTCCAAGGATAAATAGGATCAGGTACTGAGATTTCATGTAAGAAAGATAGAACAAATGAGTTCAGATACACAACTTACTATTCTCTTTGATCGGTTACAAATCTTCTAAAAGCGCAATTTTTGAGTGTACTTTCTTTCGAAGTTTATTGAAAAATTGTTTTCGGTCTTTTTCACTAGTTCCGCTGATCAAGGTTGACTTTTTCATCAGGTTATCAAGATTCTTGAACATGGATTCGTTAAACTTTTTGTCTTTTGACCCTACAAAATAGATGACACTGTGATTGAGATAAGTGATTTTGTTATCACCGATTTCGGCCATAAAGGTATTGTCCCCCAGGACTATTTCATTGACATACAATCTGTATTCTGCTGCATCTGGTTTGGGCTGTTGACCAAACATGCATTTACGACCAGTTTCAGCCATTATTTCCAAATGATCAATGACTTCTAAAACACAGTTGTATAATTCTTTTACGGTTTTTGAGGAGGGAATAAATCCCATGTCGTAGTAAACTTCAATCTGACGCAAAGTGGTGTGAAGACCTTCTTCATTCCAGATTTCTGAAGTAGGGACCTTATTGTAAACTTTTAAAATTTGTTGAGTGATCTCCTGATAAGGAGCAAAGAAGTTTTTGTCTACACTGAAAGTTTCATTTTTAAGACTATCGAAATACAAAATGGATTTCATCCAAAAGAAAAATTTAAAACTGGCAAGAAGCGGGTGGTAATAATGGTGAAATGGCGGCATATCTTTCACCAAGAAGTACACATGTTTTTTAGAAAAACTGTTTACCAAATTCAATTGATCCAAAACATCTTTCATCCATTCATGAAAGGCTCCTTCAGTATTGTTATGAATTTTACCATGAAATAAAATGGCATTAGTTTCTAAACTTAAAAACTGATCCATCGAGATATTAAATCGCTGACAAATCAGTTTGATCTCGTCAAAATCCAGGAGCTTTTCACCACGAATCCTTCGATAAGCACTATCTATACTTACTTGTAAAGTTTCTGCTATTTCATCCACCAAGGAGGCATACGATGGAATTGTCGATTTTAAACTTAGAAAGAATTTTGATTGAGAATTAGTAGCAGGAAGCGTCATAAAATAAAATCAAAAGAAGGAATCATCTTAGGGTTTGGTTGCGATTTCATTTTTTGCATAGATCCTCACTAAGGATTTTCCATTGAATCATTGCATTAACTAAATGATGTAGCAACTTGGATTTGTATTAGTAATTTTTATAAAAAATATTAGAATTATCAAATAAAAACTGAAATATGGATTTATTATTTAATAAAATGATCAAATAAAAAAAGCGTCTTCATTGAAGACGCTTTCGATATAAAATTGCAAAACACTTATTCACCACTATGCGCAGCGGCATGCAGTTTTCCCAATTCCTGATCGATGGTCCATAAGCCGATGCCTTCTTCACCAATAATTTCAAATAGCTCAAGTGCTCGTCTAGACATGGTCTCCTCCTCACGTTGTTCGGTTACATACCATTGCATAAAGCTGAATGTTGCAAAATCCTTTACGCCAAAGGCATGGTCTACAATGTTATTGATGGATTTGGTGACTTTGATTTCATGTTCTAAAATCAATTCAAACACTTCTCTTAGTGAATTGAAATTATGTCGAATGCCTGTGATTTCTGGCTGAATGGCGTGACCTCCAGCCTCATTGACATAGTGAAATAACTTCATCATATGCATTCGTTCCTCATCAGCATGGGTGTACAAATATTTCGCAGCATTTGCATAACCCATCATATGACACCAAGAGGCCATGGACAAATAATACGCCGATGATTTGCCCTCCATTTCGATTTGCTGGTTGAGTAAAGTCTCAGTATCTGGCAGTAGGGAACGCTGTAGCGTTACGATTTCTTTCTGTTTCATAGTTCTAAAAGATTATTTGATATGATAACACTAGTTGAACTTGAAATGATTCCTGTCAGGTCAGGATTTGCCCAATTTAGAATTGGTTTAAGTCGAAATTTTAACGTGTTAATGGACTTGGAAAAGCAGCTAAACTTTCTTCTTCAGTTGGACTAACCGCTTGAACCGCAAAGAAATAATTATCCTTGCTATAAGGTAGGGTCAAGGTGGTTTCTGTAGTGAAAAACTTCTTTTCCCACATAGGCGAAGAGGTTTCTCTCATGAGTACATAGTACCCTTTTACCTTCCCAAATTCAGGTGCCTTCCACAGCAAGGTTGACTTATTAGATAAGCCTCTCACGTCAATTTGGACTTCTTGAGGCATACTTGGAGCATTTGCCAATGAGGCAGCAGAGGCAATATTTACTGCAGAAACCTTTCTCAAATATTCAAAATCCATAAATTCTGGAAGATCGCCATACTGAATGCCATTTTCCACTCGTACATTTTCATGTTGATGAAGGAAATTTTCATTCATCTCAGACATTCTTACTGCAGTAAATCCATTTCGCATAAACGGCGTTTGGTCTCCTCCTCGTAAAAACCGATCACTTCTGTAAATCAATTTTACCTCCATTTGATCTACATAACGTTCTCCAATTTCCTTGATATATCGGGCCAATTGTCTAGATCGGCTGTCATTATCGGAGTTGGTGTATCTCCGAATGGATGCAGCCCTTTCGTCTTCTGCTAACGGAATACTCTCTGAAAATACTCGCATGACCGTATTATTGCTGATTAGGGTTTCGGAAGAATTTGAATTCCCGACGATGTCATTGTTTAATACCGCTTCTATTTTCCAGCCTTCTTCTTTTGCTCTGTCCGCCAAATAGGTGGCTCCTTTTAATCCCTGTTCCTCTCCAGTAAATGCAACAAATAGAAGCGTTGCAGCGAATTTTTCTTTGGCCATCACCCGAGCCAATTCCATCACTAAGGCGACACCACTTCCATCATCATTGGCTCCAGGTGCGATGCCTTCTGCATCCATGACATCTCTGTTTCTTGAATCTAGGTGGCCGGAAATCACGAAGATTCTAGGATCATTTGGATCTGTGCCTTTTAAGGTGGCGACTACATTGGCAACTTTTGAGTCTTGGGTAATACGTCTTCCATCTCCAGGAGTGATGAATTCTTGGATCTCAGCGGTCATTCTTCCTTCAGAACTTTTCGCAAATTCCTTGAATCTGGATAGTACATAAGCTTGTGCAGCAAGCATGCCTTTTTCGGCGTCTGTGTTTAAGGTATGCCGAGATTCAAAGGAAGATAGTTCATAGATGTATTTCTTCAAGGAGTCTGAAGAAACCTGATGGACCATCTGATCGATGGATGAATTTCGAATAATCGCTTGTTGGGAAAATGCCATCATTGATAGCCAGGAAAGCGAAAGGGTGAATAAAATTTTACGCATGTTATATTTGATTTAAATGCTTGGCTAAATTTAGGTCTTACTTCAAACACCCAAATAAACAATTACATGAACACCCTTGCAAAGCCCCAGAAAGGGGAATATGCTGATTTTTATGAAACCTATATTTCCAAACTAGGTAATGAAAATTATGTGAGCCTCCTTAATGAGCAAATAGAGGAACTTAAGGCCTTATTTAAATCCAAGCCAGAAGGTTGGGAAAATCAAGGATATGAGGTTGGAAAGTGGTCGCCAAAAGAAGTCCTAGGACATATCATCGATACTGAGCGAATCATGACTTTTCGGGCACTTTGTTTTGCAAGAGGAGATCAAAATCCTCTTCCTGGATTTGATCAAAATCCCTACGTCGAAAATGGGAAATTCGGACAAGTATCACTGGATGATTTATTAGAAGATTTTGAATTTCAACGAAAAGCAATTCTAAGTTTTGTGAAAACACTCTCTGCTGAGGTTTTGGAAAATAAAGGAATAGCAAGTGGAAATCCGATATCAGTTCGGGCTTTACTCTGGATAATACCAGGTCATTTTATCCATCACATGAACCTATTTAAGGAAAGATATTGATGAAAAAGATCCCAATCACGGTAGTTGATGCTTTTACAAAAAAGACATTTGGGGGAAATCCAGCAGGAGTTTGCCTTTTGGAGGAGGAGTTGCCTAAGGAGCTGATGCAACAGATCGCCTCAGAGATGAATCTGAGTGAAACTGCATTTGTTCTCCGGTCTTCTAATCCTGGTGAATTTAACTTAAGGTGGTTTACTCCGACTCTTGAAATAGACCTTTGTGGTCATGCTACCTTAGCTAGCTCGTTTTGGATGCTTCGATCAGGATGGGTAAATCCTGGCGAATTGATGCGTTTTCAAACCCGAAGTGGAGAACTTCGAGTAAGAGCAGATGATCAAGGGATTACGATGGATTTCCCTTTATTACCTACCTATTTGGATGTCCACCCTAAGTTTTCGATTGAGTTTTTTGGAAAAAAAGTGATTCAAGCTGCTCAGCTTCGGAAAAATTGGATTTTAGAATTAGAATCGGAAGATGATGTACGATCTGTCATTCCGGACTTTGGAATAATTGCTGAAAATTCGGAGGAAGGTATCATTATCACCGCCGCAGGAACAGGAGAATTTGACATTGTCAGTCGGTTTTTTGGTCCAAATGTAGGAGTACCGGAAGATCCAGTGACAGGTTTTGCGCATTGTGCGCTTATGGATTATTGGAATCAAAAAACCGGAAAGATTCATCTTAAAGCGTATCAGGCAAGTCGTAGAGGAGGTAGTTTAGAAATTGAGAAGCATGATGATCGTGTTTTTCTGAAAGGAAATGCTGTAGAAGTACTGACTGGAACCATTCAACTTTAAAACTCAAATTACTCATGCCTTATTCCTTCAGAGTCAAGCGGATTATCAAACATTTCAACGATTATTGGTTGAATGATATCAGTTTTCTCTTACTCTTGGTGGTCCTGGTATTTACGGCTTTTGTCTTACCTGTATTGATTGAATATGGGCATATCGACATGGTCTATGTCAATTTGGTATTCATTTTCTTATTCTTCACAGGGATTTGGTCTTCGAATAATCAAGGCTTGATTTTGATCACAAGTTCTTTATTCTTGACTCAAATTGTATTGAGGATATTGCGATTCAGTGATTTGCCTTATGAATTTTACTTATTGGAGCGAATCTTTGGCTTGATCAATATGGCGGTATTCATCTTTATGAACATTCGCTTATTGTTTAGAAACAATGAGGTAAACCTATATCGAGTGATTGGAGCTGTAAATGTGTATTTGCTTTTGGCAATTTTGGGGGCATTCGCCTTTGAATTGATTCAATTAACCATCGGCAGCTCGATTGTAACTACTGAAATCAATCCCAAAGATCAATTGCTTACTGGATCAGATGAGGACTTTTCGATTTACATTTATTTCAGCCTGGTGTCTTTGACCACGGTTGGATTTGGGGATTATGTCCCTATCAATATCCTTTCTAAAATGGTCTCGGTTTTTCTATCCACTGTTGGAATTTTATATCCCGCCGTAGTCATTGCAAAGTTGGTTGGCTATTCTTCCCACCGCTGATTTTCCTGTTTCCACTGATGTAAAATCAAGTGATAACTTGAATGCATTCTCCTTACTTTTCAATTGGATTTAATCTGTAAACTATGAAAAAACTATACATCAGCTTGGTGGTTATGCTGGCCTGTACGCTAGCCACAGCACAAACAGTAAGGAAAATAGAAGTGGAGTCAAAAGTGGAAACCACTTCCGAAGTAACCATTAAAGGTAAACGTGTTCCTTATAAGGCAACTGCAGGTACCCAGCCAGTTTGGGATGACAAAGGAGAGCCAATTGCTTCCTTGTTTTATACCTATTATGAGCGCACCGATATCACGGATAAAACAACTAGACCACTTGTCATTAGCTTTAATGGAGGTCCAGGTTCTGCTTCGATTTGGATGCACCTTGCTTATACTGGCCCTGTGATTTTGAAAATCGACGATGAGGGATACCCTGTACAGCCCCATGGTGTAAAATCAAATCCAAATTCAATTTTGGACGTAGCGGATATCGTTTACGTAGATCCTGTCAATACAGGCTATTCCAGAATTGTGAAAGAAGATACGCCACGAAGTACTTTCTTTGGCATCAACTCAGATATCAAATACCTCGCAGATTGGGTAAATACCTTTGTGACTCGTCAGAATAGATGGTCATCTCCTAAATATTTGATTGGAGAAAGCTATGGCACAACACGCGTAGCGGGCTTAGTTTCCCAATTGCAAAATTCCCATTGGATGTATTTTAACGGAGTTATTCTGGTTTCTCCTACAGATATGGGAATTGATCGAGAAGGACCTGTGAAAATGGCTAACTACTGGCCTTACTATGCTGCTACAGCTTGGTATCACAAAGCACTACCTGCAGAACTTCAAGCCAAAGATTTGGATGAAATTTTAGCAATCGTTGAACCTATGGCAGTGAATGAAATTCTTCCTGCAATGGTTAAAGGAGGCAATTTATCTGAATCTGAACGAGAGGCTATCGCCACCAAAATGGCCTATTATTCTGGTCTCAAAAAAGAAGCAATCCTTAATTATAATCTGATGGTTCCTACGAGTTATTTCTGGAAGGAACTGCTTCGAGAGCGAGATGGAATGACCATCGGTCGATTAGATAGCCGATATAAGGGATTTGATCGAATGGAAGGTGGAGAGCGTTATGATTTTGACCCTGCCTTGACAAGTTGGAATCATGCATTTGCACCGGCATTTAATTACTATGCCAAAAACGTTTTGAAATACAATACAGATTTGACCTATAATTTATTCGGTCCAGTAAACCCTTGGGATAGAAGCAATGAGACTACTGGATATGATCTAGGTACAGCCATGAGACAGAATCCATACCTGCATCTGATGGTTCAGTCAGGTTATTTTGATGGAGGTACAGATTACTTTAATGCCAAATACAGTACCTGGCATATCGATCCGAATGGAAAAATGAAAGACCGTATTTTCTTCAAAGGCTATCGATCAGGTCATATGATGTACCTAAGAGCAGAGGATTTAGTGACTTCCAATGAGGATATCAGACAGTTTATCCAAAAGTCTTCTGTGGCTCCTGGACAGCCTGCCCAATACAAATAAGTTCGATTAGAAATCATCAAAAAAAGCTGGGGTGACCCAGCTTTTTTTATGTTCTTGATTTTGGTGAATTATTCATTCTTTGGCAGGATGTGAGATTTAAGTTCTTCCAAGGAAGAGACTTGGTGAGATAGCCCTGCCATTTGGCCGATCAACCCTAGTACATTTGGAAGCCTTTTTCCTCCTTTTCTTAGAAATTGAATAGAAGTTGATCCTGAAGACTTAGATAGTTTGGTTTTATCGGGACCTTTTAGAATGGCATGATGGTGAAAAGTGGCTCGAGGAAAGCTCGATAATTCCAGGAGTCTGGCAAGATCAAGTTGTGCTAGTGTAGAAGGATATAAGTCATTGCCACGCACAATTAAATCCACACCAAATTCCTCATCGTCAATCACTGATGCCAAATGATAGGAGGGGGCTCCATCTTTTTTTTTGATGATATAAAAAGCTGTTTCTTCAGGGATCAATTGGGTAATTTTTTTTGTTGAATAAGCTAGAAAGCTCACAAAATCAGCATCCAATGTATTGATTCTCCAAGCAATATCAGGCTTAGTCAAAGGTATTCTCCGATCCAAACAATACCCCAGGTAATTACCAGCAGGATTGATTTCTAGAATTTTCTTTCTACTGCAATCACAGCCAAACACCAATTTGGAATCCCTCAATTTTTGCATTCCCTCTTGGTATTTTTCCATTCGGTGCAGTTGAGACCAGTCCGACTCAAACTCTTTAACGTTTTTTGGACCTTGGTCAATTGCTATTTCTAAAAAGTCTAAAGTATCAAAAATGTCTTCCACATATTCTTTTCGATACCTTTCTCGATCTAAATCATCAATGCGTAACAGAATTTTAGCGCCTGTTTCCTCGGCGATAAACTTGGTTAATAAAAAGGAATAGGCGTTACCAAGATGAAGAAATCCACTAGGCGTAGGTGCAATTCGCGTAAGGTTGAAATTCATCTTGTAAAGGTAAGTGAATCCCAAGATTCAACTGGAAAAGAAAAGTGATTAGCCTTAAAGTTCTTTAACAGCGAAAAGTTTTTTGCCCCATTTCATCCCTGTATTTTTGAGCTGTTATGAAGTTGCTACTAACCCTAGTTTTTTCAATTGTATGCTATTCCTTAAGCCATTCCCAAACGTATTCGGGAAATGTAATTGACGCTTTTGACAAAAATTACCTTGAAGGTGTGGAAGTATCCATCACCGGAAAGGGAACTTCTTTTACGAATAATCGAGGTTATTTTACCATTTCCGGATGGGCCGGAGATACGTTAAAACTCAATTTTCCTGGATTTTTGGAGCGAAAAGTAGTGCTCGGAGTAGAGCAGTTTTTGCTGTTGGAAATTCAAGACCGAGCTCGTTTGCTTCCGACCTTTCAAGTCAATGCAGAACCGTATCGATTTCGGTTCAGAGATGGTAAACTTACACTGATTGAAAATGAGGAGATTGAAGAAAAGCCCTTTGCCCAACAAACGATGGCAGCTTCAGACCCTTTTTCACTCAATCCGAATATCTCGATTTATGGTCCGATCAGTTATTTTACCAAGCGGAATCGACAACTCCGGCAATACGACGATTATCTCAAATGGGCCCAGCGTAGAGTTGGTTATTTGGAGATTATTGACTCAGATTCGGTAAGAAATTCCTTGATGGACCAATATGCCATGAATAGGCAAGATTGGGATGAGGCCATCATCCGATTTAATGAATTTCATCAAACTCATGAGTTTCTGGATTGGTCCAAAGAGCGAGTATTGAATGCCCTTCAGGATTTCCTTCGTCTTGAGAAAGTTTTGTCCTATTAATTTTTTCTCTTGAACGACCAAGTCACAAAGAATCTAGCGACCTCTTCTCCAGATGTATTTCTTCCTATCGAAATCATGGTTAATTGATTGGATTCTCCCGGCTTTAGTGAATCTATCAACTCAAAAAGTTCATTTCCTTGATCACAGGTAAAGGTTATTTTAGTATTGGCTTTTTTGCTGTATTGCGCACGAAAGTCCACTACCAGCATCGAAAAAGCTCCTTTTCCAGCTAAGGCCATTTGGCATAATGCTCCAGTGCTTAACTCAGCAGCACCGGCCAGGGCCGCGAAATAAATGGATTTAAATGGATTTTGGCTTCTCCAGAAATAAGGGATGCTTACTTCACATCGATCTTCAGTAAGAGTTTTGATTCTTAATCTCCAAAATACTGCCGAAGGCAGTTTGGCAAGCATAGCAAACCAGAAAATGATTGGATTGGTCATTTTTGATTGATAACTAATGGCCGCCTTGGTTAATTTTGTAGAAGATTGAATAGTCATAATCGATGGATTTGGATGGAAAATACTAAAATTTGAATTGGCTTTCCACCTTGGTACTCTTTTTGAAATTTATCCTAGAGAAAATAATCAACAATGAAAAATTTTATTCTTTTCCTTGCGCTATCTGCGTTCACTTTTGCTTGTGCCAAAGTTCCTCTAACTGGTAGAAGTCAATTGGCCATGGTTCCAAATGAAGAAATTCAACCTCTTGTCAATGAGGAATATCAAAAAGCAAAATCGAGTGCTAAGATTCTTACTTCTACTAAAGATGGGCAGTCTGTCGTTCGGGTAGGAACGAAAATGGCAAAAGCGGTAGAGGCATACTTGATCCAAGAAGGCTATCAAGATTTGGTAAAGGAATTTGCTTGGGAGTTTAATCTATTGGAAAGTGATCAGGTCAATGCATGGTGTATGCCGGGGGGGAAAGTTGCATTTTACACGGGGATCATGCCAATCTGTAAAGATGAAACGGGTATCGCTGTGGTTATGGGCCATGAGATTGCCCATGCAGTGGCTTCTCACGCTCGAGAGCGTATGTCCAATGGACTTTTACTGAATTTTGGGATTTCTGCCTTGTCCACTGCCATGGGACAAAATCCAACCCTTACTCAGCAGATATTCCTTCAGTCGGTGGGTGTTGGTTCACAATTAGGCATGTTAAGCTTTTCTAGAAAGCATGAGTTAGAAGCAGATGAAATGGGATTGATTTTCATGGCAATGGCAGGATATGACCCAAGAGAAGCACCGGTATTTTGGGAAAGAATGGCTGCAAAAGGAGGTCAAGCTCCTCTGGAATTTTTATCCACTCACCCAGGTCCAGATCGAAGAATCGAGCGTTTGAATGCCAATATGCCCAAAGCTTTAGAATACTATAATTCAGCCAAATAAGCTTTAAAAAGATTAAGTAGTTTCATTAAAAAAGCCACTTTTCAAATTTGAAAAGTGGCTTTTTTATAGGTGATGTAAGATTATTTCGCCTCGCTTAGTTTGGCTTCTGCCTTACCATATTCCCATCTAATTTCGAATTTGTCTGGTTTAACTTCATAAACCAATCGCTCTTCCATGGATGAAGTTTGCATAGAAGGCACATTAACTCGAAGTTGATCTTGGCTGGCATCATAATTAAAAGCTCCCCATTGCTTCGCTACTTTATTGAAAATGAAAGTAGATTGACCTTCATTTGGAATAATAAAAAAGCTGTAAGTCCCTGCAGGAAGTTTTTGGCCTTCTACCATGATGTCTTTCGAAGTTGTAAATGTGGTAGCTTCATTAGCACCAGCTCTCCAAACTTGACCTAATGGAACCAAGTCTCCCCAAATCATTCTTCCTTTTACTGCTGGAGAAGAATAGTTAATGGTGACTTTACTTCCTCCAATGGTTCCTTCTGCAGTTTTTGCAGGGCTTGCTTTTTCTTGAGCAAAGCTAAAAGTGACAGCCATTGCTAACATGGCAAGGGTAAATAGTGCTTTTTTTAGATTCATGATAGTATTGATTTGGTTGTGAAATAATTTCGTATTTGAATTTGAAAAACTTAAAAGTTACTACTTAGGTTTCAAGAAAAAGGCCTTTTCGAAAGATTACGAAAAGGCCTTTTGTACTTTTTGGATTAGATTTTAACCCAAGCTTGTTTTTTATTACTTTCTACGATGCGTTCTCCGATAATTAATTCTCGTAAACCATCAGCAAATGTCGGGAAAGTAGCGTTTTCTGGCTGTTTTCCGGTGGCAACTGCAGCATACACTTCTTTAAACATTTGCTTGGAGGTATCCGGAAATCCTTCATTATGTCCACCAGGGAAGCTAATGAGGGAAGAGGCTTCACGATGGAAAAGAGAAGGGTCTTTCATCAACTGTTCATTGGCTTTTTCACGTTTTCCAATCCACAATTCATTTGGTCTCTCAGAGTTAAACTCAAAGTTGGATTTTGATCCCGCGATTTCAATGTTCAGTCGATTTTTACGTCCGGCGTTTACCTGAGAAACTGTAATAGAACCCTTGGAGCCATTGTCAAATCGAAGCAAAACAGTAGCATGATCTTCAGTATTAATTGGTACCTCTTGATAATCATCCATTGTAAGCATCTTGCCAGAATAAGTTTCAATTGGCTTCAATGGTTTTAGTCTTGTTTTATGGACAGTTGAAAAATCAGCCATCACTTCGGTAATTTTAAGTCCAGTCACATATTCGGTAATATCCAAAAGGTGCGAACCAATATCTGCAATGGCACGAGAGTCTCCTGACTTATCGGGTTCAAGTCTCCAGTTGTAATCTGTATTCAAGAAAAGCCAATCTTGAAGGTAGGACCCCATGATAGAATAGACTTCGCCCAGTTCTCCTTTTTCCCGCATCACCTTCATCTGTCTGACCATCGGATAATACCGAAGGTTAAAATGAACGGCATTTACCAGTCCGGTTTCTGCTGCAAGTTTTACAAGCTCCTCAGCTTCGTGGATTTTAACGGCTAAGGGTTTTTCGCATACGACGTGTTTTCCTGCTAAAAGGACTGCCTTGGCTTGAGAAAAGTGCAGAAAATTTGGCGTACAAATATGGACAACGTCAATATCGTCTTGTTTTAGCATATCGTCAAAAAGATACGCTCTTGGGATTCCAAGGGCCTTTGCCTTCTCATTGGCAAGCTCTTGGTTAACTTCTACAAGCGCAACGACTTCCACATTGGGAATTCTTCTCAGGGCTTCCAGGTGAGCAGGACCGATAAATCCTGTTCCTACGATAGCCGCTTTTAAGGTTTGGGACATAGGTTTATTTTGGTTAGATACTAGTTTGATCGATTGAAATTAGAAAAAATGAGCAAAAATCACCCAAGCTCAATTCTGGTAATTTGTGAATAATTCTGAAAATCAACTTAAGGATTTATCCACCAAGTTTCCTGAGGAAGATTATTTTCCTTGAATTCAATGAATTGCCCAATCTTTGGAATAACCACGGGAAGATTTAATTCCTTGCTTTTTTCTAATACACGTTCTACAGGATCAGTCCAGGAATGCATCGCCAAGGTAAAGGCACCCCAATGGATCGGCATGATTGTCTTTGCACGGATATCTATCCCTGCTTGGGCGGTTTCCTCGGGCATCATATGGATTTCTTTCCAATTCTCATTGTATTGCCCACATTCCATCATAGCAAAATCAAATGGTCCATATTTTTCACCGATTTCAGTAAAGTGCGGCCCATACCCTCCATCTCCACTGAAATAAATATTATCAACTTGACCCTTGATAACCCAAGAACCCCACAATGTTGAAAATCGATTGCCGAGTCCTCTTCCAGAAAAATGTCTAGAAGGTGTGAAGGCAAAAAACAATTCTTCGTGGGAAATTTCCTGCCACCAGTCTAGTTCCTTGATTTTAGAAGGTTCTACTCCCCAATGTTCTAGATGTGATCCAACGCCAAGCGGGACAAGAAACATTTTGGTTTTAGATTTTAATTTTTGAATCGATCCATAATCCAAATGATCATAGTGGTCATGTGAAAAAAGGATCATATCTATTTCAGGAAGCTTTTCCACTTCGATCGGTAACTCTTTCGAATATCGACTTCTCCCAAGCAAAGGATGTGGAGCGGGAACTTCCCCAAACATGGGATCTAAAAGGATATTTTTTCCATCCAACTGAAGTAAAAATGCAGAATGACCAAACCAAATAAGTTGGGTAGGACTTGGTGAATTGACTAAATCTAAGGAATCAACCTTAACGACCGGCAATTCGAAATCGGGTCTTGAATTTGGTGTCCCTGCAAAAAATTTGGGTAGCATTTTTACGGCCTTCCAAAAATCCATATCCATGGACGTAGGAATAAGGTTCTGGAACTTTCCCTCTTTAAAATTGGGTGATTTTTCGTAATGATTTTTTTTCTCAGGACTTGGATCTTTTCCAAACTGAGGGCTAAGGTTTGTGAACATAATGCCAATTGTAATTAGGGAAATAAAGATTGAAAGCACGGACCAACCCGTAATTCGTAAGATCCTGAAAAGGAGTAGTTTCATAAATTACTTCGACTCTGTTGCTTTTAATAGAGTCAATGGGTTAAAAACGTAGCTAGAACAAAAAGTTCTGTTTAGTCCTTAATTTTTTACAATTTGTCCCTGTACGACTCTAATTTTTCTAAACAGAATATTCGCCTTTTATCTTTTAATAAAAACGAAATCAAAAAGTACCTTTTTAAAGGAGTTGATTTTCTTTATTTTAAGACCAAACATAAACAGAACCATGGCAAATTATACCCTAAAAATCAATGGAAAATCCCATGCAGTAGAGGTGGAGGATGATACTCCGCTTTTGTGGGTGCTTCGAGACCACTTGGGATTGGTAGGAACCAAGTTTTCTTGTGGCATAGCTCAATGCGGTGCGTGCACAGTTCATTTGAATGGAAATGCTACTTTTTCATGCGTGACTCCGGTTTCTAGTGTAGGCAACTCAGAGGTGACGACGATTGAAGGCTTGTCTGAATCTGGAAATCATCCTGTTCAAAAAGCTTGGGAGGAAGTGGATGTGGCTCAGTGTGGATATTGTCAAGCTGGACAAATTATGACTGCAGCGGCATTTTTGGAGCAAAACCCAAATCCTACTATGGAGGAAATTGATAATGCGATGAATCGAAATATTTGTCGTTGTGGGACTTATCATAAAATTCGAGAAGCTGTGGCTTTAGCTGCTAAAACCAAATAATCCATGAATACTATAACAAGAGCAAGTCGAAGGGATTTTCTTAAAATCGCCGGAACCACCGCAGGAGGTTTATTTATCGGGTTCAACTGGTTTAGTTGCGATTCTCCAAAAGTTGAAGTGCTAAGCACTGAGCAAATTTTAGCTCAAGCCAAATCATTTAACGCGTATTTGTCTATTTCTCCAACGGGTGATGTGGTGATCTATTCTCCTAATCCAGAGCTTGGTCAAAATATAAAAACCTCCTTCCCGATGGTGGTAGCAGAGGAATTGGATGCAGACTGGGAAAAGGTACGTGTAGTTCAAGCCAATCTCGATACCGAAAAATTTGATCGTCAGCTTACAGGAGGATCAGGTGCAATGCCTCATAGCTGGGAAAGGTTGAGAAAAGCAGGGGCTACTGCGAAGTTTTTACTCGTAGCGGCAGCGGCAGAGAAATGGAATGTTCCAGCTGAGGAGATCGTGGTGGAAAGTGGAATTATTTCGCATCCTGGAAGTGGAAATAAGGGACATTTTGGAGAGTTTGTGGAATTAGCAGCTACAAAAATTGCTCCTGAGGAAGTTCAATTAAAAGACAAAAAGGATTTTAAAATCATTGGTACTCCGGTTAAAAATGTGGATGCCAAAGAAATGTATACCGGTAAGCCTTTATACGGATTGGATTTTTATCGGGAAGGAATGAAGCATGCCATGGTTCAGCGAGCTCCTTTTGGGATGAAAATCAAATCAGTAGATGATGCTGCTGCTCGTGCTGTTTCTGGAATCTCTGACGTGGTAGTCTTTGGAACAAGTGTGGCTGTGGTCGGAAATTCTACATGGCCATTGTTAAAGGCCAAGAAACTGTTAAAAGTAGAGTATGAGCCAGATGGTGCCGTGGAAAGTTCAGCCGACCATGATCGTATTTTTTCGGAATTGATGGCAAAAGGAAAAGCTGAGGTTAAGCGAAAAGATGGAAATGTGGATATAGCTTTCAAAAATGCTGCGAAAGTGGTGACTGCTGAATATCAGTGTCCATTTTTGGCTCATTCTCCCATGGAACCAGAGAATTTCTTCGCTCATGTCTCTGGAGATCGATGCGAACTCATCGGTCCAACTCAAACTCCAGATCGAGCAAGGCAAGCTGCTGCCCAGATTTTGGGTATTCCTGTGGAAAACATTACCGTTGAAATCACTCGCCTAGGAGGTGGATTTGGAAGAAGGCTTCGTGCCGACTATGCCGAAGAGGCTGTTCATATTTCAAAAGCCATCAATGCACCGGTAAAAGTAACCTGGAATCGCGAGGATGAATTGACTGGAGGGGCTTATCGACCAGCGGTCAGGTATCGTTTTGAAGCCGCCTTGGATGCCTCCGGAACCATGATGGGTTATAAATTAAGAGGAGTAGGGATGAATGCTGGAAATACCACCCGTGAAAATAATTTCCCTTCCGGAGCCGTTGATCATGTATTGATAGAAAGTATTGAACATCAGTCATCAATTACAACCAATGCTTGGCGGGCTCCTATCACCAATTTCTTGGCCTATGCTGAGCAAAGTTTTCTAGATGAAGTAGCCTTAGAGGTAGGGAAGGATCCTGTCGAATTCCGACTAAAATTGTTAAATAGAGCCAAGACCAATCCTGTAGGAGAGTTAGGTTATGATGTGGATCGAATGATCGGAGTGGTAAAAACTGCTGCTGAAAAAGGCAATTGGGGTAAAAACCCTGAGGTTAAGCAAGGATTTAGCGTGTATTTCTCTCATCGCTCTTATGTGGCTCAAGTGGCAGATATTGAGGTCAAAGGTGGTACACCAGTCTTGAAGAAAATCACTGCGGTAACTGATTGCGGGATGGTGGTTAACCCAACTGGCGCCAATCATCAGGTTCGAGGCGGAATCGTTGACGGGATGGGGCATGCGATGTACACCAATCTTACCTTTGAAAACGGTCTTCCCAAGCAGCGGAATTATGATTCTTATCGCTTGATTCGACTCAAGGAGGTACCTGAAATTGAAACTCATTTTGTGGATTCTGGATTTGACCCAACTGGTTTAGGGGAGCCGGCATTACCTCCAACAGGAGGAGCTATAGCAAATGCAATTTTTGCTGCAACAGGTAGAAGACTTCGAAGTCAACCCTTTATTGAGCAAAAGGAATTTTCGGATATTAAACTGGAAATCAAACGAGCTTAATTGATTAATTCATAAAACAAAAACCTCTCAAATTAAATTTGAGAGGTTTTTTCGTTTTTAATCTTGTTGTAATTAAACCTTCAGATTTCGTCCATTTCTCGACTTGGCCAGTACGGGCCAGTCAATATGATTTTTTGAATTTCAGGTTCAATTTCGAAGTTGATTTTTATAGTTTCTGTGTTGTTTTCAGAAATAGCCAAACAAGCATTGAAAAATACAAGATCAAATTCCAATTTAATTACCCCTTTAAATTTTGACTCAAATTCAGGGCTTCCAAAAAGTCTAACTTTTTCCACGACCGCACCCTCTTTCTTGAAATAATAAGTAAGGAAAATACCAAGTTCTTTTTCTTTCTTAGAAATCAAATGGACTAAGTCTTGGTCCATTTTTTCAGTTGGTACAAAATCAAAAGTCCAGGTTTCTTGCATGGCTATTTAATGAGTTGCCAATTTACCATGGATGCGGGCTCCCGTCAAAATTCAAAAAGCTTCCTGTTTCCTCTAAGCTTACTTTTTCGACAATATTTTTGATCAAATTTTTGACTGACTCCTCTGTGGTGAAAGTTGCTTTTTGTCCTCCCATTTGGGTTTTAACCCAACCCGGATTGACATTGACGCAAATAATTCCCTCATTTTTGAGTTCAAGAGCCATGGATTTATTCAGGACATTCAACAGATTTTTGCTTCCTACATATCCATAATGTCCTCCAAAAGAAAGTTGGCTGACGGAAGAAAGCCAACTTGAAATATTGACCACTAATGGTTTTTCGCTCTTTTTCAAAAGCGGTAAAAAGTGCTTAACCATCATCAAAGGAGCTAAGCTATTGATCTGGATTACCTGGAGCATTTCCTGATAATCTAATTGTGAAAGGTTGAAAGCCTTTGCCATTCTGGATTTATCCGCATAGTCTTTTGGATTGATTCCTGCATTGTTGACAATGAGGTCAACTCTTCCAAATAGCTCAGTAGCCCAGGAGGCTAAATCTTCAATTTCTGATTCATTAGCGACATCTAGGGCTTTGGGATAAATGACCAAATCCTGTTGGTTTAATTCACTTGCTGCTAGCTGAGCCTGTTCAAAATTTCTTGCAGTGAGGATTACTTTATATCCTTTTAGTCCGAGTTGGTGACACCATTCAAGACCAAGGCCCTTTGCTGCTCCAGTGACTAGGGCTACTTTCATCGTTTTAAAAGTTTAAATCCGATATCCCGACCTTGGTCTTGGAACATGGCTAAATTGATCCAAAACCAGGCAAATTGCTCTATAAGCTCAAATTTGTCATTTCCTCCAATGGAATAACATTCTCCAAATCCAGCATCTTTCGCAAGCTGGATGGCAGCTCTTTTTCCCATTTCGCTATCTCCCGCCACAAACATATCAAGGGCAGTGATTTCATAAATTGGATTGACCATATTATTGTAGCCTGTGGTATTAAAGCATTTGACCACGTCCTCGGTTTGGGTATTGGCTAAGATAGCCTCAGCAGTAGATTTAAAGCCTTTCGGTCCACGTCCCATGACGATATTCATGGAGTCAATGATGATTTTTCCTGTGGTATTTCCCATGCTTTTAGCCACTTCTACAGCAGCGTTTGCTGGAGTAGCTACAAGAATTACATTGGATAGGCGGACAGCTTCTTCTATTGAAAAAACCTTCGTATTTGGATTTTTCAATAATTCCATTCCCTTAAAATTTGAGCTATCCTGTACGCCCAAATTAATTTCATGGCCGGCCTTGGCCCATTTGGTAGCCAAAGCGCCACCCACATTTCCGGTTCCTATTATTGCGATTTTCATACCCTTGGAAATTTTTAATAAATAAAGATCGATTATTTACTTTCCTATATTTGATTACTTACCAAAGATTATGATATGCACCTTTAGGTAAGAAATGGAAAAATGAAACCTTATGCCTGATTTCTTATTTAACAATAAGCTGTATTACAACCCGGTTGAATTCGCAATGGATAGAATCGGGGGTACATGGAAGATGCCTATCTTATGGAGATTAAAGGATCGGATCATGCGCTATGGAGAATTGAAAAAAGACATTCCCCATATCACTCATAAAATGCTGACAAGCCAATTGAGGGAATTGGAAGAAGAAGGATTTATAGTCAGAACAGTTTATCCGGTAGTTCCGCCTAAGGTGGAATATTCCATCACGGAAAGAGGACTTTCGGCTATTCCAATCATCGATACCATTCGAAATTACGGCAAGCAGCTGATGGAAGATTTTGGGGTTGGAGAGAAAAAATAAGCAAATTCAGGCTATGAATTACCCAATTTACTTCGATTATAATGCGACAACCCCTTGTGCTCCAGAGGTTATTGAAGCAATGCTTCCATTTTTTGGGGTTCATTTTGGAAATGCGGCTAGCAAAAGTCATCCTTTTGGATGGATTGCTGAAAATGCAGTGGAAGAAGCGAGGGAAAAAATTGCAAATCTGATAGGAGCCAAACCCAAAGAGATCATTTTTACCTCAGGTGCTACCGAATCTATCAATCTTGCGATAAAAGGAACTTTTGAATCTTATGTCGAGGAAAAGCAGCATTACATCACTTGCCAAACAGAGCATAAAGCGGTCTTGGATACGTTTTCGGAATTAGAGAAGATAGGCGCAGAAGTAACCTATCTCCCTGTGGATTCTAATGGCACAATCAGTCTAAAAGATTTGGAAAATTCCATTCGCTCATACACCAAAATGATTTGCTTGATGTGGGCTAATAACGAAACAGGTGTGATTCATCCGATTTCAGAAATTGCAGCGCTGGCAGAATCAAGAAATATTATCTTTTTCACCGATGGGGTACAGGCAGCAGGTAAAATTCCTGTTTCAGTATCAGGAATTCATTTGATGGCACTTTCTGCTCATAAATTGTATGGCCCCAAAGGAGTAGGGGCACTGTATGTCAGGCATAACCATAGTTTGCCAAAACCTTTGGCTCAAATCCATGGAGGGGGGCATGAAAAAGGATTGCGAAGTGGAACCCTGAATGTTCCTGGAATTGTAGGATTTGGAAAGGCTGCAGAATTGAGGTTAATGGAGATGAAAGAAGAAGGAAAAAGATTAGAAATCCTTCGAAATAGACTTGAATCAGATATTTTGGGGATTCAAGGAACGATCTTGAATGGAAGTCAGGATAATAGATTGCCTCATGTTTCCAATATATCATTCTCAGGAGTTGAAGGTGAAGAGCTTCTCAAAAAAATCAATCAGAAAATTGCGGTGAGTTCGGGTTCAGCCTGTACTTCTATTTCTCCTAAACCCAGTCATGTTTTGCAAGCTATGGCGCTTAATCCGGATTTGGGAAGAGCTTCGATTCGCTTTAGTCTTGGAAGGAATACAAGTCTGGAAAATGTTGAATTTGCAGCCGCTTGGACAAGCGAGGTTATTGAATCGTTGAGGACCAATTAATTTGATGATTCTCTTATCTTGAAGCACAAACCAATCCAAGGAATTAAATCCACATACTTTTCATATGGATCGTCAAACACAATTTAGAAATCATCTTGCCGAAGGTCAGGTATTTAAAAAAGATTATATCGTTTTAGGGACAGGGATCCTTGATGGCGAACCTGTTTCAAACGCTCAGATTAAAATCCCTTTGAAAACCTTAAATCGACACGGTTTGATAGCAGGTGCAACAGGTACTGGAAAAACCAAAACCTTGCAGGTAATAGCAGAACAGCTCTCTCTTAAAGGTATTCCCTCGGTCTTGATGGATTTGAAAGGAGATCTTTCTGGATTGGCTCAAGCAGGAAGCGTCTCTGATTTTATTCTAAAAAGATCAGAAACCATCGGAGTTTCTTATGATCCACAAGGACTCCCAGTGGAACTTATGTCGATTTCCAATGAAAAGGGAGTGCGCTTGAAAGCTACAGTTTCTGAATTTGGACCTGTTCTAATCTCCCAAATCCTAGAGCTCAATGATACGCAGCGAGGAGTGGTTGCCTTAGTCTTCAGGTATTGTGATTTGAATCATTTGCCCTTGTTGGATTTAAAGGATTTCAAAAGAGTTCTTCAGTTTGTTGTCAATGAAGGGAAGAGTGATATTGAAAAAGAATTCGGACAGGTTTCAGCAGCATCTGTAAACACGATCATGCGCAAAGTTATCGAACTGGAGCAGCAAGGAGCGGACCGGTTTTTTGGTGAATTATCATTCGATGTTCAGGATTTTGTGCGGACGAAAGAGGGTAAAGGCGTAGTTTCCATCATTCGATTGACCGACATTCAGAGCAAGCCTAAAGTTTTTTCCACCTTCATGCTCAGCTTGTTATCAGAAATCTATGAGACATTTCCTGAGCAAGGAGATTCAGACCAACCGAAACTTTGTTTGTTTATTGATGAGGCACATTTGGTGTTTTCTAGTGCTTCAAAGGATCTTTTGGAAAAGATAGAAGCCATCATTAAGCTTATTCGATCCAAGGGAGTTGGGGTTTATTTTTGTACACAAACTCCTACAGACGTTCCGGATAATGTTCTTGGCCAGTTAGGTTTAAAAGTACAACATGCACTAAGAGCATTTACAGCCAAAGATCGTAAAGCAATCACAAAAACTGCCGAAAACTACCCGGATTCGCCATTTTACGATACAGCTGAAGTATTAACCTCCATGGGAATTGGTGAAGCTTTGGTAACAGCCTTAAATGAAAAAGGAATTCCGACTCCATTGGCCAGAACACTTGTTCGCGCACCGATAACCCGGATGGATATTTTGTCTTCAACTGAAATTGATCAATTGGTAGCGAGTTCTGATTTGGTTCGAAAATACAATCATGACCTTGATCGTGACAGTGCATTTGAGATATTGGAGCGAAAAATGAATCAAGTTGAATCCGTTCAACAAAAAGAAATTCCCAAGGAAGTGACCAGAAAATCAAGTTCAAGAACTCCAAAAGACGAATCACTTTTGAAAGAACTGAGTAAAAATACGATGGTCCGGCAATTGGGTAGAACTTTGTTTAGAGAGCTGGCCCGAGGAATATTGGGATCATTTTCAGGAAAGAGGAGATAATCAGAAAAGAAAGACCCTTGAAAATCGCAATCATAGGAGGAGGTGCTGCAGGTTTTTTTGCGGCGATACATGCCAGTAAGCCTGGAAATGAAGTCATTATCTTTGAAAAAAGCCCAAAAATACTTTCCAAGGTAAAAATCTCAGGAGGTGGTCGCTGCAATGTTACCCATCAACCTTTGGAGATCTCAAAACTGGTGAAAAATTATCCCAGAGGTGAGAAGTTTTTGAAAAAGGCTTTTCGACATTTTGCTATTCCAGACACCTTTGATTGGTTTCAATCTCGAGGAGTAAAATTGAAAATTGAACCCGATGGACGAGTATTTCCTGTTACAGACTCCTCTCAATCCATTATTGATGCCTTGGTAAGGGAAGTTCAAAAACTTGGCGTAGAAGTAAGAATCAGTACCGGAATCAAAGCCATTACTCCGACTAAAAGTCGGTTTCGACTTCAATCAGAAAAAGGTGAATTTGAAGTGGACAGAGTTATTGTTGCTGCGGGGGGATTTCCTAAAGTAGACGGGTACACCTTTCTTAAATCATTAAACCACCAGATTCAAAACCCAATCCCTTCTTTATTTACCTTCAATGCTCCCAAAGAACCTATTCGTGATTTAATGGGGCTTGCTGTTCCGGATGGCTTGGTGAAACTGGAAGGAACCAAACTCAATTATAGAGGTCCGGTTTTGATTACCCATTGGGGAATTTCAGGTCCAGCAGTTCTTAAACTGTCTGCTTTTGGTGCAGAATGGCTTCATGAGGCCAATTATCGCACAAAGGCTCTGATCAACTGGAATGCAAATTTTTCCGAGCAATCCTATGTAGATCATTTATTGGCTTATGTTCAAAACCACCCCAAAAGAAAAGTTTTTGCTCATCCACTTTTTGACATCCCAAGTAGACTTTGGGTTCATTGTTGCGAAAATTCAGGCCTTTCAGAAACTGATCTTTTTGGGAATATATCCAAAAAGTCAATGAACCGTTTGATTCAAAATCTATTTTGCTATAATTTGGAAATTGATGGAAAAACAACCTTTAAAGAAGAGTTTGTTACTGCAGGTGGCATAAATCTTGGGGAGGTTGATCCTGATACAATGCAAAGTAAAAATCACCCGAACCTTTACTTTGCAGGCGAAATTCTAAATTTGGATGGCATCACGGGAGGCTTTAATTTTCAAGCTGCTTGGACCACTGGATTTATTGCTGGAAGTGCTGCAAAAAACTAATTTATGATAAAAAATTACCCTGAACTCAATACCCGAATTTCTGAGATGGCGGAAGGAGATGAAGACTTTAGGTCTGAGCTCACGCTTGCTATTTTCAATGGCTTAAAGGAGCTTTTGGAAAAGTATCAAGAGGGTAATCTGGAAAGTGATTTGGTGAAAATTCAACAAATTCGGCATAAGATTAAGCCTACGATTGCCATGTTTGAATTTGATGATTTGGCTGATTGTCTTCAAACTGGAAAAGAAATATTAGAATCAGAAGGTTTCGGAGGAAGTTTTGAAAAACATTTTCTAGAGTTTAGAGGTAAGGTGGAAGTTGCCATTCAAGAAGTAGAGTCACTCATGCAGCAGGCCTAGTTCTTTCCAATAAATTTTAATTAAGTACAAAAAGCAGGATCTTTATGACCTGCTTTTCTATTTCTCGTCTATGCCAATTTCAAATTCGAGCTATTCTAATCCGCCTTTTTTTCTTTTTAATGGCCATTTGGAGACTATTTATCCAAGTTTATTTCGAAAAATTGAAGGAGTTTTCTATTCCAGGGAAGAGATCAAAACCCCGGATGAAGACTTTTTACTTTTGGATTGGTCGAAGGTAGGAGGTCATCAATTACTGATTGTTTCGCATGGTTTGGAAGGAGATTCAGGAAGACATTATGCTAAGGCCCTGGTAAAACTATTTAATCAAGCTGGAGTCGATGTGCTGGTTTGGAACAATCGAACTTGTGGTGGCCCAATGAATAAAAAACCTATTTTGTATCATCACGGAGCCAGTTATGATTTGGAGACGGTAGTTCAACACGTTTTGAATAAGGGTGGTTATGAAGAAATTTTCCTCTCAGGGATCAGCATGGGGGGAGCTCAGACTTTAAAATATGTGGGAGAACAAGGAATTAACTTGCCTCAGGTGATTAAAAGAGTGGCTGTTTATTCGACTCCTTGCAATTTGCCTTCGAGTGCAGAAACACTTAAATGGCCCAAAAATAAATTTTATAAAAACCGCTTTCTAGGAAAGTTGAAGAAGAAAATGGAAGCTAAAGCGAAGCAATTTCCTGAACTTATTGATCTGGATTTGCTAAAGAGAATTGACACTTTTGATGAATTTGATACTCATTTTACGGCAAAGTTGCATGGGTTCAAGGATGCCCAAGACTTTTATCAAAAGGTAAGTGCAGATAACTGGATGGAGCAAATTCAAATTCCAACTTTAATTATCAATGCTCTTAATGACCCCTTGCTCGGGAAGGCTTGCTATCCAACAGCCCTTGCATCTAAAAAGGCTGAGATTTTCCTAGAAATGCCAAAAAGAGGAGGTCATACGGGATTTTTAATTCCTGGTCAAGAGTACACCTATGTAGAAAACCAATTACTCTCTTTTTTACTTAAAAAAAAGAGCCTTGATTTTTGATTTCAAGGCTCTTTGAAAGTTTTTAGAATCGTTTTAGCGCCATTTCTGCGACCGTACCCCCAATCGAAAGAGAACTTGTGGCTGCTGGAGAGGGCGCATTGAGTACATTGATCGCCTGTGCAGATTCGCGAATTGCGAAATCATCGAGTAGACCTCCACTACGATCGCAAGCCTGGGCACGAACTCCTGCGCCACCATCCACTAAGTCTGATTCTTGAATTTCTGGGATGAGTTCCTGGAGTGCTTTGGTGAAGGCTGCTTTGGAGAAGGATCGGTAAAGTTCTCCAAAGCCAGTTTTCCAATACTTAGCAGCAACTTTTTGGAATCCTGGCCAAGCCAGACTTTCAGCTAACTCTGTCAGGTTAATTTGAGATTTTTTATACCCTTCTCGCTTAAAAGCCAAAACTGCATTCGGCCCTGCTTCAACACCACCTTTCTTCATTCGAGTAAAGTGTACTCCCAAAAATGGAAAATTGGGATCAGGTACGGGATAAATTAGATTTTTGACGAGGTACTCTTTTTCCTTTTTGAGTTTATAATATTCCCCACGGAAAGGGATGATTTTGACATCATCGATTGAAGAATCATTAAGTCTAGCAATCTTGTCAGAATACAATCCAGCACAGTTGATAATTAGCTTTGCCTCAAAATCACCTTTTGAAGTTTGAATTTCGACTAAGCTAGGTTTGGTATTGATTGCTAATACTTTATGATTCAAAAATATGTCTCCACCGGATTGAATTATTTTCCTTCCATAGGCGATAGCTACCTGATAGTAATCTACGATGCCCGTTTGAGGTACATGGATAGCTGCTACTCCTGCACAATGGGGTTCATATTCCTTCAGTTCTTCCAAAGTGATTTTTCGAGTCCCGGTTAATCCATTTTGAAGACCTCTAGTCAATAGATTTTCTAATAATGGAATCTGCTCAACCCGGGTAGCGACAACCACCTTTCCGGTGATTTCATAAGGAATCTTTTCTTCCTTGCAAAAATTCACCAATTCATGATATCCATTGATGCAATTGGTTGCCTTCAACGATCCTGGCTTATAGTACAATCCAGAGTGAATTACGCCCGAATTGTTTCCAGTTTGATGTTTTGCTAATTGGTCTTCTTTTTCAAATAGGGCTACCTTGAGATCAGGCCTATCTTTTAAGACTTTGTGGGCAGTCGCCAATCCAACAATTCCTCCTCCAACTATTGCGATATCGTATTGCATGGGATATTTAATTTCGGACCAAATATAGTCACGGTCTGAATTAAAGAAATGGCTCCAAAGGCTTTCTAATACTCCAATTTGAGAAAAAAGACCATAAATGAGTTTGGCTAGGAATTTTACCGGTATTTTGCATCCGAATTTCAATTGAGTCGTAGAAAGTTTCCATGCATCGTTTTTTATTGACAGGGGTTTTACTCCTTTTTTCAATGGCTTCTTCAGCCCAATTTATTCTGAAGGGAAAAGTGACAGATGCCGAAACTGGTGATCCTATTGCTTTTGCCAACGTCTTGATTCAAGGAACTTCTGTCGGAGTTACTACAGATTTTGAAGGGGAGTATCTAATCCGAACCCAAACTCAAGGCGATAGCCTGACAGTAAGTTACTTAGGGTATACGACTCAATCCAAAAAGATTCAAAAGCTGAATGAGCAGACCATAAATTTCCAATTGTGGCCAGAAGCATTTGAGTTAGGGACTTTTGTTTTTGAAGCCGGAGAAAATCCTGCTTTCGAAATTATAAGGAGGGCTTCAGATCGAAGAAAGGATTTTGACAAACGATCCCTTGAGGCATATCAAACCAAAAATTATACAAAAATAGAAGTCGACATCGACAACCTTTCGGAGGATTTCAGACAGCGAAAATCAGTTCGTACGGTGACTGCTGTGCTGGATAGTATCCGTGAGCTGACCAATGATGAAGGAGAAAAGATTTTACCTGTATTTTTTTCTGAAACGGTTTCGCAATTTTTTTATCGAAACAATCCTGAATTAAGAAAAGAAATCATCGAAAAAACCAAGGTGACTGGTGTTGGGATTACGGATGGATCGACTACCTCTCAAATCACTGGATCGGTATTTCAAGAGTATAA
Source organism: Algoriphagus sanaruensis (assembly GCF_001593605.1). Taxonomy (GTDB): domain Bacteria; phylum Bacteroidota; class Bacteroidia; order Cytophagales; family Cyclobacteriaceae; genus Algoriphagus; species Algoriphagus sanaruensis. Next base: position 2,731,201 of record NZ_CP012836.1, on the reverse strand, counting down.
TTTTTATAAAAATTGGCTGCGAATCTTAGAGAAGGATTTCATTTCTCCTATAGCAGATGGTTGGAAAACCTACTACGATTATGATTTGATGGATTCAGTTCTCGTCGGTCAAGATTCCTGCTACAAGCTTCAGGTATACCCGCGACGAGAACAGGATTTAGCATTTACAGGGACAATTTGGATCAAAAAGGCCGATTATTCGCTCAAGCAGGTTGATTTAACGATCCCGAAGGCCGCTAATTTAAATTTTGTAGAACGAATCAAAATTCAACAAGAATTAGAGCACACTTCAGCAGGCCCATTAATTCCTTCTAAGACCCGAGTTTTGCTGAAAATTGGGCAGATCACAGATGATACCGCGGGGCTTTTGGCTAAATTTTACACCGCTACGGATAGTGTGTTGGTCAATCAACCGAAGCCTACTTCCTTTTTCAATCAAGCAGTGGAATTGAAGCCGGACTTCAGCTCATATTCTTCCGATTTTTGGAAGTCGATTAGACCTGATCCGCTCAGTGATGAGGAACTGGCAGTGTTGCAAATGGTGGATACTTTAAAGCGGATTCCTATTATTCGATTTTACTCGGAAGGCCTGAAGTTTTTTGCCACAGGATACTTGCCGATCAAGAAAATAGATCTGGGACCGTGGACAGAATTTGGGAATTACAATAATGTAGAAGGACTTCGGATGGGAATGGGACTTCGGTCTAATTTCAAGTTTTCCAACAAATGGCTTTTGGAAGGATACGCCGCCTATGGTTTAGTGGATCAGCGCTGGAAATATAAATTGGCTGCAACCTATATTTTAGATCGAATTCGCTGGACTACACTTCAAGTTCGTTCCTCTCGTGAGCTTGATCAAGTTGGCTTAGAAATGGAAAATTTGGAAGGAAACAGTGTTTTCTTGGCAGCTAGTCGATTTGGTACTTTAAGGAGACCATTTGTGTCCACCAATCAACGATTGGTTTTTCAACGAGAGTTTTTCAAAGGATTCTTGTTTACTGCCGGGATAAATCACTTCCAATTTGACCCTCTTTTTGATTTTTATTATCAGGCTAAAGGATCAAATGAACTGAAAAGTCAATTCAAAACGACAGAAATTAGGGGAGGAATTCGCTATGGTCGGGATGAATTGATTATCATAAATGACAATACTAGAGCATCTTTTGGTCCAAATCGATGGCCAATAGTTGCACTTAATTTTGCAAAAGGAATTCAAAGCTTGGGTGGAGATATTCGATACACTAAGCTCAACTTTTACCTCTACCAACGGCTGACCATGGGGATATTAGGGGTAGGAAGATATGAGTTGGATGCAGGGAAAATCTGGGGAGAAGTGCCATATCCGGTGTTGAAAAACCACTTAGGAAATGAGACCTTTTTCTACACCACGGCAGCTTTTAATACCATGAATTTTAATGAGTTTGCATCTGATAAATTTGTCAGTTTACGTTATAGACAATCATTTGAAGGATTTTTGCTTAATTCCTTGCCCCTCATCAAAAAACTTAAATGGAGAATGGTCGGAAATGCTAATGTCCTTTTTGGCTCTGTGAGGAATGAAAATATTCAAAACGTACCTTCTATTGATCCTTTTGGAAATCCTCTCAAAACATTTGGAAGGCTGGATCCTAGCAAGCCTTATGTAGAACTTGGTTATGGCATAGAAAATATATTTAAGTTTTTCCGAGTAGACTTTTTCCATCGGATGACTTATTTAGATCAACCTGAGGCCAAACCTTTCCATGTAAAAGTGAGTGCACAGATTATTTTGTAATGAAAGATTTTAAGCATTCTTCCTTAAAATTTTTCTCTTGGAAGCTGGTTGTGCATATTTGCAGCTTAAACCACCTGCCTGTTTGTATGGGCAGAAAATATAAATTACATGTCACAACTTATCAAAATCACCCTTCCCGATGGCTCGGTAAGGGAGTATGAAAAAGGAACTACCGGACTTCAGATTGCTGCCAGTATCAGCGAGGGTTTAGCCCGGAATGTTCTTGCTGCCAAGGTTAATGGTCAGGTTTGGGATGCTACTCGAGCTATTGAACAAGACTCCACACTTCAATTGCTTACATGGAATGATCTCGAAGGGAAAAACACCTTCTGGCATTCCTCAGCTCACTTGATGGCGGAAGCTTTAGAAGCGCTTTATCCAGGAATCAAATTTGGTATTGGCCCTCCTGTAGAAACAGGATTTTATTACGATGTGGACTTTGGTGACCACAAGCTGGAGGGAGAGGAGCTCGAAAAGATCGAAACCAAAATGATCGAGCTCGCTAAGCAAAAAAGTGAGTTTATCCGAAAGGATGTTTCCAAAAAAGATGCAGTTGCCTATTTCCAAGAAAAGGGAGACGAGTATAAGCTAGATCTTTTGGAAGGTTTGGAAGATGGCACCATCACCTTTTATGAGCAAGGCAACTTCACCGACCTTTGCCGTGGTCCTCATATTCCGAATACAGGTTTTGTCAAAGCTGTAAAACTGACCAATATTGCAGGTGCATACTGGAGAGGAGATGAGAAGCGTAAAATGCTCACTCGAATTTATGGTGTGACATTTCCGAAAGCTCAAGAGTTGAAAGACTACTTGACATTATTGGAAGAAGCGAAGAAGCGAGATCACCGAAAAATTGGTCGGGAGTTGGAGCTTTTCACATTCTCCGAAAAAGTGGGAATGGGACTTCCGCTTTGGTTACCAAAAGGGACCTTACTTCGAGAAAGACTTGTTGGCTTTATGAAAAAAGCACAAGACAAGTCTGGTTATCAGCAAGTGACTACTCCACATATTGGCCATAAGGTACTTTATGAGACTTCCGGTCACTATGAGAAGTATGGCAAGGATTCATTTCAGCCGATTACTACCCCGCACGAGGGAGAGGCGTTTTTGCTGAAGCCGATGAACTGCCCTCATCACTGCGAAATTTACAAGCATAAACCAAGATCTTACAAAGATCTTCCAATTCGATATGCTGAATTTGGTACCGTATATCGCTATGAGCAAAGTGGTGAATTGCACGGCTTGACTCGTGTAAGAGGGTTTACTCAGGATGATGCACATATTTTCTGTAGACCAGACCAGGTCAAAGAGGAATTTATCAAGGTTATCGATTTGGTATTGTATGTTTTCAAGGCATTGGGCTTTGAAGATTACACTGCTCAGATTTCTTTGAGAGATCCTGAGAATAAGCAGAAGTATATTGGTTCCGATGAAGCTTGGGAAAAGGCTGAAGCGGCAATCATCGAGGCTGCGGCTGAGAAGGGTTTGGAAACTGTAACTGAATTAGGTGAAGCAGCATTCTATGGGCCAAAATTAGACTTCATGGTGAAGGATGCTTTGGGAAGAAAATGGCAGTTGGGTACCATCCAGGTGGATTACCAGCTTCCGGATCGATTCCAATTGGAATACATTGGTTCGGATAACCAAAAGCATCGCCCGGTAATGATTCACAGAGCACCTTTTGGGTCTCTTGAGCGGTTTGTTGCGGTGCTTATTGAGCATTGTGCCGGTGATTTTCCACTATGGTTAGCTCCAGAACAAATTACCATTTTGCCAATCTCTGAAAAATATATTGCCTATGCCGAGCAAATCAAAGCAACACTTGATGAAGCCGGTATTACAGGTAATATTGATAACCGAGATGAAAAAATAGGCAGAAAGATCCGTGATTCGGAAGTGAAGAAAATTCCTTTCATGCTCATAGTCGGTGAAAAGGAAATGGAGGAAGGTAAAGTTTCCGTAAGAAAACATGGAGAAGGGGATAAAGGATCACTTTCAGTAGCTGAATTTGTTCACTATTTTCAAGGGATTATTTCTCAATCGTTGAGTAGAGAATAGAACTATAAAATTTTATTCTGTTTTTTCAATTAGAAATAATTCCGATATTTGCAGTCAATTTTAAAAAAACAACCTTAGCTAACTTGAGCCAAAGACCACAACAGCAACAAAGAGGAAGACAAGAAGAACCTTATCGAATCAATCATAAGATTCGAGCCCGAGAAGTTCGGGTGGTGGGTGATTTCGTGGAAGGCGGTAATGCCGTACTTTCAGTAGAAAAAGCGATAAAAATCGCAGAAGAAAATGAGCTGGATCTGGTAGAGATTTCTCCAAATGCAGTACCGCCAGTTTGCAAAATCATCGATTACGCAAAATTCAAGTACGAGCAAAAGAAAAAGCAAAAGGAAATCAAAGCTAACGCAGCCAAGGTTGTTCTTAAAGAAATTCGATTCGGACCCAACACGGACGATCACGACTTCAACTTCAAGTTAAAGCATGCAGTAAACTTCCTTAAAGAAGGAGCAAAAGTAAAAGCCTATGTTCACTTTGTGGGACGATCTATCGTCTTCAAAGAAAGAGGAGAAATGCTTTTGTTAAAATTTGCCCAGGCGCTTGAAGATTACGGAGTAGTAGAACAAATGCCAAAGTTGGAAGGCAAGCGGATGAATATATTCATTGCTCCGAAGCCAGGTAAAAAATAATTTCAACCAACTAAATACAGCAAAATGCCAAAAGTAAAAACCAAATCCGGTGCAAAGAAGCGGTTCTCTTTGACAGGAACCGGCAAAATCAAAAGGAAACACGCTTTTAAAAGCCACATCCTTACTAAAAAATCTACCAAGCGTAAGCGTGAATTGACCAAAGCTGGTCTAGTACACGTTTCCGACGAAGGAAGAGTAAGAGATATGTTGAAAATCTAATTTTCAAATTTCTCAAAATTTAAGGTTTATTTATTCACCAGGTGCATTGGTAACAAAGAGCTCGAGTTAATCGGGACACCAAGCGTCAAAAAACAAAAACACTATGCCTAGATCAGTAAACGCGGTAGCGTCAAGAGCAAGAAGAAAAAAAGTGCTTAAGGCCACAAGAGGTTATTTCGGAAGAGGTAGCAACGTATGGACGGTAGCAAAAAATAAGTATGAGAAAGGTCTTCAGTACGCCTACAGAGACAGAAAAGCTAAGAAAAGAGAATTTCGTGCTTTGTGGATTCAGCGTATCAATGCAGGTGCTAGAGAGCACGGCATTTCCTATTCTCAACTAATGGGCTTATTGAAGAAAGCAGATATCGAACTTAACAGAAAGGTATTGGCTGATCTTGCAATGAATCACCCAGAGGCATTCAAAGCTGTAGTTGAAAGAGTAAAATAAGATCGGCACTATCTTATTTTGCGGAAAGCCTTCCTTTTGGAAGGCTTTTTTTATTGAATTGATTGGACGATTCCATAAAGTGAAACACCAAGGATTGAGACTAAACTTATCCAAAAAAACAATGCTGAAATTACCCCGGAATCAACCCCTGTTGTCTTATTTTTTCGATGGAAAACAATTCCTAGGTAACTGATAATTATTAATAACACTGATCCAATAGATCCACCAATTAACACCAAAAATGCAGGCTGTTGGATAAACCAATAAACAGCTATCCAAGCTATTGGAAAAAATATGGCTAGGGTTTGAATTAGGTAGATTTTATTACTTTCAGAAATCCAACCAAGAGTTCCTAAGATATCTGGAAAAAGTCTGGTCCAATAGGCTAGGGTCGCAAATACACTAGAGTATAAAGCAAAAAAGGCCCCAACCAAATACATAGTTTTTACTTCCTCTCCGAGTGTTTCAGTATAAATTGAGGCTAAGTAGCTAATCAAATCATTTCCTTCAGGCAAGTTTTTGTTTTCGTATAGTACAGAGGCACCCAAAATGTAAAATGCTGCAGTAATTAGTGTATAAATAATCATCGCCACAGCAGCATCAAGTTTCATAATATTGATCCAGCCTTGGGCTCTTTTCTTCCAATCGTCGCTACCGTCATTTGGCCCAGTATATTTTGCATATCCTTTTTCTCGACACCAGTAAGTATAAGCTATAATTTCGTCACTGGCTACTCCGGTGATTCCAAATGCGCCAATTGCCACAAACAAATATTCTTTTGGAAGATGGAAAGATAGCCCAGAACGAATTTGTTCCCAGTTAAAAGAATAGGGGGTAAATAGAATTGATAAAAAACAGAAAAGGGTAAATAACGAAAAAGCAAAAACCATAATGGATGCAGTTCTTTCGATCAGCGGATAATAATTTTTTAGAAAAAAGAAAGGTAAAATGGCCCCTAAAAAGACTAAAGATGTCCCAACAGAAATGCTTGGAAAAATTAATGAAAGGGCAAGGGCAGCTCCTCCAATCATTCCGCCCAATTGAAGAATTTTAAGCAAAGTAAGGATGCCAATTCCCCAAATGCTCCAATTAGAAAATGTGGATTTTTTATCTGAGAGCTGGTTTATTTCAGTCATCAGACTTTTCCCAAAAAGGATTGCATTTTTACCAAATTCGACTTGGATTGCCACTTTCACAAAGCAACTTAATAAGATTACCCAAAGGGCAATAAATCCAGCTTTTGCTCCCAATAGGGTGGTGGCAATGAGTTCCCCTGAACCCACGATTGACGCTGACAAAATGAATCCTGGACCAAGGAAAGTCAGTTTTTTAGAGAGTGATTTGGGAGGATTTAAAAGGGTAGAAGGGGAGGCCTCATTACTCATTGTGGAAATTAGCGAATTGATGAATTAGAAAAGATCATCAATTGGATGAAAATAAAAAAGGCTTTCAAAATAGAAAGCCTTTGTAGCGAGGACGGGAGTTGAACCCGCGTCCGCCGCGGCGGATAGGAATTCATATTTAATAAAGATTGATTATTCGAGGAATAATTACAGATTTTATCCATTCTCTTCCTTTTCCGGACTTAAGCTCTTTTTCTCTTTTAATGGCATCTGATTTTAAGACAAAATATTCTACATGAGCCAAGATCCAAGGTCGATATCTCACCGTAAATCCTTTCAAAGACTTTCCATTATGGAATTTAAATCTTGTAATTAGGTCTGAGGTCATACCCGTGTAGGTCTTTCTAAAAGGAATTGAATAAAGTACATACACGAAAAAATTATCTTCCATGCCTTAAAAATAAAAAAGGCTTTCAAAATAGAAAGCCTTTGTAGCGAGGACGGGAGTTGAACCCGTGACCTCAGGGTTATGAATCCTGCGCTCTAACCAACTGAGCTACCTCGCCGAATATTCATTTTATAAATTATAAGTCTCGCCAAATTTTCATTAAGATTTTACAATTGGGTAAAATCTATAAGCAGTTAAGGTTCTTCGATTTAACTTCTAAGAAGATGACTACCTCCTAATCAAACCTTAAAATGAAAAATTTTGAGTATTGTAAATTGAAATTTATGGTTAACTTATTCCACCATCAAAATTCAATATAGAGGGCTAGATTTCGTATAAATCTCGCCTTTTTGGGGTCCCCTAAATGGGAATGCAAATATGGGGTCTTGCTGCATGAATTGCAAGCCTGGAATTAACAAAATGTTCAAATTTTAGTCTCAAAAATAAGGTTATCATGGTAAGGAATAAGTTTGTTGCTGATTTTCAATTAAATACTTCTAGAAAAATTATTTTCAATTATTTAAGTACAGCAAGTGGGTTGCAAGAGTGGTTTGCAGATGAAGTAAGAATTGATGAGGATAAGAATTATATCTTTAATTTTGACAATGAGGATCATTACGCCAAGATGAGTGCAATGCGATTTAATTCGCATGTGAAGTTCGATTTTTTTGATCCAAAAAATCTTGATAAAAACGATCACGAGTTCATCGAATTCAAATTAGAGGAAAATGAATTGACCCAATCACTTTTTTTGAAAGTCATCGATAATTCCAATGATTATGACGAAGAGGAATTAATTGCGATTTGGGATGGCCTGATTTCTAAGCTCAAAGAAATTATTGGTGGGTAATGATTTCTGTTTTTACCAACTTTGAACTCCACTAGGAATTTACCGTTTCTTTTGGTCAGTAAAATTGGAACATGAAAAAACTGGATAAGCTAATTCTCGGCTCCTTTATTGGTCCGTTTATACTTACTTTTTTGGTGGTTGACTTTATACTTCTAATAGTCAACATGCTTAAATATTTTGACGAGATTTTCGGTAAGGGATTAGGCTTTTGGATTTATGCTGAGTTGATTGGATATTTTGTAATCAGCATTTCACCTATGGCTTTGCCTTTGGCTGTATTGCTATCCAGCTTGATGACCTTTGGAAATCTTGGTGAGCATTTTGAGCTAACTGCGATTAAAAGTAGTGGGATTTCCCTGGTTCGTGCTCTTAGGCCAATTGGGATTTTTGCGGCGATTTTGACGATTGCAGCTTTTTTATCGAATAACTATCTTGTTCCAAAGGTCAATCTAAAAACCTTTAGTCTTTTGTATGATATCAGGATGAAAACTCCCGCATTAGATATCAAGGAGGGAGTCTTTTATAGTCAAATCAAAAACTATTCAATAAAAGTCAATCAAAAAATCGGGGAAAAAGGACTGAAGGATATTATAATTTACAACCATGGAGACGGCTTGGGGAATTTAAATGTGACTTTGGCTGATTCAGGGTATATGGAGACATTTAATAATGATTCTCAACTTAAACTCACTCTTTTCAATGGTTGGAATTACAAGGAAGCGAGAGCAACTAGAGGAATTTCAGAACCTCCTGTTGAATTTACAAGAACACAGTTTGATCAAAATGTAATCGTTTTTGATTTATCCACCTTTCAGCTTAGCCGAACTTCAGAAGATCAATGGTCTACCAATCGGGCCATTAAAAACATATCAGAAATTAAAGTTGGCCTTGATTCCATTTACACTCTTGTCAATGATTTAAAATATCAAAACATCAATACAGCTTCGAGCATTTATCCATTTTTCACCAGAAAAAGAAAACTTACTCCGCCAGTGCACATTCTTGACCGAAAAGCACAAGATGATTCGGTAAGGAAACAACGAGTTTTAAAACAAAGGGAAAAAGAAATTCAGGATTCAATATCCAATCTTAAAATCGACCAAAAGCTAGATTCTATTTCTAAGGAGTCTGAAGCAAAAAGGGAAGTAACTGTAAAATCAAGTACTTCTCCATCGGGCGACTCCTTGTTCCGGAAGAAAATTGAGTCTGTTCAGACTAGAAGAATTTTAGCTAAATCTGATTCAATAATTACATCGGTAGATACAGCTGGTGTAGGAGAGGTAAAGCCTAAAGTGCCAAGAACCGATAGACTTTCTCAAAAAGAGCTGGATGATTTAGACTCGGTGTTTTATCAACGTGGCTATATCTCCAATGCCCTCACTATGGCTTTGAACAACTCAAGAAATCTGAAGAATACATTTAATGTCAAAATGCACCAGATCGAGGGACATCAACGAGAGTATAGGAGATATCAAATTGCTTGGTATCAAAAATACACTCAAGCAATTGCCTGTTTTGTGATGTTTTTGATTGGAGCACCGTTGGGTTCGATCATTAAAAAAGGTGGATTGGGAATGCCTGTTTTGGTTTCAATATTATTCTTTATTGTTTTTTACATGTTGACTATTTCTGGTGAAAAATGGGCAAAAGAAGGAATTACTTCTCCATTTTTTGGGACGATTTTCTCCAATTTATGTCTTTTGCCGTTTGGATTGTTCTTCTTGAGGCAAGCCCGCAAAGATGCTCGATTATTCGAACTTGATTTTTACGGTCAATTATGGAAAAAACTAACTAAGAGAGGATCTGAGAATAAAACCAATTCTGTAGGCTCCTTTTAAATTTGAAATTTAAACTCTACCTTTGTCACTGTTTTATTAAATTTAGCTAAACATGTATTTAACATCAGAGAAAAAACAAGAGTTGTTTAAAAATCATGGACGGTTAAAATCTGCTACTGATACAGGATCTCCTGAATCACAGATTGCCCTCTTTACTCATCGAATCCAGCACTTGACTGAGCATTTGAAAATCAACAAGAAAGATTATTCTACCCGTTTGGGTTTGCTTAAGTTAGTTGGTAAGCGAAGAAGTTTATTGGACTACCTCCACAGAAAAGATATCGAGCGATATAGAGCGATCATCGCCGAGCTCGGAATCAGAAAATAATTTATTCCAAGTAAGGTTCTCACGAAGAGAACCTTACTTTTTTCTTTTTTAGGACACATTGGATTTTTCCACCTAAGATGCTTTAATTCTAACACGTATTTATGTTACCAAACTTAATCACCAAGACTATCACCCTAGTAGATGGTAGAGAAATTGTAATTGAAACCGGGGCTTTGGCCAAACAAGCTGACGGTTCAGTAGTTGTGCGGATGGGAAAAGCGATGCTTTTGGCCACAGTAGTCGCGAAAAAAGACGCCATGGATGGCGTTGACTTTTTACCTTTATCAGTTGATTATCAAGAAAAATTTGCCGCGTCAGGAAAGATTCCTGGGGGATTTTTGAAGAGAGAAGGTAAACTTTCAGATTATGAGGTTTTAATTTCTAGATTAGTTGACCGTGCAATCCGACCGATTTTTCCAGATGATTACCACGCAGATACTCAAGTAGCAATAACCTTGATGTCTTCCGATGAGGAAGTATTACCTGACGCTCTTGCTGGTTTAGCAGCCTCAGCTGCATTAGCTGTGTCAGACATTCCATTTAATGGACCTATTTCCGAGGTTCGAGTTGCAAAAATTGATGGAAATTTGGTCATCAATCCAAGTCCTGCATTGCTTGAAAAGGCTTCTCTTGAATTTATTGTTGCAGGCTCCCTAGAATACATTCTGATGGTAGAAGGAGAAGCTTCCGAGATTTCAGAAGATGAAATGGTCGAAGCCCTTCAATTTGCTCACGAGGAAATTAAGAGACACTGCCAAGCGCAAGTCGAATTGACCAAATTGGTTGGTAAAGAACAAAAAAGAGAATACTCTCACGAAAAATCTGATACTGCATTGTATGACAAAATGCGGGCTGAGTTGTATGATCAATTATATGCCGCAGTTAGTCAGCAGATCCCGAATAAAAACGAAAGATCTACTATTATCAAGGCAATTAAAGATGCTTTTGTAGAAAATCTTGGTGAAGAGCATGGATTTGAGGCGAGTTTAATAGGTCCATATTTCCACAAGCTTCATAAAGAAGCGGCTAGAAACTTGACGCTTAATGAAAAGAAAAGATTAGATGGTAGAAAACTCAATGAAATTCGTCCGATCTGGTCGGTAGTAGATTATTTACCTTCTGCTCATGGCAGTGCCGTATTTACAAGAGGTGAGACACAATCCGTAACTACTTGTACTCTTGGAACTAAGATGGACGAGCAAATGGTGGATGGTGCAGTTATCTCCGGCTACAATAAGTTTTTCTTGCATTATAATTTTCCTGGATTTTCGACTGGTGAAGTAAAGCCTAACCGTGGACCAGGTAGAAGAGAAGTAGGTCATGGAAATTTGGCCATGAGAGCACTTAAAAAAGTGCTTCCTCCAGAAAACGAAAATCCATATACCATCCGTGTTGTCTCCGATATTTTGGAATCCAATGGATCTTCCTCAATGGCAACGGTTTGCGCAGGCTCACTTGCTTTGATGGATGCTGGAATTCAGATTAAGGCACCTGTTACAGGTATTGCAATGGGGATGATTTCTGATGCAAAGACTGGACGTTATGCGGTATTGTCTGACATCTTAGGTGATGAGGATCACTTGGGTGATATGGATTTCAAAGTAACGGGAACAGAAAAAGGAATCACTGCTTGCCAGATGGATCTTAAGGTAGAAGGTTTAGATTATTCTGTTTTAAAAGAAGCATTATATCAAGCTAAAGAAGGTAGACTTCATATTCTAAATGAAATCACCAAGACTTTGGCAACTCCAAGACCAGACCTTAAGCCTCACACACCACGCTCATTTATGATGTGGATTCCGAAAGAATTGATTGGTGCTGTAATCGGTCCTGGTGGAAAGGTTATTCAAGAAATACAAAAGGATACTTCAACCACGATTGTGATTGAAGAAGTTGATAATCAGGGTAAAATCAATGTTTTCTCTGCAAATCAAACCAACATGGATGCTGCAATTCGTAGAATCAAAGCGATTGTTGCACAGCCTGAGATTGGTGAAGTTTATACAGGTAAGGTGAAAAATATTCAACCATTTGGTGCTTTCGTGGAATTTATGCCTGGTAAAGATGGTTTATTGCATATCTCCGAAATCAAATGGGAGAGACTTGAAAGCATGGAAGGAGTTCTTGAGCCGGGAGAAGAAATCATGGTCAAATTGATTGACGTAGATAAAAAGACCGGAAAATTCAAGCTTTCCCGAAAAGTGCTTTTACCTAAGCCTGAAAAACCAGCAGGAAAAGAACAAGAGTAAAAGAAAACATTTGATTATCTTATCAAATTAAACATCAAATTTTCAAAAATTAATCCTGAATGAGGCAGCTAAAAATTAGCAAACAGATTACCAATAGAGAGTCCCAATCGTTGGATAAATATCTCCAAGAGATCGGGAAAGTGGATTTGTTAACCGCTGACGAAGAGGTAGTTCTTGCCAAACGAATCCGTGAAGGAGATCAGTTGGCCTTAGAAAAACTCACAAAAGCCAACCTTCGATTTGTGGTTTCTGTTGCCAAGCAATACCAAAACCAAGGTCTTTCCTTGGGAGACTTAATCAATGAGGGTAACCTTGGTTTGATTAAAGCAGCCCAACGTTTTGACGAGACTCGTGGATTTAAGTTTATCTCCTATGCAGTATGGTGGATTAGACAATCTATTTTGCAAGCTTTGGCTGAGCAATCTAGAATTGTTCGATTGCCACTCAACAGAGTAGGTTCATTGAACAAAATTTCTAAAACTTTTAGTGAACTCGAGCAAAAATTTGAAAGAGAACCATCTCCAGAAGAATTGGCGGAAGTTTTAGAAGTGACTGCATCGGAAGTGGTGGATACCATGAAAATTTCTGGTAGACACGTTTCTATGGATGCTCCATTTGTTCAAGGTGAGGAAAATAGTCTATTGGACGTTCTCGAAAATGATGGTGACGAAAAGCCTGACGATGGTTTGATGACCGATTCACTTCGTAAGGAAGTTCAACGAGCTTTATCTACCTTAACCCAAAGAGAGGCTGATGTTATTACTCTTTATTTTGGATTGAATGGCGAGCATGCGATGACTCTAGAAGAAATCGGGGAGAAATTTAACCTTACTCGTGAGCGTGTTAGACAAATCAAGGAAAAAGCAATTCGAAGATTGAGACATACCTCCCGAAGTAAGACACTCAAGCCTTATCTAGGATAATAAATTTAAAAAGGGGCTTAAGCCCCTTTTTTATTGAACTACCTTTACCATCAGTGATTCTACTCACCTTTGGGAATTTTAACTTTTCCCAACTTTGCATCACCAATAGAATTCATAAAATTTGAACGTTTATTAGCGCAATAATGAACCAAGAAATAGAAAAAGTAAAAGTATTGATCATTGGATCAGGACCTGCGGGCTATACCGCTGCTATTTATGCCTCAAGAGCTGGATTAAAGCCAATTCTCTATACAGGAGGTCAGCCGGGGGGGCAGCTCACTATTACCACCGACGTGGAAAATTACCCAGGCTATCCCGATGGAATTATGGGGCCTGAGATGATGGAAGATTTTAGAAAGCAAGCGGAGCGTTTTGGTGCGGATATTCGCTATGGTGTAGTTACTCAGGTTGATTTTTCAGCAAATCCACATGTGGTTATTGTAGATGATCAAAAAACAATTCATGCTGAGACAGTGATCATCAGTACAGGTGCCTCTGCCAAATGGTTAGGTCTTGAAAGTGAAAATCGACTCAATGGAAAAGGAGTATCGGCTTGTGCTGTTTGTGATGGATTTTTCTTTAGAGGTCAAGACGTAGCTATTGTTGGGGCAGGAGATACTGCATGTGAAGAAGCTTCTTATCTCGCTAATATTTGCTCCAAGGTTTACATGATCGTCAGAAGGGATGAGATGCGTGCGTCTCAAATCATGCAAAAGCGTGTATTGAACAATCCTAAAATCGAGGTTCTATGGAATACTGAAACTCAGGAGATTTTGGGTGATGAGGAGGTCAATGGTGCTAAAATTCTAAATACAAAAACGGGAGAAATTTCTGAAATCAAAATTTCTGGCTTTTTTGTTGCTATTGGTCATCAGCCAAACACTGAGATATTCAAAAACTTCATCACAATGGATGAGGCTGGATATATCAAAACAATCCCAGGATCTACTCGTACCAATGTGGAAGGTGTTTTTGCCTGTGGAGATGCCCAAGACCACGTCTATCGTCAGGCAGTAACTGCCGCCGGGACAGGTTGCATGGCTGCTTTGGATGCTGAGCGATATTTGGCCGCTCAGGAAAACCATTAATGTACTTGATGAATAAACGAATTATAAAAATTCTCTTTGGAGTATTCTTGAGCATTGGTCTAAGTCAGGCCAATGCTCAAGTTTTTCCAAAGATTATCAAAAAAAATACTTCTCAATCTCAAACTTCAACTGAGCGTAGAAATATCGAACTCCGAGAGTTTGATCAGGAATCCTATTTGAAAACCTTAACCAGTCAAACAGATTCCTTACTTTTTCAAAATGACATCAATCTTGCCCGGATTCGATCCATCATTAATGAGGATCCTTTTTCTATGATTTGGGCACCAACCAACCAATTGGTAAAAGTCTCCGAACAAGTTCAAATAGATAGTATTTGGGTGACGGCTTTTGAGTATTATTCCAGTTGGGATAGTAAGAAAGTGGATATCTATAATCTGGATATCAAAAATTTTCAGGATAGTGTACTCTTAAGACTGTATGACCAGCGTTTGGGAACAGATTGGAAATTTCCCTTAGATCAATCCAAAAAGACTTCTGAATTTGGGGCTCGTTGGGGAAGGATGCATTATGGAACTGACCTGGATTTAGATACTGGAGATCCTGTTTATTCAGGATTTGATGGAATCGTTAGAGTACGAGCGTATGACCGTTATGGATGGGGTTATTTTGTGTTAGTTAGGCATAAAAATGGCCTTGAAACACTTTATGGCCATCTTTCTAAACAGATTGCTCAAGTAGGGGATGAAGTTAAAGCCGGTGATATTGTAGGGAAAGGTGGTAGCACTGGTAGAAGTACAGGATCACATCTTCATTACGAAATGAGGTACAAAGGGCTCGCTTTTGATCCTGAAAAAGTTTATGACTTTGAAAAAGGAGAGTTAACCCAACAAGATTTGTTTATTAACAAAGACCTATTTTCTCATATTGCAAAAGCAAGGGCAGCAGCGTATCATCGTGTAAAGCGTGGAGATACATTAGGTGCTATAGCTCGTCGTTATGGAGTTTCAGTTTCTCAGATCACTCGTTTAAATGGGATTAGCACTCGAAGCATCCTTAGAGTAGGTCAAAATCTAAGAGTCAAATAAATAAATGATGAACAAATTAGATATCCTTGTCATTGCAGCTCATCCGGATGATGCAGAGCTTGCTTGTTCTGGTACCATAGCCGCACACGTTGCCAAAGGGCATAAAGTAGGAATTGTAGATTTGACAAAAGGCGAGATGGGTACTCGGGGAACGCCCGAAATCAGAATTGAGGAATCAACCGAAGCTGCCCGAATTCTTGGACTTTCAGCCCGAGAAAACATGGGCTTTAAAGATATTTATTTTAAAGATGATGAGGAGCACCAGCATCAACTCATTCGGATGATTAGAAAATACCAGCCCGAAATCGTGTTAGCGAATGCAGTAACTGATCGTCATCCCGATCATGGTAAGGGAAGTTCCTTAGCGTCAAATGCTTGCTTTATGAGTGGGTTGAGAAGGATAGAGACAGAATTAGACGGAGTGCAACAAGCTCCTTGGAGACCTAAGTATGTCTATCACTATATCCAAAACAATTACATCGAGCCCGATTTTATTTTTGACATCACGGACTATTGGGATACCAAAATTGCGAGTATTATGGCATTTAAATCCCAATTTTTCGATCCTAACAGTGCCGAGCCTTCAAGTTTCATTTCCTCTCCTGAATTTCTTCCATTTATTGAATCTAGATCAAGGGAAATGGGGCACCGGATTATGACAAAATACGGGGAAGGATTTACTGTGGAAAGGTATATTGGAGTGAAAGATCTTTTCGACCTTAAATAGAAGAAAGATTTACCAGCTAAATATTAAGGAGCGAGTCTAGAAATGATCCAATTTTCAGACTCGCTTTTTTCATACCTGATTCGGTCATGAAGTCGGCTTGGTCTTCCTTGCCAAAACTCAATTTGAATCGGATTTAAGCGGTATCCTCCCCAATGAGGAGGTCTTGAAAGTTTCTCTTCAGAAAACCTTTGTTCCATTTCATGAAGTCTTTTTTCTAAAAAATCACGATCGGGAATAGCCTTGCTTTGTGGACTAGTCCATGCACCTATTTGACTTCCTAAAGGTCTGGAGAAAAAATAAGCATCTGATTCAGCTGATGAAATCTTTTCCAAGTCTCCTGATATTCGTACTTGTCGCTCCAATTCTGCCCAAAAGAATGTCAGTGAAGCTTTGGGTAATGCTGCTATTTCTTGGCCTTTTTCACTTTCATAATTCGTAAAGAAAACAAACCCATGGTCCACTTCTTTTAAGAGTACAATTCGGCCATTTGGGTATCCATTAATTCCTAGGGTAGAAAGGCACATTGCATTGACTTCCAGAGCTTCAGCATCGATTGCCTCTTGGAACCAATGCGAGAATTGCCTTAAAGGATCTAGACTAACATCCTTGATATCCAATGATTTAAGCGTGTATTCTTTTCTAATTTCAGAAAGATTCATAAGTAGGGAAATCAAATCATACGAGGATTTAAAGCTAACACCGGTATTGATTTTTTAAAATTTAAACCTATATTTTTCCTATCAAAAAGCTGATTTTTATGATTCAACCGAATAAAAATATCCCGAAGCCAGGCAATCTATTGATCTCCGAGCCTTTTTTGCAGGATGAGAATTTTGTACGGTCTGTGGTGTTACTTTGCGAGCATAATTCGGAAGGAAGTTTTGGTTTAGTATTAAATAAGCCTTCCATTTTACATCTCGAGGAATTGATCGAGGAGTTGTCATTTTTAGAAAAGGACGTTTTTGTAGGTGGACCTGTTGAACAAAATACGCTTCATTTCATTTTTTTTCACCCAGAACCCTTGCCAGAAAGTATCTCTATCGGCGAGGATATTTGGTGGGGTGGGGATTTTGATTCCTTGGTTGAAGCTTTGAAAACTGGTCAACTTTCAGCAGAACAAGTGATGTTTTTCATCGGTTATAGCGGTTGGGGTCCTGGTCAACTTTCCGATGAACTCGAGGATAATACCTGGATTATCTCTGAGGAAAAGTTAGACGCTAATCTAATCCATGATTCGACAGGAAACCTTTGGAAATCCATCTTAAAAAACATGGGAGGCGAATTTAAGGTAATTGCAAATTATCCACTTGACCCAAGATTAAATTAGGCAAAATTCCTACTTTTGCCCATATTGCTTTGAAATTGTAGCGTTTTTATGACTGAGAGAAGTAACGAAATGTCTGAGCAGGACAAGGTGACCCAAGCCTCGAATGAAGAGGTAAAGGGTAACAATTCAAATGAAGAAAATGTGACTCCTTCTGAAGTATCAGAAGTGGCGGAAGAAGCCTCTTCCGAAGAAGTCCAAACACCAACCCCTATCGCGGAAGCTACTGAGGAAGTTCAGGCTGAACTTGCTGAATCGGAAGATGCTTCCAATTCAGATGAATCTGAATCCCAAGAAGAGGAAGAAGAGGAGCATATAGAGCTTTCAGGTTTATCTAAGTCCCAACTTACACATCTGCTTAAAGAAAAGATTGCTCATGGTTCGATCCTTAAATTGGATAAGCTGGCCCATGAAATCAAAGCTGCTTTCGATGAGCTCGTGTCAAAGGATAAAGAGGAAGCCTTAAATAAGTTCTTAGCCGAAGGGGGAGTAGAAGATGATTTTGAATACCGTCTTCATGATGAAGAACGGGACTTTAATAAGACTTTTAATGATTTCCGATATCAGATCAATCTGCAGCGCAAAGAGGCGGAGCGTCTGAAGGAAAAAAACCTAGTGGCCAAGAACGAATTGCTGGATCAGCTTCGGGAGTTGGTAGATGGAGAGGAAACGACCTTAAGTATGAATGCTGTAAAAAGTATTCAAGAAAAATGGAAATCCATTGGTCCGGTACCAGCTTCACAAAACAGAAATCTTTGGGCAAGCTTTAATGCCTTGATGGATCGCTTTTATGACAATCGAAGCATCTATTTTGAGCTAAAAGAACTGGATCGTAAGAAGAACTTGGAAAGCAAAATTGAGCTTTGCGAGAAAGCTGAAAGCCTTAAAGAAGTCAAAGACCTTAAAGAAGCTATCAAGCACCTCAACGATTTACACGAGGAGTTTAAGCATATCGGTCCTGTGCCTAGAGACGAGCAAGAAAACCTTTGGCAACGATTCAAAGCAGCATCAGATGCCGTATACGATCGAAGAAAGGCTTTCTATGACAGTCAAAAAGAAGTATTCAAGCAGAATGCTGATGCCAAGCAAGCCTTGATTGATAAATTGAGCAGCTTTGGAGGGTTTAAAGCGGATCGTATTAAAGAGTGGAATACTAAAACCAAGGAAATTTTAGATATTCAGAAGGAGTGGGAGAAAATCGGACCGGTTCCAAAAGAAAGCGGTAAGGATATCAACAAAGCCTTTTGGGCGGCTTTCAAAGAGTTTTTCCACAATAAAAATCTATTCTTCAAAGAATTAGATGAGATCAGAGCTTCCAATTTGAAGAAAGCGGAAGAATTGATTGCTCAAGCGGAAGAATTAATGAATAATACGGATTGGCAAAGCACTGCGAATCAATTGGTCAAACTTCAGCAAGAATGGAAAAAACTGGGACCAACTCCTGAAAAGCACCGGGATGCCTTGTATAAGAAATTTAAGACCGCTTGCGATACGTTCTTCGATAACAGACGCAATTCCAATAAGCAAGCAAATTCGGAATATGAGACCAACTTGGGATTGAAACTTGATTTGATGAAGCGAATCAAAGATGCGACTGCAGGTGAAAGCTTATCTGAAGAAGAATTGTCAGGGTTTGTAGCTGAATTTAATGAAATTGGTTTTGTACCACGTAAAAACGTCAAGGAAATTCAAAATCAGTTTAAAACGGTTGTAGATGCATATTTGGAAAAAATGAATCCTTCTGGTTCGGATCGGGATGACTTTATGTTCCGATTGAATCTAAACAAGATTCAAAGTGATCCAAATGCCATAAAAACCTTGAATAAAAAAGAACATGGCATCCGTAAGCAGATTGCGGATTTGGAAAATAGCATTACCCTTTGGAAAAATAACCTGGAGTTTTTTGCAGCCTCTAAGACTGCGGATAAACTTCGCGATCAGTTTGATGTAAAAATCCAAAAGGCGGAGGAAGAGATCGATAAGTTGAAAAAGAAGCTGACGATTCTTCGGGAATTTTAAAATTTTTCCCGCTCAAAATCTGAGAGATAGCGTTTTTTATGAAATTTCTCAGGTTTTGGGTTTGGGATAAAACTTCGAAAGTCTATATTTGCACCACCTAAACAGGGAACGCCTCTTTAGCTCAGCTGGTAGAGCAACTGACTTGTAATCAGTAGGTCGCTGGTTCGATCCCGGCAAGGGGCTCCAAAAACCACTCAGAAATGAGTGGTTTTTTTGTTTTATAGCAAAATAGAAAAATGTAATTTTTTTGGCTACATCGAAATAAGGTTTCGTATACCGTTAGATATTCAGATTGAGTTTGTTTTTTACTATTAAATTTTCCTCACGCTAACAGGCCTTATTTATTGAAAATATCAAATCAAATAAGCCAAAAAGAAGAAATATTTGGAGGATCTTATCGCCTATCCTAAAATTTCAAAAAGTTCTTTACCCAATAATTAAAATAGAATTTGTAGGTCTTTGTACGGATAACCCCCATAGCTAATGTGGAGAACGATCCCAGCAAAGGGGCTCCAAAAAATAGCCTTCCTGGATCAAAATGTGTTACCTTTTTCACCCGATATTCTTTTTCATTTCAAAATCTTATCGATAACTTAAATAACAACAACTTTTTTTATCATGGATCGACTGGAAGAGTTAAGGTCCCATGCCATTTTGGATACGGACCCTGAGGTAGAAATGGATGAAATTGCCCAGATGGCCAATGCGATTTTCAACACGCCCATTTCTGTCGTTTCCTTTATCGATGATCGTCGTCAGTGGTACAAGGCCAAGTTAGGTGTGAAATGGTCAGAAGTTCCCTTAGAAGACACCTTTTGTAGATTTACCCTTGATCAACCTGAGGATGTCCTGTTAATATTGGATCCCCAGCACGATGAACGGGTTTCACAAAATCCCTATGTTTTGGCAGAGGATGGAATTCGGTTTTATGTCAGTGCCCCGATTGTTTCCAGTTTGGGAAATGTATTGGGGACGGTCTGTACTTGGGATAGTGAAGCTCATGAAGTGCATAAATCCCAGCTGGAAGCGCTTCGTCTTTTGGCGAAGCGGGTTTCGATTTCTCTTGAAACTCGAAAGATACTTCGAGACCAAAATAAGCGAATTGAGCTCTTTGGGGAAAAGTTGAAAAATCTGACTGAATTATCTCCGGGAGCCTTATTTAAAATCATTACTGACCCATGGACCAAGGAATTAAGCCTTGACTTTTTGGGAGGTGGAATTAGTCGATTGATTCCAAACTTGAGTCAGGAAGAGATTTTGGAAAATCCGGCTGTGTTTATTCGCTGGGTTCATCCCAAATTCCGGGTAAAGCTTTTTAGGAAGTTTATCAACTCCACCAAGAATAGCAGTTCTTTTGAGATGGATATTCCCGTTCAGCTTCCCGGTCAAAAACGAATTTGGCTTTGGATCAAGGCCCGTCCTGAATTTGAAGGTGGCAAAATCAATTTCTATGGAACCATTCAGGACGTCAGTCAAAAAATTGCTCATTTGAAATCCCTGAAAAAGTTTCTGTTTGATATTTCCCATAAGCTGAGAGCTCCAGTTGCTAAAATGAAGGGTGTGCTGCACCTTATTTCTGATGAAAATACTCCAGAAAACACCCTTGAGCTGACTCCCTTCTTATTTCAAAGTGCCGAGGAATTGGATCAAGTTCTTTTCCAGCTCAATCATGAATACTCGAACTTAGTCAGTGGTTTAGAAGAGGATCACTAGGGAGTTTGTTGTTTGTTTTTGTATACCGTTTGTTTGACTCGGATTTTTCCCGTTTGGAAGAATTATGTGGGCCGTGGACTAAGCGTAGAATGATCTACGCTTTTTCATTACTAGGAATTTATAATTCTCTTTCATCCCGTAGGGATGTCATCTGGGTAGTAAAAATTGGACACCCGTATTTATTCGAATCCGCCGCGGCGGATCGGATTATATTAGGTATTGGAATTTTTTACCCCTATCTGACCCGTACCGGGTCGGTTTTTTCACACATGTTCAACCTCCCGAAATTGCTGCGCTCATCGGGACGGGCTCATTAGGGGTTGGCAAAATCGAATTTGAAATCCATTCATTTTCCCCCGCCCCGGAGGCTATCGGGGTCACCTAGGGCTATTGAGAATTTTGACCACTTCGTGGTCTTTTTGTGGTATTGTAGAGATTGAAGGGTTAAAGACCCCGAATGGAGTTGAGCACGGGTATATGTTCAAGAAGGGCAGTCTAAGTCTGAAAACATAAACCATTTCCCGCCAAAATCTAATTCCAAAAATTACTTTTCTCCCTTTTTCGCCTCTTTATAGATCGCGTCAAGAAGGCTGCCCGGTTCTTTGGTATCATTTCCCAATTCCCAAAACATAATTCCTCCCAACTGCATGTCTATGGCATACCTTGTTTTCAAAGCTACGGAGACCGTATCATCGTAGGAGACAAAAAGGCCATTTGAGGCTTGGTACATGTAAGGCGCTTTGGCATGTTCATCCCAATACCTTACAAAACTGCTGTCTAATTCATATTTTGAACGAATCTCGTGATAGGCATACCATCCGATATGAATGCCTTTACTTTTTTGGTAAAGACCCTGATGATCGTCAGGGACTCCTTTCCAAACTCGTCCGTAAAATGCCGATCCGATGATCATCTGAGCAGGTTTTACTCCCTTTTTAATCAGGAAATCAACAATTTTTTCTACCGAATGAGGCTCTGTATCGATCTCTTCTTTGGCAAGGTATAGGCTATCCAAGTGGCTCTGAAACGGTGTTCCTGCAAGATCCTCTTGAGAAGCTCGGCCGAGCGGGGTATGGTGTCCAGTATAAATCGATACGCCCGTAACCTGGTCATAGGTCATTATATTCATGAAATTGGCATAATTCATCACTTCCTCCACCTCGATAAAATCGTAATACCGCTCCCAACCTGCAGAAGCGAAGGTTAGGATCTTGGGTGATTCAAAGGTATCGAGCATCTGACGGAGCCCTTTCATCAATGCTGTGAAATTTTGAGTGTCTTCGGGTCTAGCCATAGTGCCGGCTCCTGAGATTCCAGGATATTCCCAATCCATATCCATTCCGTCGAGTTGGTAGCGTTCGATAAAGGATCGGGCACTTTGGATGAATTTGGTTCGGCTTTCTGCAGTCAATGCCATGTCAGAGAATCCATCAGCTCCCCAGCCTCCGCATGCGATCATCACTTTGAGGTCAGGATTTCGTTCTTTTTGCTTGACCAAGGCTTCTAGTTTAGGGCCAGCTTCTTCCGGTTTCCGGAACTTCATTTCTCCATCAATGACATTTGTAAAGGAAAAAATGATATGGGTGAGTTTTTCTACAGGTATTTTCTCGGGTTGGTAATCCCGCTCAGGCACGTAGTAGGCCATAACCACCGGGCCAGGATGTGGATGGAAGCTGGAATCCACAGAGGTCGAATCTGGGGAGTAGGGTTTTTCACAGGAAGAAAATAGCAAACCTAAACCCAATACAAATAGGGATGAAAATATGGGGAATCTGAAAAACATAAAGATCTTGTTTGAAATTTTCTATAAATGTGAAATTACTTTTTAAAAAAAATTAAAAAATAGCAAAAAGCAAATATTTTTAACTTACGATATCATTCTTGATCAACCCTGTATTAGAAATGTCAATAATCGTGGGTTAGGAGGTAGCTGGTATCTTAGATTTGATCATAGATAGTTTTGATAAATTGGATTTTATGAGATTGACTTTGAATTCCCTGTTAAGCTTGTGTGCTTGTCTTCTTCTTTTTGCCTGCCACAGCCCAGAGCGATCACCATTTGAAATATCTCCTGCGGAGTCTATGGATCCCACTCGCTTGCAGGAGCCCTTTCCGAGCATTTCTCTTCCTGAAGGAATAGACTTGGAGTCCCCGATTTGGAAAGGTATTGACTTGAGTCCAAAGCCTCCTGTAGTACCCGTTTCTGCCAATGAGCAAAAAAAGTCATTTGTCCTAAAACCAGGATTTTCGATTGAACCGGTACTTTCTGAACCACAGATACGAGAACCTGCGGCGATACAGTTTGATGGAAATGGACGCATGTATGTGCTGGAACTTCGAACATATATGCAGGATCTGGATGCGACGGGTGAGCTTTTGCCCACCTCAAGGATCTCCCGATGGGAGGATTTGGATAACGACGGAGTTTATGAAACTGGGACAGTATTTTTAGATAGTTTGGTTTTTCCTCGCTATGTGGTTCCTTTTGGACCAAACAGCATTCTTTCCATGGAATCCAATGAGGACCATGTCTATCGATTTACAGATACCGACGGGGATGGTAAAGCTGATAAAAAGGAGGTTTTTGCTTCTGGATTGGGTCGATCAGGAAATGTGGAGCATCAGACAAGTTTCCTTACATGGGCTTTGGATAACTGGATGTATAGTACCTATAATAATAAGCGCATTCGATGGACACCAACCGGGGTAATCCAGGAAAATAGTGGGAATCCATGGGGACAGTGGGGGGTGACCCAGGATAATTATGGGACAATTTTTTTTCAAGACGGAGCTGGCGGAGTTCCCCAAGGTTTTCAATTTCCGATTGTCTATGGCAATTTTTCTATCAAAGGTGCGCTTAAAGAGGGATTTCGGATTCCATACAGCTTGGTGAAATTAGCAGACTTCCAACCGGGAATGCAAGAGGCCAAGCCAGACGGCTCCTTGGCCAATGTAACCGGTGCGGCGGGAAATGATGTGTTTCGTGGGGACCGTCTGCCTAAGGATCTCGTGGGAGATTATATTTATGGTGAGCCGGTAGGTCGAATCGTGCGACGTGTGGTCACTGAAAAAGTAGAAGGGCTTTCCTATCTCCAAAACAAGTACATCAGCGAGGAATCAGAATTTATTCAATCCACAGATCCTTTGTTTAGGCCGGTTGATATGGCTACAGCTCCTGATGGGACACTCTATATAGTAGATATGTATCGAGGAATCATCCAGGAAGGAGAGTGGACTCAGAATGGCAGCTATCTACGCACCAAAATCCAACAATACCAAATGGATGATGTCATCGGTAATGGGCGGATTTGGAGGTTGAGTTATGAGGGTATGTCTAGAAATACCGAAAAACCTCGAATGTATGAGGAAACCTCCAAGGAACTAATTCGCCACTTGGAGCATCCTAATGGCTGGTGGAGAGATATGGCGCAGCAGACTCTGATTTTGAATCAGGATAAATCGGTTATTCCAGATTTGGTGGCATTAGCGAGCTCATCAAAAAATGAGTTGGCAAGGATTCATGCTCTTTGGACCTTGGAAGGTTTGGATGGATTAAGCTCAGATCTGGTCAAAAAGTTCGTTGCTGATTCCAATCCAAAAATCAAGATGCAAGGCTTGAGAGCTGCAGAGACTTTGTATAAATACGGTGAAAAATCCCTAGCGGCACTGTTCACTTCTGCTGCTTTGGATGCTAATCCTGAAATTGCCATTCAGGCCTTATTAAGTGCCTATGTGCTCAACTTGGACAAGATTGATCTTCTCATCAAAGAGGTACTCCAAAAAAATCCATCTTTTGGAATTCAAACAGTAGGAACTCAACTTCTAGACAAGCTGGAAGAAGCCAAAAAAGCAGCCGAAAACAAGTTTGAAAAAGAAGAGATGGCATTATTTGTAAAGGGTAAGTCGATCTTTGACAGTTATTGCTCGACCTGCCATGGACCCAAAGGTTTGGGTTCACCGGCTGGTGAAGGTCGTTTGATTGCACCTCCTTTTTCAGGTTCACCCAGAATCCTTGGACATCCCGAATATGCAACCAAAGTTATGCTTCATGGATTGAAGGGAGCGATTGAAAATAAAGAGTATGAAGGGGTAATGATCTCCATGAAAACCAATACTGATGAGTACATTGCTTCGGTGCTTTCCTATATCCGTAATGATTTTGGGAATACTGGTTCTTTTATCAAGCCCTCTTTTGTGGCTAAAATCAGAACAGAAACCGAGTCTAGAAAGGAAGCTTATTCTTTTGAGGAGTTGGTTGGAGAGATTCCAAAAGCATTGACTTTTCAAGACAATTGGAAGGTGACTGCAAGCAGCACGGCACTTCAAGGAGTTGGATCGTCCAAAGATCCTGGCTATGCATTTTCTTTTAAAGGCTGGAAAACAGAAACTCCACAAGTTCCCGGAATGTGGTTTATGGTTCAATTGCCAAGTCCACAAGCAATTTCTGAAATTCAATTTGATGCAGGGAAGAATGGATTTTCTGGGTCTTATACCGTTTCCTTAAGTACAGATGGGAAAAATTGGACTCAAGTAGCCCAAGGAATAGGACAGTTAGGTGTAAATTCTGCAAGTTGGGAAGTCACAGACAAGTTCAAGTTCTTAAAAATAGAATCAGAGAGCAAAGGGGAACATCCATGGGCAATGAAAAATTTGACCCTATATGCTAGGTGATTTTTAGGATATCAATTCCCAGCTCAGACCTTTAATTTTCAAATAATGGAACAGCCGATTTCAATTCCTTGAATCGGCTGTTTTTTTTAAGGAGAGAAAAAATGATTTTCTTTTAGCTCATTCTTCCAGATTGAAGGTTTTTTCCTAAATTTTCACACATTCTAACTCTTTATAACCATGAAAAAATTAACCAATATCCTCCTGATTACCCTTTTCGTTTTTGGAGCTAGCCTTGGATTATCCAGTTTTAAGGCCTTTACTCCTGAATATTTTGAAGGAAAATGGGCAGTAACTGTGCTGGACACTCCTCAGGGTACTGCTACTATTCCGATGCGTTTCGAAACGGTGGACGGTAAAACAAAAGGCTATTTTATGGAGGATGCTTCAGGGACTGAAATTGAAATGTCTTCCGTTTCTATTAGTGAAGGGGCTCTGACCGCATATTTCACTATTCAAGGCTACGATGTTTACTTGAACCTTAAGAAAGTGGATGATGAAAATGCGGCTGGTTCTCTGATGGATATGTTTACAGCAGAAGCGAAGAAAGTAAAGTAATCGGGAAGAAATAAGCTATAAGTCGCTAGCTATAAAACTTAACACAACAAAAAAATAAGGCCTGGAAGAATTCCAGGCCTTTCTTATTTATTTTTTCGATAAGGTGAATTCGGGTAGATGTTTGATTTTTCCGCCTTCCATGGCTGACTCATGCGCCAAAATCCCCACACAGGTAATATTGGCTGACTGCCGAGCATCTGGATAAGGGGCTCTTTCTTCTACAAGCGCATTCAAAAATTCATTTACCAAGTGCGGATGAGATCCTCCATGGCCCGAACCTTGGATAAAGGAGAGGTGCTGATTTTCATCCGAATCATAGACTCCCTGCATGGTGAAGGAAGCAATTTCATCAGGAAGCAAATGGGCATAATCTGGGATTTTGACTCGCTCAGGTACTTCTCCGGTATGAATGACAGAATCTTCATGCTCGATTAGGGTCCATTCAAAGGATTTTTTGGAGCCATAGACATCGAAGCTTTCTCGATACTGCCTTGCGGTATTAAACAGGGATCTGGTCACTTCTGCAGCTAAGTCAGAATCTTTCAGTTTGATATGGCAGGTTTCAATTGCAAACGGAGAACCGTATTTTGGAATCAAGTTTTCGTCAATTCGACCTGAGCCAAGGCAAGACACATATTCAGCTTGGCCTTTGGGTAATGCCAAAACGGGTCCTACGCAATGCGTGGCATAATGCATGGGAGGGAGCCCTTCCCAATACCCCGGCCAACCTGCCATTTCTTGCTGATGAGAGGCACGAAGGAATTGAATTTTACCTAACTCGCCATTTTCATACATCTCTTTGACAAAAAGGAATTCACGACTGTAGATCACCGTTTCCATCATCATGTAGGTTAGCCCTGTCTCCTCACATAATTCCACAATTTGGCGACACTCCTCTACAGTAGTTGCCATCGGAACTGTACAAGCTACATGCTTGCCGGCTTTGAGTGCTTTTATGGATTGTTCCGCGTGGTTTTGAATCGGAGTATTGATATGGACAGCATCAATGTTGGGGTCTTTTAGCAATTCATCGTAGTCGGTGTAGACTTTTTCGATGCCAAAGGCTTTGCCAATTTCCTCAGCTTTTTCTTTGTTCCGTTGGCAAATCGCATACATGTTGGCCAATGGATGTTTTTGATAGATAGGAATAAATTCCGCTCCAAAGCCTAATCCGATGATGGCGATATTGATTGGTTTTTTGCTCATGGGTATTTAGTTTTTAAAAAAGATGGAAGACCGAAGACGGAAGACAGAAGATTCAAATTCATAACGATGAGGTATGAAATGCGAAGTATCGATAAGCTGCCTTCGGTAAGTCCATTTCTATTTTTTAGATTTTTAGATTTAATTTTTTTGGGTTTGATTATTCTAGGTAAGATTCGGATTTCGGTGGAAGTTTTCCAGTTCTTCGGTCTCCTGTCTTCCATCTTCTCGCTTATTCAGCGGCCCACTTTCTGAGAAATTCCAAGCCTTCTTTAGCAAATCCGTCCTGACTGGGCACGAGTGGCTTCCAGATGCAGACTGCTCCAGCTAATTCTTTGACGTTGGGAGTAAAGCTTTCGATAGAAATAGTCCCTTGGTAGTTGATGGCTTCTAGACCACGTTTCCAAGCATCCCAATTGGTTTGACCGGTTCCTGGAGTTCCTCTGTAATTTTCGGAAACCTGCACATGGATTAATTTTTCCCCAACTCGACGAATAGCCGATTCGATATCGGGTTCTTCAATATTCATGTGAAACCCGTCTAAAATGGCCTTCGCTTGGGGTTCATTGATATCCTGAATTAATTGCATCAGTTCTTCCGCGGTATTGATCAAGTCAGTTTCAAATCGGTTAAGGGTTTCGATTGCGATTTCCAATCCAAATTCCCCAGCTCGTTTACTTACTTTTTGGAGGTTAGTAACCGCTCGATTCCATTCGATTTTCTTTTGTTCGGGAGATACAAGCCTGGCTTTACCCACTGCTGAATACATGGGGCCTGCTACAAATCCAGCACCCAATTCTGATGCAATTTGGAAACAGGCATCTAAGTAATCGAAGCAAGTTTGGTGAAAAGCAGGATCTTCATGTGTCAAATCCCGAGTAGGACCAAAGGCGCCGCAGATAATGGGTTTGAGCCCATTATCTGCCAGTGCAGCCTTTACTAAGTTTAAGTCAATTAATTCGGGGTCTTCGACAGGAATCTCAACAGCATCATAGCCGTAGGATTTGATCTTGGGAAAAAGCGAAACGGTGTCCCGATTGAAGGGAGAAGTCCAGAGCCATGTACTGACCCCAAAGGTTACCTGTAATGCCATCCCTTATTCAACTTTCATGATTCCGTTCATGATTCTCCAGTGACCAGGAACAGTACACACAAATGGATATTCCCCAGGTTCTGTAGGAGCTACGAAAACCAAAGATTCTCTTCCTTCCGGATCTACCAATCGAGTAGCTGCAATGATTTGAGGAATCTTAGGTACAAAGTTTTGTTCAGAGCCTTTTGGATCTCGAGCTAGTTCGTCTGCTGCTTTTCCAATCTCCTCCATGGTTCCTTTTTGCCCAATGACCAAGTTGTGCTGCATAAAGTCAAGGTTTTCAAAGTCAATGGTCACTTGAGATCCCGCTTTGACGGTGAATGTAGCCTTGTCAAACTTCATCTCGTGGGCAATTACTCCCAGTTTCACATAAGAAGTTCCATTGGCTTTTGCAGCTTCCGCGATGCTATTTTCTTCTGCGAGTGAAGTTCCAGGTTTACGAAGTGAAAGGGTCGATTTATTGCTTAATCGACCACCAAACCACCACGTTCCTTCATATTTTCCAACGACATTTCGGCTATCATTTGACCCTACGCGAACTCTTGAAGGAGTCAATGGCTTGGTGAATAGTCCTGCAGTTTTACCTTTTGCAATTTCCTCACCATTGATTTTCAAGCTCAGGCTTCCATCTGCCACTAAGCTGGCATCAATGATAAATTGTTCTTCAGGAAGAGCTTTTTTGGAGCTGAGAATGGTTAGTTTTTCATCTTGTGCTACTGCAAAGTGCAAGGCATCCTGATAGATGTATAAGCTATAGCCGTTTGTATTATTTCCTTGAGCAACCAATACGCCTTCAAGAGGATTTTGAGCTTTCGAAATAATCATTTTTAAGGCAATCTCTTTTCCAGCAACATCAGGTGGGAAAAGAATACTATTTCGCTGATCCAAGGGATATTGCTCGGCCACCAAGCTTCGACTGATTCGATCTGCAAGGGAAAGCTCGGTTTCTCCATTTGCCTGTAATGCTTTGGTGTTGTCACGCTTGGCAAATTCTGTTGGATGCGAAAGAACAGCGGCAAATACTGCCTGCGGTAAATAGGCATCTTTTCCATTTTCCTCATTTCCAGCAGCGGCTAGGAGTGCTTTTGCCGCCTCCTCAGAATATGGCATATCAGAAATTGCCAAGAAGGCATATTTTCGAGTATGTAAATCTGGGTCATTGATCACGCCGGAGCTTAAAATCGCTGAGAGTGAAGCTTCAGATTTTGGAAGTACTCGAAGGGCATTTTTACGAACTGCAGCAGAAGGGTGGGAGAGTGCTTTTTCCACCGCTGCATTGGCTTCGGAGTTTTCTCCACTCAATTCACCCAATCCATGAAGTGCCCAAAGTGCGTTGATAGCTGGACCATTTAATCCAATTTGATCCACTTTTTGATCTGCGATCAGTCGGAACAAGTCAGGAATCACGGATTTGTCTTGCTTTTCAACAATCAATCGTTGGGCGGTGAGTCTCCAAAACATGTTATCACTTTCCAAGGCTTCAATGAGTTCATCACCTGATGCGTCTTTCAGGTCAAAGGTCTCTGCATCATCCGCACCTTTATATTTGATTCGGTAGATTCGACCATGTTGGCTATCCCGAAGTGGGTTGATGTAAGCATTACCTGCGCCATTTTCAAATCCTCTTGGAGTAGGATTGTGTTGAATGATGAAATTGTACCAATCCGCTACCCAAAGTGCTCCATCTGGTCCTACTTCAGCATGCACAGGTGAAAACCATTCATCAGAGCTCGCCAAAATGTTAAACCCATTTTTCTCCTTAAATCCAGAGCCATCTTCATTGATAATGGCATTATGGAGCACTCGACCAGTTGGTTCCGCGACAAAAGCAATTCTGTTCCAATACTTTTCAGGGAAGCTTCTAGCTGTGTAAAAATTGTGTCCGGCAGCCGCAGTATAACTTCCATGCCAGTCAACTTGACGCAAGAACGGAGTCAAATGTGGCATGTCGTAATGGCTATCAATTCCGTGTACCGTATTGGCAGAACCTTGGAAAATAGGTCTTCTCAAGTAATTATTAGCCATTGAGAAGTACACACTGTGCTGCCCATTTGCGGTAGAAATGAAGGTTTCGAAATCTTCGGTAAATCCAAGTCCCCAAGTATTGTTGGAGGTATTTCCGAGGTATTGTAGATTCTCTCCACTTGGGTCAAATCGATACACTCCTTGTCCAAAGGAATGTCTTCTTCCGCTTACTTCTCCATTGAATCCGGAGTATCCTAAAACACCCCAAATCTTATTGTCAAAGCCATATTTTAGATTGGAAGGTCCAGCATGGGTATCGCTTTTTCCCCATCCAGTCATGATTACCTCTCTTACATCTGCGACATCGTCTCCATCTGTGTCTTTTAAAAACACAAAGTCTGGAGCCATGGAAATTAAGATTCCACCATTGACGGCCATGATAGAGGTCGGAATATTTAGATTGTCTGCGAATACAGTGACTTTATCCGCTTTTCCATCTCCATCTGTATCTTCTAAGATTTTGATTTTGTCATTGCCTCCTTCAGTACGGACTTCGTTTGGATAATCTACTGTTTCAATTACAAACAGTCTTCCTCGCTCATCCCAAACCATTGCCATAGGATTGATAATCATTGGTTCGCTGGCGAAAAGCTCCATTTCGAATTCAATCGGTAATTGAACCAGTTTCATGCTTTCTTCTGGAGAAAGTGGAAGCTGGAATCGAGGAGCAGGGTCTCTTTTTTCGTAGTTTGGAATTTCAGCATCCTGAAACTGAGGCGTTGGAATCTGATATTCCGTCAACAATTCATTCACTTTATCACCAACAGCCCAAAGGATACCATTTGCTACCAACTCTTGAAATTCAGGTTGTTTCCATGTCTCCTCATTGTGTCCATAGGCAGTGTAAAACACTCGGCCATCACCTTCTTCCAAAGTCCAAGCATAAGGCTCTTGATCACGCTGCATCAAGACATGCATGTTGGGATTGAGTTGAGAATGCACATAGGTTTCATCCCATGTTTCGAATTCCTCAATGCCTTGCATGATTGGATGTGCGGCATCTACGATTTTGGCTGTAAACTTTTCTTCACCGTGGGATTTAAACTGTCCACCTACTGTCTGCACATACCAGTCAGAATTGCGGAAGCACCAAGATGCACTGTGAAGTGGAATAAGTGCTTTTCCACTCTGCACATAGTCTTTAAGTGCGGATTCTTGACTTGGGCTTATGGAATCATGATTGGCATAAATCATCAAGCCGTCGTAATTGTACAGCACCTCCTCATTTAGGTCATTAGGATCTGTGGTGTACGTCAGGTTAATACCTTTTTGGAATAAAGGTGTGCCGAGATACATCATCAATTTCTCCGAATTATGATGCTCACTTTCGTGGCCTAAGACGAGGATTTCCACCCTTCGTGGCTCGGTCATGGATAGGAAAGGTTTCTTTCTTCCGCAGGAAAAAGAGAAAACCACCACCAGAAATAGAAGTGTAAAACTTCGCAAGGATAAGGATTGGGTCATGCTTTGGGTTTACTTTTTTTGGAAGGTAATATTCTCATTTGAACACCTCAAATTCTCACTGTATTTACTTGAATAATGACTGAATTTTGCAGATTTTAAGAGCATTGTTTCGCATAAAGAAAAAAATACAGTGAAAAAACCCCTTCAAAAATCTCGAATTCCAGAAAATAATGCTTTTATCATCCGTGAGCTAATCGCTCCGTTTTTTGATGTGAATTGGCATTTTCACTCTGAATTTCAGCTTTTTGTGGTTTTGAAAGGCCGAGGTACTCGATTTATTGGAGACCATATGCAGGCATTTCGAGAAGGGGATATGGTGCTTACCGGGCCAAATTTGCCACACCTTTGGAAAAATGATAAGGCCTATCATGATCCTGAAAATGGATTGGAAACCCATGGAATCGTGATTTATTTTCCTGATAATTTTTTGAGGGAATCTGTATTTCGACTGGAAGAATTTGAAGGAATTGCACAGATGCTTCGGAAATCCGAACGTGGGATTGAAGTCACCGGAAAGGCCAATCAACAGATCACCCAAATGATGAAGGATATGCTTCACATGAAAGGGGCAGAAAGTATCATTCAGTTGTTGAAAATCTTAAACTTAATGGTTGATAGTCCAGATTGTCATTTGATAGCAAATGCGGGCTATATTAATACCAATAAGGAATCTGAAAAGGACCGGATGGGCCAGGTATACGAATACGTGATGCAGAATTTTCAGGAGAAAGTGACGCTGGAAGAGGCGGCCCGAATTTCGAATTTATCGGTTTCTGCGTTTAGTCGATTTTTCAAAAGCCGCGTAAATAAGTCCTTTTCAGACTTTCTGACCGACGTTCGAATTTCTCATGCTTGCAAATTATTGCACGAAACCGATCTCAATGTGAGCGAGATCGCCTATGAATGTGGATTTTTTACACTTTCTAATTTTAATCGCTTGTTTCGGGATCGGGTTCAAAAGACACCTTTGGAATATCGCAAGGAGTTTATGGAATCCTTTCTTGCAGTGACTTAGTCCAGCTTAATTTTTTCCATCACTTCTTCTAAATAGGAGCTACTAATTGGCACCCAAAAATTTCCAAATCGAAGTTGATGTCGCTCGGCTACTTTAACCTGATTTTTATTGGCTAAAAATGAACGGTGGGTGCGGATAAAGTAAGAAGGAAGAAGCTTTTCAGTTTCTGAAAGCGTCATTCTGCTCAGGATTTTTTCCTGCTCTAACTGAAAAGTCACATAATTTCCCTGAGCCTCGCAATACAGCAATTCAGAAAAATCTACTCGAACCTGCCCTTGGGATGTTTTGACAAAAATGGAGACAGGCTCTTGCGAAGGTTGTAAGCTGATCCATTCTTGGGCTTTTTGGCAGGCTTTAATAAATCGACTTAGGTTGAAAGGTTTGAGTAAATAGTCCAAGGCATCAAGTTCAAAGCCTTTTACTGCGTAATCGGAATAGGCGGTAGTGAACACAATCAGCGTATTTTTTGGCACCAATGCAGCCAAGTCAATCCCTGAAATATCTGGCATATTGATATCCAGAAATATCAGATCTACTGGATTGTTTTTTAGAAATTCCAATCCCAAAACGGCATCAGTGAAAGTCGATTCAAGTGTTAAAAATGGAACTCTGGAGGCGTGTGATTTAATCACCTCCAGAGCTAAAGATTCATCGTCTATGGCAATTGCCTTAATCATGGATTTTGGATTTGTACAGAAAGATGAACAAAGAAATCAGTGTCATTTGAAATAATGCTCAGTTGATGCTGATCGGGATAGAGTAGGGCGAGGCGCTTCTTGACATTTTCAAGACCAATTCCTGATTCTTCTCTAGATTTTTCATTGACAGGCTTTTCTGGATGTACACTGTTGACCAAATCTAAGTGAACAGACCCTGAAATGCAGCGAAGATTGAGTCTAATCCAGGATTTTTCTTTCGCAGAAATCCCGTGTTTAAAAGCATTTTCCACAAAAGGGATAATGAGCATAGGTGAAATTTCACCCTGACATTGTGCATCGTTGATCTGGATGTCCAAATCAAGATTTGTCTGAGCTCCAAATCGTAAAAGCTGTAAATCAAGGTAGTTTCTCAAATAGTCAATTTCTCTGGAAAGAGGAATTCGGGGAAGTTGATTCTCATGAAGCATAAAGCGCATCATATCTCCCAATTTTTGAATCCCATCGGAGGTTTTTTCTGCATTTTCGATTAGTGCACTGGCATAAAGCGTGTTCAGCGCATTGAACAGAAAATGCGGATTGATTTGCGATCTTAAAAAATCAAAGCTTGCATTTCCTTGATCGACTTGGGTGGAGAGGGATGAAATTTGACCCAAAAATGAATCGTATTTCTTGAAGATCAGGGAAGTTAAAGGGAAGAATATCAATTGAATAAAGGTAACTGTACCCAATCCACCAACAAAGAAAATCTCTTCTTGATTTGATTCTGCTGAGATGATCAGGAATATCAATAAAAGTATGGCCATCAAACTCCAATTGTACCATCTGGATTGCTTGATTTTTCCTTGTTTCTTTTTGCCATAGACCAAATAGAAATTGAAAAGGCTAGCGATCAAGATTACAGGAATAAACATTCCAAATACAATGGCAGGACCATTATTTGTGATTGGTTCAAGGAGAATCAAAAAGAAGAACGTAAATAAATACCCCAAGATCAATCGGAATATGTTGTAAAGTTGGAAGTCCCGGAGCCGGGGAGGGGTCAATGCTTGTTCCAACAAATGCGCAGCTATCTGATAACAAACGAACAGCACCAAGACACCCAAAAAGAAGGTAGGAAATGGCGTTTTGATTAATTCAGATTGATAGCCAAATAAGGCA
Organism: Algoriphagus sanaruensis; assembly: GCF_001593605.1. GTDB lineage: Bacteria > Bacteroidota > Bacteroidia > Cytophagales > Cyclobacteriaceae > Algoriphagus > Algoriphagus sanaruensis. The sequence goes on along the minus strand of NZ_CP012836.1, from coordinate 2,696,322 downwards.
CTTATGAAAAATGCCACAGCGCCGGCGAGTAGGATTTTCAAAATGATCTTCCATTTTTTGACCGCTTCAGAAAATTGAGGAAGATAAACCTGGTGAATCAGATGAAAAACCGTGTATAGCGAAGCTAAGATCAATAGCCTGCTGGCATAAGTAAAGATTTCAAAACTTGAATCATTGTAGAATTGAGGTCGATATCCAAAGAGGATAAAGAGAAAGGCAGTCAAAGTCGCACTGGTGACAATCCACCATTCTATTTGTCGAAAATCAAGACTTTTGGATTTCATGGGAGGAAGATAAGGAGGAAATTAGATGGATTTTTAGTGTTTTGGAAAATGAATTGGGTCAATTCAAAACCAGAATAAGGTTATAGACCAAGCCGCAAAGGATAAGCAGATAGAAGATGATTTTCTGAGAATTTCCTTTTGAGTTTGACATTTCAAGGTGTATTAATCAAATGCCAAGAGGTGCAAAATCTGAATTTATTAAAGTTTCAGGTTGCTTTGAATCTTTTAAAATGCTTTTTCTGATTGTTTGGAAAGAAGGGCAGATGACCATAAAATAGTTGGTTTAGCTGTTGAATTAAAATTTTCAACAAGCTTAACCGAAGCCTAATCCTGAGGCAAAAAAATGTGACGAATCTGGCTATTCTAGGGATGGAATCTGCTGGGTAGGAAAATTTTGGATGCTAGAGTTATCAAAATGGGTAAGTCTCAAGTTCGATCCCCCAAAGCCATGGAAGGATAAAGTAGACCATCAGTGTAATGATCAAAATGGAAAGAATATTGAGCCAGAGACCAGCTTTGACCATGTCTTTCATTTGTAGATAACCTGAACCAAAAACAACAGCATTGGGAGGTGTAGCTACAGGTAACATAAATGCGCAACTCGCGGCAAGTGTGGCACCAATCATTAATCCAAAAGGATGTAAGTCCAACTTCAAAGCGACTGCAGCAAGGATGGGCAGAAGCATGGATGCCGTGGCAACGTTTGAAGTGACTTCAGTGAGGAAGTTGACTGAAGCAATGATGATTAATAAGAGAATGAAAAATCCTACTCCTTCGATTAGGGTGAATTTTTGACCGATCCAATCTGCAAGACCGGTTTCTTTAAATCCTTCCGCCAAAGCCAACCCGCCTCCAAATAAGATCAACACTCCCCAGGGTATTTTTTCGGCAGTTTTCCAGTCCAAGATTCGTTCTCCAGATTTGGAGGAGGGGAGAAGTAATAATAAAACTACCCCTGTGAGGACGATGATGGTATCGTCAATACCAGGAATCAATTTTGCCAAAAAGAAACTTCTACTTATCCATGAAAAACAAACCAAGCCAAAAACGATCAAAACGGTTTTTTCTTCAAAAGTTATTTTTCCTAGGGACTTTAATTGCTCAGAAATGACTGTTTTTGCGTCACCCAGTTGAAACTTTTTGGGAAGTGGATTTCCAAAAGAAACTAAGTAATACCAACATATTCCTAGCAAAATCAAGGAGAATGGAAGTCCAAAAAGCATCCATTTATCAAATGGAATCGAATATTGATACATTTCCTTGACTACTGCGGCTAATATGGCATTTGTTGGAGTTCCAATTAAAGTCGCCATTCCTCCAATAGAAGCAGAATAGGCGATTCCCAACATGATATTTTTCCCGAGGTTTTCGGATAATTTAAGCTGAGAAGTTCCCAGTTGTACTTTAAACTGGTTGACTACAGCAAGTCCGATAGGAAGCATCATCAATGCAGTGGCTGAATTGGAGATCCACATGGATAAAAATCCTGTGGCGAGGATAAATCCCAAAACAATTTTGCGTAGGTCAGTGCCTAATAAATTTATTATGTTAAGTGCGATTCGTTGATGTAGATTCCATTTTTCAATTCCAGTAGCCAATAAAAATCCACCCATATAAAGTAAAACGGTGGGATGCATGTAATTGGCTGATACCAAATCAATTTTTAAAATTCCCAGAAGTGGCATTAGGATTAAAGGAAGGATGGCAGTTCCAGCGATAGGCATGGCTTCAGTAATCCACCAAATAGCCATCCATACCGTAAGGGCAAGCATGGCTAGACCTTCAGAATTTAATCCGGGTGATTCCACAATTCCTAGAATCACACAAAATGCAATAGGACCTAGAAAGAGGCCGATACGGGAAATCCAATTATTCATTGAAAGGTAGATGCGGGTGGTAAATGGGGTTATGGGTTTTCAATACCGTGGGTAAGATATCAAAGATTAACGAACAGGTTCTAAAAATTTATATTTAACATAATATAAATTATAAAACATATAGCCATAGATAATCGAAATGGGGCTAATTCAATTGAATATGCTCAATTCAAGAATTCCATGGTGATTTGATTGGTTCAGGATTCAAAAGATTCTTGATTCAACCAAAATTCTTGAGATATTCAAGGCATCAAAAAAAATTGCTGTTCACATCACCGTTTATTTATCTCTCGAAAATTTCATGCTTGAATTATTCCCAGATCAACCTATCTATGAATATCCACAGTTAATAAATATCACATATTCTTTCCTTTGGGCATTTGTTCTTTCCTCGATAATTGCGATCACTCATAAATTAACCTTTACTGGAGATTACTACCCGAAAAACTTCTTTCAATCCTTAGTCCTTGGAGCTGTAGTGACCACGATGGTCATGTTGGCTATTGGTGATAGTTTGGCTAGAGGTTTAGGTGTATTTGGCGCAATGGCTATAATTCGATTTCGAACTCGAATTGATGATCCCCGGGATGTTCTCTTTTTGTTTGCCGCCTTAAGTACTGGCCTAGCCATTGGCGTTTATGGATTTACTATTTCTTTTGTTGGCGCAATCCTATTCTGTTTAGTCGCGGTTCTGTTGCATTATTCTCCCTTTAGAAGTTATTCGCATCCCAATCACCTGTATGTGACGATTCAAGATTCATCTATTCTTCAACAAGTCAACACAGTCATTCAGGAATTTGGGACTGAGGTTCGAATTATTTCTATCCAAAATACCTTGGATAAAGGCCTTCGATACCATTTCGGACTTACTTTAAAGGGCACTATTTCAAAAGAAAAATTGGTTGATTCCTTACTTTCGATTGAAGGCGTTTCTCAGCTTAAATTCTCTTCTAACGAACTGGTCTAAAGGCATGAAACTTAAATCAAATTGGTTTTATGTATTGATAATCATGATGTTTGGTATCATGCTCTATATCAGTGCAATCTACTTTAAAGGAAGTGGAGAATCTTCTATTGGGATTGCTCAGACTTCAGAATACAAGATCAATTCAGAAAAGGCGGCTCAAGTAAAAGCTATCCATGTCATCCCAGGAATGGAAGTGAAAGCTGGTCAACTATTGGTAGAATTGACCAGCGAATCTCTGGAAATGGATATCCTGAAGCTTTCAAATCGAATAGCCGTATCCAAATCTGAACTTATCGAGAAATCCAAGTTAGCAGAATCAGAAATTGCCTATATCAAAGCTCAAAACCAACTCGTTCTGGAGGAATTAGAATCAAAAATTCAGGAACTGGAAAGTGAAATTCAATTAAATGGTGCACTCACCAAAAGTTTGACAATTACCAATTCGGAAGTGATGAACTCTCCTACCGTTCTGAAAATCAATTCGCTAAATGAGCAAAAGAAAATGCACCTGGATGCCATGAATATTAAAATCAGTAATGTGAACCAGGAAAGTAAAGCTGAGCAACAAACACTTAAAAGTCAAATTGAGCTTCTTATGCTCGAATTATCACTCCTAGAAACAGAGCAGAAAAATCTCAATAAATATGCAATTGCTTCCGGAGTTGTCAATAAAGTGTATGTCAAGCCTGGAGAACAAGTAGATTCCTTTACCCCTCTTTTAGAAATCAATCCTCTTCATCCCACCATTGTCGTGGCCTATTTGGTAGGGAAAAAAACCGTTGACTTTCCGGTTGGGAAATTGGTAACAGTGTCTTCTTATGATCAAAGAAGAAATACAGTAGAAGGAAAAGTAATAGGATATGGCTCGGTCAGTGAATTGCCGGAAATACTTCAAAAATCTACTGCAACCAAGGCATTTGGTCAGGAGTTGTTTATCGAAATCCCCGATGAAAATACCTACTTCAATGGGGAAAAAATATTGATCCGATAATTCCATGCGCGCTTTAATTATCTGGTGTTTCCTTCTGCCTATTGCTTCTTTTGGGCAAGTTTCAATGGAAGAGTTTCTAGAATCTGCCTTTGAAAGCATTCAAATAAGGCAAATTGATCAACAAAAAGGATTTTTGGAATCTGGTTCGTACAAGATGGCTCCTATTCGAGGACTTGAGTTTAGGACAGAATCAAACCAACTGGATCCTCAACGACAAGATTTTGCATTGAGAATTAGCCCTGCGAATCCATGGGAAATCAACCGCAACAATGCCTATTTTGAAAAATACCAGGAGGTGATTGATTTAGGTCAAATCCGACAAATCAAGAAACTGATTCAATTACGATACGATTTGATTATCGATTGGGTCTATTTACAAGACCGTAAAAGTCTTAAGGATGAAGAAATTAAAACGATCAGGTTATTGATCGAAATCCTGGAAGCCCAGCGAAATTCAAGTTTTTTTGATCCTGAAAATTATGCGGAATTGAAGATCGATTTGATCGAAAAACAGGCTGAATTACAGGATTTGATGCTGGAAGAAGATGTATTAATGCAGCGAATTGTGTCTTTTTTACCAGACGCACAATCCAAAAATCTCGATTGGAATTTGGATGATTTGGTTTCCATCGAACGTATTTCAAATTGGATTGAAACCCATAAAGCTCAAATTGAAAGTGAAGAAGTCACCTATCATCGTAAACTTGTTGAGTTATCCAAAGCTGAATGGGAATTGGAAAAATCAAATTTGAATATCGGTTTTCTTCAGGCACAATATCAGCAATTCAGATTGGCTCAGGATAGGAAACCATGGAACATCGGTCTGGGAATTAGACTTCCTATTTTCAATCCAAACAAAGGGAAAATGGCTGAGAAAAAGCTTGACATCTTTGAAGCGGAGGGGAATTTAACCCAGGTTCAAAATGAGCATGTAGCTGAAGTTGAACTGGTCAAATCGAAACTCGTTGGTTTATGTGAAAATTATTTTTCCATTCAGAATCAGCTCGAGGACTTGGATTTAATTTCAATCGAAAAAAATCTGAATACGCTTTCTTCAAATAATCCTGCTGTTAATCTCAGATTTCAACGGAATCTTTTAAAGTCAAAAAATATTCTCGCAAGACACCAGAGAGATATTTATGCGGCATTTATCGAATATTTAAGTTTGACCGATGCTTTGCAGCAAAGACCCATCGTTAATTATTTAGGTTCTGATTGGATTACCAACTAAAAAAGGGTTTGAATAAATCAATTCAAACCCTTTTTGCGAAATTTTTTAATTCAGGCTTTTACCAGATTTTAATACGTTCTTCAGGCGCTCGATAATTAGCATCTCCAGGCTGAATCCCGTAAGCAGCATAGAATGGCTCAAAATTCATTAATGGTCCATTGACTCTCCACATTGCTGGAGAATGAGAATTGGTATTCACATAGGTTCTCATGTATTCATCTCTGGTTTTCACTCTCCAGATTCTGGCAATGGAATAGCAAAATCGTTGATCTGGGGTAAATCCATCAATCCGAGTAGTGTCTTGGCCTTGCTGAGTAAGTTTGAACGCATCATATGCGATGTAAATTCCCCCGTTGTCAGCGGTATTTTCTCCAATGGTCATGGCACCTTTTACAGGTACAGAATCAAGGACAGTAAATGTGTCGTATCGGTCTATCAGCAACTGGGTCTTATCCTTAAACTTTTCATAATCAGCCTTTGTCCACCAATTTTTAAGGTTTCCTTCCTTATCAAATTGGGCGCCCTGATCATCAAAGGCATGCGTAAGTTCATGACCGATCACCATTCCAATACCTCCATAATTGATTGCATCATCAGCATTTGGGTCGAAATACGGATATTGAAGAATCCCAGCAGGAAAGACAATTTCATTCAGTGATGGATTGTAATAAGCTGTTACGGTACTTGGGGTGGTCCCCCACTCTGTTTTGTCTGGAGTTTTGCCTAGTTTATTGAACTGATACTTCGCTTCGTCTTTCTTCAATTGTAAGACATTTTCAAAATAGGCATCTCTTTCTATCTCAACCGGATATTCCCTCCATTTATCAGGATAACCTATTTTCTTGGTGATAGCATATAATTTCTCCTTTGCTTGAGTTTTGGTACTGTCACTCATCCAGTCCAACTTATTGATTCGCTGTTCAAATGCTTTTTGAAGGTTATTGACCAGGTCTAAGACCTTTTGCTTGGCATTCTCATCGAAATAACGTTTTACATACAATTGACCAAGATCAAAGCCAAGTTGCTGATCCACTTGTTGCACCATTTGTTGCGCTCGAGTCAAAGGTTTGGATTGTCCTGAAACGGCTTTATTATATTCGAAAGAGGCTTTTTCAAAGTCAGAACTTAAAAAGTTTGCATAGCTGGTCAAAGCATGGGCTTTAAGATATGTTTTCCAATCATTCAGTGGTTGGCTTCCCAAAAGCGAATTCAATTTATCGTAATAGGCAGGTTGACGGATATCCAATGAATCCGTAGTTAGTTTTAATTCTCCCAGAATGTCTTTCCATCCAATATTCTCATGCTTTTGGTTCAAGTCATTGAGGGCAACTTTATGGTAATTTTCTTTCACGATTCGTCGTTCGATTCGTGTTTTGTGAGACTCAGCCAGACTCTTTTCCAAGTTATAAACAGAATTCGCCGCTTGCTCAGCTTCTGTAGAGGAAGAACCCGTAAGCGTAAAAAGTGTGGAGAGGTAGTTTTTATAAGCATTTTGGATGCTTAAAGAAGAAGAATCACTTTTAAAATAATAATCGCGATCGGGAAGACCTAAGCCGGTTTGGCTAAGGTGGATTATATTGATCGTGCTGTTTTGATCATCTGGAGAAATGCGAAGACTTACCACGGATTGATTGTTACGTCCGAGTTCAGAGGTAATGAATTTCTGAAGATCCCTCAGATTTTGAATGTCTTGAATTCGTGTTAAAATCGGCTTAATCGGATCAGCTCCTCGTGAGTTGATGGCTGTTGTATCCATACCAGAAGCATAAAAATCCCCAACTTTTTGCTCAATGCTTCCCTTCGGATGCTGAGTGGCAGAGACTTCAGTAAGGATACTTTCGAGAAGCTTTTTTTGAGGGATATTCAAAAATGAATATGATCCCACTCCTACTTGATCGGCATCGATTTCTACAGAATTATACCATTTTCCATTGACGTGCATAAAGAAGTTATCACCAGGTCGGATCGTAGAGTCCAATCCCGCTAAGTCTACAAATTGTCTTGGTTCGGGATTTTCATTTGGAGATTTGGAGGTACAGGCTGCGAGGGTTAGTAAAGCAACAAGGATTTTATAATTCATGATTGATCGAATTTGAAAGGAAATTAAACTAAAAAAGGATGAGCTCTTGACCCATCCGTGTAATTGTCTTTTGGTTTATCTCATTCGACTTACTCCTACATAATAATCGGGATCGACTTCCAGGTCTTCTTGTGTCTTTACTTTCAGCTGGGACCAAGTAGTTTTAGGTTGAATTCGGATCTTCTCTTCACCGATTGTCACATCCACTGGCATAGTGAATGAAGGTAAACAAGAGATCCATCGATAATTAAGGGTCTGATTATCCGAATAGTAATATTCCAAAATTGGAATTTGGGAATCTCTTAAATATTGGTCAAAAACAGGTCTTAGATCTATTCCTATCCCCATGGCGATATAATGCTCTACCTGATCGGTCGTAACAGTTTGGTGGTAAAACTCTTCATTTAATCCCCGTAAAATCTGTCTCCACTTTTCGTCATCGTTCAGGATTTCACGAAGCATATTGAGCAGGTTTCCACCTTTATAATACATATCGCCGGAGCCACGCTGATTCAATCCATAAGTTCCAATAATCGGACGATCGTTTGCAATATTCATACGAGTGCCTCTTACGTACTCCTGACCAGCTTCTTTTCCATAATGAAATTCCAAAAAGAGGCTTTCTGAGTAATTAGTAAAGCTTTCGTGAATCCACATGTCTGCCACATCCTTATAGGTAATGTTATTGGCAAACCATTCGTGCCCAGCTTCATGAATGATGATGAAGTCAAATTTTAGTCCCCAGCCTGTACCGCTCAAATCCCTGCCACGATAACCATTTTGGTAGCCATTACCATAAGTGACCGAGCTTTGATGCTCCATGCCTAAGTAAGGTGCGTCGACGAGTTTAAAGCCGTCTTCATAAAATGGATAAGGACCAAACCAATGTTCAAAGGCCTTCATCATTCGTCCAGCATCTTGAAAATGAACTTTGGCTTTCTCTAAATTTTCTCTCAGAACAAAATAATCCATATCCAGCGTGCCTTTTTCACCTTCGAATTTTTCACCAAAATGGACATAATCGCCAATATTGATATTCACGCCGTAGTCATTGATTGGATTGACTACCGACCAGTGATACGTGTTTTTGTCCTGACCAATTTCTATTTCGACCAATCTACCATTGGATACATCCATTAAACCTTCAGGAACGGTGACACTGATTTTCAAGCTATCTACTTCATCTGCAGGATGGTCTTTGAGTGGCCACCAAATACTAGACCCAATTCCTTGGTTGGATGATGCTATAAATGGTTTTCCAATGCTGTCCTTGGTCCAAGTAATTCCCCCATCCCAAGGAGGACGAATTGCTTCTTTGGGCTGCCCTTCATAGGATACCACCAATTCTTCAATCGTACCAGGTACCTGTTGTTTCTTCAAGGTGACAAAATGAGCAGCACCATCGCGTTTGAACGAAAGCTCCTCGCCTGCTTGGATTATTGAGGTAATTTTCAAGGGTTCTTGTAAGTCAAGTTGTAAAACTTGATGTTCAGATTTTACCTGGTATCGAATTGTATTTGAGCCTTTTATAGATTTTGTTTCCGGGAAAATTTCTATCGCCAAATGATAGTAATTCAAATCCCACCAAGCTCGCTCTGGAGTGATGCTTCCCCGTAGGGTATCTGCCCGAGTAAAGGATTTTTGGGAATAACTCGAAGAGAGTGAAAGTAGCAAGGCAAATATTCCAAGTAGAATTTTTGATCTCATAAACCGGGGGTTTTTTCTGATAACTTTTTACAAATAACCTTTCACTAATTTCACTTTCCTCCTGGAGGACAATATCTCTTCAAGAAGTCGGTATACAATTTTCTCAAATGGGCTGTTGTTCCCTCTCCTTCTCCGATTCCATGGGATCGATTAGGATAAGGCATAAATTGAAAGAGTTTCCCATTTTTAATCAATTCATTGATTAGCATTTCGGCATTGGCATAATGAACGTTGTCATCTCCCGTGCCGTGGATGTATAGAAGATTTCCCTGTAGATTTTTGGCATGTGTGATCGGTGATCCTGCCACGAAATCTTCCAAATTTTCCTGCGGAAGTCCCATGTAGCGCTCCTGATAAATGTTATCGTAGGTCAGCTGATTAGCTACCGCTGCCAATGAAATCCCTGTTTTGTAGATTTCAGGATGTTGGAACATTAAGTTTAGGGTGGCCGAACCTCCTCCGCTATGTCCCCAAACGGCTACTCGCTCTGGATCTACAAAATCCCATTTGATAATTTGAGCAGCTGCTTCTGCTTGATCGGAAATATTTAATCTTCCGATTTTTCGGTAAATACTTTTTCGCCAAGCTCGACCTTTTGGAGCTGGGGTACCTCGATTGTCTATAGAAATATAGATATAGCCATCTTCTGCCATATCACCATCGTAATTTCGGTTTCTCGCTATCCCGTAGGAATCCCGGACATTTGCTCCCCAAGGTTCGGTGTACACGAAGAAGACTACTGGATACTTTTTGCTAGGATCAAAGTTTTTGGGTTTAACCATCCAGCCATCCAATTCCGCTCCATCTGTAGTGATGATTTTGAAAAACTCAACCGTTTTTTCTCCCTGATTCTGAGCCAAATTTGCAGCGATGCTTTTTGAAGCATCGAGTGGTTTATGATTGGGTAAACTGATCCATTCGGAAGATGGTCGAGTGTAGGTATTTGAAAATTGGTGGATGGCAAACTTGCCTGATGGGGAAATCACATAGGAATGGGTTCCTTGGAGATCCATAGGTGTTACCAGTTCTGCTTTTCCTTTTCCATCCAGACGAGTTTTGTAAAGGTATTTTTGGGTAGCATTTGAGGGTGAAGCGTGGAAATAGATCATGTTTTCTTTTTCATTGACATGAAGCAAGTTGATCACGTCATATTCCCCTGCAGTAATTAGAGTCTCTTTTCCAGTCAAATCCATTCGGTACAAATGTCTCCAGCCGTCTTTTTCACTAAACCAGAGAAATTCTTTACCTCCATTGATCCACTTAAATTCATGGCGATAGGTAATCCCATAGACATTTTCCCAGCTGGAAAGCACATCAATCCAAGCCTCATCTTGCTCTTCTGAAATGACCTTCGCTTCATTTTTTGCTACGTCTACGGAATAAATCTTACTGTGATTTTGCTTTCGGTTGAGTTGCTGAACCAATAGTAATTCAGGGCTATTCCACTCCATTCTAGGTAAATAGTGCTGCTGTGGATCCCCTGGAATGTTTAACCACGAAAGCTTTTTTGAGTCAAGTTCGATCACTCCAATTCGAGCTGGTGAAGGCGATTGACCTACTTTCGGATATTCCACCGGAACTACTTTAGAATAAACAGAATCGGTAAAATTCATCATGTAATAATCACGAATCTGATTGGCATCCAATTGCCAAAAAGAAATCCGCTTGCTGTCTGGACTCCACTGAAACCCATCTCTGCAGGCGAATTCCTCCTCGTAAGCCCAATCGAAAGTTCCGTTGATCAGCTTTCGGTTACCATCTTGCGTTAATGCGGTGATTTGACCGCTATCCAAATCTTCAGCATAGAGATTAAATTCACTGACATAGGCGATTTTGCTACCATCAGGAGAAAGCTTAGCAAATCGTAATGAGGACTCAGGAAGCCCCTTCCCTGCTTGCTTTAACTCTTTTGTTTCCAAATCGAGTACCCAATAATCACCCTGTGTGTCAAGTCTCCAAACCCGTTTGGTATTCGTGTAGATCACTATTTTTTTTCGGTCTTGGGAAAAAGTAAAGTCCCGAACTTGGAGGGCTGTTCCAGCATTTGGAGTCAAATCGGCTTTCGAGATAAATACTTCCGGGCTTTGATCCGGGAGATTAATTTTGAGAATCTGCCCTTCCTGAATTTGGTAAAATGAATCACCATTCAAATCCCATTTAATTTCTTGAGCAATAACGGGACTTTTTGCACAGACGAGAAAAAGGAGAAGAATAACTCCTTTAAAAAGAGTTGATAAACGCATGTAAAGTGAGTTTAAGGGAGATTGAAGCTTCTAAAATAGCTGAATAAGTTATAAAAAGGCCTTCCAAGATTTCAAAACTTGGAAGGCTCTGGATCATTTTAAAATTGAATCGATGCGAATGGGAATTCCACCGCGGCGATTACTTTCATCTGCGGCTTCCATGAAGGCATAGATTTCCAAGGTTTCTCGCGGTTCAACAGGTAGCTTTTTGGTGCGGAAAAACTCAGCGATTTGGATTGCCAAAGGTTCATATCCTTCAAAAGGACCAAAGAAAAGATTTCCCTCTGTTCCAAAGGCAGTTCCACCGTAGTCGTGCTTTCCAGATCGCATTCCTCGAAAAGTACCGATTCTTCCGTCTTTCCATGTTCCTATTACCACTTCGGCATCCTGAGTCGAAAAACGTGTCACTGATTCACATCCCTTTCCCATCGCAGTAAACAGAATTTCTACCCCATGTATCCCATACCAAAACAAATCCGGATGGCTAGGTTCCAAGGTTGCTGGACTGAAGGCATCACAGGCTAATACTTGACCGATTTTGTTTTCATGCCGAACCGCATGGACATTCTTCTGGTAGCGAAGCGAAGAGGAAGAAAACATAGGAACCCCTGCTGCCTCTGCTTCTTGGTAAATTTTCAAGGCATCAGAAAAAGAACCCGCAACCGGCTTATCAATAAATACGGGTTTTTTAGCCTTGAATACTGCTCGTGCTTGCTCCAAATGAGGTTTTCCATCATTTGTTTCCAGAAGCACCACATCCACTTTTTGTAGTAAGGCATCAATGGAATCCACGATTTCCACACCGAGTTCTTTCACCTGATCGATGTAACCTGGAATTCGGTCCATACTCGATTTGATATCTCGGCTGCCAAAAGGATAAGCTGCCACCACTCGAAATCCTGAAAGTTCTGGCTTTGGATTTTCAGCATTGAAAAGCTTGGTAAAAGCAGGTGCATGTGAAGTATCCAAACCGATAATTCCGATTTTTATAATGTCTGCTTTGGTATTTCCAAGGAGTGAAAAAGGTAATGAACTCAGACTGGCAGCCGCTCCGAGAGCAGTGGTTTTTTTTATAAATGATCGACGAGAAGGTTTCATATAGTCTTGGTAGAATGGGGTTTATACTGTTTTTATTGTTTTAAATTTTTGATTTTTTAGAAAATACAGATCGTGCTTTTAGCACTTTTGGTAAAATCATTTTCTCAAAATTCCCAGAATTGAATTTTGGGCTAGTATAGAACGCGCTTTCAGCGCTTTGAATCAGTCGCTTGAATTCTAATTTGCTCTGAAGGAGCAAGCCGTAATAGCCCCAAGTTCAATTTGGGGCTATGAATTCATTCCATTTCTAAGAGCACCAAAGGTGCGATCTGTATTTAATCGTTTGGAAATCAGTTTACCTAAACCTTGAAGAAAATCTTATTTCGATAAAGGAAATACAGGAACAGCCAAACCAACCCCAAAGCGCCCAAACTTTCCATCACCGGCATCCAATTTTCTCCTAAAGGTTTGTAAAGCCCCTCAAACAAAAGCTTCGAGGTATACCTGAAATTGACAAAGCGATAGATCATGTAGATCGTCAAACTATTCATCCCAACGACGACAAAGAAGAAAGCCCATTTCTGGAATTTGAGTATGTCGATAATCAGGTAAAATAGGCTTAAAGACAGAAATGCCAAACCCGAAGTGAGCATAATAAAAGAACTCGTCCACATGCGCTTGAAAATCGGGAAGTGAAGGTTCCAAATCAGGGCTATTCCAATGCAAATCAGTCCCGTAACCAGTAACTCTTTCAGTTTTTGGTTTTCGGATGCAGTTACTTTTCTAAGAATTTCACCAGCATGAGCGCCTAAAATTGTGAGGCAAATCGCCGGAAAGGTGGTCAGTATTCCCAATTCATCGAATTGTCCTTGTAGTAGCCTTCCAGGTAGAAAAGTCCGATCAAACCATCCTACCAAATTTCCCTCGAAAGTCAAATCGCCTGCCCCAATTCCCGGTACCGGAACCAGAAAAATAGCGGCATAATACACCAAGAGAATACCTCCGGCGATAATCAATCGTTTTGCGGTGTTGAAATTCAAGAATAACACTACCGTAGCGAAACCAGCAATCCCAATCCTTCCCAGCACACTTCCCAAGCGGATTTGATCCCAATCAAAAAACGGAAAAGGTGCATTCTTATCCAAGATTCCCAAGCCGATCAAAATCATCATCCTCCAGAATGCCTTTCGGTAAATTTGGCTTTTAGGAGCATTGGCTTCTTTTAATTTTCCCAAAGAAAAAGGAATAGAAACCCCGGCCACAAACAGGAAAAGCGGGAAAATGAAATCGTAAAAGGTAAAGCCTATCCACTCTGGATGCTCAAATTGATGAGCCAATCCATTCAGCCAATCCGTTGAAGTTTTGCCTTCGAAGCTTCGGAAAAAAGCATCCGCTCCGCAGATCATCAACATGTCAAAGCCTCGAAGCGCATCGATGCTGACTAATCGATTGGATTTTAACCCTCCAAGGGCTTCAGAACCCTTGGAGGGTTGGAAGAAGGATTCCTTATCCATACGCTTAGAGTTTAGGTTCCCAACCTTTTTGGTACTCCCTGCCCCACAGTTTCATAGCTTCCTTATCACCAAGGATCTTTCCTGAATTTTGGTCAATTTCTAAAGCTCTGCCGGTTCGGTATGAAATATTGCCCAAATGGCATAGTAACACGCTTTTTTGAATTTCAGGGTAAGGGGAAATCTGACTTTCTCCCTTATCGATGGCATTGATAAAATTGGTGAAATGGGCGATGTCCATGTCAAAACCAGCGCCGCGTTGATCCACCACGGTATTGGTCGTTGGCTCGGCAGATTTCACCAGCTTATTGGCATTGTCGTAGATTTTGTAAGAGTTGTTTAGGAGTTCGAGTGTTCCGTTTTCTCCATGGAATGAAACTCCTGAACCCATCGCGTTGATGTCGCGGGCATTGCAACTGCGACCTTCCCACAGGATTGATTTTCCATTAGCGAAATTGTATGAAGCAATTTGAGTATCAGGCGTTTCCCAATCGTCCTGAAAGTGGTAGCGCCCTCCGCTGGAATAGCATTTTTCGGGATAGTCTACTTGCAATCCCCATCTTGCCAAATCCAAAAAGTGCACACCGTTATTCACGATTTCTCCCGTGCCCCAGTGCCAGAACCAGTGCCAGTTGTAATGAATTAGGTTGTCTTTGAATTCTGCCCGTGGCGCAGGCCCCTGCCAAAGCTCGAAATCCAGCCATTCCGGAAAGGAAGCGGGCTTTCCATAACCGATGGATTTTCGGGTATTTGTATACCAAGCGCGGGCATAATAGGCCTTTCCAATTGCACCTGAGTGTAGCTCTTTCATTGCTTCCTGCACTCTAGGCCAGGATCTGCGCTGATTGCCCATTTGGACGATTTTCCCATATTTTTTGGTGGCTTCGACAAGTAGTTCGGATTCTGCTGGGTTGTGTGAACCTGGTTTTTCTAAATACACATGTTTTCCAGCTTGCAGGGCTAACATAGCAGCAGGTGTGTGCCAATGATCTGGCATGGCAATCGAGACTGCATCCAGGGTTTTGTCTTCCAAAGCCTTTCTAAAATCAACCAATCCTGTTGGAGCTGTTTTTACGCCTTCTTTCAATGCCAAGGCAATTCCTCTTTCCTTTGCACTGGAATCCACATCACAGATGTAGGCAATTTCCACATTCGGGATTTTGGCGAATGCCTGAATATGTTGTGAACCCCGACTGTTGACGCCAATCACGGCAACACGGTATTTGTCCTTAAGCGGGTATTGGGAAAGGATATTAAAAGAAAAAGCAGATGTTGCAGCACTGAGCCCCAAGGCTCCGGTTGCGGCGGTTTTGATGAAATGGCGGCGGTTAAGGTTATTTTTCATAGTGCTATGGTTTCTGAGTTTGGGTTAATCGAGAGGTATTTCTACCCCGTTTTTTAGGACTTTGAGAATTTTTAAACCGAGATTAGGTTGCTGTTCTGCTAAAATCAAGTCCGCATTTTGACCGATTTGAAAAGGATCAAAAGTGGGTTCAAAAAGCCTTTGAGGTCGTATGGAAGCCATTTGCCAAGCTTCGGGTAGATCTGCTAGGTTATTTCTAAGCAGAAAATTAATTCCTTGGAGGATATTCATGGCCGATCCCGCAAGCATGTTGGGATTTCCGAAAAGGTGGAGTTTCCCTTCAGGAGTCAAGGTCACTTTTCCTCCTACTTCTGCTTCATAATCCCCAGCAGGCATTCCGGCCAGTGCTACCGAATCACTCACCAGCATCAGCTTTTCCCCTTTCACTTTCTTAAATACCTGAATCACTTCAGCAGGAAGATGAAATCCATCGGCGATAATAGTTGCTGAAAGGCTTTCGGAAGCTAGTTGAGACCAGAGGTAATTGGGGTGACGAGTGATGACTCCATGCATTCCATTTCCCAAATGGGTGGAAAGCCTTGCTCCTGCTTTTTGAGCATACTGAATCTGAGAATGAGTTGCATTGGTATGACCGATGGAAACCAAAATGCCGGATTCTACACATTTTTCGATAAACTCGGAACTTCCCTCCCATTCTGGAGAAAGAGTAATCATTCGGATCAGTCCTTCGCTTTCTTCGATCCACTTTTGGAACAAATCCCAATCCGGACCTTGTACAAATTCCTTGAAATGGGCTCCTCTTGGTCCGTCTTCGGGAGAAATAAAAGGCCCCTCGATATGAATTCCTGAAATGCAGGAAGCAGCTACGGGATCCATTTTTCTAAGCTGAACCACCTGTTGAATCAAGGTTGAGATATTTCCCGGCGAATTGGTGATGATGGTGGGAAAATGGCTGGTTACTCCGCATTTAAGCAGTTTTTTGGAAATTTGACCCAAAGCCAAAATATCGGATTGAAGTGAATTGTAATCCAAACCTCCATAGCCATTGACTTGAATATCTGTAAATCCAGGGCCGATCCAGAGATTTTCAGGACTGGTTCCGACAGATGAAACAGACTTGATCTTTCCTTCGGAAACACAAATTTCCATAGGCTTTCCATCCCAAAAAGACTTTCCGATCAGGCGAGTTTCCATTTTCTGATTTTATGACCTTGAACTGCATAAAACACCAAATACAGGTAGCAAGGGAAAAGTACCCAATAGGCTTGTTGCACATTAACCGCGTCAGCCACGGCTCCATAGGCCAGTGGCATAATGGCATTTCCGCACAATCCCATAATCATGATGGAAGCGCCCAGTTTAGTGAAGCGGCCCAAGCCATCCAATGCTAGGGGCCAAATCCCAGCCCAAACCAAAGAATTGGCCAAGCCTAATAACACCACAAACCAAATCGAAATATCCGTCGTGATTCCTAAAATCGTCACTTGACCTGAGGTAAAAATGATCAACAGGGTGAATCCTGTACCTAAAAGCGTACAAATCCGAAGCACATTCACTTGCGAAATCACCTTTGGAATCAAGGAAATTCCAATCAAATAGCCCAAAATTGTAAATGCGAGCGTGTAAGATGGAAAGACCTTAGCTTCCATCAATCCTATCCCAAAGGAGTTGGCATAAGGAATTACCGTATCAATGGCAATTACCTGAGTTCCCACATGTAGGAAAATCGCTATTGCACCTAAAATCAAGTGTGGAAACTGAAAAATGGACGTTTTTCCTGAGTTGGCTTCAGCTACTTCAGCGGTCTCATGTTCCGTGTCGATTTCCGGTAATGGCGAAAACCGCACAAAGATTCCTAGACACAAAAGGACGGTTCCGACTATCGAATAAGGCAAAATTACCCGACGAATCAATTCATCTAAAGCGGCATCCTTAGCCTCTCGAGACATGGAGTCTAACTGCTGAAAAAGCTCATTATCCCCTACTCTTAAAATGACGGCAGCAAAAAGAATAGGAGCCAAAATTCCAGCTCCCTTGTTGAAAATACCCATCACGCTGATGCGTTGGGCGGCATTTTCTTTCGGCCCCAAAACGGTCACATAAGGATTGGCAGCGGTCTGAAGTACAGCCAAACCTGTTCCCAGCGTAAACAAACCCAATAGGAAAATCTCATAGGTTCGACTCATCGCTGCAGGAACAAAAATAAATGTACCTATGGCCATCGCGAAGAAGCCAAACATCATTCCTTTCTTGAATCCTACTGCTTTGAGTAGATAGGAAGAAGGAACAGACATGACGAGGTAAGAAATGTAAAAAGCGAAGGCAACCAGGTAGGAATCGAAGTTGCTAAGGGTAAAGGCGATTTTGAAATAAGGAATCAGGATCGCGTTGACCCAAGAAACAAAACCGAAAATGAAAAATAGCATTCCGATAATTCCGATCGAAATCCAAGTATCCTTTTGGCTTAGCTGGTCCGCGCGTACCGCAGCAGAAGGTGTTGACATAGGTGGCTTTTGGGTTTTTAGCAAAAGGAAATCTCATTTGATTTACCTTTGCCTATAAATACCAAATTTTATGTCACCCTTCCAAAACTTTTCCGATTAATGGTTGGAAAGTAAGGATGAAGCGGGTTTGTCTAAAAAAATCTGACAATCGGAATGACTTTGGAGGATTGAAGCCGGGTGAAGATTTGAGATTTCGCCTTCCAAGCAGTTCGAAACAGCCTGCGCTTTTCGCAAATCAGGAACTGAGCAGATGATGTATTTTGATTTCATAATTTGACGAATCGACATGCTGATGGCTTGAGTTGGCACAGCTTCAATACTAGCAAACCAACCCTCACCGTATTGTTGCATACGACAAGCATGATCTAAATCCACAAGGATGTAGGGAGATTCCGTGTCAAAATCGGCAGGTGGATCATTGAAAGCCAAATGACCATTTTCCCCGATTCCCACAAAAGCCACATCGATGGGATGATTTTGAATCAAGGTCGAAAGACGAGCACATTCTTTTTCTGGGTCATTTTCTCCGTCGATCAAATGATAGGCTTTGAGCTGTGGAACGTGATTGAAGAATCTTTCCAATAGATATTTTCGAAAACTAGCCGGGTGAGTGATCGAAAGACCAATGTATTCATCTAAATGAAAGACAGTGACTTTGCTCCAGTCAATGTCTTTTTCAGTCAAAAGTTGCTTGAGGGTTTCGAATTGGCTAGTTCCGGTTGCCAAAATGATATTCGAAAATCCTTGGGTATCGATCGCTTTTCGTATTAATTCGGCTCCGGTTTTTCCGGCGTTTTGACCCAATTCAATTGGGTTTGAGTAAATGGAAATGGTCATAGGTTGGGTTTATTCGAGTTCTTCGATTCGATAGGAAAAGTCACTTTGAAGGTCCTCGTGGAGGGCTGAAATCAGTTTTTTCGCTTTACCAATTTGAACTTCAAACAGATTGGATATTACAGGATGACGAAACTTAAGATATCCATATTGCTTCATCATTTCACAGAAATACAAAATCAAATCGGCTTGATCTGCCTTATTCTTACTCAATTTGAGTGCTTTGTTTAACTTTCTACGGATGGTTTGAGCAGCCTTTTTAGCTAAATGGTAATTCTTGGTATTGGCAGTTTGAAATAATTCATCCAATTCTTCCTTTACAGAATCCACAAACAGGCTTGGGGAATCACGTTCGTTCAATTTGAAATAAAGGAAAGCTTTATTGTCCCTGCTGAATTTGGCCAAATCAGAAATCAATTCAATCAGCTCTTTTTCGCTCAAAAAGGCCAATTCTTTCTTAATCAATGCTAAAGAGGGTATTTCCATTTTTCAGATCGTTTGCCAGAGGGTCCTACTTTCAAAAGTATAAAATAAATGTGCTAGCCGAAGTATTATTGAAGATCAAGAAGCATCTCAATCATGCTACTACTTCTCAATTCAAGCAATTCAAAAGAATCTTTACCTAATTTAATTATTGAAAAAGAACCATGAGATTTATTGAAAAAAAAGATCTTCAAAGGGAGTTCTACTTAGAGAATTGATTGTTTAACTAGGCTTTTGACGTATTTTTGGCTTTCAAATTTCGCCTAATGAAAGAGCATACCGAATCACTCAATTTTCTTGAACAAATTATAGAAGAAGATCTGGCGGCAGGTCTTTCAAAAGATAAACTTCGATTTAGATTCCCTCCTGAGCCAAACGGTTATCTTCATATTGGTCATGCAGCGTCCATTTGCTTAAACTTCGGTTTGGGCGAAAAATACGATGCTCCTGTTAATCTTCGATTTGATGATACTAACCCTGCCAAGGAAGAGCAGGAATATGTGGATGCCATCAAAAATGATGTAGCATGGCTTGGATTCAAGTGGGCCAAAGAGTGCTATTCCTCGGATTATTTCCAGGAATTGTACGATTGGGCGGTTCAACTTATCAAAGAAGGCAAGGCCTATGTAGATGGTCAAAGCTCCGAGGCCATGGCCGAACAAAAAGGTACTCCTACTACTCCTGGGGTAGATAGCCCCTATCGAAATACCTCGGTGGAGGATAATCTCGCCCTATTTGAGCGGATGAAAAATGGAGAATTTGAGCCAGGAACCTATGTGTTGCGGGCAAAAATTGACATGGCTTCTCCGAATATGCTAATGCGTGATCCGATTTTGTATCGAATTGTCAACAAAGCTCATCATCGAACAGGTACCGACTGGTGCATCTATCCAATGTATGATTGGGCCCACGGAGAATCAGATTACATCGAGGAGGTTTCCCACAGCTTGTGTACGTTGGAGTTTAAACCTCACCGTGAACTTTACGATTGGTTTTTAGATCAAATTTATACCGGGAAGACGATCAGACCTAAGCAGCGGGAATTCGCAAGAAGAAACCTGAGCTACACGGTCATGAGCAAGCGGAAATTGCTTGACTTGGTTAATTCAAAGGTGGTTTCTGGCTGGGATGATCCTAGAATGCCAACCATCTCTGGTTTGAGAAGAAGAGGTTATACTCCTGCTGCTATCCGTAAATTCAGTGATTTGGCAGGTATTGCCAAGCGGGACAACGTGACGGATGTTTCATTGCTTGAGTTTTGCATCCGCGAAGACCTTAATAAGACGGCTACTCGTGTCATGGGAGTTTTGGATCCTGTGAAATTGGTTTTGACCAATTATCCGGAAGGAAAATCCGAAATTTTGCATTTGGAGAATAATCCAGAAGAACCCAATTCGGGAACGCATGAGGTACCTTTCTCACGGGAATTATATATCGAGCGCGAAGACTTCAAAGAAGAAGGTGGAAGTAAGTTTTTCAGACTGTCTCTGGGAAATGAAGTGCGTTTAAAAAGCGCCTATATCATCAAAGCGGATTCAGTAGTAAAGGATTCCGAAGGGAATATTCTTGAGATTCATTGTACCGTAGATTTGGATTCTAAATCAGGAAGTGGAACTGAAGCCAGTATGCGGAAAGTGAAGGGAACACTTCATTGGGTTTCAATTGCTCATGCGATCACTGCTGAGATTCGAGAATACGATCGCTTGTTTTTAGATGAAGCACCAGATGCCCATGAAGATCGGAATTTCTTGGAGTTCTTGAATCCAGATTCCTTGAAGGTGATTAAAAACGCCTATTTGGAACCTTACTTGGCTGGAGCCAAAGTTGGAGATAAGTTCCAATTTCAGCGTCTTGGCTATTTCACCCTCGATAAAGATTCTGATCCATCCAATCTGGTTTTTAATAAGACGGTTGGTCTTCGAGATACTTGGGCAAAAGTTGAGCAAAAAGAAAATGCTCCTGCCCCCTCCGCTCAAAAGACTGTGGTTGTTGAAAATACTGGAACTAGAAATGCACTGACTGAGATTCAGAAAATTGCAAAAAAATACACCAACCTTTCTGGTTCGAAACTGGAAGAAGCAAAAGCAGATATTCAGCGATTGGCTGAAGAAGTGAGTCTGGAGGAATTGGAACCATTATTTAGTACTGCTGCCAAGAAAGTCGGAACTCGAATTGGAGTCGTGATAACTTTGGGAGTACTATTGAAAAATGGGCAAACCCGAACAGAATCGATAGATCAGTTTTTGGCTTCCTGCCTTTCTGATGAGAATCAGGATTTGGTGAATGAAGCGAAAGCAATTTCCTAAAAGGTTTGCCGGCATCGTAATCTAGTTTTTCCTTTTCTGGTTTTTAAAACTACCATTGAAACAAATGGGGTTATTGGTTAAGTTTAGCACTCGAATGTTAAACCCAATATGGAAACCTACGGAAAGATTTTACTGATTGCGATGCCGGCCTTTTTTGTGCTGGTTTTGTTTGAAAAGTTTTGGGGCGTTTGGAAAGGTCAAGATACAGTGCCCGTGACAGATATGATTTCCAGTTTAAGTTCTGGTATCACCAATGTCACCAAGGATGTTTTGGGACTCAGTATCGTGGTAATTTCCTATGGTTGGTTGTTCGAAAAGTTTTCATTTTTTCAGATAGAAGCCTCTTGGCTCGTTTACGTGATCGCATTTTTTGCATTGGACTTTGCTGGTTATTGGACCCATCGTATTGCACATGAATACAATATCTTTTGGAACAATCACATCATCCACCATAGTAGCGAGGAATTTAATCTTGCTTGTGCCTTAAGGCAGAGTATTTCTTCGATTGTAAAGATTTTTGCGGTTTTTCTGATTCCTGCAGCACTTTTGGGAGTTCCACCACAAGTCATAGCAGTAGTAGCACCCCTGCATTTGTTTGCCCAATTTTGGTATCATACCCGCCACATAGGTAGAATGGGATTTTTGGAAAAGATCATCGTCACTCCTTCCCATCATCGTGTGCATCATGCGATCAATCCGGAATACTTAGATAAAAACTATGGTCAGATTTTTATTTTCTGGGATAAATGGTTTGGCACTTATCAGGAAGAGAAACCTGAAATTCCAGCGATTTATGGCGTCACTCGCCCTGTTCAAACTTGGAATCCAATAAAGATCAATTTTATGCACCTTTGGCTCTTGATCAAGGATGCTTGGAGAGCTCAAAAATGGTCTGATAAACTCAAAATCTGGTTTATGCCATTGGGGTGGAGACCCGCCGATGTTGCCCAAAAATATCCAGTTTCCAAAATTGAGGATGTATACCACTTTGACAAATACAATTCTCACCTCAGCCAAGGCATGTTATTTTGGAGTTTTTGCCAGTTGATTGTCTTATTGCTTCTCATTAGTTATTTGTTTGGAAATCTGGCAGCAATTGGCACCCCTGGGATTTTTTATTACGGAGGCTTTGTCTTTTTGACGGTGTATGCCTATTCAGAATTAATGGATCGCAATCCGAATGCTTGGGTTTGGGAATTGATAAAGGCTGTTTATGCCTTCTATTTCGTAGTTACTTCTGGAGACTGGTTTGATTTGAATAAGTTTTTACCTGGATCGATCTATATTTTTGTTGGATACTTGGTGATTTCGGTTGGATTATCGATTTGGTATTCCTTCCGAAAAATCGACTTCCAACTTGCCAATTGATCTCAAATCCATGAAAGAACTCCAGCAAATCATCCAAGCTTACGAAGTTTGCAAATCTGAAAATAGCTCCGCTGCGCTAGCAACCGTAGTTCAAGTAGATGGATCTGCCTATCGCCGACCCGGTGCACGGATGTTGGTTACTCAAGAAGGAAACCTAACCGGAGCAATCAGTGGAGGTTGTTTGGAAGGAGATGCGCTTCGAAAAGCTCAATCGGTGATATTTCAGCAAAAATCAATGCTGGTCACCTATGATACCACCGATGAGGATGATCAGAAATTTGGCGTAGGCTTGGGATGCAATGGAATCATTCATGTTTTGATTGAACCTGTCGACTTTGGAAATCCCGAAAATCCAGTAGAATTAATCAAAAAGGCACTTTCCGATCGGGAGACTTGCCTCCTACTTACCCTATTTTCAGTCCCTAATTCTAAGTCAGAGCAAATAGGCACGATCTATTTGAAGAAAGGAAATCAAGATTTTGGAAGTCTAGCTAAGGTACCATCGGACTTTAGGCAGGTTTTAGAAAAAGAGATTCTTGAATTTGATTCACCTCAAAATCTGATTCAATCTTTTTCTGAATATCAACAAGCCTCTGTCTTTTTCGAAGTCATTAAACCAGCTACTCGAATCTTATTATTTGGAGCTGGAAATGACACGATTCCTGTTGCTAAAATTGCTGATATCCTAGGCTTTGAATTGATTTTAATCGACGGAAGAAAAAATCTTGCGACTCAAGCTCGTTTTCCAACTGCTAAGCAAATCATTCAAGGGCCTGCTGAGGAAGTTGTACATCAGCTTGAAACTGATCTGAATACAGTGGCCTTGTTGATGACCCATAATTTTGAGTATGAGGTCATTGTACTTGAAAAGCTTCAAACCTGTATGATTCCATACATTGGGATTTTGGGCCCCAAGCGAAAGACAGAAAAGCTAATCCAAAGACTTGAGAAAAACGGAATCCGAGTCGCCATGGAAAATCTTTTCGCTCCGATTGGTTTGGAAATTGGAGCTGAAACCTCCGAAGAAATAGCTCTTTCTATTTTAGCGGAAATAAAGGCAGTATTAAATAAAAAGCAGCCCATTTTTTTACGAGATAAGCAAGGGCCTATTCACGAAAAGGTCTCATGAAAACTGGATTAATTATCCTTGCCGCCGGCTCATCTTCAAGATTAGGTAGGCCAAAGCAACTACTTGAATTTCAAGGCAAAAAATTAATTCAAAGAGCGATTGAAAAGGCTCAAAAAAGTAGCAGTGAATCTTGTGTAGTCGTCCTGGGTTGGAATCCAGAATTAATCAAAACAGGATTTGATTCAGAGACTGTTTCTTATGTGATTAATGAAAATTGGGAGCAAGGTATGGCTTCCAGCATGCAGACTGGGCTTCGATTTTTAATAAAAAAAGATGGGATTAACCAAGTGATTTTGATGCTCTGCGACCAGCCTTTTGTCAATCATCAATTATTAGACAATTTGATTATTGAAAAAGAAAGTTCAGGAAAAGGGATCGTCGCCTCGTTTTATTCTGGAACACTAGGTGTTCCGGCGATTTTTGATCAGAAATATTTCCAAGACCTGTTAAATCTTAAAGGCTCTGAAGGAGCGAAAAAAGTAATCCTTGAAAATTCTGAAGACACTATACCATTGAACTTTCCACTTGGAGCCTTAGATATAGACACTGAGGAAGATTTTCGTCGTTTGGAAAAAATTTAGACAGCCTCTTTTCAAACCATTTTTTCAATTACATATTTTAACTTGCAAAGCTCTTCTTTCTTTAAGAACTAGAATTCATAAAGCAAATCAACTTGAAACCAACTCATAATATTTCTGTATTCCTGATTGTTTCTATTTTCCAACTTCTTTTCGGTTGGAAAGGGATGGCTCAAGGAATTCCAAACCTGGGACAAACAGATCGCTGGATGCAAGGTGCCTTGGCAGCGATCGAACGAAAAGATTATCAAACGGCAAATGAATTGTTCCGAAGTCTGATTGAATCTGGGCTACCACTCCCTGAAGAAATGCCCTATTATTTTGCTGAGACTTTATTTGAATTAGGCCAATTTAATAATAGCAAAAACTTTCTGGATAAGTACCTCGAGCTCACCGGACAAACTGGTCGAAATCTTCAAGGAGCAAAAGAACTGAAACAAAAATTGACAAAGCCTTTGGCTGAAATTTCTGCTTGTGGACTTTGTGATTCTAAAGGTTACCGATATGAGGTTTGTGCCACATGTATGGGGCAGAAAAAGCAAGAACAAACCTGCGACTATTGCAAAGGAAAAACGATTGTCGGTTGTAGCAAGTGTGCAGCAACTGGTATGATCAAAAAAATCAATGTTTTTAATCAGGTTGAAATTTTTGAATGTGAGCGATGCAATGCAAAAGGTAGACTAACCTGCCCTGAATGCCAAGGAACTGGAAAACAAGTAAGCGAATGTAAAACTTGCTTAGGAGCAGGAAGAGTAACTGGAGAGGTTCTTTGTGATCACCACGACCACGAAGAGCAGGAAAAAAAATAAGCCCGAAATCGGGCTTTTTTTTATCGTTTACAATATTTGGCGAGAGCATCTTTAGCTCCTGGATATTCCAGTGAGGTTGCTAATTGAAAATCTTCACAAGCTTGTTTTTTTCGCTCTAAGGCAACTTTCAACATTCCTCGCGTGAAATATGCTTGTCCAAATTCCTTATCAAGTTGGATCGCTGTTCCATAAGCTTTTAGCGCATCTTCTGGCATTCCTAAACCATGAAGTGATCTGCCCTTTAAATAGGATGCCATTGCAGGTGCACCTGCGATTTCCTCAGCCTTGGTTGCATAAAGTAAGGCGCTTGCAAAATTTTTCTGCTCAAGTTGAATAGCGGCCAAACTTAAAAGTACTTGGGTATTGTTTGGCTCGATTTCAAAAGCTTTTTCAAAATCAGCTTGGGCCTGTTCCAAATTCCCCATTTCTTGAAAAGCCCTCCCTCTATTGTAAATCATTTTTACGTCTCCAGGGTTGCTTTTTAGATTTTCAGAATAAGTTTGAGCGGCTAATTCATATTGACCTCTCTCAAAATAAGCATCGGCTTGATTTACTTTTTGTTCTGAACAAGCGGAAAGCAAAATCCCGGCAAAAACCGGGATTAAGACTATTTTACTCGATAATTTCATGTAAAGTTGGTTTAGACTGCTACGTTGTTTTCTCTCAAGGCGTCATTAAGTGAGGTTTTGAGATCCGTAGAAGCCTTTCGCTGTCCGATGATCAGTGCACATGGCACTTGATACGTACCGGCAGGGAAATTTTTTGAAATAGAACCTGGAATGACCACAGATCTTGGTGGAACATATCCTTTGTATTCGACTGGTTCTGATCCAGTGACATCGATAATTTTGGAGCTCGCTGTTAAGGTTACTCCTGCTCCGATTACGGCTTCTTTTCCGATTCGAACACCTTCTACTATAATAGCACGGCTACCGATAAAGGCTCCATCTTCTACGATTACTGGAGCCGCTTGAACAGGTTCAAGAACACCTCCAATACCCACACCACCACTTAAATGAACATTTTTGCCGATCTGCGCACAGGATCCGACGGTGGCCCAAGTATCAACCATCGTGCCACTATCGACATATGCTCCAATATTCACATAGCTAGGCATCATTACCACGCCGCTGGCCAAATGAGCGCCATAACGAGCTACAGCGTGAGGCACCACTCGAACTCCCTGCTTTGCGTAGTTGGTTTTGAGTGCCATTTTATCGTGAAACTCAAACGGACCAACTTCGATGGTTTGCATTTTTTGAATTGGGAAATAAAGAATTACCGCTTTTTTTACCCAATCATTGACTTGCCAATCTCCATTTTCAAGAGGCTCTGCTACTCGGATTTTTCCTGCATCCAAATCAGCAATGATCGTTTTTATAGCAATTTCAGTTTCTTTTTCTTTCAATAATTCTCGGTTTTCCCAAGCTTGTTCGATAAGCGTTCTGAGTTCCATTATTTTATTTAGTTTCGTTTATGAGTAATTCCGCGACTGGGAAGATACCTATTTTGATTGCCTCTACCCTGAAACCAGTCAGGGATAGTAGAGCATTTGAAAAGCTAGCCCAATCGCTTGGCGAAACAAATAAATACGAGGTAAACATCATAGGCTTTTCTCCAGAAAAGCCGGATTCAACTCCGGGTTTCCGATTTTTTTCTTCTATGAGTCATTTTCATTCGATTTGGGATCGGGTTTTGGCTCAGGTAAGATTCAGCTTTTGTCTTTTTACCACTCGACCCCAACTTTTGATAGTTTGCACCTTCGAATTACTTCCTTTAGCAAGCTTATTTAAGCTGATTTTTAGGTACAAGTTGATTTATGATGTCCAAGAAAACTATTTGTTCAATCTTACTTACGGATCAACTCATCATGGACTCAAGCTTCTAATCGGAAAACTTGTAATCCAATGGGCGGAATCATTGCCAGGTGTAGATTTTTATTTCTTGGCGGAAAAATGCTATGCCGAGGAAATGCCCGATAAAAAACCAAGATTGATTTTGGAGAATAAATTCAAGGGGAGAATGAAGATTTGTGAAAACCGGACTTTTCAAGGGAAAAGGACCTTTATTTTTTCGATCACAGGAACCTTGAGTCGGGGGTATGGCACCAACTTAGGAGTGGCTTGGTTTAAGGAAATCTTGAGTGATTATCCTGATTCCATCCTAATTCTTTGTGGTCATGTTCCTGTCAAAGAATTTGAAAAGGAGTTGAGAGAATTGGCAAACACGATCCCTCAAATTCAGCTCAACATATCTGAAAATCCGGTTCCTCATGATCAAATCCTTGAGGTCATTTCTAGCTCTGATTTTTGTTTGCTGCCATATCCGATTTTGCCATCCATTCAATCCAAGATTCCCACGAAGCTATTTGAATGTGCCGCATTGAGAGTTCCAGTTTTGATCACTGAGAATCCAGTTTGGGAAAATTTTTTCAACGAATACAATGGTGGGATATCCGTGGATTTTCAAGATCGAACTTCTGCTCAACGCTCATTCGATCTAGCCATTCACCAATCCTATTTTAATTCGCCTGTCCCATCCTCTATTTTTTGGGACGATCAAGTATCAGAATTGATCGCACAAGTCGAAAAGTTACTTTCAGGAATCGACAAGTAATTGTGGATTAATCCACATGAGTTATCCACTCCCCCACTTAAAATTTCCCTCTTCTCTGCATTTTGGAAACTCCCCTTTCAAAGGGAAATAGCATCTTTTTGTTTTTAAATATAGTTTGTAACCTAATAGTAATTAGCTATTTATATTGATTTTACGGCTTATACAATATTTATTTTAGATCCGTCTAAAATCGATCCCACAGGTAAATTTGGGTTATCCACAGTCGATTTAGTCCTAAATAAAAATATTTTTAGCCCTTTCTAAATTATATTTTATATTTGCCTTATTATTACCACTACTATGGAATTGACCGTTGCAGAAGAGAATTATTTAAAAGCCATTTATCACCTCTCTGAAGGGGGCAAAAAGAGTGTATCTACCAATGACATCGCTGCAGAGATGAAAACCAAGGCTGCTTCCGTGAGCGATATGCTTCGGAAGCTTGGTGAAAAAGAAGTCATTGAATACCGCAAGTATTACGGATTACAGATTACCGATTCTGGAAAGCGCTATGCACTTCAGACGATTCGAAAACATCGCCTGTGGGAAGTTTTTTTGGTGGAGAAACTCAATTTTGCCTGGGACGAGGTGCATGAAGTAGCCGAGCAATTGGAGCATATCCAATCCCCACTCCTTATTCAGCGATTAGATGCTTATTTGAATTTTCCAAAATTTGACCCTCATGGAGATCCAATTCCGGATGAATTTGGTGATGTAAGAGCTCGTCCAAGGATTCAACTGAATGACATGGAGATCGATCAAATGGGACAAATTGTAGCGGTCAAAGATAGTAGCGCAGCATTTCTAAGGTACCTAGACAAGGTGGGTGCATATATAGGTGCCCGTATCAAGGTGCTCGACAAAGTGGAGTTTGATGGTTCTCTTGAGATTCTGGTGGATCAAAAAAAGACTCTTTTTATGTCTAAGGATGTAGCCTCCAATATTCTGGTTTTGCAATCATGAAGTATTTCGGTTTTCTCTTGATCATTTTGTTGAGTTTTTCTTCCTGTAAGAAAGAAGAGTCGATCCGTCGTGAGAAGCCTTTGATAGTAACCACGACAAGCATTCTTGCAGATGGGATCAAGCAATTAGTGGGTGATTTGGCGGATGTGAAGCCACTTATGCCAGCGGGGGTTGATCCGCATTTGTATAAAGCAAGTGTTAGAGATTTGGATCTCCTGACGGAAGCCGATTTGGTGGTGTACCATGGCTTGTTCTTGGAAGGAAAAATGACTGAGATTTTTGAAAAATTGACCTATTCCCAGCAATTGATAAATGTTTCGGAAGGGATCTCGCATGATCAATTGATCCGATCTGGTCCGGAGTCCCATAGCGCTGATCCCCATATTTGGTTTGATATTAAACTTTGGTCAGAAGCCTTGGCTTATGCTGCAGAAGAATTGAAAAAATGGAAACCTGAATTTCGGTCAAGCATTGAAACGAATTCAAATATTTATCAGAAGAAACTCTCTGAACTCCATCAAAAAGCTCAAACCCTAGTCAATGAATTGAATTCAAAAAATCAGGTTTTAATTACTGCTCATGATGCATTCGCCTATTTTGGAAAATCCTATGGAATGAAAGTCTTTGCACTTCAAGGATTATCTACTTTAAGTGAACCGGGTTTGAGGGATTTAACTGAATTGATGAATACAATTCAAGAATATCAGGTCAAAGCCATTTTCGCAGAGCAAACCATTTCGCCTAAAGCTTTGAAAGCTGTTGCCAATGCTGCCCAAGAAAAGAACTACTCGGTCAAGGTCGCAGGCCCCCTATTCACCGATAGTCTAGATGCAGAAGGAACCGAAGCAGGAAACTACCTTGGAATGTTTGAATACAACCTATTAACCATTTACAACAACCTACTCCCATGATCACACAAGTGGAACAACCCATTTTGGAAATTCATGATCTAACGGTCAGTTATGATCAAAATCCAGTTTTGTGGAATGTCGATTTTAGTCTTCCTGGAGGTAAATTAATTGGAGTTTTAGGTCCAAATGGAGCAGGAAAATCAACCTTGATTAAATCGATTATGGGTTTGATTTCGCCGACTTCAGGATACGTGAAGATTTTTGATAAACCCCTTCAAGATGTTCGCTCCAGAATCAGTTACGTTCCTCAGCGTGAATCGGTGGATTGGAATTTTCCGGCCTCTGTTATGGATGTGGTTTTGATGGGAACCTACGGGCGACTTGGCTTATTCAGACGACCCGGGAAAATGGAGAAAGAAATTGCCCTTCAAAGTTTGGAGCAAGTAGGTATGACCCCCTATTTAAATCGACAGATTTCTGAGCTTTCCGGGGGTCAACAACAACGGGTATTTATTGCCAGAGCCTTGGCTCAACAAGCAGATTTATATTTGATGGATGAGCCTTTTGCAGGCGTGGATATGGCTACTGAGACGGCCATTTTCGAATTGCTTAAGCAGATGACAAAGGCAGGAAAAACAGTTTTGGTGGTTCACCACGATATCCATTCGGCGATGAAGTTTTTTGATTGGGTGATCATGCTCAATTTACACTTGGTGGGAAGTGGACCCAAAGATCAAGTCATGACGGAAGAACTCCTTCGTAAGACCTATGGTGGTAAGCTCAACTTACTTACAAAAGTGACTGACCTTATACGTCAACAGGATTTCAATCCTTTAAAAGGCTGATATGGAAGATTTTATCTACTTCTTTACGTTTCAGGACCCTTCCATTACATGGGTAGTATTGGGGATTATTTTATTGGGAATTGGCTCGGCCTATGTAGGTACGTTTTCATTTTTGGATAAAAAGGCCCTTTTAGGAGATGCTATATCGCATGCTATTCTGCCCGGAATATGTGTAGGCTTTATTTTAGCTGGTGAGAAAAATCCCATATACATTGTTTCAGGTGCATTTTTTTCTGGAGCCTTGGCTACATTCCTAAGTACTTGGCTCAAGCAGCACACGAAGCTTTCAGAGGATACCATTATTGCGACGATTTTATCGGTATTTTTTGGAATTGGAATTGTCATGATGACCACGCTCCAAAAGTCCGGAAATCCAGAAATAGCAGGTTTGAACACCTTCATTTTTGGAAATGCCATTGGGATTTCTGAAACAGATCTTAAAATTTACGGAGGGCTTTCCCTAATTATTATTTTGATTTTGACCCTTTTGCTCAAGGAGTTCAGATTAATGGTGTTTGATCCCAGTTTTGGAAAAGCTATCGGCTTTCCGATGGCGGGAATTCGCTTTTTATTCAATGTATTGATGATTTTGGCGGTGGTAGTAGGCATTCAAGCAATTGGAGTGGTGTTAATGGCCGCACTGCTGATCACTCCAGGTGCTGCTGCAAGATTCTGGACTGATCGCCTTTATCCTCTTTTGTTGTTAGCTGCTTTTTTTTCAGTCATTTCCGGTATTCTTGGAACCTATGTTTCTTTCGTTCTTCCCCAAATGCCTACTGGCCCTTGGGTGGTCGTATTCCTATCATTGATCGCATTGATTTCTTTTACTTTTTCACCAAAGAGCGGAATTCTATTTCGAGCTTTGGCAAGGAAGAATTACCTGAAGAAGACACATATCGATCACCTTTTGAAAGGCTTGTATAAGGCAGAAGAAGAGGAGAAAAAAACTCTCACCATAGATGAAATCTATGACCTCTACCCCTACCAGATTCAAGAAATCAAGAAGTCTATCAAGCATTTAGCTAAATTGAATTATATCAAAGTAAATCAAGCGAATATAGTCTTATCAGAAAAGGGAAAAATCGAAGCGATGCGGATTGTTCGCCTTCATCGACTTTGGGAGTTATACCTCAATGAATCCATGAATATCGCACCCGATCACGTGCATGAATCAGCTGAACAGATGGAGCATTTGCTCACACCTGAGCTGGAAGCTATGTTGGAAAAAAGACTAAACTATCCTACGCTCGATCCTCATCAAGAAACCATTCCTCGGACTCGTCATGACCTTTGATCAAAACGCATTCTTAATTATTCTGACCGGATCTTTGATCTCAATCTCCTGTGGAATTTTGGGGGTGTTTATGATGCTCCGGAAAATGTCCATGACCGGAGATGCAATTTCTCATGCGGTTCTTCCTGGAATTGTGATTGGATATTTTGTCTCAGGAAGTCAACGAAGCCTTGAAGTAATTATCGGGGCTGGTCTATTGGGGATTTTAGCAACATTGATGATTGAAGGATTACGGAAAAAAGCCAAAGTTCAATTGGATGCTTCGATTGGGATCACCTTTACTCTTTTGTTTGCGATTGGGATTATTCTGATCAATTTATTTGCGTACAAGGTGGATTTGGATCAGGAATGTGTGCTCTATGGAGAGATTGCTTATCTGCCTATTGATCTTTGGATTACCAAAAGTGGCTTGAATTTAGGACCTCGAATCACTTGGTTAGCGGGTCTAAATTTCTTTTTTGTGATTGGGTTTATCTATTTATTATTTAAAGAGTTAACCCTAACTAGTTTCGATGAAAGCTTTAGCTCTGTTTTAGGAATCCCAGCCAAAGGAATCAACCTTGCTTTGATGAGTATGGTCTCTTACACGACGGTAAGTAGTTTTGAATCTGTAGGTGCAATTTTAGTAGTAGCGCTGTTGGTAGTTCCTCCTGCTACTGCTTTTCTGTGGACCAAAACTTTGATGAATTTACTCAAACTCACGTCGGTTTTAGGCATCTTTATTGCCATCTTCGGATATTACCTTGCCTTTTGGTTGGATAGTTCAATTGCCGGAATGATGGTGACGGTTGCTGGAATATTCTTCTTTGGAAGTGCCTTGATCAAAGGTAAATTCGCAAAATGGTTCAAAGGAACTACTCCACCCAAGGCTTCGTTTGACGTTTGATACTACAGGTCATGAAAATTTTAAATACTTTACTATTACTTGTCCTATTCATTCACGCTTCCCCAGCTCAAATCAAGTGGATGAAGTTTGAAGAGGCTATTGCAGCCAACGAGCAAGATCCTAAAATGATTTTGGTGGATGTGTACACCGATTGGTGTGGCTGGTGTAAAAAAATGGATAAGGAAACATTTACAGACCCTCAGGTGATCAACCATCTCAATCAAAACTTTTATGCTGTCAAATTGAATGCTGAGGATACGAATCGGACGTTTCAGTTTATGGGTAAAACCTACAATGAAGCTCAAATGGCTGCGGCAATGCGTGTAAGATCCTATCCGAATTTTGTTATCATTGAACCCAAACTTCAAAACATAGCTCAACTCCCTGGGTACAGAAAGCCAGAGGATTTTTTGGCAGGATTAGACGATTTGATTAAAAAAGCTTTCGGAATTAAGCCATGAGTTTTTCACTTTCTGAGCGAGAGGATACAATTATTGCTCTAGCAACACCTCAAGGTGTCGGTGCCATTGCGGTCATTCGATTATCTGGAAAAAACGCGATCAAAATTACCAATGAGGTTTTCTTTGGGAAAAATTTAGAAAATCAAGCCTCTCATACGATTCACTTCGGGACCATTCGAGATGGTGAAAAAATCATTGATGAAGTATTGGTTTCCATTTTTAAGGCACCAAAATCATTTACTAAAGAGAATGTGGTGGAGATTTCTACCCATGGTTCTTCCTACATTATCAATCAAGTCCTAAAGCTATTTGTCAGAAATGGTGTTCGCCTTGCCAAGCCCGGAGAATTTACCCAACGTGCGTTTTTGAATGGACAATTTGATTTGGCCCAAGCTGAGGCTGTTGCAGATTTGATCCACGCTGATTCTGAGACTAGTCACCAAGCTGCCCTCAATCAAATGCGAGGAGGTTTTTCTTCAGAAATTCAAGAATTACGAAATCAATTGATCCATTTTACCTCCATGATCGAGCTGGAACTCGACTTTGTAGAGGAAGATGTGGAGTTTGCAAGCAGAGATGACTTGAGAGCTTTGGTGGAGCGGATTTTAACAATTGTAGAAGAATTGATTCTTAGCTTCGATTTAGGAAATGTGATTAAAAATGGAGTTCCGACTGTGATTGCGGGAAAGCCAAATGCAGGTAAATCTACCCTACTCAATGCGCTTTTGAATGAGGAAAAAGCAATCGTCTCTGATATTGCCGGCACAACCCGTGATTTTATCGAAGATGAAATCAGTATCGGCGGAGTGATATTTCGATTTATCGATACGGCGGGTTTGCGGGAAACGACCGATACCATCGAGGCCATCGGCGTAAGCCGAACTCAGGAAAAAATGAAGACTGCTTCCCTGATTCTGTACCTCTTTGACCTGAGCGATACCGACCTCGTGGAGATCAATCGTGATATCAATAAACTTGAGAATCTTGGGGTGCCATTCCTCAAAGTGGCAAATAAGACCGATAAGGCTAAAGAGAATATTAGCAAGGAATTAAAGCTTCAGCATCCCGATACGATTTTTATTTCAGCAGGAAAAAAAGAAAACCTCGAAGGTCTCAAATCCCGCATCCTCGAACTCGTGAATCTCGATAAATTCCGAACCGGAAATACGGTGGTTACCAATATTCGCCACTACGACAGTTTGACCAAAACTCGAGAGTCCTTGCTGGATGTATTGACAGGCTTGGATAACCAAGTCACCAATGATTTTCTGGCCATGGACATTCGACGGGCACTTCATTACCTCGGGGAGATCACAGGGCAAGTAACAACTGATGATTTGCTTGCGAATATCTTTAGTAAGTTTTGTATCGGAAAGTAACATATTGAAAACAAACTTTAATAAATCTTCAAAAACCCCATTAAGGCCTCATATTGAGGCTTTTTTTGTTTTATAGATTTTTGATTTGATACGACTTTTTCAGGTCTTTTTTGTACCTTTTTGTACCTTTATTGTACCTCGGGTCCAAATTCATGAAAATTCTTCCACCAGAGGATAAATTATGGCGCTTAATTAATCTTAATACGTCTTATGAAATCTTAAGTAAATCTGTTTCATGAAATGAGCTCAAATATTTCTATCCAGAGAATCTGTCAATATTGTGGTAAAGAGTTTACAGCGCGAACAACAGTAACGAAGTTCTGTTCTCTTCCCTGTGCTGGGCGTGCGTATAAGGCAAGAAAAAGGGTTGAAAAAGTGGATCGATCAAATTCTGAAACCTTGCAATTGAAGATCAAGCCAATTGCTGAACTTCAAGCAAAGGAAATTCTAACTGTTAAAGAACTGGCTCAATTGCTAGGATGCTCAACCCGGACGGCGTATAGATTGATCAATAATGGCCAAATTCGTGCTATAAACCTTTCTGAAAGGCTTACCAGAATCCACCGATCTGAACTTGATTTTATAATGAACCGAACTCAGGGCATTAATTATACCCCGACACCTGAAGACTAAAGAAGTCATGGCAATCAAAGTAACCTTAAGACAAAAATCGATTTCTAAAGGGAGATCAAGCCTGTATCTTGATTTTTATCCTGGAATAACCAATCCCAAAACTGGTGAGAACACTAGGCGAGAATTCCTGAAAATGTATGTAAAGGACCCGATAAAATTCAAAAGCAAAAAGCTAGGAAATGGGTCTATAAAACAGGTGCCAATCTATTCGGAAAACCCTATAGTTAACCAAGCGATAGAGCAAGAAAATAATAATGCCCTTTCCATTGCCGAAAAAATACGATTGAAGCGAGAGAATGACTTGAACAAACCTGAAATTTATTCAGAGTTTGAAAAAGAAAGGCTAAAGCTTCAGGCAGCGGGTAGACAAGACTTCGTGGATTATTTCAGAAAGCTTTCTAAGAAACGGAAGTCTTCTAACTATGATAATTGGAACTCAGCTATAAAATACCTCGAGAGATTTACAGGTGGAATCTTACATTTTTCTGATTTGAACGAGAAGTTTCTTGAAGAGTTCAAACATTATCTATTGACCACTAAAAGTACAAAATCAAATGAGGCGACTCTTTCTCAAAATTCAGCCGTCTCCTACTTCAATAAAATTAAGGCGGCACTTAAGCAGGCCTACAAAGACGGAATACTTCAACAAGACCTAAACGCTAAGGTGTCGTCCATAAAGGAAGTGGAAACCAGAAGAGAATTCTTAACAGAACAAGAGCTCAACGATCTTGTAAAAAAACCTTGTAAAGATGAAATACTAAAGCGAGCTGCAATTTTCTCGGCGCTTACTGGCTTACGGTTTTCCGATATCGAGAAATTAACTTGGGCTGAGGTTGAATTCATTACAGGTAAGGGCTATTTCTTGAAGTTTCAACAAGAGAAAACTAGTGGAGTTGAATATCACCCTATTTCAGAGCAAGCATTCCTTTTACTAGGTGAAAGAGGCGATCTTACAAAAAAGGTATTTCATGGATTGAAGTACTCAGACTATAAGAACAGGTTACTCAAAAAGTGGATTGAATCAGCTGGCATATCCAAGAACATTACCTTTCACTGCTTCAGGCACAGTTACGCTACTTTGCAACTAACTTATGGCACTGATATTTACACCGTTTCTAAACTATTGGGACACCGTGAGCTTAAAACCACTCAGATTTATGCTAAAATAATAGATCAAACGAAGCGAGATGCTGCTGATAAAATCAAATTAGATCTTTAGGTCGATGAAAAGAGAACAAGTCTTATCAGAATATTTGGAAGCATTTGAGAATATTTTGAATGCTTTTTTAAATAATCATCTTCCACAAGAGGATGATATTTATATGGTTTATGATAATACACAGAAGTTTATAAATGCTCTTAGGGAGCTTTATTTATCTGACGATGAAAATAAGAAAGGTAAATACAGGAAAATTTACGACTCCCTATCAAATGCTTTTATCTATATAACTAAAGAAAATTTTCAAGTGGACCCTTCAGGTACATATTGGGAGCGGATTATTTTAAACTTAAATAGGGCCCATGCTCATATTTCAGAGCTTTATCATGAGAAAACCGAAAATTTTTACCCGCTTCCAAGTCCAAAGGTATCTATCCCCCAGCCTGATATTTCAATTGAGCATGGACCAAAAATTGAAAAAAGTTCTATAAAAGGTAGTGATAATGCTCCCTCGAATGATGAACCTGTAAAAAGACTATTGAGTCATTATAAGGGATATAGGATTTCGACCAAACACCATGTTTTATCCTATATTTTTGATTGCCTTGCGACAGATGAATCTTTTCCAAGTTCAAATGAAAGAACGAGATTAGAATATATTGGAAATGCTCGGTTAGGTGATCGTAAGGGAAACAGATTTTATAAAGTGTTCGGTGAAATTTTAATTGATAGCCTAAATTCAAAAACATATTTGAACATGATTGGTGGAGATTATTGGAAGGATATCGTAATTGAGCTTTCTCATCATCAAGAGGAAGTTAAAAAATACCTGGAAATCAAAGGTTTTTAATTTGGGCGAAACTTGGGCGAAACTTGGGCAAATTTAATAAGTGACGAGTAAAACGACTTTTCATTTTTGATGCATAAAAACAAAAGAAAACTATGCACAAAGTCGTATTTAGTCCTATTGATCCTGAGATTTTGATCAAAAAAATTTCAGAACGCGTTACAGAAAATATTCTAAGTGTACTCTGTGACCAAAAAACATCCGTAGCTCCAACGGATGACAAAGATCTTCTAACCGTAAAGGAGGCAGCAAAATTTTTGACGCTTGAGCCTTCAACAATTTACAGTCTAGTTCATCATGGAAGGATTCCATACATGAAGCCGGCCAAGAATTTATACTTCTCAAAATCGGATTTAAGGGATTATCTAATTAAGAATAAAAGAAAGTCTATTCAAGAAATTGAATCTGAGGCCGATTCATATATAAAATCCAAGCACCAGAAATGATGCTTTGTGGTGTCAAGTTTAGGCTTGACTATCTAGAGATAGGCAAGCTATTGAGTAACCCTAATCTTGAATTTAAGTCAGAATTCAGCCGCCAAACCGGAGAGATTGGACAATCAAGCATTTGTAACTACAATGGAATGACCATCCATATTAAGAGCTCTGGGTTTGGATACCTAAAAGGAAGTCTTCATAAGTTCAAGAACGAGGGAAAACACAACTATGATGATTTCACGTGGGATGAAGTCTTTCTAGTTGTAGATGAGCTCTCAGACACCTTTGGAATCAAGATTCGAGATTTGCCACTGATTAATTTGGAATGGGGAATCAATGTTGAAACCAAAATCCCTCCGAAGCAGATTCTTTCTGGACTAGTAATGCACCATGGATGTCGGTTTGACAAAATGTATGTTAATCCTGGTACACATTACGTCTGTTCTCATTCACAGTTCCGTGTGAAAGCGTATGACAAAGGAGTACAAAACTGCCTTGCCAAGAATCTTTTGAGAATTGAAATTTCGGCAAATAGGTCGAAGTTCATCAACAAGTTAGGAGTTTATAAGATAGGTGATCTAAAGAGGCCGGAGGCCAGGTTGAAACTTCAGAATGCATTGCTCTATGGCGGTTGGGCCAATACTCTTTTGATTGATCCGGGATTAATTGGATACAATCCGTCCAATCAAGATGAAATTATAAGAATCTCTCGATGGTCAAACCCGAATTTTTGGATCAATGCTTCCAAGCAAGTTCGTAGTTACCATAAAAGAGTATATGATCGATTTATCAATGAAGCTGGCTTTAATGTCAAACAAGCCATCTTTGAAGCTATGATGAAGAAGCTTTGGTCTATTTGACTAAGTTACAATACATACTAGGTGTAAATAGGTCAAAATTCAATTCTGAAAGCCAGATTTACCATTGCTCTAAGGTTGAAAAAAATTCTCATCAAACCTTTCTTGAACAAGGGTCTTTTACTCAAAACAAAAGAGAAATGTTTATGAAAGAAATCATGTTGATCAGTCTTACACCGGAGGAACTAGAAGGAATTATCCGTAAAGCAGTTCTAGATGCAATCAAATCTAATGTCCTTCCCTCTACTTTACCTGCACCAGAGAGATTTCTCACAAGAAAAGAAACGGCGGATAAACTTAAAATATCACTTGTCACACTTCACAGCTGGACGAAAAGTGGGCTAATCCCATCGTATGTTATTGGGGGTCGAGTATTATTCAAAGAGTCTGAAATTGAAAATTCTTTGTATAGAGTTAGAAATATAAGGTATTGATTAATTATAGAATAAGTGGTAAATTGAAGATCAAGCTTTAAGGAGAATGTAGTCGAAAAGTTGATTGTCCGATTTAAATTATTTTATCTTCTATTTGAAGATGTGGTAACCCCTCAATATCTCTACTAAGTATTTATTATATAGAATATGAGCGTTAGCCTCCTACATATTGAAGCTGGTATCAGATATTTTTTAACTGAAGGTAATGAGGAATTATCACCAGGAGAAAAGTTCGTATTGATACTTACTGCAAGGTTGCTTGATGAACATCAGGTGATATCAAAACAAGAGATTTGCGAAGTAAATCAAGCAAAGCCGGCTACTACCTATGGATTTTTAAAATCTCTTGAAAACAAAGGTTATATCAGGTCCAACCGATCCAATCAATACTACTCTAGGTCTTTTATAACCTTCACTGATAAAGGTTTGAACTTCAAAGTAAGATTGATTCGATTTATCAAATCTGGGAAATGAAATTTTGAACTTTTTCTAGAAAATCGCGACTGGATTCACTTAGATAAATAAAACTAAAGTTTAAATAATTTGAAACAACGTAAAAACGTGAAAATAATTTGAATATGACATCAATGATAGTATCAATGTATAAGGTATTGATATTCAAATATATAATAAATATAATCAAAATTAAAATTAGGTGACAAACTTGTTACCAATTAATTTACGAAATACTCCTTTGCCAAAATTAAGCTTGACCATACTTTTAATCGAGCTCTATCAATCCACGATCGGCTCGTTAGTGGTTCAAGACTTTAAATTTATTGAATGGCAAAAATTTCATTTCTTCTTCTTTTGGCTCTTTTTAGTCATTCACTAATAACCAAGGGGCAAACTGTTCAGAGGCAAACATTCAGTTCCCTTGGATTTATTCGTTCAGATCGAAGCTCACTATTACTTCATCATTCCGCAGGTCAACTAAGTGTAAATGGGTCTTTTTCAACTGCAAGTCAAGGATTTTTGAAAGGGTTTCTTCCAGCCAGATCTTTTCAAAAAATAGAGTCTTTTTCTGTGTTACCTTACCCAAATTCTTTTTCAGAAAGAGTCACCCTTCGGTTTTATCCAGAATCTTTTGGAGCATCAGAAATTACCATATACGATTTGTATGGGAAACGAGTATTTCATGACATTCAGAATCCAATTAATAATGAGGTTCATTTAAACCTTGAGTTTTTATCAAACTCGGTTTACCTCGTTTTCATCAAAGCTGGTAGCAGGATAACCCATACTAGAATCATCAAAAAATCATGAAACGATCCCTTCCTCTATTCATTTTCATTCTGGGACTAACCATAAAATCTTATTCCCAGGAAATATTCTTCCGGACTGGATTGAATCATACTAGTTACAATTTTAAAGATCAATATGGCTTAAAAATAACTGGTCTTCTGCCTGGAGTCGGATCTTCATATGGGTTAGGTATAGGCGTTCCATTTGCCCAAGAGTGGCTTAAATATGAGTTTGGATTAACAGTAAATTCTTTCGATGCTACTGGAGGTGATGTAAACAATAATTACAGTTGGAATACCACCTATGGAGGACTTACAAATACGGTGGCCTTCTATCCAACTTCTGGGGAATTGAGTGTGGGGATTTTAGCAACAGCAAGTGCAATGGGTATGATTAACGGCACCCAAGTTATTAATAACTCCAGATATGAACTTAGGAAAAACCCTGAATTCAGTGGGCTTTTGGTACAGCCTGGATTAGGTGTTTCTGTTTTATACAACATTTTCAATCAGGGGTACATAAGTCTACAATATGATTATTCACTTGCTTTTCGGCTAGGTCGAAAAACTGAAGAAACCCTCTCCTACCTCAACAATCGAATTCTATTTGGTATCCATTTTCAATTGGACTAACATGAAATATTTAAGCATTCTAGCTCTATGCTTTATTTCCATAAAGCTAGCTAACGCGCAGGTTCCTGGCATTACCTATCAAGCGGTTATAATGAATCCTGAAGGGAAGCCACTGCCAGGCGTCAATAATCCAGCAACTCCTTTGGCTGATCAGGAAATCTGTTTGAAATTTTCATTCCTAAATGACCTGGGAGTGGCTGAATATGAGGAAGTCATTCAAACCCAAACGGATGCTTATGGATTGGTGAATGTCATAATTGGAACTGGTGAGCGAATTGGAGGAGTCGTTGATTCATTTCAAAAGATCAGCTGGAATAGCCAGGCAAAAAATCTAGAAGTTTCACTGGACAAAGGAGGACTATGTGCAGACTTTAAATCTATTAGTATTCAACAATTCACAGCAGTTCCATTTGCAATGTTTGCCTTAAATTCAGGCTCATCCGAATCTAGTGGTTCGGTTGGAAAAAGTGCGTACGAGGTTTGGTTAGAACTTGGTAATACTGGCTCAGAACAAGACTTTATCAAATCCTTAGTCGGACCATCCGGTCCAAAGGGTGACCAGGGAAATCCTGGTCCTCAAGGGTTAAAAGGTGATCAAGGAGAACCAGGAATTGCGGGGCAACAAGGACCAGTAGGTCCAAAAGGAGATAAAGGTGATCCGGGTCCTGAAGGACCCCAAGGTCCAAAAGGAAACGATGGTACTGGCGTTGCCATTCTAGGTAGTTTGAATTCAGCGAATGATCTGCCTGAATCAGGAAGTCCTGGGGATTCCTATTTAATTGAAGGGATTTTGTATGTATGGAATCCAGTTCAATCCAACTGGGCAAGTGCTGGTAACATACAAGGTCCTAAGGGAGATAAGGGTGATCCGGGACCCGAGGGTCCTATTGGCCCACAGGGTGAACAAGGGGTGCAAGGACTAGCAGGTCCGAAAGGTGATCAAGGTGAGATGGGACCACAGGGTCCAAAAGGCGATCAGGGAGTTCAAGGAGTACCAGGACCACAAGGTCCGATTGGTCTACAAGGTGAGCGTGGCATTCAAGGACCAGTAGGTCCAAAAGGAGATAAAGGTGATCCGGGTCCTGAAGGACCCCAAGGTCCAAAAGGAAACGATGGTACTGGCGTTGCCATTCTAGGTAGTTTGAATTCAGCGAATGATCTGCCTGAATCAGGAAGTCCTGGGGATTCCTATTTAATTGAAGGGATTTTGTATGTATGGAATCCAGTTCAATCCAACTGGGCAAGTGCTGGTAACATACAAGGTCCTAAGGGAGATAAGGGTGATCCGGGACCCGAGGGTCCTATTGGCCCACAGGGTGAACAAGGGGTGCAAGGACTAGCAGGTCCGAAAGGTGATCAAGGTGAGACTGGCCCCCCGGGTCCAAAAGGCGATCAGGGAGTTCAAGGAGAACCAGGACCACAAGGTCCGATTGGTCTACAAGGTGAGCGAGGCATTCAAGGACCAGCAGGTCCTAAGGGAGATCAAGGTGAAATCGGCCTACAAGGATTACAAGGTCCGAAAGGTGATCAAGGATTGGATGGGAATCCCGGAAAAAGCGCATATGAAATATGGGTTTCCATTGGAAATATAGGTACTGAGGGAGAATTTCTTGAGTCATTAATAGGTCCAAATGGAAATGACGGAGCTCCAGGTATTAATGGGTTGAACTCTAGGATTAATATTATCAATGAGGCCAGTGGTGACAATTGTGCA
Organism: Algoriphagus sanaruensis; assembly: GCF_001593605.1. Lineage (GTDB taxonomy): Bacteria > Bacteroidota > Bacteroidia > Cytophagales > Cyclobacteriaceae > Algoriphagus > Algoriphagus sanaruensis. The sequence continues at coordinate 2,653,805 of NZ_CP012836.1, read as the reverse complement.
AATGGAGGGTTCAAAATTGAGGTTGGATTGGATTCCAATAACAATGGAACTCTTGATTCAGAAGAAGTAAATCAGTCGGAATTTATTTGTAATCCTGTGGTTCAAACAACCAGGGTTTTCTCAATTGATACATCAGGAGAATATGAAGTGCCTCAAGGTAAGTCTTGGTCCATTAACAATGTTTTTACTAAGACAGATTCACCACCCCAAATAAAATGGGTTGGTAGTTTTAAGCGTTTTGAGTCCAGTGGCGTTGTTTGGACCGGGTATGGGACGTGGGTAATAATTGACTTTATGAATGGGATTTCCCTTAAAAAAACTTTAAATGAATATTGGACTAATGGCCAATGTTGTAATCTTGGTCCAGGTTCAACTCGAAATTTAACGGACTATATTAATCAAAGTGCTATCAACTTACCTTTACCTATAGTTTTAAATCCAGGATCAAAAATTATTGTTCAAGATGGGGTGATTTTAAACATCACAGAGAATTAATGAGGATTAAGTTTTTATGTTTGAAAATAGCGAATGTTTGTTGGAAACATCCAAACAGAAATCATTTTACAAACCAAAGTCCCCTCCCCCACTATTTTTCTTGATTTATTAACCCAAACAAACTAATTTTTGCATTCTAATTTTTCTAGTAAGTCCAAATGACCCAATCCGATATCAAGAACCTGGAGAAAGAACTCTGGGATGCTGCCGATGAACTTAGAGGTAATTCCAAACTAACCGCAGCCGAATACAAAGACCCTTTGCTTGGATTAGTGCTACTTCGCTTTGCACAGAACCGTTATGAGGATGCCAAAATCGAAGTGGAAAAGAAGCTCCCTATCAATCCAAGAACAGGTGAAAAACGGGAACCTACCAAGGATGACTTCGCAGCCGCAGGTGCAATCATGCTTCCTGAAAAGGCCAAATATGATTACTTAGTCGCCCTTCCTGAAAGTGAGGACATCGCTGAGGCCATCAACAATGCCATGAAACTGATAGAGGCCGAGTACCCTGATCTTGCAGGTATTCTTCCTAAAAGCTATCAGGAGTTTGACGCCAAGCTTTTGCGAGACTTAGTACGGGTATTCAATTCGGATGCCGTCAAGCATGCTAAGGGTGACGTATTCGGTCGGATCTATGAATTCTTCCTGATGAAGTTTTCCATGCAGGGTGCAGGCGCACAGGAAGGTGGAGAGTTCTTTACACCACCGTCTTTGGTGAATCTGATCATCAACTTCATTCAACCCAATCATGGGATCATTCATGATCCGGCTTGTGGTTCTGGCGGTATGTTTGTCCAGACGGCACATTTTATAAAAAGCCATGGAGGCGATCGATCGGTAAATGAAGCGATCACCATTTATGGCACCGAACTGAAAAGCAACAACGCCAAACTGGCGAAAATGAACTTGGCAATACATGGGATTGAGGGAAAGATTCAGGAAAGCAATAGCTTCTATACCAACCCTTTCAACCTGACAGGCAAGTGTGACTTCGTGATGGCTAACCCGCCTTTCAACGTGGATAAGGTGGATGCCAAAAACAAGTTCCTAACCGAAGATGATCGACTTCCTTTTGGAGCGCCCCTGACGGGTAAGGGAACCATTGGCAATGGGAACTACCTGTGGATGCAGTATTTCTATTCCTACCTTAATCCAACAGGCAGAGCAGGCTTTGTCATGGCATCCTCCGCTACGGATGCAGGCAATGCAGAGAAGCTTATTCGGCAAAAACTGATCGAAACAGGCGCTGTCGAATGCATCGTGTCTGTGAGCAACAACTTCTTCTACACCCGAAGCTTGCCCTGTCATCTTTGGTTTTACAACAAGGGGAAGAAGCCTGAAAACAAAAACAAGATCCTGATGATCGATGCCCGAAATGTGTACCGAAAGGTAAGCACCACGATAAACGATTTTACAGATGAACACCTGGAAGGACTGACCGCCTTAATCAATGCCTTCAGAGGCGATGAGCTTGGTGTAAGCCCTGACAATGCATGGTTCAACGAACACTTCCCTGGAGGCAAATACCAAGATGTGGAAGGGCTATGCAAGTTGGTGGACTTAGAAGAAGTGATCGAGCAGGATTATAGCCTGACGCCCGGACGCTATGTGGGAGTAAGTGTAGAGCTGGATATGGACTTTGACTACCAAGGAAGAATCAGAGAAATCCACTCCGAACTTGCGGAATTAAATAACAAAGCCAGTGACCTAATGTCTAAAATCCAATCAATTTCATTATGAAAAACAATTGGAGTAAAATCACATTAGGTGATGCAATTGAACTCAAAAGAGGATATGACCTTCCTTCTAATGATAGAGAAGTGGGTATAATTCCTATTGTTTCTTCTTCAGGCGTTACTGACTATCATTCAGTAGCCAAAGTCAAAGGGCCTGGAGTTGTTACTGGACGATATGGAACTATCGGTGAAGTTTTTTATTTGAAAGAAGATTTCTGGCCTTTAAACACGACTTTGTATGTCAAAGATTTTAAAGGTAATGACCCTAGATTTTTTAGCTACTTTCTTCTTTGTTTGGGAATTAAAGAATTAAATGCAGCTGGAGCTGTACCTGGAGTTAATCGAAATCATTTACATAAAATAAAGATTAGCCTCCCTTCTCCTCTCACCCAACGCAAAATAGCCGCTATACTTTCGGCCTATGATGACCTGATCGAAAACAACCTGAAGCGCATCAAGCTATTGGAAGAAAAAGCCCAACTCACCTATGAGGAGTGGTTTGTCCGAATGAAATTCCCAGGCCATGAAAGTACTCCTATCAATGAGGAGACGGGATTGCCGGAGGGGTGGGGATTTAAGTCTTTGGGCGATTTCACGGATGTTCTAAAAGGAAAAAATATTACAAAAAGTACTATCAGGGATGGGAATGTTCCTGTAGTTGCAGGCGGCCTTTTACCTGCATATTACCATGACACACCTAATACAAAAAGCCCTGTAATTACCGTGAGTGCCTCAGGGGCAAATGCAGGATTTACATGCTTATACCATGAGGACATTTGGGCTTCTGACTGCTCATACATTGATAGTTCAATGACGAAATATTTGCATTTCATTTATTCCTCAATGATTCATAATCAAGCTAAGATTTACCACTTTCAAAAAGGTGCTGCTCAGCCTCATGTTTACCCAAAAGATCTTAAGCGGTTGGAAATAATCATTCCAAATGAAGCATCGTTGAATACTTTTGAAGGGATAGGCTCTAGTATTTTCAGTTCTGTAAAGGTGTTTCAACAGCAAAACAAACTACTAAAAGAAGCCCGAGATATCCTTCTCCCTCGCTTGATGACTGGGATGATTGATGTGGAGAAGCTAGACCTTTCCGCTTTTGAGCAAGGGGATCAGGAGGAGATGTGGATGGCGGCGGAGGAATCAGAAACATATAGTAAAAAACAAAGCCTATGACCAAACAGGAAATAGACCAGGTTATCCAAGAAGAATTCTTTCAGGGGATTATTCAGGAAAAAGACTTTTACTTTTCAAAAGGTCGAGAAGCATTGCAAAGATGGCTAGACCTACAGGTATCCGATCAGTTGAAAGAGGATTTGATCCGTCTATCTGCTGATTATACTCAATTTCAGGAAATAGCAGAGGTTGATCCTGAAATAGGTAAAATTATGGAAATGCTCCTTGAGATTACTTCGTATTTAGATAGCCACGCAAAGGACAAAATCAAATACAATCAATATCCTGACAAGAGAACAGTGGCGAGAGCAAGTGTCCGTATGGGAAATTGGATTGATGGCTTGGTCAAATTGAAATTTAAAAATGCTGAAATCACTGGCCCGTCAATTAGTAATGCTTTCAATTACATCCTTTTACCCGAGGAAAACTCCCCACTTTTGAGTGAATCAATGAGGGAAGCGGTTACAAAGAACCTTTTCAAGCACCCCTATCGACCAGAGGACTTTATTTCAGATCTAAAAGAATACTTTGACAAATTCAACCTAAGCGTTGAAAACCCAGAAAACTACACCTTCCTTGTTTCAAATTTTCTATACAAATTTTATCACGAATGGGGAGAGCAGGTTATTGGACTTATGGCCTCTGATGGTACAGGCTGGCATGAAGGGGAATTGACTCTAGATACAAAGTATTCCGGATTAATCACATGGAATAGTAAGAAGCCTAGCGGGGGTGCGGAGACACTTAAATTTCTGCGGGGGATCATCAATAATGGAGAGACATTTCCCTTATATGTCTCCAGTAAAAACCAGGTTAGATACAGAATCGATGTAAAGGATTTTGTCACTTCCCAGAAGGAATTGGACAATGCCGGATGGGAGAAAGAAAACATCAAATATTACAAAAAGAATTTTTCGGATTTTAAGGATGATAATAAATCTGCCTATATCGTGTTTTTGGCAGAATCTATCAGCAAGATAGAGCCAAAGCCTATTGACGATTTTATTTTTTATAGGTCATACCTTAAGCCAACCCAGGATAATTTGTCTCCTATCAAGCAAATTCTTGGGGATGAAACTGAGTTAAGTCCATCTGCCCCCCAATCCGATAATTCTGAGACAAGCCCCTCTCCTCTTAATCAAATCTTTTTTGGCCCTCCCGGCACCGGAAAGACCTACCATACCATCAATGAAGCACTTCGGATTTTAGGAGTAGATGTCCAAGACAAACCAAGAGAACAACTCAAGGAAGAGTTTGATAAAAGGGTTGCAGCTGGTCAAATTGTCTTTACCACATTCCATCAAAGCATGAACTATGAGGAGTTCATTGAGGGAATCAAACCCAAAATATCGGAGGGTGAAGACGATGAGCAAAAAATAGATTATCAAATAGAGCCGGGCATTTTCAAGAAGCTAAGCATAGAAGCTTCCTTTGACCTAGCCAAGTCACAGATGTCAAAGGAAACTGAGGAAACCCTCGATTTTTCTAATCTGTATGACACATTCATCGAACAAGTAGAGGAAAAATTACTGAATGATGAATCAATAGAAATCAAAACCAAATCAGGTGGAACTGTCTTGATTGACCGAATCTCCCCACAAGGGAATATTATTGTCAAACACCCCAAAGGAACTAGAGAATACATTGTTTCAAAGGCAAGACTCACCAAGCTGAATAATGCTTTCGATAATCTAGACGCTGTCAGCAATATCAATGATGAATTCCGAGGAGTTATTGGAGGAAGTAATTCCTCTGCTTATTGGTCTGTTTTGAATGCTATCAAACAGATCAACAAGAAGGTAAAGGTTAAAATCCAAGAAAAAGCGTATTCCTTCGCCGATAAGGTGGAAGTGGTAAAGAAATTAACCAAAGAAGAATTTCAATCCTCCACAGGGAAAAATTTTGTGCTGATTATTGACGAAATCAACAGAGGCAATGTATCCCAGATTTTCGGTGAACTGATCACCTTGATTGAACAGGATAAACGATTAGGCAAAGACGAGGAGCTAAAAGTGACTCTCCCCTACAGTAATGATAAGTTTGGAGTTCCATCCAACCTATACATAATTGGAACTATGAATACGGCAGATCGAAGCGTGGAAGCTTTGGACACTGCATTAAGGCGAAGATTCAGCTTTAGGGAAATGCCACCAATACCCGAACTCCTTGAGCCGACCTTGATGCTTCAGCGGCTATGGTTGAAGTACGCAGACTTAGATTGGGATGATCCAAGATGGATTTCAGTTGAAGCAGACTTCCTTGAGCTGCATAAGGCAAAAATTAACAATCGAAAGGCTTATGAATCATTGGAACATGAAAATGATTTCAGCCTTTTACCTATCAGATTCAAAGAGTTGATCCAGTTTGAAGGTATCAACCTGGAAGTTCTACTAAAAACCATTAATCGCAGGATTGAAAAGCTCCTAGACCGAGATCACCTTATCGGTCATAGTTATCTGATCCAAGCTTATTCTTGGGCCGAATTGGAGAAATCCTTTTACCAAAACATCATCCCTTTACTTCAAGAATACTTTTATGGGGACTATGCCAAAATTGGGGCTATTCTGGGTGAAGGATTTGTCAGAAAACAAGATGATAACCTAATCGAGTTTGCATCCGGATTTGAGGCTGAAATCGACAATGAACGAGTCATTTATCAAATCATCGATTACAGAGAAGGCTACCCAGGAAACCAATACAAGCAACCTGATATGACTTTTCAAAAAGCAATCCTCCGATTAATGAATCTACCTATAGCATAGACCTTTGGCAACTGGGAGAAAACATATCAAAGTATTTGAGCATCAGTCCATTTTTCTGAATCAGAAATTTGATGATGGAGTATTGTTCGATCAAGACAAGCTCGACAGCTTGATCAAATTCTTCGATAAGGGTAGCCCATATTTTTCATTGATTAGAAATGGGGTTCGATTCAATGAATATGTAGGAGCCATTCAGGTAGGAAATCTTCTAATTAGTGTTCTTCCCAAAGCTGATAAATACCAACAAGAATCCACGGATGAGAAGGATAAATGGAATTCCATTTTGGTAGATATGCTCAGAGTAGTGCATGGATTTGAAGTTAAAGCTCCTAGTAATTCTAATATGAAGGTAAAGAATAACACTGTTTTGGATCTATACTTTGAAATTTTTGTATCTGAGGTGGAGGCACTCCTGCACAGAGGACTAGCTAAGAAGTATAGACAAACAGAAGGGAATTTAAATGCACTTAAGGGAAGCATTCAGTTTAGTAAACAGATAAGTAAAAACTCCATCCATAAGGAGCGATTTTACACACGACATACCACCTATGATGTAGAGCACCTACTCCATATCATTCTGTATCGGACCCTGCTGCTTCTAAAGCGAATCAATACCAATACAGCACTTATCGGACGGATTAATGCACTGACATTAAACTTCCCTGAAATGCCTGATCGAAAAGTAACGCAAGCCGATTTTGATAAAATAGTTCTTAACCGGAAGACGCAGGATTATCAAAAAGCTTTGGAAATCGCACGGCTTATTCTCCTCCACTACCACCCAGATTTGAGTAAAGGTCGAGAGGATGTTCTCGCCTTGATGTTCGACATGAATTTACTTTGGGAGAAATTTGTCTTGGCAAGCTTAAAGAGACACTATGGTCTTAATGCTAAAGGTCAAGACAGTAAGTCCTTCTGGCAACCTTTCCAAGGAAACAAGAGAAGCATCAGGCCTGATATTACAGTCGAAAAAGATGGGTTTAAATATGTAATAGACACCAAATGGAAGCTGGTTTCGACAGAGCCATCCATGGATGATTTAAGGCAGATGTATGCCTACCACCATTACTTCAAGGCTGAAAAAGTGGCGCTTTTATATCCTGGAAACAACCCCGGTATTAAGGGGAAATTTGTTCCCGTTGAAAACACCGAAGACAAGGAGCAAGTAATGGAATGCGGGCTTTTATTCAGCCAGGTTCAAACCCCTTTGAAGGTTTGGCAAGAGACTATTTTCAAAATGATCAATACTTGGGCAAATTAATTGGGTAAACAAATTTTTTAAATATGAGCTACGAATACTCAGAGGACGGATTAATCGAAGAAGCAACCCAACAAGTTCTTGAAGAGCTGGGCTGGAAGGTCGTCACAGCTTGGAAGAAAGAAAACTTTGGTGATGATGGTTTGCTGGGAAGGGATAATAAGTCAGAAGTAATCCTTTCCAGGCACCTTAGAAAAGCCTTGACCAAACTAAATCCTGACCTCCCCCCTATGGCTTATGATCAGGCTATTGAACAAATTTCACAGAAAGTAGCAGACCAATCTCTGGGTAGGATCAACAAGGAAAAGTCCGAGCTTTTAAAAAATGGCGTTCCGGTAAGCTACACCAATGACAAGGGAGAATTGGTCAAGAAGAAGCTAAAGGTCTTTGATTTCAATGATTACGGATCAAATGATTTCTTGGCTGTAAGACAATTTGAGGTATTAGGTGAACTTTACCTGAGAAGGCCTGACGTTGTCTGCTTCGTCAACGGAATTCCATTGGTATTCATGGAATTGAAGGCTCACCATACCGATCTTCAAAATGCATTCAATGACAACCTAAGGGATTATAAGGATACTATAGCCCATATTTTCAATTGCAATGGCTTCATCATTCTGAGTAATGGAACAGACGCTAAGGTGGGGACCATCACTAGCCCCTACAAGTACTTCCTTGATTGGAAAAGAATTGAAGAAGATGAAGAAGGGGTAGTCAGTCTTGATACCGTATTACGGGGAACCTGCGCCCCTCATCGCCTCCTGGATATAGTTGAAAACTTTTTACTCTTCGATGAATCAAGAGGAGATGTAATGAAATTAATGGCTAAAAACCACCAATACATCGGTGTAAATAAGGTCATTGAAAATGTCAGAAACATAGAAAGCTTACGGGGTAAACTTGGGGTGTTTTGGCATACTCAGGGAAGTGGAAAATCCTATTCCATGGTCTTTCTCTGTGAAAAGATCCATAGAAAGCTGGGAGGCTCTTACACGTTTCTGATTGCGGTCGACAGGCAGGAATTGGAAAATCAATTGTATGACACCTTCTCTGGGGTTGGTGTAGTGAACGATAAATCAATTGTAGCGGGTAATAAATCTGGAATTACAGGACGGGACCACTTAAGGGAATTGCTAGCCCAAAACCACAAGTACGTATTTAGTCTAATCCATAAGTTTTCTATCGACCCAGAAAAGGAAAGCGAATATCCTCTGATCACTGATAGAAAAAACATCATTGTAATTTCTGATGAAGCCCATAGGACTCAAGGAGGTACTTACGCACGAAACATGCGTTTTCACGGACTTCCAAATGCATCTTTCCTAGGCTTTACAGGAACACCCATCATCAAGGATGAAGAAGAGTTAACCAAAAATATTTTCGGTGAGTATGTCTCTGTGTATGATTTCAAGCGAGCTATAGATGATGAAGCCACACTCCCACTGAAATACATTAACCGAGGAGAAAAATTAAATATCGATAACCCGGAGCTGGATGAGCAAATGGCAGAAATCCTAGAGGATGAAAGTCTGGATGATGACCAAAAAAGAAAGCTCGCCTACATGTTCCAAAAGAACTATCCAATTCTTACAGCAGAGCCAAGATTAGATGCTATTGCAAGGGATTTGGTTTGGCACTTCAATGAAAGGGGATATCAAGGGAAAGCAATGTTCGTTGCTTTAGACAAGCCCACTGCGGTAAGAATGCATCAGTTAGTGCTGAAATATTGGCCCGAATATCTGGCAGAACTGGACAAACAGATCAATGAATCAAACGATCCACAGGAAGCGCAGGAACTAAAAAGGAAATATGAAAAAGTCCAATCGACCGAAGTTTGTGTTGTTGTCAGCAGCGAACAGAATGAGGTTGATAAATTCCGAAAGATGGGTCTTGATATTGAAACCCACAGACGGAAAATGGTTGAGCGTAACCTAGAGAAGGAATTCAAAGATCCAGAAAACCCATTTCGCCTAGCCATTGTATGTGCCATGTGGATTACTGGCTTTGATGCTCAATGCGTTTCCACTGTCTATTTGGATAAACCTATCAAAGGCCATACACTCATGCAAACCATAGCCAGGGCAAACAGGGTCTATGATGATATGAAGGAAAATGGCCTGATCGTGGATTATGGCAATGTCTATTCGCAGCTGGAGAAGGCCTATTCTGTATATGGAGAAGGAGGCAAAGGAACCGGAACAGCAGGTGGCAAAGATGGCAAAGGTTCAGGAAAGCCTGTGGAGGAATTAGCAAGCTTAGAAGTAGAACTGAAAGAGGCTATCAAGAAAGTGGAGCAGTACCTACTATCATTGAACTTTCAGCTTTCCGATCTGGTCAATGCCCAACCCATGCAAAAGCTTGGTAAGATCAAAGAGGCAGGAGATTGTGTGAACTTGAATGAGACCACCAGGACCACGTTTGAAATGATGGCTAGGAATGTATTCAGGAAGTTTAAAGCCTTGTACCCTGAAGAGCAAATAAAGCCTTTTGTAAAGAAATTTAATGCGATAGAAGCGATTTACGGGCTATTGAACCAAAAGACAAAGACTGCCGATGTGATTGAAATCGTCATGCAGCTTCAGAAATTGGTTAGTGAAAGTATTCTTCTCAAGGATCAAGTTGCAGATTCCGAAGAAGAGGTATATGTGGATCTGAGCAAGCTGGATTTCGACAAGTTAAAAGCTGCATTCGAAAAAGCACCACGGAAGAACACTATCACCTATGATCTCCAGCAGGCGATTGAAAAAAAGCTAGAGCAAATGCTGAAAGAAAACCCTTTGCGGCTTGAGTTTTATGAGCGCTACAAGGAGATCATTGATGAGTACAACAATGGTAAGTCGCTGGAAAACACAGTAAGGGCTTTCAATAAGCTCACAGACTTTTTGGCTTCGCTCTCGGAAGAGGAGCAAAGAGCAGTGCGTGAAAACCTGGAAGATCAGGAAACCCTTGCAATTTTTGACCTGCTTCGGGAAGGCAAAGAACTTGGGCCAAAAGAAAAGAATGAGGTTAAGAAAATCGCCCAGCAAACACTTGACAAGCTAAAAGCCGAAAAGCTGAAGATTGAAAGATGGCGTGAAAGTCGGCAGATCACCGCTCAGGTGAAAGGAATGATTTATGACAATCTGCTCTGGCTGCCACAGGAAGTTTATTCCGATGAGGAAGTCAGCCTAAAAACAGTCAGCGTCTATCAGCACATTTATACCAACTATTTTGGTGGAGGAAAGAGTGTGTATCAGAGGAGTGCGTGATAAATTTTAAAAATTAGCCCAATAATCCCCTACTCTCATGTTGGATTTATTGTTGGGGTTCTACATCACCAAAGACCCAAAAACCAACAAAGAAAAAACTGAATTTTTCAACCGGGTGGGGTCTGATTTTTGGATTTGGTTTTTGATTTAGCTTCGCCTTGGATATTCCTTGGTGATTTTTAATAATAGGCAGTAAAAGTAAATATTAAAAATATAGGTGTACCCTATTTGTATCTTATTTATATAATATCTTGAAAATCAGGCATAATTACTTTTTGTATCGGAAAGTGACGAGACTCAATTTGTCTTATTTTGTTTGAAATTGGCCTCTATGAGGCCTTTTTTTATGATCTTGTTTGAGTATAATTACGCAAAATTTGTTGCCAATTTGTTCTTTTTCCGTCTGAACGATATCTTTTTCCATTTTACAGAGTTGATTATATAGCACAATGGCGCTTGGTTTCCCTGATTCAATAGTTTCATTAACCGCATTCATTGCCCTGCCCTTAATTCAGGTTTGGATTACAATAGAGACGTTTGATAAATAGGATTTAATCCAATCTCTTTCGATAAAATTATTTCTAAAGGGATTCTTTGTGATATCTTATTTAATTAATAGCACACATTTGATCATGTTTTCATTTTTTAAACTTCTATATTTGATTTGTTGAAAATGTCATAGTAAATATTTAGACGGTATTCAATGAAAAAATCTTAGTCCCATCTCAAGCTTCTGTCGACAGAAATAGTAGATTAAAAATGTATCTGAACTAAGCTCTTTTTCTATTTTAAATTAATCCAATTTCCTTTAAATGGATATTTTAGACAGCAGCATTTTTAGAAAATATTTTAGATTGCGTAAAGATCAGGTTTGTGAATTGGGACATTCGGTAGGATCAAAGTATTGACAACCAGAGAAATTATTACCGCCACATAACTCACAATACCATTCCTCTTTCTGATTAATGTTCCTATTTCTTTTAATTGCATATTCTAAAAATTGGTTTGCTTCAAGCTCATAGTTTATAATATCGATTAATTCGAGATCATTTTCAAACGCAAGAATCAATTCTTTATTCTCATTAAAATTGGCTAAATAGAAATATGACACATCGATAGGTAGTTTGGAAAAAATATTAGATTTAAAATCACTTAATTTATAGGTTGTAAAATATATTAACCTATAGTTATCTATGCCTTTATCAATTGCTAGTTTTCTAATATCTTTGTCAAATTCCAACAAACTTGTAATAATAGAATTTGAAATATCTATATTTGTTCGATCAAATTTGCGATCAATTCCTAGAAATCCAATAATTATCAAACCAAGTTCATCTTCAAAAATAAGTATATTATCTTCATTATCAGTATATTTTACAGTCGATTCGTCAGATATAAAAGTATACTTTATTTTTTCCCAGAAAAACCTATGTAAAAAACTATCTGATTTAGTGTCTTTATTAGAGTAAATCATTAAATCATTAAATTTTTCTCTATCTTGTCTGCTGTTTGAAAATTTAAATTTACTCATTTTTTGAATTTTAAATATTAATAAATTATCTATAAATTTTTATAATGTAATTTAATTAAATCAATAAACATCTTCTTTACATCTTTCTAATTTATCCATTCTGATCAAAAGCTTTTTAAAAATACATTTAATTATCTAATAAGTATTTTTCGGAGTCAATTGGACAAGGTTTTATAATGATAATTAAAGATTTTTTAGTTACTAATAATCAAAGCTAGAAGGCCAATACTTATAATCGAACCAAATCCAATAACCAAATACATTACAGTTTCAATCTTATCTGCGTTATTAGAGATTTCAATCTTCAATTGATCGTTTTTAGTTATAAATTCTGATTTCAATTCTTTAATTCCACGTAAGTATTCAGCCTTTATTAAATCAACTGACTCCTCTTGTTTAAGTCGTAAAAGGTTTAGCTCTCTGGTTTTAGTTTTGGATTCATTTTCTATTTGTTCTACAACCATGGAATTTTGGGTTCTTAATGTTCCAGCAGTGTTCCTTGAGTATTCCAAAACTTCAGTTTCAATTTTTTTTCTAACATCCTTAATTTGATGCATATAATTCTCTATCCGAGAATTCCAATCTTTCTTTAACAGATCAAGGTCATTCGACCATGATTTTGAATTAATACTTGTTATTAATTCAAATTTTTTAGATTGATCTTCAATTCCCTGATGTAATTTTATTATTGCATCATTTAGAGCTTTTTCTCTTTCAGAAAAGGATTTCATCTTTTCATTATAATCAGACTTTATAGCTGAAATAAATTTTTCGGTTACATCGATAAATTTTTTAAGCTCATCAATAGTCATTTCTGCATTTAAACTATTGATTGACGTAATTTCATTGATGGATTTTAAGCGCTCAAGTTCTTTAATGAGTACTTCAAACTCTTCTTGTAAATCGGTTATCTTAGACATTAGGTGGATATTTTATCGAGAAATTGCTTTAGTCGATAGTTGGTTCTTTGAACTAATAGTTCGGAATAGAGCTCATCCATCAGTTTTCTTATTTCAGAATTAAAATCTAGAACCTTGTTATTAAAGATTTCTAAAAGAGATTTTACATTTTCCCATGAATCTACCACAACCATCCTTTTAAAACCTTTTCGATAAAGTTCAATTGCCTTTTTCACCAAAGGTTTATCATTGGCAGATTCCAATGTGTCCCCTTCCTTTAGTTCTAATGCAAAAAGGCTAAAAGCTGTAAGTAAGTCTATGCTTGCATTATTCACCATATTAATTCTAAGGTTGTCACAAGCTCCCCTTAAATGTTTGGCATTATCTATTTGCCCTCCTAAACCATCCGGAGGATGATCAATAAATTCAATGTATTTCCTGACGATTTCACAGTTTTCTTTAGTCCCTTTTTCTGTATCTCTAGGCAAATAGTCTTGCCTTGCATACTTAGAGGTAAAATATCGAATCATTCTGTCCCTAAACTCCCGTTCTCCCTCTTTTAAGTGAACCTCACAGAGTTCCTTCATGTAATCGATTGAGCGTTTTCTCTTTTCTGAAATTTCACTTTCGATGAAATCGATTAACACATATAGTACCTTTGTTAAAATTGATGGCTCCTTAACTTTATTTATCTTTTTCAACCAAATCTTGGTGGTTTCAATACCTAGGTACCGTCTTAAGTAATTATTGAAATTGGTTTTATAGGTATAATTAGTCTTTCCTTTAAATCGTACCTCAATCATTTGCAATGCGTAATCAATAACATAATCATCAATTACACCTAAAATATTCAACCGGTAAATTGCCCTTTGAGTGTCCATAGAATTTCTAATTCGGTAATAATTAACCTTCAGAAATTGTTCAACTTCAGGATTTGGATTAAAGCTTCTATCCTGATAAAAGGAATTCAGTTTTTGAAATTTATAATATTGATAATTAAGGTTTCCAATAAAATCATCCGCATCTGTACTAAAATTATACGCAGCTCTAATAATTCGTTCGTCAAAATCATCGTAACCAGAACCTTTAATTACTTCATTCATTTTGGAAACTACCCCGTTAGTGAATCCAATTTTGAGAGTGTAGCTATTACTTGTACCACTTTCAATTAAAGTTTTTATTCCATCAGCCGATTTTGTTTTGAACCATCGAAGATAGTTTTGGTCTGGACAATATTCATTTAGGATTTGGCGAGAATACTCGAGAATCTGATTGGCTTTTGAAAAATCAAAGTTTTGGGTCGCGTTGTCATAGCTCCTCAAATTTCTTTGTAGATCTAAAAGTCCAATTTTTATTCTCTTTTCCGGATCTCTATTCCAAGGGCCATTGATGTATATATATCGTTCTTTATCAAGTTTTACTGAGAATACCTCAGGATATCTGTCACAGATTCTCTGTTTTAAAATATTCACAAAAAAACCATCCTCATATTCTACCTCATGGAGTAATTCGTCAATTATAAAGCGCTCACGCTGAATCCCCTTGAAGGCATTTTTATAAAAATCATAGTTTGTTTCTATGTCTAAAGGGTGATAAAGAATTGAGCAAAGCGAAGGGTTGCCGTCTCTTCCTGACCTTCCAGCCTCTTGGTAAAAGCTTTCAACCGAATTTGGAAAAGAATAATGAATCGAATATCTGATATTTGGCTTGTCGATTCCCATCCCAAACGCCTTGGTGGCAATCATTAAATTTGCCCGATTTTTAATATAATCTTCTTGATTTTTATAAGAATCATCGGCAATTGACTCAATGCGATCATCTTTGATTACATCTTCACTCCCCCCACCAAAAAATGTCCTTAATTCAAGGAAACCTAAATCTGACAACCCTCCTCCATTATTTTCATAACCGTAGGCAAGATGTAAGACTCCATTTGGCAGTAAGTTAGATTTGGTAGGACAAAATATTACTCCTGCATTTTGGTATTTCCCCTCCTCTTTCCCGTAAAAATTCCTAGGTCTGCTCAGATATCCATATTTCAGCTCTAAAGAACTGATTTTTCCAGGAAGGTCATTTAATAACTTTTTTAATATCGGGTATTTGAAAGCTCCCAGTTTGTTCTCCCTTTTGTTGTAGGGAAGGTTTGGTTCAATATCTGCAGCAATAGGAATGATATTGAAATTTAGTTCTTTCCTATCTATTGCCTCTGCCGGTAGTGTTACTATCGCATCTTCTTTTAAGTCTAATTCTCGCTGAACATCTGCTAAAACATCAAATGAGGCAGTTGCCGTTAGTCCAAAGAGAGTTAATTTACCTTTTTTTGTAGCACAATGCCTTCTCAAATTTGTTGCTAAATTCAGATAAACATGTCTAAAGTCATGGCCCCATTCTGAAACGCAATGGGCCTCGTCAATTACTGCGTAACTAAAAAAAACATCTAAATCCTTGCACCCTGAAAGAGATTGTCTGAAATTCTCCATTTGAAAACGTTCGGGAGAGACAAAAAGTATCAAAAAACTCCCCTCCATCAGCTTTTCCATTCGAAGTTCTCGTTCTTCTTTGGAGTTAAATGAATTAATGAAGCTGGAATTACCAATCCCGTTATCAATCAGCTTATCATATTGATCCTTCATAAGTGAATTAATAGGATCTACTACAATGGTAACGCCAGGATGAAGTAGAGCACAGATCTGAAATGTAAGCGATTTTCCTCCTCCTGTTGGTAATAGGCCAATCACATCTTCTCCAAGTAAGGCTCTGTTTATAATTGCCTCTTGGCCTGGCCTAAATCTGGATTTTCTGAAAATGTTATTTAAAAAATAGGTCAAGGCTACCTTTTGCTCATGGCTGAAATAATGAAAAGTATGAACCTCTTTCCGCTCTCCATTTTCAATTTGCTGTTCGGTGATAATAACTTCACCCAGCTTTTTATAAAAAATCCGACGATCACTTAGGATTTTGAAGCTTAGATTCTGCGCCCCATCAAGTTCATATTGAGAAAGTATAATTCCTCTATTGGATCCATCAATAGATATTGTGATAAGATTACTTGATTTATCTTTTTCAAGGAGAAGGATTTTGGATTCATCCTCAGTTACAAGATGATTTAATGCTCTAAAAAGATCATTTAAATCATCCTGAAGCAGAATCTCTTCCTCTTCTGAGATACCGTGAATTTTAAACCATGTCGGAGATGGATTTGCCATAAGGCAGAGTAACATGGTTTTATGGAGGTGATTGTATAAAAATAATTTTTGGAGAATCTTAAAAATTGAATAAGCTAATTGTCCAAATTCAACTGCACTTTCGTCATTTATCGATCCAAAATCAAAAAATATTTCTTGAATTTTTTCAAAGTCCCCAACAAGATCTAGAGTTGCTTTTATTTCGGATTTAGAAAAATTAAACCCAGACTCGTGACCAAGGTGTCTTTTCAAAAGATAATCCCCCAATCTCAGTGATGCTCTGGTACTATCCCCCCGATTGACAATATTCCAAGCTACCTTAAGTAGAGGAATTACTTCTTCGTGATTGATGTAGGGCGGATAATTTTGGATAGTGAATTTTGAAAACTTATTATAAAAGTCATCCAAAATTTCGTTCCCTATCAAGGTTCGAAACTTTTCTTGAAACTCGTCAATATAGTAAGCTCCTGTTAGAAGAATCATTATGAAAAATTCTTTCGTTATTTAAAATTCAGTTTAAATTTTCACTTCAAATTCTTAATGATTCAGTTAAAATCCTTCTTTACCAGTCTATTTCCCAAGAATCATCTCCTGAAAATTGATCTATATTTATGGGCTATCGTACTTTTTTTGAATTACTGGTAGTTCACTTGCTACTCTAATGGTCTCCTTTGTGAATTCATTCTTGAAATGAATTTCATTCTGGTATTTTAACATTCTCCTTTTCCCGAATAGTGATCAGCAGCTCGTCTTTCTTGATTCTTAGCCTTTTAAGTTTCGTCAGTTGTTCCATTGGATCAATTTTGTGATAAACACTTAGCCCCTATTCCCATTAAATCTTGATTTAGCACTCAGCCTTACCACCATCACTTTTCCATTTTTGGAAATGGGATAGTATCCTTTGGTTTCACCCTTTTCCAGTTCCAGCACCTGTGCATCTTTCTTGTTGCCATATGCCAGTTCTTGAATCAACTTTTTCTCTTCACCTAAAGGGACGATCACCAATTGCTCAAAAGCCAGATTAACCAAAGCAACTGAATCTGATCCTATGTTAATCTCAACCCATACTTTTTTACCATTTACTTCCTGAGTAAAAATCAGTTCAGGTTGGAACACCTGATCTGAACTCTTAGCGATCGCTAATAAAACTTCCTTGGTCTTTAGGATTTGTGCGCTGTCTTTCATGTAGTCAACGATCTTTTCCAAGCTACCCTGATGGGACTGGACTACCTCTGTGGTGATTGCTTTAAAATCCTTGAGATGATTAGTACGAATGATGTAATTACTGATCCAAGCGACCACTACGAAGATTCCAAAACCACCTAAAACCCACCCGAACCAACGCTTGCCTAATCTTGGATTAGGGTGATTCATCTGATTGATCTTAGATTCGGCAATCAGGTCAAGACTCAGCGTGACATTGATCGCTGCTGCGACTCCAATAACTGATATTCCCAAAAAAAGCACAAAAACCATCAGATCCATGGAGTCCGATGAGTAGATATTCAAGCCTATCAAACTGGTAACGATCACAAAGACAAACCAGAATACTATCAGGATTCCTGAATAAATCATCACATAGGAGGAAACGCTTCGGATTAGAAGCTTGAGTTCATTCTTCATGGTTAGCTGGTGATATCTTAAATCTATAATTTGATTGCTTTCAAAAAAATATCCTTTGCTTGATTTTTAAGTAAAATATTAGGTAACTGAATTGTCACCTATTATTTACCTTCCAATAGATCCAATGTATTTTATGATACAGGGCTAGATTTCTTTCATTCAATAGTAATCAACTAATTGAAAATCAATAGTCTAAGAACTCCTTGAAATTTAAATTTAATGACTTGCGTTTGAAGGGAAAGAAAAAGGAGGCTTTTTGAGGTTAAAAGGGATAAATACACCCTGTTTCCTAAACTTCTCGCGTACTTCCCAATGGTAAGACAAGAGGTGATTTACCTGAAATAACTCCCAACTACTGTTACATTGTTCGATGAAACTATCGTATTCCGTTGGGGTTAATGCGAAATAATAATCTAGCCATACTTTCCGCTCTTTCGCAAACCATCCCAAAAATGATTCAATGGTTTCCCGAAGTTCAGGCTCAAAGTTTAGGTCTTTAGAAAAGGGAAAATTTAATTTACCCTCGTATTCTTCCTGCTCCAATCGGGTAAAGGTAGAACCATGCAGCCGCCAATACTGATGGTCCTCCATACGGTTTTCTATTTCCAAAAGCCATTTTATCAAAACTTGATGACTGATTTCAGAAATATCAACCACAATAAACCTGGCAAGGTCCACCTTGAAATCTTCAGTAAACCTTACCAAAAGGTCGAGGTAACTATAGAATCCAAGGAAGTTATCCCATTTCCAGAATTCTGTTTTTGAAGGTCCATCACTATCGATCGACAAATAGGTCGATTCATAGCTAATTCGCCAAGCTTTGATTTCTTCCAGAGTTACCATCTCCCCTTCTTTCTTGCTTTCCCAATAAAAAGCTCCTTCTAGAGCCCGCTGTAAATTGATTGGATAGTTTTCATCTTTTATAACCTCTGTTTTATCGTCTTCATAAACCCAAAAATAAACCTGGCTTCCAAGGTCCTCGATCAGCTCATTAGTCACTAAATGATAGCATGGAAAGATATCTTTAACGAACTCAACCCCGTTAACATCCTTTTCTAGGACAAATCTTAGATCAAAGTGATCTCCAGGGTATCCATGGAATTTGAATCCAAGTCTATTTGGAAAAATATCACATTGTCTACTGCAACAAGCCCCAGGATAATAGGTAAGTCGTGAATTTTCTGGATCAACTTCATCAAAAAAGTTTTCAAAGAATTCCCCCAATCGCTTTAAGAAAATCTCTTTTGGAACGTCATAATAGATGGGCTCCTGTAAAAGCACCTCTAATCCTGCTACATCCATGCGAGCAAAACAGTCTAAAACTTGACCAAGATGGGAGTTCATAAATGAAATTTTAAAAAGAGGGATATTGAGATTACTTTTTAGCTTAATCCAAGTATTAAGTTGCCATTTCAATTATAAGGAGATACCACCTCTTTTCAATTTGGTGACTATGAAGAAACTTAAATTGGTGAAGTAATTTTACTTGAAAGAAAGATTTCTGAAAAAATTTATTGTTTAATCTGTTTGATTCTAATTGAGCAATTTATGTTGCCTATTTGTTGCCAGGAATCCATAAAACATTGACTGTTTGAGCGTCGAGAGATTTTGTATCGGAAAGTAAACTCCCCCCTCACCCTACTCAAAAAGCGACTTCAAACGTCGCTTTTTTTATTCGATAAGTTTAAAAACCATTTTTTTAGTCTTTCAATCTGAGCAAATTTTCTTTTTACCAAAAAGGACAACTGTATTTCATAAATTAAATTTTGGACTTCATCTACCAAAAACCGCTTTGTGCATTGTGAATCGAAAATTTTCGAAATATAATTTTGAATTAGTGCTGTAACACTCTACTTTTCAGAGGATTATTAAGGAAAAAATCCTTCCTCAATTGATCCTGGAAGTGTTTCAACGTAAACTTTTATACTATGAAAATTGCAATCTTAGGCGGTACTCCTCTAGCCAAATCGCTAGGTAAAAAGTATCTCGAAGCCGGAATTGGAGTTGCTTTTGGTGTTGGAAATGATTTCGATACCGAAGAACCAGAATGGAAAGCTTTGAATAAGTTTTTCCATCGTTTAATGCCATACGAATCTGCGATTGTTCAAGGTGAATTTATTCTCCTTTGTTATGAAAATGCGGATTTCCCAGAAGTCTGGGTTGCTTTGAAACATACGGATACAGATGGTAAGATCATTATCGACTGCTCCAATGGATCTTTTGATACTAAACATGGATTTACCAATGAGCAATTGATTCAAAAAGCAGTTCCAAATGCGAAGGTGTTTCGAGCGTTTTACAACTTTGATGTAAACTTCGACGGCTATATCCGAGCAGGTGAAAACCGAGAAGCTTTTTTCCAAGGTGAAAATGGAAATGAGAAAAATCGTGTAAAGCGATTAATCGAAGTTATCCGATTCAAAGCAATTGACAAGGGAATTTGCGTGCCAAGAATGGTTGTGAATACACCTGAACTCAATCATGAACCTGAAAAAATCTTGGCCGAGAGTGCCAAAAATCGAAGCATTTCGGCTTGAATTGAATTCAAAGCGGAACTTAGACCCCAAAAGATTATCGCTTTTGGGGTTTTTTCATTTTGCAATTGAATACTCTTACAGACTTAAGCTTGAATTCATAGGAGCTAAAATCCCTCTGAATCGGATTTAAAGTAAACAAATCAAATTTTTCCTTTTTGCTTCTGATTTTCGGTGGCATCTTTACATTACGTTACACCAGACCCACGGCAGATGAATGTATTAGTCATAGACATTGGAGGTTCCAACATTAAAATATTGGCTACTGGACAGCCTGAACGAATTAAAATTCCATCCGGAAATAACTTTCGTCCAGAGAATCTGGTGCCTTTAGTAAAGGAAGCTGCCAAAGATTGGTCCTATGATGTAATTTCTATGGGTTTTCCAGGTGTAGTCAAGCATGGCAAAATTGTGGCAGACCCTGTAAATATGGGCAGTGGGTGGACTGGATTTGATTTTGAAAAGGCCTTCGGATGTCCAGTAAAAATCATCAACGATGCAGCGATGCAAGCATTGGGCAGTTATGGGGAAGGTAAGCTTCTATTTTTAGGCTTCGGAACTGGACTGGGTACCGCCATGGTACTAGAAAATGTGATTATTCCTCTCGAAGGAGGCCACCTACCCTTTAAGCTTGGAACTTTTGAATCTCATGTAGGAAATGCTTCCCTCAAAAAAGTGGGCAAAAAGAAATGGATGGAAATGGTTTACAAGACCATTGAACATTTCAGACATTGCTTTCAGCCCGATGAAATCGTATTGGGAGGTGGTAACTCCAAATACTTAGAAGAAATTCCTGCAGGATGCCGCTTAGGATCCAATAAAAATGCATTTGCTGGAGGGTTTAGATTATGGGAAAAAGACTACCTGTTCTGAACTTTTCTCCAATCACCTTTATTTCCTCAACATACTATTCTATCAATTCATGACTCAAGTAAAATCAGACGCACTGGTATTTTATGGTGCTACCGGTGATCTGGCTTTCAAAAAAATATTTCCTGCACTTCATATGATGGTTAAGCGGGGAAACCTCCAAGTGCCTATTATCGGAGTAGCTCGAGGAGATTATGATTTGGAAAAACTCAAAGCCCGAGCCAAAGAAAGCATTCAAAAGCATGGAAATTATGAAGAGGAATCTTTCCAAAAATTTTCAAATCTTTTGGGATTTGTTGGAGGAGATTATACCGATGAGGAAACCTTTAAACGGATCCGAACAGCAATCGGAAATGCCCATCACCCCACCCATTATTTGGCGATTCCTCCGGTGCTATTTCCAAGTATTATTCAGCAATTGGATCAATCGGGGTGCGCTAAAGGCGCTCGAGTGATCGTTGAAAAGCCTTTTGGCACAGACTACGAATCAGCAAGAGCTCTTAATAAAATCCTTCTTTCTAAGTTTTCCGAAAGTTCGATTTACCGAATTGACCATTATCTAGGTAAAAGGCCGGTTAATAATATCGTCTTTTTCAGATTTGTGAATTCTTTGTTGGAACCTGTCTGGAACAAGGATCATATCGAATCGATGCAAATTACCATGGCTGAAAATTTTGGAATTCAGAGTCGTGGGGCATTTTATGATGTAACCGGAGCTATTCGAGATGTGATTCAGAATCACCTTTTCCAAGTGCTTTGTAATTTAACCATGGAGCCACCTAAGGCTCTGGATAGTGAATCCATCCGGGATGAAAAGGTGAAGGTTCTTCAGGCCATTACTCCTCTCAGAGGGCAAGATGTGGTTAGAGGTCAATATAAAGGGTACCTCAGTGAAAAGGCAGTAAAGCCCGATTCCAATACGGAGACCTTTTCCGCTATGCGATTGCATATCAATTCTCCTCGTTGGGAAGGTGTACCGTTCTACATTCGAGCAGGAAAAAATCTTCCAGTTACCTGCACGGAGATTCTGGTCCGGTTTAAGCATTTACCTTCCGCATACTCTTCTGTAGCATCCAAGCCAAATCATATTCGATTTAGAATTAGCCCAGATGTCACAGTTGCATTTGGCATGTTGATTATGGCTGAAGGTGAAGACATGAAGTCGGTCATGAGTGAGATTCAAGGTAATCCTACACCATTTCCAAATGAAAAAGACGCCTACGAGCGCGTTTTGACAGATGCAATGGCAGGTGATCCAACGCATTTTGCGCGACAGGATTATGTGGAAGAAGCTTGGAAAATAGTAGATGATTATTTGGCTTCAGAGTGTCCTGTTTTTGAATACGAACCAGGAACTTGGGGACCTGAAAATGTGGACGAGTTGATTTTACCTCCTGGAGGCTGGAATAATCCTATCGTGAACTAACCCGACTATTTCAACTATGAAGATTCATTCATTTGCAAGTGCTGATGCAGTAGCTCATGAAGCTGCGCTATATATTGCCCAAGCTGCTCGAAAGGCTATTTTTGATCATGGTCGTTTTACTTTTGCAATCAGCGGAGGTCGCACACCTTGGGAGATGCTTAAGTTTTTGAGTAAGGAAAAATTGGCTTGGGAAAAGATTTTCATTTTTCAAGTTGATGAGAGAATTGCTCCTGATGGACATCCAGATCGTAATCTGACTCAGTTTTTCAAAACCATGGAAGGCTCTGGTTTGATGACACGTGTAAATGTGTTTCCAATGCCGGTCACTCAAGAAAATCTTGAGGAAGCATGTATGGAGTATTCGGAAACAATTGCTCAGGTTAAAGGAGAAGCTCCATTTGATTTAATTCATTTGGGAATGGGAGCAGATGGCCATACCGCTTCGCTTGTTCCCAATGATCCAATTTGTGAAGTGAAAGACAAAGACATCGCCATAACCACCAATCTTTACCAAGGCAGATTGCGAATGAGTGTCACCTACCCTTTCATCGCAAAAGCTAAAGAAATCATGTGGGTAATTACTGGTGATGAAAAAAGAGAAATGTACCATCGATTTTTAGATGGAGATGAAACTATTCCTGCCGGAAAAATTTCCAAGGACAATGCGGTTGTGTTTACTGATTTATAACGAGAAGTATTTACCCGAAAATAGAAAAGGATGTATCAGATTACATCCTTTTTTTATGCCCAATTGAGCAGTTCCCCCTCACAAAATACGGCATATTCCGTATGATTTGCTTTTATAAAATCTAATTACTTTTGGCTGATCATAATTCAACTTATTGGAAAAATTTTAAATCTTAAATTTATGAAAATCTGTGGGTTATGGTGAATTTTCTTATTCTCGTTCTATTCTTTCTAAAACCCCAATCCACCATGAAAAAAACGATTTTAACGCTTCTTTTTTTAGGAACTTTCTCCTTTTGCTTTTCTCAAAGCTCTAAACTGATGGTCTATGTTCAATTTACTGGAATTGAAGCAGGCTATGACCATGAAACTAAAACGTCTGTCTTTGTAGACGGGAAGGAATATGGTACTTCATCTGTAACGCTACAGAGCAAAACGGGGAGTTTTGCGGTTGAAGTTCCGCAAGGAAATCATTCGCTACGAGTCGTGAATTATGCACTTTATGAAGGAAATTGGGAAGAGCATACCATTGAGAATGATTACAGCATCGATTGTGTCTATGAAAGTGAGACCAAGTTTTCCAAGAAACCTCAAAAGCTCTATTTGGTATTTGATATTGATTCTGGAACCCATTATTCCTGGAAAAAACCCGTTAAGAAATAAAATTTCGAAAGCCCGGTAATTCGGGCTTTTTTTGTGTCCTTTCCTGGTTAACTTCCAATCAAAATTTGACCCATTACCTAATTAACTTCAATGATTTCCCTTTTTAATCAGTCCAAAAACCTACCTCAAAAAACAGCCATTATCGATCATACGGGTACCTTCACCTACCAACATCTCAATGAACGAAGTAATGATTTTGCGGCTTACCTGTTGGATGGAAAATCTGATTTGAACGATGCCAGAGTGGCTTTTATGGTTAATCCAGGAATGGATTATGTGACTGTGCAGTGGGGAATTTGGAAAGCGGGAGGAATAGCAGTCCCTCTTTCGATTTCTTATCCTCTCCCCTCCTTGATTTATGTCTTGGAAGATACCGGAGCTGACATTGTTGTCGTAGGTCCTGAATTCGAAGAACTTTTGCAATCCTATGTCCTAGAGAAAGAGAAAAGGTGGATTGTGATTACAGCAAATTCCGAGTTTGAAAATCAGGGACAATTGCCTGATGTTTCTGGAGATCGTGGAGCAATGATTTTATATACCTCGGGAACCACAAGTTTACCAAAAGGAGTCCTAACCACCCATGATACGATTGAATCTCAAATCAGTACCCTAATTCAAGCTTGGGAATGGACCGAAGAGGATCGAACCGTTTGCGTATTGCCGCTTCATCATGTTCATGGGATTATCAATGTGGTAAGCTGTGCCCTATGGTCTGGTGCTACAGTATATTTTAATTATCCATTTGATCCTGATGGGATTTTTCAACTTTTTGTTGAAGAAAAGATTAATGTCTTTATGGCGGTTCCTACCATCTATTTTAAGTTGATTCAAACTTTTGATGGATATTCAGAGGATCAGAAACAGGAAGTTTCAAATTCCTTTAAGAAGGTTCGATTGATGATTTCAGGATCTGCGGCTTTACCTGTTTCTGTCATGGAAAAATGGCAAAGTATTTCTGGCCATTACCTTTTGGAGCGCTATGGAATGACTGAGATCGGAATGGCAATTAGTAATCCTTACCGTGGAGAACGAAGAGCTGGATTTATTGGTCAACCCCTTCCTAAAGTTGAGGTTCGTCTTGTGGATGAATCCAATCGAGCTGTAGAAAATGGCCAGCCCGGAGAAATTCAGATCAAGGGACCTTCTGTCTTTAAAGAATACTGGGGCAAGCCAGAAGCTACTGCAAAATCCTTTACCCTCGACGGTTGGTTTAAAACTGGAGATATAGCGGTGGTAGAGGAAGGGTATTTTAGGATTTTGGGCCGAGATTCGGTAGATATCATTAAATCAGGGGGCTATAAAATATCAGCTTTGGAGATCGAAGAAGTGCTAAGAAAACATCCTGAAATTAAAGATTGCGCCGTAGTGGGAATCCTAAATGAAGAATGGGGAGAGCTGGTGGCAGGTGCTTTGGTGGTTAATTCAATCCTTTCTTTTTCCGACCTTAATCAATGGATCAGAACTCAAATGCCAGCCTACAAGACCCCTAAAAAATATTTGATCGTGGATGAATTGCCTCGAAATGCCATGGGAAAAGTGGTTAAAAACGAGGTCAAAGGACTTTTTTCAAATTGAAAATCGAGCAGCTAAAATGATAAAAGGACTAACTGTACTTTCAATTTCTTTCCTTCTCGGGATGTGGCTCGGTGATCTTTTAGGATCATTATTTGGCCTTTCTTCCAATGTCGGGGGTGTAGGTTTTGCCATGGTCTTTTTAATTCTTGCAAAAGCCTATTTAAGTCATAAAGGATATTGGAAAGAGGAATGGGAGTCTGGAGTAGACTTTTGGAATAAGCTATACATCCCTGTAGTCATTGCCATGGCCGCAAGTCTTAATGTCAAATCCGCTGTAAATTCTGGATTGCTGGCTGTTTTTGCGGGCATAATTCCAGTTATCATAGCTTTTGTGGTTCTTAAATTACTTATTCAAAAATCATCACTGAAATCATGAGTTCGTTTCAAAATTTGATCGATAAAAATGGGTTGATTGTGGCGTTTTTGCTGGTGGGTTTATTAACCTTCTTTTCCGATTGGGCTTCCAAAAACCTGTTTAAATCTAAAATTCCGGGTTCTGCTTTGGCAATTTTCATTGCCTTGATTGCTGGATATATTGGAGGTGTGTTAGGAAATGGAGAAAAAGGTTTGGCGGATTTAGCATACTTCAAGGGCTTATCCTTTTTGGGAGGTTCAATGTTCCGGGACTTTGCAATAGTTGCAACAGCCATTGGCGCGAGCTGGATGTTAATTCGGAAAAGTGGCCTTTTAGGTTTGGTATCATTGGTTTTGGGGATTGGAGTATTTTTTATTTCTGGAGTAGTCTTGGCTTGGTTGATGGGTTACAGAGATGTGGTAAGCCTTTGTACCCTTGGTGCAGGAGCTTGTACCTATATCGTCGGACCTGTGACAGGTGGTGCTTTGGGAGCAAGTTCAGAGGTAATTGCCTTAAGCATTGGCATCGGAGTAGTAAAAACAATTGCAGTCACGATCCTCACTCCCATTCTAGCAAAACCAGTCGGATTAACTCATTCCGGAGCAGCAATGGCATTTGGAGGAATTATGGGAACTTCGAGTGGGGTAGCTGCGGGGCTAGCAGCAACAGATCCGAAACTGGTTCCGTACGGTGCAGTAACAGCCACCTTTTATACAGGTTTGGGATGTTTGGTTTGTCCTTCCTTATTTTATTTGATTCTGGAGGCATTGATTGGCTGATTTGAATATTTGGGCTTCTCCAAAATTTGGGTTGAACTTTTTATTCGCGATGATTGGTTGAAATCAGTATGGAAAACAAGTCAAATTCTTTCCTTCAGATAAAAAATATGGTCTGTCCACGATGCATTGCGGCAGTAGAACGGATTTTTGATGAACTGAATATTCCAGCTAAAGTCGAACTGGGGCAAGCTAAACTTTCGGAAGATTTGACAGAACTGGTTCGCTCAACCCTAAGCGAAAAATTAAATCAGGCGGGTTTCGAACTTTTGGAGGACAGTAAATCTGTCCTCATTTCAAGGATTAAAACGATCATTATCGATCGGATCCATCATCAGGAAAACCCGCCGGAATCCAATCTATCTGAATTTCTCAGCAGAGAATTGGCCCATGATTATTCGTATTTGAGTAGATTATTTTCAAGTGTGGAAGGTCAAACTATAGAGCGGTTTACAGCTAAACAACGGACCGAAAAGATTAAAGAATTGCTGATTTATGGGGAAGAGACTCTTGCTGAAATTACGGATCAATTGGGCTTTAACAGTGTCGCGTATTTAAGTGCCCAGTTCAAAAAAGAAACGGGCATAACCCCGAGTCAATTTAAAAAACAGACCAAGCCTTCTCGAATCTCCTTGGATCGACTCTAAAAAAAATACCGAGTATTTGCCCAGGCATCTTGGTTCAAATACTCGGTATTTCGAATAAATAGAGTTGAATTTATTTTACTAATCGCTTGAGGTAAGTTCCATAACCACTTTTTCCGAGCTTTTCGGCAGCTTTTAGCAGTTGTTCTTTTCCTATAAATCCATTTCTAAAAGCAATCTCTTCAATGCAACCGATTTTCAATCCTTGTCGCTCTTCGATTACTTCAACAAATTGGGCTGCTTGAAGGAGAGATTGATGGGTACCAGTATCTAACCAAGCAGTTCCACGGTTTAATATCGCCACCTGAAGTTGCCCTTTTTTAAGGTATTCATTATTGACATCTGTGATTTCCAATTCTCCTCTAGGACTTGGTTTGATGTTTTTGGCAATTTCAACGACCTGATTATCATAGAAGTAAAGCCCTGGAACAGCAAAATTTGACTTTGGGTTAACCGGCTTTTCTTCGATGGAAATCGCTTTTTGGTTTTCATCAAATTCTACGACGCCATATCGTTCAGGATCATTGACGTGATAGGCGAAGACCACTCCCCCTTCAGGATTAGTATTTTCTTGAAGTGTTTTGTGTAAACCAGATCCATAAAAAATATTATCCCCAAGGATTAAGGCCACCTTTTCTTTTCCAATAAATTCCTCTCCAATAATAAAAGCCTGTGCAAGCCCATCTGGACTGGGTTGAACCGCATATTCAAATCGACATCCAACTTGCGATCCATCACCCAACAGTTTTTGAAAAGATGCTGAATCATCAGGAGTTGTTATAATCAAAATTTCACGGATGCCAGCCATCATTAACACAGATAGCGGGTAATAAATCATCGGTTTGTCGTAAACAGGCATTAATTGCTTACTTACCGAAATGGTTAAAGGATAAAGTCTAGTGCCGGAACCTCCGGCCAAAATGATTCCTTTCATAGGGTTTATTCTTCTGTTTCTAAAATGTTAAATAGTTGTATTCAGCATGACAATGGGTGACTTTATACAACTATTGAATTTGAAAAAAACTAGTTTCAGCGACAAAGCTATACAATGAGGTCAAAGTGCAAAAATATTTCCTTGAATTGATCTTGGAACTTTGCTGGGTAGATGATATGATTTGAATATTTTTGATCTCTCTATTTTATTCAATAATGCAGAAATACGCTCTTATTTTCAGTATTCTTCTTTTCATTTCAGGTTGCATGAAAGAAAAAGAAATCAAGTTTCAGACTACGCAAACAGAAATCTATCGTCCGCTTTATCATTTTTCACCGAAAAATGGATGGATGAATGATCCAAACGGTTTGATCTATATCGAAGGAGAATACCATCTGTTTTTTCAGCATTATCCAGATAGCACCGTTTGGGGCCCCATGCATTGGGGCCATGCTACCTCGAAGGATTTGATCCATTGGGAAGAGCAACCCATTGCTTTGTATCCGGATAGTCTAGGATATATTTTTTCTGGAAGTGCCGTATACGATAGTTCCAATTCCTCTGGATTAGGTACTTCGGAAACCCCTCCGATTGTTGCAATTTTTACTTACCACGATATGGAAGGAGAAAGGTCTGGCGCCTCTGATTACCAAAAACAAGGTATTGCCTATTCGTTAGACAAGGGAAAAACATGGGAGAAATATGAAGGAAATCCGGTGCTTCCAAATCAAGGAGTTAGGGATTTTCGAGATCCTAAAGTTCGCAAAATGACTCAAGCAGACGGCACAGAATCCTGGGTCATGACCCTAGCTGCTAAAGACCAAGTCCAGTTTTACAGGTCCTTAGATTTGAAAAATTGGAGTTTGTTGGGGGAATTTGGAAAGGGAGTGGGTGCTCACGGAGGCGTGTGGGAATGTCCCGACCTACTTTCCATGAAAGCGCCGGATGGAACTGATAAATGGGTTTTACTGGTAAGTATTAATCCTGGTGGTCCGCAGAAAGGTTCGGCTACTCAATATTTTATCGGCGATTTTCAGGATGGGCAATTTGTTCCTGACGATACCATGATTCGATGGCTAGACTATGGACCGGATAATTATGCAGGGGTAACTTGGTCGAATCTGCCTGAGGAGCAAAATAGAACCTTATTTATAGGTTGGATGAGTAATTGGCTCTATGCTCAAGTGGTTCCAACATCGAGTTGGAGATCATCGCTTACTTTGCCACGGATATTGGAACTAGTGGATATCAATGGAACGCTTTTGTTGAAATCAAAGCCTGCAAGCGAACTAATTAATCTTAGAAAAGAGACCTATTCGATTTCCAAAAATGAATCTGAACTTCCTGGAATAGCTACTGAAATTCAGGCAAGTGTAAATTCTGAGGATCAATTTAACATTACTTTTTACAATGAATTGGGAGAGGAATTAGCAATCAACAAGGAGAATGGTTTAGTGACTATTGATCGGTCCAAAGCGGGTAAAGGCAGTTTTCATGAAGATTTTAATGCCATGCATTCTGCTCCGATGAGTTGGAAAGCTGAAGAAATTCGGATTTTTCTGGATGCAAGTTCTGTTGAACTATTTGTCAATGAGGGAGAGCTGGTATTGACTTCCCTGGTGTTTCCGAGTTCTCCTTGGTCAAGAATGAAAATCAATTTTGGACTTAATGATTTAGTAGTGTATTCATTACAAGATTAAATTCTTGACGTTTGGGTAAATCACTAATGCGATTGATTGATCTCAAGTAGATTGAAAACTTTTTTTCAGAAAAAGACAAAAAATTTTAGATTTTACTTTTTTCATTAAACACTGTTTAATTACATTTGAGTGTTCAATAAATAAAGATGGGTATCAACGATCGAAAAGAAAGAGAAAAAGAAGAACTACGCGTGCGAATCCTCGTGGCAGCAAAGACCTTGTTTCTTCAAAAAGGAATCGATAAGACTTCCATCAGAAATATCGCTGATCTGATCGAATACAGTCCTGGTATTATTTATCATTATTTCAGAGACAAGAATGAAATCTTCCATGCCTTGCATCAGGGAGGATTTAGTCAGTTGATGAGCAAAATGAGCATCTTAGGCTCTGTAAGGAATCCATTGGAAAGGCTCAAAGCCATGGGAAGTATCTATGTAAATTTTGCAATGGATAATCCTGATATGTACGACCTTATGTTTATCAAAGAAGCTCCCATAGATCACGTAGCAAATACGGAACATGATGCTTGGAAAGAAGGTGGTGGTACCTTCAATTATCTTCGATCAACCATCATGGAGTGTATGGAGCAAGGATATTTTAAAGGTCACGATGCAGAGGCACTTTCTTACATGGTTTGGTCTACTGTACATGGAATGGTTTCCTTGAGTATTCGAAAACGTTGTGAAGTTATTCTTCCAGAACGTCAGCAATCTATTGTTGAGGAAGGTTTGGAAGAGTTTTTCAAAATGCTGGATCGGATTTAAAAAAATTTATTCAATCATTAAACACTGTTTAATTTTATAACACTGAATAATTGTCTATGAAAAACTTCTTGCTTATTCTGTTGGGATATTTTGTTCTTCATCCTTCGACTAGTTATTCCCAGTCCGTTTTGGATGGCTATATCGAGGAAGGAATCAAAAACAATCTTGTATTAAAAGAGAAATACCTTGATTTAGAAAAGAGTCTTTTGGATTTGAAAGATGCCAAAAGTTACTTCCTCCCCTCTTTGGATTTCAGTACGAATTATACCTTGGCAAGTGGGGGTCGGACGATTGATATTCCTATAGGTAATCTTCTAAATCCTGTTTATACTACACTTAACCAGTTGACAGGTTCCAATGCCTTTCCTCAATTGGAAAATGTCTCCGAGCAGTTTTTACCGGATAACTTTTATGATGCTCGATTTCGGGTTTCTATGCCTTTGTATAATCCTGACTTGATCGCTCAAAAGCAAATCCGGGCAAACCAGCGCTTACTTTCTGAATATGAACTTTCCATCTATCAGGCAAACCTTATTCAGGATATCAAAATTGCCTACTTCAATTATTGTATGGCAAGTACTGCAGTAGATGTAATTGAAAGTAGCAAAAGCCTAGTAGAGCAAAATCTAAAAGTAAATCAATCACTGCAAGCTAACGGAAAGGCACTTCCTGCTTCGGTCTTGCGTGCAGAAAGTGAGGTAGAAACCATCGAGGCTATGCTTATCGAAGCAAAAAACCAGCAGAAGAATGCAGCCAATTATTTCAATTTTCTACTCAACCGTCCCATGACAACCGAGATCGTCAAAGAAGATCTTGACCAATCCACATTGAAGTTAATTAGCGAGATGGAAGAGGTGGCAATTCAAGGTAAACCAGAAAGTCTCCGAGTACAAACTGCCACCCTGATTCAGCAAACTGCCTTAAAAGCCAACCAAAACTTTTGGATTCCCAAGGTCAACACCTTTGCAGATCTCGGTTCACAGGCTTTTGACTGGAGATTCAACAATCAATCTAGATACTTGATTTGGGGATTAAATCTTAGCGTTCCCATTTTCCAAGGAAATCGAAACAGGACTCAAATTCAACGAGCTCAACTGGGAATTCAAACTTTACAAAACCAGCAACAACTTCTCGATCAAAAATTGGAATTGGATTTACAGTTAGCTAAAAATGAAATAATCACCCAAAAAGCCGCTTTAGAATCCGCTACCAAAAAGCTTTCCTCTGCCACTGCTTATTTCCGCCTTGTGGAGCGAGGATACCGGGAAGGGGTAAATTCCCTGATCGAGTTTATCGATGCACGAAATCAATTGACAACAGCATCGCTTCAAAAAAATCTAAGCACTTACAAACTGCTTAAAGCAAACGCACAACTAGAAAGACAACTCCACACTGAAACTCCTAAGCCATGAACCATTTTTCAAAAGCAATCTTACTACTAGTCACAGGTCTAAGTGTCGCTTGTGGCCAAACTGAAACCGAAACTGAAACATCCCTTCCCCAGAAGGGGACTGCTATTCCTGTTGAGGTTATTTCACTCCAACAAAGTTCCTTTTCCTCCGAAATCACAGCGAGCGGTACGTTTACAACTAAGGATGAAACCTTACTTTCCTTTAAGATTGGAGGGGTTATTTCCAAAATTCTGGTGAATGAAGGAGATGAAATAAAGGCAGGTCAGCTTTTGGCTACTTTGGATCTGACCGAAATTCAAGCTGGACTTGCTCAAGCTAAACTTTCCTTTGAAAAGGCATTACGCGATCAGCAACGCGTAGAGCGATTGTTCAAAGATAGTGTCGCTACCTTGGAGCAATTGGAAAATGCAAAAACTGGATTGGACATCGCTGCACAACAAGTAAAGGCAGCAGAGTTTAACCTAAACTACTCTCAAATCCGAGCTTCCAAAAGTGGATTTGTGCTACGGAAATTTGCGAATCCTGGTCAATTAATCGCTTCAGGTTCACCTGTTTTACAGGTAAATGGAGCCAAAAATGACAGTTGGGTTCTCCAAGTTTCAGTTACCGATCAGCAATGGAATCTGTTGGCTGTCGGTGATCCTGCTATCCTCTACCCTGCTACTAGTGAAACTGGAGTGAATGGTTCCATTATTCGAAAAAGTCAAGCCGCAGACCCTCAAACAGGAACGTATTGGATTGAAGTCAAGCCTTCTGAGGATAAGAATTTAAATCTTGCATCGGGCATGTTTGGTAAAGTGGTACTCACTCCAAAGGTTCAAAAGGAAGGGTGGCAAATCCCCTATCAAGCCCTTTTGGATGCACAGGGTGATACAGGATATGTATTTGTAAGTTCTGAGCGAAAAATAGCCAAAAAAATCCAGGTCAAATTGGGAAGCATTTCAGATCAATCTGTTCAAGTACTTTCTGGACTGGAGGGCTATAATCAGCTCATTGTAACTGGAAGTGCCTATTTGACGGATGGTTCAACAATCGAAATCAAGAACAAATGAAGATCTCAGATTTTGCCGTAAAGAACTATCAATTTACGCTTGTCATCTTTTTGATGACAGTTGCGGTGGGGTTGACCACCTTTTTGAATATGCCTCGAAGTGAGGATCCTGTGATTGATTCTCCGCAGTTTCCTGTGGTTGTGATTTATCCCGGTGCTAGTCCGGAAGATATGGAAGAGCTGGTGGTGGATCCTTTAGAAGAAGCCATCTATGCCCTTGAAAGTATTAAGCAGATCAAAACCGAAATCAAAGACGGTGTAGCCGTGATGAAGGTGGATTACAACTACAATGAAGATGTAGATGAGAAGTACCAAGAGTTAGTCAGAGAGGTTAATTCCGTCCGACCGGAGCTCCCTGCGGATATTTTCTCTATTAAGATCAATAGAGTTCGTCCATCTGATGTCAATGTACTTCAGATTGCATTGATCAGTGAAAATGCTTCCAGAGAAAGCCTCAAAAAATCGGGAGAATTACTTCAAGACGAACTTGAAAAAATCACTCAATTGAAAAAGGTTGACTTGTTTGGTTTACCAGATCAACTCGTTCGTATAGACCTGCAACTTGAAAAAATTGCAGAAATGAATATTCCCCTCAATGCGATTTTGGGAAGTATTCAAGGTGAATTGAGCAATATTCCAGGCGGACAGGTAGAAGCTGGAAGTAAATCTTTCAATGTCAAAACCAGTGGCAATTATTCCTCATTAGAAGAAATTGCGGAAACTATCATTTACAGCTTTCAAGGAAAAACAGTTAAGCTTAAAGACGTTGCTTCGGTTTATGAAGATTTTGAAGAGTCCAAGCACTTGACAAGATTGAATGGATACCGTTCTGTATTTGTCACTGCTGCGTTGAAAGAAGGAAACAATATTTCGAAAGTGCAGGAAACCTATCTGGCTGCAATTGAAAAGGTAGAAAAACAGTTGCCTGATAATATTGAACTAGTTGTCGCCTTTGATCAAGCCAACTATGTAAATCGACGATTGAGTGGTTTGGGAGTAGATTTTCTGATAGCCATTGCTTTGGTTTTTATCACCTTGCTCCCACTTGGAAATAGGGCTTCGATCATTGTCATGATTTCCATCCCGCTTTCCTTAGCGATTGGTTTAGTCTTGCTCAATGCACTGGGTTACGGACTTAATCAATTGAGTATTGTGGGTTTGGTAGTGGCCTTGGGACTTTTGGTGGATGACAGTATCGTAGTAGTTGAAAATATCGAGCGCTGGATTCGCGAAGGCTACACCAAAAAAGAAGCTGCACTGAAGGCAACCCAGCAAATTTCGCTTTCAGTAGTAGGTTGCACCGTGACCTTGATTATTGCCTTTTTGCCATTAGTTTTTCTACCTGAAGGTTCAGGTGATTTTGTTAGAAGCTTACCGATGGCGGTAATTATGAGCGTATTGGCTTCCATGTTGGTTTCCCTGACGATCATCCCTTTCCTTTCTACTTGGATGCTTAAAGACAAAGGTCCTGACCATACCAATAAGGTATATGACTTGTTTCAAAAAGGGATTCAAATGAGCTATGCCCCACTTTTGGAGAAGGCACTCAGCAAGCCCGTAGTTACATTATTGATTGCAGGAACGGTATTTCTTGGATCACTGAGTTTGTTTCCGGTGATTGGTTTCAGCCTATTTCCCCCATCAGAAAAACCTCAGTTTTTAGTCAATATCACAACTTCCTTACAGTCCAATCTCAATACAACGGATGAAGTCACTCGAAAAGTAGAAGCAGAATTATCGACTATTCCAGAGTTATTGAATTTCGCGACTAACGTGGGAAAAGGTAATCCAAGAATTTATTATAACGAGATACCTGAAAATGAACGGACGGATTATGGGCAGATCTTTGTCCAACTTAAGCCAGAGACTTCTCCTCCTCGTAAGTTGCAAATCATTGAAGAGCTCAAATCCAAGTTTTCACAATTTGTTGGTGCCAAGGTGGAAGTGAAAAACTTTGAGCAAGGCCCTCCGGTAACGGCTCCCGTTGAGGTAAGACTATCAGGGGAAAATCTGGATACGTTGAGAAATCTAGCCCAAAAGGTTGAAACCATGTTGAAGCAAACCAATGGTACTATTTACGTCAATAATCCAGTGGCGAACCTAAAGACCGATATCAAAGTCGCTATCAATAAGGAAAAAGCTCGTCAACTCGGGATCAATACCTCAGATATTGATCGGACAGTACGGCTTGCATTAGCTGGACTTGAACTTGGGTCATTTACAGATCAAAATGATGTGGAACGAAGCATCTTAATCACTTCCCCTCGTCCTGATCGAGCTACATTAACATCTTTTGAGAATTTATATGTCAACAACTTTCAAGGAGTAGGAATACCACTTGCTCAGGTGGCGAGTTTGACTTTTGAAAGTAGTATGTTGTCCTTTGATCATTTCAATAAAGAGCGCTCCGTTTCTGTTTCATCCTTTGTGAATCAGGGAGTTCTTGCAGACCGAGTGATTGAAGAAGTGATTGCCAACATGAATCAAATGGAATTGCCAGAAGGCTATTCTTATACGATGGGAGGAGAATATGAGACCAGACAAGAGTCTTTTGCAGGCTTTAATACCGTAATTATTGTCACCGTCTTCCTCTTTATCGCTGTTTTAATTTTGCTTTTCAAAACCTTTAAAAGCACAATTATCGTATTGTCGGTCATTCCACTGGGCATGGTAGGAGCGCTGATCGCACTTTGGATGACTGGGAACTCTTTGTCCTTTGTAGCGATTATTGGCTTGATTGCGTTAGCTGGAATCGAGGTAAAAACATCCATCCTGTTGGTTGATTTTACCAATCAACTGAGACAAGAAGGAAAACCTTTGGACCTTGCCATACGTGAAGCAGGAGAAATTCGGTTTTTGCCGATCGTATTGACGACCATTACCGCAATTGGAGGATTGATTCCAATCGCACTTAGTACCAACCCTTTGATCTCGCCTTTGGCCGTAGTGCTTATTGGCGGATTGATAAGTTCGACTTTGCTTTCAAGAATTGTCACTCCGGTGATGTATAAACTACTACCTCCCAAAATTTGAAAACTATGAACCAACCATTTTCTAAACTTAAAAAGGCTGTTGAGGTCTTCCATTCTTATGGAATCTCTGTTTCAGGCGCGCACAAAAATGCTCATTTTGTCAAGCAATTGAACATGGATCCAGTATTCATCAATGGACTGATCTTCGAATTGGAGTATAACCTTCAGGTTTACCTTCAGGATGAAAACTTGGGCCGAGCATGTACGCCTAAGGAAGTTATTCAGCTTTTTTTCTCAATACCACAAGACAACTGATCCCCTCAATTCGAGGTGAAGAGTACCCCTACCCAAGTCAGTTATTCATTGGATGACTGGCTTGGGTTTTTGATTTTAATAACTTTGCCAGCTCATTTCTGAGAAAAAACAAAAGCATTCATGCAATCACTCATGGACCAACTCGAACTTTGGATCGAAGAAATCCTTGTCAAATCTGGAATTCCTGAACCAAGTGTAATTTACTTCCGTTTGGGAATTCTTCTTTTCGCAACCATTCTAGTCAGTTTGTTGATTTTTTGGATCACCAAAAAAATCATTCAGAATTACATCTATCGCCTTGTTAAAAAATCCCCAATCACTTGGGATGATTTTTTGGCCGAGCATCAGGTACTCAATAACGTCTCGCATTTAATTCCTGCCTTGTTTTTTAAGCAGGTGGTCAGTGAGATTTTTCAGGACTTTGAGTCATTGATTCCAATGGTGATCAAGCTGACCGACTCTTATTTGATTTTGGTGGGTCTGTCTATTGTCAAGTCTTTCCTGAAGGTTGGTGAATTCGCTTTGTCCAAACAGGATACGTTCAAGGATAAAC
Source organism: Algoriphagus sanaruensis (assembly GCF_001593605.1). GTDB lineage: Bacteria > Bacteroidota > Bacteroidia > Cytophagales > Cyclobacteriaceae > Algoriphagus > Algoriphagus sanaruensis. The sequence continues at coordinate 2,616,653 of NZ_CP012836.1, read as the reverse complement.
CGCTTTCCTCCTACTTCCAGCTGATTCGGATTATCCTGTATATCACTGCTGCGATTTTAATTCTTTCCCTTTTGATGGGGAAATCTCCCATTTACTTTTTAAGTGCTTTTGGAGCGATGACGGCAGTCCTGTTGTTGGTCTTCAAGGATACGATTCTAGGATTGGTTGCCAGTGTCCAAATGTCCTCCAATGATATGGTTCGTGTTGGGGACTGGGTAGAAATGCCCAAGTTTAATGCCGATGGAAATGTCATTGCGATCAATTTGCATACGGTGAAAATTCAAAACTTTGACCGAACGATTACCACAATTCCAACCTACTACTTCATCACAGATAGTTTTAAAAACTGGCGAGGAATGGTCGAAAGCGGTGGAAGAAGGATTAAGCGAGCTATTTATGTGAATGCTCATTCTGTGAAATTTATTGACCAAAATCAACGTGAGCATTTGCAGGGCATTCAGCTTATTTCTAACTACTTAACCAAACGCCAAAAGGAAATCGAAGCATACAATCAATCCCATCAAATCGATACCTCGATATTGATCAATGGAAGGAGGATGACCAACCTTGGCGTATTTCGAAAGTACATTGAAAGCTATCTTCATCACCATCCTCGAATTCGAAAAAACATGACCATCCTGGTTCGTCAATTGACTATCGAGGATCGAGGAATTCCGATTGAGCTCTATTGCTTTACCAACACTACGGAGTGGCTGGAATACGAAGAAATACAAGCTGATATTTTTGACCATTTGCTGGCTGCTGCGACCTTTTTTGAGCTCGATCTATTCCAACAGCCTAGCGGAAAAGACATTTCTCAGGCAATTCACCAAGCATCTGGAATAATTCAATCCAGCGCTCCTAAACAAATGAATTAAAAATTTGAAGTGACAAAAAATAAATTGGCTTCGACAACGTCCTAGAATCAATCAATCTTGGAAATGTCGAAGCTTATTTATTGGTCGTTTTGCATACTTTCCGTAGGGTTTTTAGGTGGAAGTACTTTAAAATCTCCCGATTATATCTTTCAGGAACGGGATCAGTTTCTTTCAAATCCACGGCTTTATCAAGCGATTAATTTCAAATCTGTGGATTATGCGTTGCTAACTGCCGCCATTTTTCATTTAACCAATGATTTCCGCCAAAAGTCGGGTTTGCCCGCATTTTCCTATTCGAAAGAAGCTGGTCAAGCTGCCTTTGGCCATGCGGAGGATATGGTGAAACATTCGTTTTATGGTCATGTCAGTCCCATTCGATTTCGTCGAACACTTCGGGATCGACTAAATCGATCAGGGATCAATCCTCCTTATATCGGAGAAAATATTTGTAGCACCTTTGGGATACAATATGAGGAAGGCAAAAAAGTTAAAAAGCCAATTCAAGCCGGGGAATTCAGGTATTTAACCGCCAAGCAAGAGCTCATTCCTCCCCACTCCTATTTTTCGTTGGCTCAATCCATGGTCAACCTTTGGATTAATTCTCCCGGGCATCGACAAAACTTATTAAATCCTGCTTTTACCCATATGGGTTGTGGGGCCTATGTTTATTTTGACCGAAATTTTTACCAAATGCCCTATTTTATGGGTGTTCAGAATTTTATCGGAAGAGATTCAAAGAAACCTTAGAAAGCTATCGGGATTGTTTAAAAAGTTTTTCATGATGGTGAAATGCTCCGTTTCTTCCACATTAATCGGATTAATTCCACTCTCATCAAATTGAAAAACTTGAGCTTGGGGTAAACTCATTAAAATCGGAGAATGCGTTGCAATGATAAATTGACAACCTTGGTTTGCAGCCATTGATTTGATCATGGAGAAGAGTGCTAATTGGCGTTGGGGCGAAAGCGCTGCTTCAGGTTCATCGATAAGATAAATTCCTTCAGTCTGAATTCTGGATTGCAAGACTTTCAAAAAGCCTTCACCATGAGAGACTTGTGTTAAATCACCGTATTTTCGGGTTAAGGCTTCCTTTTGCCCATTGACAGCACCTACAGCGATTTTCCGACCATACCCACTCAAGTTTTTTTCGAAATCGACGATGTCATTTTTTAATTCCACGTCAATGTTTTTCAATCGCTTTACAAATCCAAAATAGTCTTCTGCCCTGAAAAAGAATCCCCGATAGTTTCGGTTTTTATTCCAAATCAGTCGAATGGAATTAGAAAATGAACGAAATCCATCCAAAGTCTCATCGGTCTCCAAATCTAAACTTCCGATGGCCGGCAGATTGATTTTGAGGGCAAGAGCCTTTAATAAAGTCGATTTTCCAGAGCCATTTTCACCCACGAAAACCGAGATCGGTTGCTCCAAGATAAGTCTATCCTGCTTTGCAAAGGCAGGAACTGAAAAGGGAAAAAAGGTTTCCTTTTCTACTGGAATATGGATTTGCTGAAGGTAATACAAGACGTTTTGTGGGCTTGGAGTAAATGCTTGGTAAACCTAAAGATTACCATTTTTTTAATTGCTGATAAACCAAATGCTGAGGAAAACCCATCACCGTGAAATAAGAACCCTCAATAGCACTAACTCCTATAAAGCCAATCCATTCCTGAATTCCATACGCCCCTGCTTTATCAAATGGCTGGTATTTCTTGATATAATGCCAAATTTCCTCTTCCTCTAAAAATCTAAAGGTCACTTTTGCCTCATCCTCAAGTGTGATTCTTTTCAGTCGATCCATAATGGTTACCGCGGTCATCACTAAATGTGTAGAGCCAGATAAGCTTTTGATCATTTCAAAAGCCTCTTGGTCAGAATTGGGTTTTCCTAAAATTTTCCCCTCATGAATCACCACCGTATCCGCTGTGATCAAAATCTCATTGTCTTGAAGAGCGGGGAAGTTTTCTGCTTTGAGTTTGGATAGATAAGCAGCTACAAACTCAGCAGGAATATCAGCTGGGACAGTCTCATCCACCGGATTGACTCTAACTTCAAAATCAACTTCCAATCCACCGAGCAGCTCTTTTCGTCGTGGAGAATTAGAACCCAGGATCACTTTTTTATCCTTTAGATTAGCTAAGAAAGATGCTGTAGTCATAGTCAAACTCTTCTTGGTTGATGCTTGCAAATAACAACCCTCCGAGGGTTTTTGGATAAAAATAGGTGGATTTTTGCGGCAATACGTGTCCGGATTTACAAACCTCCAGAATTTGATCCATTTCGATTTCGCGGGTAATGATCGCAAAACTTGCCTTTCCAGATTGGACTTCGTGTAGGCAGCGAGCAAAATTTCGCTCGTATCCAATTTCTGTGGTGGTTTTTTGCTTCTTGGAATTAATTCCCAATACCTTATCAAAAACAAGATCATGAAGAATAACCAAATCCACTCGTCGAAGGGAATCAGGTAATTCTGGGCGAACCTCCTGCCATTTTTCTGGCTTCAATCGGATCAAATAGGATCGATCATGGAAAATTAAGCCGAAAGACCATGGCTTGGTAAAGGAATAGGTAGAAAACTCTTCTCCATCCTCAAAACCACGGATTTGAAACCATTCAGATAGTTTCTCAAGAAATTTTTCTTGGCTTGAAATCTCCCCATAAAACAGCCGATGCGTGGGTAGCACCATTAAATCATTCCCTCCAACCGGAGTCAAATACATTAAATGGTAATCAGAGGCCTTCCAAAGACTATTAGTCAGATTCTCTTTTTTGCTCATCCTATATTGAATGGAGGCTTCCATTCGATGATGACCGTCTGCCAGGATGATGGGTTGATCTTTGAGCGTATGGATAAATATTTTGATGATTTCAGGATCCTGAATAACCCCTAAAACTTCACGCACTCCCTGATAATCCTCCAATTCATACAAAGGTTGGGAAATGGCTTCATCCATGTGAACTTCCAATTCTTTCAGAGGGTCAACAAACAAACCATGAGTTGGGCTGGATTGAATTTCTGTCGCGTGCAAGAGATCTATTCGATCCTGGACTGCGGCTACGCGAGTGTCTTCATGCCTTAAGATGATCTTTTCCTCCCAGTCATAGGCTTTTATCTGAGCAATAAAACCTTTACGGCATCGCTCTTTCTGATCACCAGAAACCCGAAAATATTGGTAATAGACATAGATTCCTGGGACAGGATCTTGAACAATTACCTGTTCTTTTTTCCAGTTGAGAAGTCTTTCTTTAGCTAAAATCAAAGAATCATCTCCTTGAGGAACAGATAAATGAATGCTATTGAATGGATTTTGGTATAAAATCTCCCGTTGCTTGCTGGAAATCACATCAAACAAGGGAGACATTAAATGATCTAATTCCTCGAGAAATCGATCGTGATATCTCCAGGCTTTTAGTGGTAAAATTTCTGCCATTAGATCAGCCTATTTTTCCAATTGGTGCTTGGTGCTGAATTGATAGCTTGAATTGGGTTGATTTTTTGATCTGCTTTTTCAAAAAAAGTAACTGCCAAAGCTACAAGTATTTCCTTTTCCTCTTCTGTAAATACAGGCTCTAATAGCTCAGGTTTGAAATATCGATCCACAAATTTGGTGTCAAACTGACCTGAAACAAACGCTTCATGTTGCAAAGCAAATCGGCAAAAATCAAGTGTCGTCTGGATGCCAGTAATCCGATATTCATTGATCGCTCGGATCATCTTAGCAATTGCATCCTGACGATTTTCCCCGTGAGTGATCAATTTGGCAATCATGGGATCGTAATAGATTGGGATTTCCATTCCTTCTTCAAACCCATCATCGACTCGGATTCCAGGTCCCTGCGGTCTTTTATAAGTTTGAAGTTTTCCGATATCTGGTAGGAAATTGTTTTTCGGGTCTTCGGCATAAACACGAATTTCTATGGAGTGCCCATGGATTTTAAGGTCTTCTTGCTGGAAAGAAAGCGGATGACCTTCGGCAATTTTGATCTGTTCTTGAACCAAATCTTTTCCCGTGATCATTTCTGTCACAGGATGCTCCACTTGGAGGCGCGTGTTCATTTCCAGAAAATAAAAGTTGAGCTGATCATCTACGATAAACTCCACGGTCCCGGCACCATAATAGCCACATGCTTTGGCTACACCCACTGCTGCCTCTCCCATTGCCTTGCGCATTTCTGGCGAAACAACGGCAGAAGGTGCTTCTTCGATTACTTTTTGATGTCTTCGTTGGATGGAGCATTCGCGCTCAAATAGATAAACTAGATTTCCATGCTGGTCTCCAAGTACCTGGATTTCAATGTGTCGAGGTGAAGTGATGTATTTTTCGATAAACACAGCTCCATCTCCAAATGCAGATTGAGCTTCAGAAACAGCTCGTTGCATTTGCTCTTCGAATTCACCTTCTGATTCGACGATTCGCATGCCTTTTCCGCCCCCTCCAGCAGATGCTTTGATCAAAATAGGATATCCGATTTCGTTTGCTTTGGCTTTGGCAGCTTCCAAATCAGAAATTGCTTCTTCAGTTCCTGGAACCAAGGGAATGTTGTATTTAGCAACAGCTTGTTTTGCTGCAAGCTTAGATCCCATAACCTCAATTGACTCTGGAGATGGTCCTATAAAAATGAGTCCTGCATCTTTTACTTTTTGGGCGAATACAGCATTCTCAGAAAGAAATCCATATCCTGGATGAATAGCGTCGATTTCAAGTTGCTGGCAAACTTCAATGATTTTATCACCTAGTAAGTAAGACTGATTGGAAGGAGGTGGTCCTAAGCAGACCGATTCATCTGCAAACTTCACATGTGGGCTTAGTCGATCGGCTTCAGAATAAACGGCAACTGTTGAAATCCCCATTTCCTTCGCGGTTCGCATAATTCGAAGGGCAATTTCACCACGGTTTGCAACTAAAAGTTTTTTGATCTTTTTCATTTTCTCTAGCTATAGTTGGGTTTAGCCAAATAGGCTGAAAGCGAAATAAGGAAATAATTTTCGGACTTAAGATTGAAATTACTGTTTTATAAAAATCTCAACTAGGATTTGACCTCATGGCTCAAATTGGTTTTGGGAAATAATCCGTTAATCCGAAATTCCTTAAGTCTTCGGTCTTTTGTTTCCCCCTGTTATTTCAAAGGATTATTTGTCAAAAGTCAAGTTTTGCCCCCATCTGATTTTGTTTAAAATTCAATTTTGGTTCAACGGATTGAAAGTTTTATTTTTGGCGGATTTTAAGGGACACCCCATCAATCATTCACACTCTAAAATTCATAAAGCTTTGGATCTATTTGCAAAACTCCACACCAATCTGGGCCCATTGGGCAAACATTCTCAGTTTTCAGATGGCTACTACATGTTCCCAAAACTCGAAGGGGAAATCGCACCCCGAATGAGATTCCAAGGACGTGAAGTATTGACCTGGAGCTTAAATAACTATTTGGGATTAGCCAATCACCCTGAAGTAAGAAAAGCTGATGCTGATGCTGCCGCAAAATGGGGAGCTGCGTATCCAATGGGAGCTCGAATGATGTCTGGCCAAACCAGCCTTCACGAGCAGCTTGAAAATGAACTTGCAAGTTTTGTAGGTAAGGAAAAAGCCTATTTGTTGAATTATGGGTATCAAGGGATCATGTCTGTGATCGACGCCCTTCTTGACCGCAAAGATGTCGTGGTTTATGATTCAGAATGTCATGCTTGTATTATTGATGCATTGAGAATGCATATGGGCAAGCGTTACGTTTTCCCTCACAATGACATCGAAAACTGTGAAAAGCAATTAGAGCGCGCTACAAAGTTAGCTGCAGAAACTGGTGGTGGAATTCTGGTAATTACGGAAGGTGTATTCGGAATGACCGGGGATCAGGGTAAGTTGAAGGAAATTTGTGACCTGAAGAAAAAGTTTGAATTCAGACTTTTGGTAGATGATGCGCATGGCTTTGGTACCATGGGAAAAACAGGAGCAGGTACCCATGAAGAACAAGGAGTAATCAATGAAGTGGACTTGTACTTTTCTACTTTCGCCAAATCAATGGCATCTATCGGTGCATTTATTGCTGGTGAAGAAAAAGTAGTTCACTACCTACGCTTCAATATGCGTTCCCAAATATTCGCGAAATCCCTTCCAATGCTATTGGTAGAAGGTGGTTTGAAGCGTCTTGAATTACTCAGAACTCGTCCGGAATTGAAGGATAATCTTTGGAAAGTGGTGAACGCACTTCGAAAAGGACTTCATGATAATGGGTTTAGCACAGGTAAATCTAATTCTCCTGTTACACCTGTAGTTTTGAATGGTACAGTAGGTGAAGCTGCAGCATTATCTCATGACTTGAGAGAAAACTACAATATCTTCTGCTCAGTAGTAATTTATCCAGTGGTACCTAAAGGAATGATTATCTTGAGATTAATTCCTACAGCAGTACATACAATGGAAGACGTAGCAGAGACTGTTGCAGCCTTCTCAGCGATCAAAGACAAGTTGACTTCTGGCCAATACAAGACCTCTGAGATTGCACTTGCTTTTGGAGAATAAAAAAAAATTCAAAAAAAAGTGCCTCTGGATTGAAATAGAAAGTATTTGGGCTATATTGGTTCACAATAAACTTATCATCAACCTATAAAATAAGCTTTTACTATGAGCAGATTTAGTGAAGTTAAAGATCTTGTAATGAGCCTTGAGGCTGACTTCGAAAAGTTCTACGACAAGGGTAACCAGGCAGCTGGTACTCGAGTTCGTAAAGGAATGCAGGACCTAAAGAATTTGGCCCAAGCTATTCGTACTGAAGTACAAGACATGAAAAACGCCGGATAAGCAAAAAATAAAAAGGTGGAAGTAATTCCACCTTTTTTTTATGCTTTCAAAAGATAAAGTGGAGCCTAAAACTCCACTTTATTATTTTCAGTCACGATGTCCGCCATTCTACCTGTTGGATCGATTTCTACAGCTTTGACATCAGAGATAGGCCGGGTGATGACAATTGATTTGGTCAAGTTAGTCCAAGGCCATGCGTCTGTAAATACTCGCTTGGGCTGTCCCTCCTCCTCATTTTTCAAGCCTCTCATAATAACGAGTGGCATATAAACAGATTCCTGACTTCCATCTTTATAAGTGATCACTAAGTCAATTGGCATTGGCATTAGTCCAATCCGCTCCAGAACAATTTCAGTATTTTCTCCATTTGCTTTGACTTCCTTGACGCCATAATCAATGGTTTTTGTACTGTAAACGAAGTATTCCTTATACCAATCCAATTCTAATCCACTCTCCTTTTCCATTACTCGAATTAAATCATTCACATTTGGATGTCTGAATTGCCAAGTATTCCAATAGCGAAGCATGCCTTTATTTCGCGCTTCTTCTCCAATCACATAGCCTAGTTGAGCAAGGAAAACAGCGCCTTTAGCATAAGCTGCTGAACTATAGGCGCTATTGGTATGGTAATGATCTGAATGAGTTGACATTGGTTCTTCAAGCCCAGACTTAACCAATCGATAGTAGCCCATGTACGAGCCTCGTTGTGGTTGATTAGATTTTTGGAAAATTGAAGACATTGCCAGATTAGTAGCATAAGAAGTAAAACCTTCATCCATCCACGGATAAAGTGATTCATTACTTGCTAAGACTCCGTGGAACCAGCTATGCGCCAATTCATGAACCATTACTCCAACCAAACTTTGCAGTGATCTTTCTCCAGTTACTAAGGTGGACATGGCGTATTCCATCCCTCCATCTCCACCTTGTACTACCGAGAATTGTTTGTAGGGATATTGACCAAAATTAGTGGAGAGAAACTCAATGGCTTTTGGAGTATATTCTTTTAGCTTTTCCCAGCTTTCAGTGGTTTTTTCTCCAGGGATATAAAAGTGATGGACCGTAATTCCATTGCTCATTTGCACTTTGTCATGCTTGTATTTTGGGTCAGCTGCCCACATGAAGTCATGAACTTTTGGTGCTTTGAAATGCCAGGTTAGGTTGCTTCCTTTTGGAGTTGGTACTTTCACTCCCGCATCTTCATACCCATGTCCAATCTCATTTGGGTTTTGCAAATATCCCGTTCCACCAATTACATAAGATTTATCAATGGTAATTTTGACATCAAAGTCTCCCCAAATTCCATAAAACTCTCGACCTACGTAAGGGTTGGCGTGCCATCCTTGCTCATCGTGGTTGGCCATTTTGGGATACCATTGGGACAAGGAATATCGAACCCCTTCTTCACTATCACGACCTGATCTTCTGATTTGTAGTGGAACCTGACCTTCGAATTCCATTTCAAATGTCGCAGTCGAATTTGGCAAAATTGGATCTTCAAGATCTACTTCAAGAATGGTTTCAACCATTTGATAATTCAAAGGCTTTCCATTCATTTTTAAGGTTTTGGCATGTAGGTATCCGATTTCATCTGGTTTTAATTTTGAAATTCGATCCCCTACTCTTCGATCAGGATCTGCAATAGTTCGAGAACGAACATCCATCATACTTCCGGGTTGGAAGGCATTATAATAAAGGTGATAAAACACCCTGAATAGGGTATCTGGGGAATTGTTGGTGTATTTCAGCACTTGAGTTCCAGAATATCGATTGGTTTCGACATCCATCGAAACCTCCATTTGATAGTCCACAGCTTGCTGAAATCGCCCTGTTTGTCCTTGTACAGAGGTTCCTACCATAAAGAGAAAAAGCCCAATCCAAGGCTTTGTCCAGATGTTTCGCATATCAGTAATTTTTTTTGTTAAAGAAAATGAAAAGAAAGGCTATGCCCAAACCAACAATATAATTTAGACAAGCCCGGGAATTCCGATTCTTCCCCTTTCAAAAAATACCTTACTGTAAATTCAATTCTTTTGATTTATTTTCTCAAAGAATAAAATCCAAAACCAACATGAAAAAAATTTACTTACTGATCCTAGCGACCTTCTTCTCGTTTGCGATGCAAGCGCAGCAGGTCGATATGGAATGGTTTAAATCCATGAAAGCCAGGAGTATAGGCCCTGGTGCAATGAGTGGACGAATCACAGCCATTGATGCTGTGGATGATGACCCAGATATCATCTATGCGGGCTCTGCTTCTGGAGGGCTCTGGAAATCTACTTCCGGTGGGATCACTTGGGAGCCGATTTTTGATAACGAGCGAGTTCACTCAATTGGAGCGATTTCCATTTATCAGAAAAACCCAAATATCATTTGGGTGGGAACTGGTGAAGGTAATCCTAGAAACTCCCTCAACTTAGGATATGGAGTTTACCGCTCATTGGATGCAGGCAAAACTTGGCAATTGATGGGCTTAGAAAAAACGAGAGCAATCCATCGAATCATCGTTCATCCTGATGATCCAAATACGGTTTTTGTTGGAGCAATTGGATCACCTTGGGGAACTCAAGAAGAGCGAGGAGTTTATAAAACCACTGACGGAGGAAAAACTTGGAAAAAAACCCTTTATGTGGATCAAAAGACTGGAGTGGGAGAAATGATCATGGATCCCACCAATCCAAACAAACTTTTTGTCAATATGTGGGAACATCGCAGATATCCTTGGTTTTTTGAGTCTGGTGGAGAATCATCAGGTTTGTATGTGACTCATGATGGAGGGGAAAATTGGAAAAAATTAACAGCAGAAGAGAATGGAATTCCGAAAGGAAAATTGGGAAGAATGGGGTTGGCGATTTCAGCAGCAAATCCGAATAAAGTCTACGCTTTGATTGAATCTTCCAAAAATGCACTCTATGCTTCAGAAGACGGTGGTGAAAAATTCTCCATGATCAATGACAATAGCGATATAGGTGATCGACCTTTCTATTATTTTGAGATTTATGCCGATCCAAAAAATGAGAATAGAATTTACACGCTATACTCTAGAGTAGGAATTTCTGAAGATGGAGGTAAAAGCTTTTCGCAGTTACTTCAATACGATGGCGTTCACCCAGATCATCATGCTTGGTATATCAATCCCAACGATCCTTCTCTTCTTATCGATGGAAACGATGGAGGTTTGAATATTTCCAGAGACATGGGTAAGACTTGGTTTTTTGCAGAAAGTCTTCCAGTAGGCCAATTCTATCACATCAATGTAGATAATGAATTGCCTTATAATGTCTATGGTGGAATGCAGGATAATGGTTCTTGGACTGGCCCTGCGTATTTGTGGCGAGGTGACGGAATTAGAAACACCTATTGGCAGGAAGTTTCCTTCGGAGACGGATTTGATGTGGTTTCACATCCTGCTGATTCCCGATATGGATATACCATGTCGCAAGGTGGAAATGTCTCAAGATTTGACAAACTCACTGGACATAATCGAGTAATTCGCCCTACTCATCCTGATAAGGATGTTTTTCTTCGGTTCAACTGGAATGCAGCCATTGCTCAGGATCCTCACGATGTAAACACCTTGTATTATGCTTCCCAGTTTCTTCATAAATCCACTGACTCAGGGGAAACTTGGGAGATCATTTCTCCGGATTTGACCACCAATGATTCAACAAAACAACGCCAGCAACAAACTGGCGGCTTGACTTTTGATATCACAGGTGCTGAAAATCACACGACTATTATTGCCATTGCACCATCTCCTGTTGATAAAAATGTGATTTGGGTTGGTACCGATGATGGTAACTTGCAATTGACAACAGATGGAGGAAAAACTTGGACCAACCTTGCATCTAAATTACCTGGTTTGCCAAAAGCTTCCTGGATCCCTCAAGTGCAAGCTTCTGACTACAATGCTGGAGAGGTTTGGGTGATCGCCAATAATTATCGAAATAACGACTTTAGTGCATATGCTTACCATAGTTCAGACTTCGGTAGGACATTTACCAGAATTGCTGACGATTCGAAAGTTTGGGGATATACTTTGTCCATCAAACAAGATGTAGAAGAACCAAACTTGGTCTTCTTGGGTACTGAATATGGACTTTATGTTTCCTTTGATAAAGCTAAGACTTGGAACAAATGGGAGCATGGCTATCCAAAGGCAGTGTCTACCTATGATATGACGATCCAAAAAAGAGAGGCGGATTTGGTCATTGGTACATTCGGAAGAGCCATTTATGTTTTGGACGATATTAGACCTTTAAGATCGTTTGCTAAAAATTCTGGCAAAGCTCCTGCTGGAAAAATCACGGCTTTCCCTGCTCCAGATGCCTATCAAGCTGAAATTCAGCAGCCTCATGGAGAGCGTTTCATGGCCTCAGCAAAATACGCTGGGGAAAATCGTCCATTTGGAGGTCGATTAAGCTTCTTTATCAATGAAGATAAAGAAAAACTAGACTCAGTTACAGTCAAAATCTACAATGAGTCTGGAGAACAAATTAGAACCTTGAAAACCCTTCCTTCAAAAGGTGTTAACCGAATCATCTGGAATTTGGATAGAAAATCCACAGCTGAAATGACTGGCGGCTTTGGTGGTGGCGGTCAAGGTGGAAATCGAAGAGGTTTCTTCGAGCCAAGTGGTGGAGATGCTTTACCTGGTACCTACAGATTGGTTTTCCATTATGGACAAGATTCTTCTGAATCCAAAATTCAGGTAAATGCCGATCCTAGAATTGAAACCAAATTGACTGACCTCCAAAAAAGAGAAGCCTTTTTGAAAAAAGTGGAAGGTTTAAGTTCCGAGGTATCAGCAAGCACCAAAAAGTTGGATGAAGCTCAAAAGGTTCTTGATAAAGTAAATGCCATTACCAAGGATATAAAAACGGATGAGTCTAAAGCTCTTTCTGATGCTGCTAAAGAGATTAAGAAAAAACTTGATGCAACACGTGAAGCCTTTAATGGTCCTCGTCGAGAAGGTCAAGGAATCGTTCGAAACCTCTATCCTACTACCATGACTAGATTATTTGCGCCTCGAAGCTATGCTAATTCAAGTTATGGAGCTCCTGGTGCCACGGAAGAGCGATTATTCACCCAAGCTAAAGAAGCTGCTGACGAGGCCATAGCTAAGGTCAATGAATTTATGTCGGGTGATTGGAAAACCTTTGAGGAAAAAGTGAAGGCAACCAAAATCGACCTATTTGAGGCTGTGAATAAATAAGCGTCTAAGAAAGTACACTTAGACTTTTCGAGTTGATAAACTCCTGACTATAGAAAAGCATCCTGATTATTCCGGATGCTTTTCTTATTTTCAAATCAACAGATTTTTAATGTCCATTTCTTCTAAAATATCTTGGAAAACGGCCACTGGATTAGTGGTGGCGAATATGGTAGGAACTGGTGTGTTTACCAGTTTGGGTTTTCAGTTAGCGGAAGTTCAAAATACCTGGTCCATTCTTTTAATTTGGACTTTGGGGGGCGGTATGGCATTAATTGGAGCCTTGGTTTATGCTGAATTAGGGACGCACTTTCAAAAAACCGGTGGAGATTATGTGTTTCTTTCGGAGACCATTCATCCATCAATTGGTTATCTCTATGCCTGGGTTTCTTTGACGGTAGGATTTTCTGCACCTATTGCAATAGCAGCAATGGCAATGAATAACTATTTGTCACCCTTGTTTGGAGAGACCTTAATTCCGGGTTTATTTTTTCTTCTTGCTATTCCTATTGCACACCTATTTTCTGTTTCTCGATCTGCTCAGTTTCAGGATTTAATGACCTTAGTTAAGGTCGTTTTTATTTTTGTCCTGATTGGTTTAGGATTGGCCTACTCTACTCCAGAGCAAACTGTTTCTTCTTTGAATTTCACTTCGTCTTGGAATGAAGAACTTTTGCTTCCCGGGTTTTCAGTTTCTTTGATTTATGTGTTTTATGCCTACACTGGATGGAATTCTGCGGCTTATATTATTGAGGAAGTTGATCAGCCCCAAAAAAATCTTCCTAAAGCCTTGATCTGGGCAACCATCACGGTTTGGGTTGTCTACGTTTTACTTCAGTTGGTCATGTTGAAGCATGCTTCAGTAGAGCAACTTTCAGGTCAAGTAAATGTGGCAGACATAGCTTTTGGGAATCTGTTTGGAGCAAAAGGGGCTTTATGGGTTAGCTTTTTTATTGCCGTTCAACTCATTGCCACCATTTCGGGGTATTCTTGGATTGGCCCAAGAATTACCTATGCCATGGCTAGAGATTTTAAATTATGGAGCCCACTTGCCAAAATCAATGCTCAAGGGATTCCAGTTAGAGCGATTGGTTTAAATACCCTGATTAGCTTGGTTTTGTTTTTAAGTGGATCTTTTGAGCAGGTTATGCTTTATGCTGGATTTGTCCTCCAACTTATGGGAACGATCACGGTATTCTCCTCGCTTAAAATCAAAAAAGCAATCAATTTCCAGACACCTTTCAAACCTTGGTTACAATATATTTATCTGGTGTTTAGTACTGCTGTGATGGGATATATGATTTGGGATCGTCCCAAAGAAAGTATCGCAGGGTTGGGATTACTCTTTATTGGATTTGTGATCTTTTTGCTAGATCGAAGGAAGTACTAAGGCTTAGTTGACCATTCTTCGGTGATAGTTGATTTGCCCAAGATGATAATTAAAATGTCCATACAGGTGAATTAAAAAATAACCAATGGTCATTGGATAGCCGAAAAAGGCATGAATGGATACATCTCCCAAACGATCAGGATGTAGAGCGAGGAGTGATTTTTCTACAATGACTTGCGTTTCTTCAAGCTCTAGCAATAAGCCTTCAAGAGGCTCTCCTTTTGCTCCAAATTCACGTTCTCTATTCCGAACATATGGAAATCCTCCAAGGTCATTTCCGATAAAATGACGAAGATTTCCAAGAAGATGAAGTGCTAGATTCCCTCCAGAATTCACAATACCCTCAGGCACCAGCCATAACTGGTCTTCTGAAGTGTAGGAAGTTAATTCTTGCTTAAGCTTTTTTAAATCTCTTTGAAAGAGATCATTTAATTCTTTGACTTTCATGAATGTTCAATTAATTCAATCTTGATTATTTCATTACCTTCAGCTAATCAATACTTTAAGAGGTCTCATAATCATTATCGATTAAGGTGTTTTTGATAGGCAGAAGCCAGTTTTAAATCGTATTTATTTTGGGCATAGGCGGGACCATTATAACATCGAGCAAAGCTTGCCCAATCTTTTCGTCTCAAAAATTCCAAGCACCCAAAGGTCTGTAAATATCTTCCGAATGCTTCTAAGTGATTTCGTTCATGGATTTGCATTAAATCCACAAATTCTTGAATATGTGTATAGCCCAGTTTTTGAAAATGGAAGCCCATGATTTGGTAGGTTCCCCAAGAAGCAGATGCCAATGCCGCCTCTCTTACACGTGCATCCGGACTTATACTGATTGCCTTTTCAAGTCTCGAATATTCACCTGTTCCCCCTTTGTAATGTGATTTAGACCATTTGGGATATAGAACATCCGCAGAATCAGGTCTGACCAAAGTAGTCGGGTCAATCCCTCTATTTTTTAATTCTTTCCAAAAGATATGACCTTCAAAAAGAATTTTGGGACGACCATCTACAAGAAATCCTTTTCCACTGCTTTCTACTTCATTAACCGCTTTTACTGAGGCTAATTCGAGTTGATGTCGATTCGCAAATTCGATCAGATCTTTTTCTCCCAGAAATTTATCCCCGATAGAGGTAAACGGTTGGGATTTGGCGATCAGGAGTGTCCAGGTTTTGATACCAACCTGTCCATCTACTACCAGCCCATTTTTTTCTTGAAAATCTCTTACGGCTTGCTCGGTTTGGTTTCCGAAGTAACCAGTTTGAGGCAGGTCATAGCCAATTTTCCCCAAAAGTTCCTGAAGGTATTCTACCTGAGAACCCTTCGACTTAAGTTTAACAGTTTGCATGAGTTGAAAATTTAAAAATCCAAAAGTCACGGAAGGTAACTTTTGTGAAGGAAAAAAACCAATGCTATATTCTTAAAAATCAATCATCAATCACGTTCCTACGTTGACCAAAACGGCTGGGGGTAGATTCTTTTGGAGTCGATTGTTCAGTCGAAGGTTTAGGAGTAGCAGGACTTGAAGCTGAGGCTTGCTTTTTGACATCATCAGCTTGATTTGGTCTAGGTCCAGAGGGCTTTTTCTTAGTCTTTTTCTTTTTAGAAAACTGTTCTTTTCCTTCGGATTTTGATGATTTTGAAATGTGAATTTCCGGACCTTTTCCCAGAGACTCTGGAAGTTGTACTTGGGGTACCTTCATACCGATCAACTGCTCGATTCGCTCAAATTTCCGCTGATCCTTAGGATTTACAAATGTTATTGCCTCCCCTTCCTTATCAGCACGAGCAGTTCGACCCACTCGGTGGACATAATCTTCAGGATCTCCTGGAGTGTCAAAATTGATGACCAATTCGATACCGACAACATCTATTCCTCTTGAAATAATGTCCGTACCGATCAGGATTTTGACTTGGCGATTTTTGAAATCGGCCATGATTTTTTCACGTTCGATTTGCTCCAAATCAGAATGGAAGGCTTGGACATCAAAATCTTTTCGTAGAACCTTGTAAAGCGCTTTTACTTTTTCTTTAGTAGAAGCGAAAATGATTACTGCTTCATAATTTTTTTGAGATAGAATTTGACGAACGAGCTCTTCCTTTTGCTCATCGTAAACGGAATACATGGATTGAGTAACTCCTTCGGCAGTTTTTCCTACAGCAAGCGTAATTTCCTCCGGATTCTGGAGGATTTTCATGCTGAATTGTCTGATTTTGGGAGGCATGGTCGCTGAGAATAAAATCGTCTGCCGGTCTTTTGGAAGGTAATTGACGATTTTTAAAATATCATCTGAAAACCCCATATCCATCATCCGGTCCGCTTCGTCCAAGATTAAATGCTGGAGGCTGCTAAGGTCCATTTTACCTCCTGCAAGAAGAGCAATTAATCTTCCTGGAGTAGCTACCACAAGCTCGGCTCCTGATTCTAGCGCTTTTTTCTGTTGTTCCCAGATAATCCCATCTCCTCCCCCATAAATGGGAATTGAACTGATTCCCACGAAGTAGGCAAAGCCTTGAATTTGCTGATCAATCTGAATGGCCAATTCACGGGTTGGGGCTAAAATTAAGGTGTTGAGCTTGCTTGAGCCTGATTGGGCAATTTTATGTAAAACGGGTAAAATGAATGCAGCAGTTTTTCCTGTGCCTGTTTGTGCACATGCAATTAGGTCTTTTCCCTTCAGAATTACGGGGATAGCTAATTCTTGAATGGGGGTAGGCTGGTCAAAGCCCATGGAATCCAAACCTTCTTGTAAGGAAGATTCAAACTGAAATGAAGAGAAATCCAAGTTGTGGTGATGGTTATGTGATCAAAAAGAGGAAATGAAGTTTTCCGTGTTTTTCAAAGATAGAGAAATTGCCGAATTACTTTTTATTCAGGACCAATCTACGAACATATCGTCCCTATTTTGAATTAAAAGTTTGAAGTATATTGAAAGTAAATTTGAAGAAAAGATGAAGATATATTTTACAGGTTTTCTCTTGAGTTTGGCTTTAATTTTTATCCAAAGACCTTTATTTGGACAAACATTTGAAATCAGAGGAAGGATAGTCGCGGAGGATTCAAAAGAGAGTCTTCAAGATGCGGTGGTGATTTTAAGAAATACTGCCTACGGTACCCAAAGTATCGGAGGAGGAGGTTTTTTATTAGAAAATGTTACATCTGGAAAATACACCATTTCCATCACTTATCCCGGTTACAACCGATTTGAGCGAATTATTGAACTGAATGAGGATTTGAATTTGGGAGTAATTTCCATGATCCGATTTGGGAGTGAAGGTACAGGAGCAGCACTTCAAAAGACTATCCGCTCTGCGAATGTCAGTAGATTACTTTCTGAGCGCCCAAATTTTATTGGAGGAAATATGGTGTATGGCATTCCTCCTGAGCCAAAGCGTGTGGAAGGCAATTTCTATTTGGATAATAAATGGAACCTAGCCTCTATCCTTTTGTACCGAGATATGGAAGTATTAGAAGGCTTTAGAGTCCGATATAATATCAATGCCAACCAATTTGAATTAATGGAACCGGAAAAGATGCTGGTTTCAACCATTCAAGGAATCCGAGTTCAGAATATTGTATGGATGGACAGTAGCTATAAAGTCCCACGGTATTTTGTAAATGGAATGGATTTTAAAGAAGATGGAGTGCCGATATCAGGATTTTTTGAGGTTTTGGTCGAGGGACAATTACCGTTGATGCGAAGAACGTTTGCCATTTTCAAAGAATCCAATTACAATACGGCACTAATGGTTGGAAATCGCAATGATCAAATTGTAAAGCGGAATAAATACTATTATCTGAAGGGAAAGGATTTATTTCTGATTCCGAAAAAGCGCAAAGACTTGTTTCCCATTTTTGGAGACCTACAATCTGAGATGGAAGAATTTGCAGAAACGAATCAGCTGAAGGTTTCCGATCCGAGTTCGATCTTTCAGTTATTTACCCATTTCAATTCCAAATTCCCAGGCTTTGTACCCATCATGAGCCAATTATTAGATGAAGCAAAAACCAATTAATCGCTCGATATGAGAAAAATCTACCTATTTGTTTTCTTAATCCTTTCTTGGAAAGGGTTGGCACAAGGACTTCCAGGTCTTGGTGCAGGAACAACACCTAACAATCGCCCCACCCTTCATGGCAAAAACTGGGTGGCAATTACTGGTAAGCCTCTTGCTGCTACAGCCGGAGCGCAAATCTTTAACCAAGGAGGAAATGCTATAGATGCTGCTTGTGCTATGATTGCTGCCACCTCGACCATGTGGGATGTACTTTCTTGGGGTGGGGAAACTCAAGCTTTGATTTATCATCCTAAAGAAAAAAAGGTTATCGCTATTAATGCTTTGGGGTATGCCCCAACCGGTGCAACTGTTGAATTTTTCAAAGGGCAAGGAATGGATTATCCTCCTCAATACGGTCCACTCTCTGCAACCACTCCGGGTACTCCAGGTGGAATCATGACCATGCTTGCTGAGTATGGCACCATGAGTCTTGAACAAGTGCTAAAACCAGCCATGGACCTAGCTAAAGGATACCCAATGGAGGCGCAAACTTCCAATACGATCGAAGCTCAAAAAAATAGAATCAAGCAGTGGCCTTATTCTAAAAAGGTATTTTTACCTCATTTGGGAGAAGAACATGAGGGACCTGTAGCGGGTGAAATTTTTGTTCAAGAAGATCTGTATCAAACCTTGGCAAAGTTGGTTGAGGCGGAACGATCAGCATTGAAGGCTGGTAAATCGAGAAAGGATGCCATTTATGCAGCCTATGATCGGTTTTACAAAGGTGATATTGCCAAAGAAATTGTTCGAGGAACACGAGAACAAGGTGGTCTATTTACAGAATCAGATTTAGCAAACTGGAAAGTAAAAATCGAAGAACCTCTGCATGTCAATTACAAAGGAATTGAAGTTTACAAACTTCAGGAATGGACCCAAGGCCCTGCCCTACTTCAATCCTTGAATATCTTGGAGAATTTTGACTTGAAGTCGATGGGGTATAATTCAGCTAATTATATCCATACCGTATATCAAGCAATGAGTTTGGCTTTCGCGGATCGTGATTTTTATTACGGTGATCCTGCTTTCGTTCAGTCTCCTATGAAAGGCTTACTTTCTAAGGAATACGCGAAGGAAAGAGCAAAATTGATTGGAGATCGAAATAATCCAAGTATTACGGCTGGTGATCCCTACCCATTCCAAGGGGAAACTAATCCAAACTTGGAAATATTATCGAAGACGAAAAATGCCATGGCTTCTCGCTCAGAGAATGAAATCAACCAAGATGTAGATGAAGAATTTTTGATCGATTTTCAAAAAGGAACTACTTCGGTTCAAGCTGCTGATGCGGAGGGTTGGGTAGTTTCTGTTACTCCAAGTGGTGGCTGGATACCTGCAGTTATCGCAGGGAATACAGGAGTTGGGCTATCTCAACGGATGCAAAGCTTTGTACTTGATCCAAACTTAAATCCTTATAATCTACCTGAGCCAGGAAAAAGACCTCGAGTAACGTTAACACCTAGTTTGGCTATGAAGGATGGAAAGCCATTCCTTTCTTTTGCCGTTCAAGGCGGAGATTCTCAAGATCAAAATTTATTGCAGCTATTCTTAAATGTGGTCGAATTTGGAATGGAAATTCAAGAAGCGACAGAAGCACCCAATTTTAATTCCTATCAAATGCAAAGCTCGTTTGGTGATCATGAAATTAGGCCAGGGGCAATAACCCTTCGGGTAGACACCCCAGATTGGGTAAGAAAAGATTTGCTCAAAAGAGGATATTCCATGGATTTTTGGAATAAAACTTCAGGCCCAATCAATGCTATTTGGTTTGATTGGAAACATGGAACGTTTTGGGGAGGATCGAGTAATTATGGCGATGATTACGGAATCGCTTGGTAATAAAAAAGAGGGGCCTACAGCCCCTCTTCTATTTTATATTGGACATTATCGCTTGGCCTTCGTCCATTCTACTGTCCTGCCTACGAATGAAAAACCCAAATATCCTTTCACTTCCAGTACTTCAGGTGATTTGAGTTTGAGTTCACAGGAATACGTTTTTCCAGATTTAGGATCATAGATTTCTCCACCCTTCCAGATTCCATTCGAATAGGTAAGGTCTGTCAAAATCGGTAAGCCCATTAAAGGTCTTTTTTTCAGTTGAGGGTCTCCATTTTCTTTATCTAAGGCTGGTTTTCCATCTGGATTTGGATCTTTTAGCCAGATAATTTTTCCGATAAACTTGTTACCCGTTTTTAAAATTTCAACCTGGGCGGTCTTTTCAGTGTTATACCAAACCCCTAAAATGGCACTTTCAGATTGGGCGAAAGTTTTGACGCTGATGGTCAAAAGCATAACTGCAATGAGTGAAGCAAACTGTCTTTTTTTCATGAAAATAAACCTTAACAAAAGGTAAATACGGATAGATTTGAAATTGTTATGGAAGAGGTCAAAAAAATCGAAGGGGAGCTTTTTCAATCCGTATTAGAATTTGATGGATTGGAAATGGTGCTATTGAAAGAAAAGGCGGTTTGGATTGATTCTTTGAAAATTCTTTTGATTGCTGATTTGCATTTGGGAAAAGCAGCACATTTTCGAAAGTCTGGTATTCCAATACCAGAGCCCATTCATGATCAAGACTGGAAGCGTTTATCAAAATTACATTCTGATCTAATTCCGAGACACACCTATTTTCTAGGAGACTTATTCCATAGTGATTGGAACGAAGCTTGGACTGATCTTAAAGAATGGCTGGAACTTTTTCCAAAAACACAGTTTCATTTGGTCAAAGGCAATCATGATATTCTTCCTCAAGCGATTTATGCAAACTCAATTCTAACTCTGCACCCAAAACCCATACAAGTTGGGCCACTTCTTCTTTCTCATGAGCCTGTTGAACATGTTCTGAGTGATCATTTAAATATCTGTGGTCATATTCATCCTGGGATTCGGATCAAAGGTAAAGCGAGGCAATCTGTCCGAGTACCTTGTTTTCATCAGTCAGGAAACACTTTAATTCTTCCCAGCTTTGGAAATTTTACAGGCCTAGCCCTGATAAATGTAAAATCTCAAGATCGAATTTGGGCTATTGCAGGAGAAAAGGTAATTCCGGTCCTTTCTGGCACATCGATTGGTTAATTGTCTTTGGCTTTCCTATTTTTGAATTGAATTTCCCAACTATGGCCCAATCATCCAGACAAAAGAAAACGCTCGGACATTTCAAATTTGGCAGTGTGCTCTTCAGTACTACCCTATCTTTATTAATAGTGGGTTTGTTTGGTGTGATTTTGATCCAAGCCCGCTCCTTGACTAAAATGATCCGGGAGAATATTGAAATGCAAATCTTTTTGGAAAAGGACCTGGAAGAAAGTGAGCTTAAGAAAATTGGGCAAAATCTAGCAGGTCGACCATTCATAGGATTTAAATCTGATTCTGTTGGAATTCGATTTATTTCTGATGAGGAGGCTGCTGCTACCTTCATTGAAAGCACAGGTGAGGATTTTACCAAATTCTTGGAGGACAATCCATTACGCGACAGCTATGTTTTAGCAGTGGCCGAGGAGTTTCAAACGTCTGAGCAACTTGCCGAAATCGCAAAGGAACTAGAAGCTATTCCCGGAGTATTTGAGGTTTCATACATGACTGATTTGGTCGATTCAATCAATAAGAATCTTATCAAAATCAGTTTGGTTCTGGGTGGATTTATTATGATTTTGATCATTACGGTGGTCATGTTGATCAACAATACCATTCGGTTGGCTCTGTTTTCTCAGCGGTTCCTTATTCGATCCATGCAATTGGTAGGAGCAACTCGGGCATTTATTCGAAAGCCTTTTTTGGTTAGAGCTTGGTTTTTTGGAATGCTTTCTGGAGCCCTTGCTTCTGGTATTTTGTTTGGTTTGGTAGAATATACCAAAGCCAATATTGAAGGTTTTTCCGCACTTCAAAACATCGAATTAATGCTGATCTTATTTGGGGTTTTGGTAGTGGTAGGTGGAGTCCTGTCACTTCTGAGTACCTTGAGAGCTGTCAATAAGTATTTAAACATGTCCTTGGACGAACTATACTAATCATGAATAAAAGTTCCTTTCCTTTTTCTCGTAAAAACTATAGACTGATGCTAATCGGTCTTGCCATGATCGTTTTCGGATTTATTCTGATTGGATTAGACAGTGCCCCTCATGGCAACGGATTTCTAGGACTAACCTTGGGACCAATTGTCACCTTTGCTGGATTCATTTTCGAATTCTATGCGATTTTTGCAAAGTCTGAGGAAAAAAACTGAAACCTGAACTGGATTCAGGAAATACAAAAACATGCAAGAAGAACCCTACGGAGAAGTATTTCTGATCAATAAGCCTTTGGAATGGACCTCATTTGATGTGGTCAAAAAAGTCAGAAATGCACTTCGAATCAAAAAAGTTGGCCACGCCGGTACGTTAGACCCTTTGGCGACTGGTCTTCTAATAGTCTGTGCTGGAAAAATGACCAAGCAAATAGAGTCATTTATGGGGCAAGAAAAGGAGTATACCGGCACTTTTGTGATTGGTGAGACCACTGAATCATTTGATTTGGAAAAGCCGGTCATTCCAGTAGCTGACCCAAGTAGGATAACCTTTGAGGACGTACAAAAAGCAGTCAAACAATTGACCGGGTCTATCCTTCAAGTTCCACCAATGCACTCCGCCATCAAAGTCGATGGCAAACGAGTGTATGAAGCGGCACGTGCTGGTAAGGAAGTGAAAATGGAGCCTCGGCCTGTCGAAGTTCGTGAGTTTGAGGTGACTCGTTTTGAAAATAATGAAATTGACTTTCGAATTGTTTGTTCGAAGGGTACTTACATTCGAAGCATTGCAAGAGATTTGGGAGATTTGCTTGAAGTCGGAGCATATATGAAATCTTTATGTCGGACTCGAATCGGTTCATCTCTTTTAGCGGATGCTAAAGAATTGCCAGAACTTATCGAAGAAATAAAACTTCGCAAGCATGAAGATCTATGAAGGATTAGAAGGGTTTGAACCCGTTTCTAATGCCGTGGTCACTTCGGGGACTTTTGATGGAGTCCATTTGGGACATCAGAAAATTCTGAAGCGAATCCGTGAAATCGCTCGATCAATTCAAGGAGAAACCGTCCTGATTACTTTTTGGCCTCATCCAAGATTGGTTCTTCATCCCCATAATCATCAACTGAGATTGCTATCCACCTTTGAGGAAAAAGCAAATTTGTTGCGGCAATTTGGAATAGATCATCTGGTTACGATTCCATTTACTCAGGATTTTTCTCAAATGAGTTCTAAAGAATTTATCCAACAAATTCTAATTGATCGAATTCATACTCGAAAGCTGGTAATTGGATATGATCACCGCTTTGGGAAAAATCGAGAAGGTAGCTTTGAATATTTGCAGCAGCATAGTCAAGAATTTGGTTTTGAATTGGAGGAGATTTCCCGGGAGGATGTAGAAGAAATTGGTGTTTCCAGCACGAAAATTCGTAAGGCCTTGGAATCTGGGGATATCCGAACTGCCAACTTGTATTTAGGCCGTCCCTACGAATTGAATGGGTTAGTGGTAAAGGGACAGCAAATTGGAAGATCGATAGGTTTTCCTACTGCCAATATACACGTCCCCAATAATTACAAACTTATTCCCAAAGACGGGGTTTATGCTGTCGAGGCAAAAGTGGAAGATCAACTCTACAAGGCCATGCTGAATATTGGAAATAGACCTACTGTAGATGGTACCAAAAAAACAGTGGAAACTCACTTGTTTGATTTTCAAGGTGATCTGTACAATAAACTGATCACAGTTTATTTCAGAGATTTTATTCGCGAGGAACAAAAATTTGATGGGCTTGAAGCCTTAAAAAAACAATTGATCGAAGATCAAAAGACCGCCAAATCCTTACTTTAAGTTCAAAGTTTAATGGCTTCTACAGACCGGATTTGAAAAAAAAGTTAGGAGTAATCTACCTTTGCATCTATATAAACCCAATATAAATGATCAATAAAACCGTAAAAAATGCACAAGAGGCAGTCGCCGATATTCCTAATGGTGCTTTCTTGATGATGGGAGGTTTTGGCCTTAGTGGAATTCCAGAAAACTGCATTTCAGCGCTTCTCGATCGAGAAATTAAAGGCCTCACCATTGTTTCTAACAATGCTGGTGTGGATGATTTTGGAATTGGCCTTCTTTTGAAGAAAAAGATGGTCAAAAAAATGATTTCGAGCTACGTAGGTGAAAATGCAGAATTTGAACGTCAGTTGTTGAGTGGAGAATTGGAAGTTGAATTGATTCCTCAGGGAACTTTAGCTGAGCGAGTAAGGGCTGGAGGAGCAGGAATCCCTGCTTTTTTTACACCAGCTGGGGTGGGTACAGAAGTAGCAATTGGAAAGGAAACACGTGAGTTTGATGGTAAGCTTTATTTGATGGAAAGAGCGTTGATCGCTGATTTTTCTCTGATTAAGGCCTGGAAAGGTGATACAGCCGGCAACTTAATCTTTAAAGGTACCTCTAGAAATTTCAATCCTATGATGGCGGCTGCTGGTAAAATTACCATAGCAGAAGTGGAAGAATTAGTTCCAGTTGGGGAATTAGATCCTAATCAAATTCACACGCCTGGAATTTATGTACAGCGGATTTTTCAAGGAGAAGACTATGAGAAACGAATAGAGCAGCGTACAATTTCCCGCTGATTCTATTAATTGTCATTTTTTGAATTCAAGTCGAATAAACCAGAAACCCAAATGTTAACGAAAGAACAAATAGCCCAGCGAATCGCAAGAGAAGTAAAAAATGGGCAGTATATCAATTTAGGAATAGGGATCCCCACTTTGGTTGCTAATTATATTCCTTCCCACCTTGAAGTCGTTTTGCAATCAGAAAACGGATTATTGGGTATTGGCCCCTTCCCTACTGAAGACCAGGTAGACCCGGATTTAATTAATGCTGGTAAGCAAACCATTACCATGGTATCGGGTTCGGTCCTTTTCAATTCTGCAGAATCTTTTGCGATGATTCGGGGTGGCCACGTGGATTTGACCATATTGGGAGCCATGGAGGTTTCTGAGCAGGGAGATATTGCGAATTGGAAGATTCCAGGTAAGATGGTAAAAGGAATGGGGGGAGCAATGGATTTGGTCGCTTCTGCCAAAAATATCATAGTTGCCATGCAGCATTGTTCCAAAGATGGGCAATCCAAACTTCTGAAGGAATGTACATTGCCGATCACAGGAATTAAATGTGTCAAAAAAATTGTTTCTGATTTGGCAGTTTTGGAAATCTCTCCGGAAGGAGGATTTATCCTAAAGGAAAGAGCCCCTGGAGTAAGTATTGAGGAAATTAAATCAAAGACTAGTGGAAAATTGATCATTGAAGGGGAAGTTCCTGAAATGAGATTCGATTAACTTTGCCTCACTAAAAATTGGGAAAGAGTAGAAATAGAAATTAGACTATGAAACAATCAGAAATAAAGTTCCAAGTAACCTTAGATGAAAATAACCTGCCCAAATCCATCGAATGGGATGCTTCAGATAAAGAAGGAGAAGGTCTTGAATCTACGAAAAGCGTCAGTTTGAACGTGTGGGATAATTTGAATCATTCAACGCTTCGTATTGATCTATGGACAGATGATATGTCGGTGGCAGAAATGAAGCGATTTTATATTGATATCATCGGCGGTATGGCTCAAACGATTCTAAATAGTACCGGAGATGAATACATGGCTGAAGAAATGAAAGACTTGTGTGATCGAATGGTCAAACATGTGAATGAAGAAAATAGGAAAAATTCGTGAGTTTTTTACGATTTAATACGGCCTGAACTTGTTCAGGCTTTTTTATTGAATTAAAAAAAAGATCAATTTTTGAATTTTTAACCAAATGATCTTTTCATAAAAAAAGCGGTAAAAGATTGCCTTAATTTTTTCTTATTTTCATTTGGAAGGATGAAAGTTTCCAAGAATGGCAATTATCAATCACTTAAAGAGTTAAAATTTTTTAATCCCTACGTATTGGAAATTGGGTTTTTGATATAAATTTCGCCTTAGTGTTAGGCAAAAACCAAAAACTCAAAATCATCCTAAAATTAATTTGAAATAGCCTATGAAAAGTTTTACCAAGAGGATTTGGGCCTCAGTGTTTACACTTGCATTGCTAGTTTCCATTGGAAGCTCAATTGCATTGGCCCAAACAACGATCTCCGGAACGGTGACTGATTCAGAAACCAAGGAGACTTTAGTCGGTGTAAATATTATCGTTAAGGGCAAAGTGATTGGAACAATCACGGACCTGTCTGGTAAGTTTACCCTTAATGTCAACCAAGAACCTCCTTTTACTTTGGTGTTCTCTATGGTGGGATACAATTCCCAAGAAGTAGAGATTACAGGAGGAGTTTCTAATCTTTCGATTTCCCTTTCAGAATCTTCCATCCTTGGACAAGAGGTGGTTATTTCTGCTTCTAGGGTTGAAGAAAGTATTTTGAAATCTCCAGTTTCTGTGGAGAAAATGGACATCATCGCGATTCGTGAAGTGCCTCAGGCTTCCTTCTATGACGCTTTGAATAATATGAAAGGGGTAGAAATGTCTACCCAATCTTTGACCTTTAAATCCTTCAATACAAGAGGTTTTAACGCAAATGGTAACGTTAGAACTGTTCAGATGATTGACGGTATGGACAACCAGGCTCCAGGTCTTAACTTCTCGGTAGGTAATATTGTAGGTATTTCTGAATTGGATCTTGAAAGTGTTGAATTGCTTCCAGGTGCATCTTCTGCACTCTATGGACCAAATGCCATCAATGGTATTTTGTTGATGAATTCAAAAAACCCTTTCCAATATCAAGGTCTTTCTGCAAGTGTGAAATCTGGAATTATGAACGAAAGTTCAAGATCAAATCCTAGCACAGGATTTTATGATTTCAGCGCACGATATGCAAAAGCATTTAGCGATAAGGTTGCTTTCAAAGTAAATGTAGGATACCTCAGAGCAGATGACTGGCAAGCTAATGACTTCCGTGACCAATCTTTGATTAATGGATTTGGACTTTCTGGAACTAGAGCTACTAACCCAGGATATAATGGAGTAAATACTTATGGGGATGAAAGTTCTCAAAACATGTTCTCAGTAGCTCAATCGCTTGTTTCATTAGGGTTGTTGCCTTCTGCAGCGTTGGGAATCATTCCTCAGACTCAAGTATCACGAACTGGATATGCTGAACGCGATTTGGCTGATTATGGAACTAAGTCCTTGAAATTGAATGCCGCACTTCATTGGAGATTAAATGACCGAGTGGAAGCAATTTTCCAAGGAAATTATGGATTTGGAACTACTGTTTACACAGGTGCAGATAGATATTCTATCGCCAATTTTAATCTAGGCCAGTATAAGGCTGAATTGAGAGGTTCTCATTGGTATTTAAGAGCATATACCACTCAGGAGAGATCTGGAGATGCTTTTGCCGTAGGTATTGCTGCAAATGCGATCAACGAAGCTTGGAAGCCTTCCGAAACTTGGTTTGGTCAGTATGTAGGAGCATTTGCTCAGGCGAAACTACAAGGTGCTAGCGATGACGTAGCTCATGCAGCGGCGAGAGGCGTGGCAGATCAAGGAAGACTAGTTCCTGGAACAGACGCTTTCAGACAGGCATTGGCAACCACTACCTCTACTCCTATCCCAGGTCAATTCCAAACTGCTCCTCGTCGTATCGGATCTCAGTTTGTCGATAAAACAAACTTGTATCACGTAGAAGGTTCTTATCAGTTGAAGGACATCAAATGGGCTGATTTTGTAATCGGTGCTAACTACCGAATCTATGCTTTGAACTCTGAGAAAACGCTTTTCGCTGTTGATGAGAATGGTGATGAATTTAGAATCAAAGAATACGGAGGATACATTCAAGGTGCGAAGAGAATGTTCAATGATAAATTCAAATTGACAGGATCTGTTCGCTACGATAAGAACGAAAACTTCCAAGGACAGTGGTCTCCACGTGTTTCTGGGGTTTATTCTGCAGGAAATCACAACTTCAGAGCATCTTACCAGACTGGCTTTAGAATTCCTACCACTCAGGATCAATACATTGACCTAGTAACTCCGCAAGCTCGCTTGTTAGGTGGATTGCCATTATTCAGAGATCGATATAATTTCAGCAATAACCCTGTTTATTCACTTTCTACGGTGTCTGCTTATGGAGCTGCATTCCTTGCATCTACTCAGAATCCAGCTATCCAACAGCTAGCTTTCCAAGAAGCACAACGAAGAGCTGCTGCTGCAATCGCTGCTGGTCAATTGCCAAATGATCCTGCTGCTATTCAGGCATTCATTACAGCTGCTTTGCCTCAATTGGTGCCTTTATTTGCGGCTCAAGCAAATCAGGACAAGTTGACTTCATTCCAGTTGACTGAGTTTAAGCCTGAGCGAGTAAAATCTTATGAGATTGGCTACAAAGGTCTCTTCTCTAATCGCTTATTGGTTGATGCTTATGCTTATTTCAACAAGTTTGAAAACTTCATCGGCGGTCAAGTTTTGATCCAAGATGCTGCTCCAAATCCAGCTAATCCAGCATCAGCTTTAGGATTGAACTTGCTTTCAGCAAATACTAGAAATGTATTCTCAATTCCTGTAAACAGAACTGAAACTATCCGTTCTTGGGGTTGGGCATTGGGTATGGATTACAAATTGCCAAAGAATTATTCAATCGGTGGTAATGTTTCCTTCAACACCCTTTCTAACCTAAGCGAACTTGCTGAGACTGGTTTCCAGCCAGCTTTCAATACGCCTGAGTATCGTTATGTATTCAATTTTGCAAACCGTGAAGTAGTAAAGAATCTTGGTTTTGCATTGTCTTACAGATGGCAGGGTGAATTCGTATGGCAGTCTTCTTTTGTAGGACCAGCAGTTTCTGCTTCTCAGCAGTCTGTAATGCCAGCATTCGGAACGTTTGATGCGCAATTAAGCTACAAGTTGAAGAGCTTAAAATCAATCTTGAAAGTGGGTGGATCCAACTTGTTTAATGACGGATATCGTCAAGCTTGGGGTAACCCAACAGTTGGTACCATGTACTTTGTAAGCTTGACATTTGACGAGTTCTTGAATTAATCCTCAAGGGTTAATCCTTTAAAGACAGCTACTTTCCGGTAGCTGTCTTTTTTGTTTATATCCAGTTCAAAATTGAATCAAAATAAAGTAGGCTGTTTCAATCAAGGAAATAGGGCCATTTAAACAATCTTGATTTTTGCGTTTTTCGTAGTACCCTCAATAAATCAAATTGTAATTCAATTCCATTTGCTGAAAACTGTTTTCCTTCTTTTGTGAGCCATAATCAACTAGGTAAAGGCTTTATCTTCTCTATACAAGAATGATTTTGGACAATCATTCGCTCCTATTTTGAAACATTCGAAGTGAATTATTCGGTTACTTTTCTTTCTCCATAGAAGCTAATATTAATATCCGTAATTCTGCGAGTAGGTGAATTTCAGGTTCCGTATGTTTCGGATATTAGTCCACTGACCACTGACGACAGTCAACAGCAATTGAAATGGATTTTCAAACCCTCATTCATTTAGTTAGTGGTAAAATGCGGATAATCAGAAAAGCAAAAATGACGTTAGAGCGTCCTTTAATTTGGAATAGAGTAATTGGATTATCACTATCAATATTAGACCTAGGAAAGCTGATTACTGAACTTTTGGTTGAATGGATACCTTGATTTGATCTTTATTTCGAAAATCATCCCTTCAAAAGTTAAATGCACGATTGAATAGGCGTTGAGATTCTTCTCACTCACTAGGAAAAAATAAAGGCTGCTTTAGATTTCTAAAGTAGCCTTTTTTAGGAATTAGTAATTCATGGTTTAGTGCACCTCTCCCATCATCTTTCGAAGAATTGGCTTAAGTAAAAATAGAATTACAGCCGATCCAATTACAGTATAAACGATCATCATAAATTGGTCAGGCATTGCTGCAAGTCCTTCCTCAGTTCCGCCACTTGCCTCACCAGCAATTAGACCAGCAAATAGATTTCCTAGAGCCACAGAAAGGAACCAGATTCCCATCATTTGTCCACCATAGCCATTTGGAGCTAGTTTGGTTACTAAGGATAGTCCAACAGGAGATAAACTCAACTCACCGAAGGTGTGAAGCATATAGGTTATTATAAGCCAGCTTGGAGCTGCTAATTCACCCGATGCGGCAATTTTTGTAGCGAAATACATCACAAAAAAACCAAGGCCTAGTAACAATAGACCAATGGTAAACTTTAATGGAGAACTAGGCTCAAGATTTTTTCTTCCCAGCCATACCCAAATCGCAGCAAAGAATGGGGCGAAGATGATGATGAATAGGGAATTGATTGATTGGAAATATCCGGTTGGGATATTCCAGCCTAGGATAGTTCGATCTGTGAAACGTTCTGCAAAAAGGTTAAGTGTGGAACCAGCCTGCTCAAAGCCAGACCAGAACATTGCAGAGAAGATAAATAAGATTGCGATTACTCCTACTTTATTTTTGTCGGATTTTTTAAGACCTCCAAACGCGATGACATATCCCAAATATCCAAAGGCTACTACTGCGATTACAGTACCTGAGGCACTCGCAATTGCTGACGCATTGATAGGGATGACACCTGTAAATAATACTGCAACCACAGCAGCAGTGATTATTCCAATCCAAGAAGAAACTTTTTTCAACTTGGATTGAGCCACTTTTTCTGACGGAGTAGAAACCAAAGGAGCTTCTCCATATCTTTCCAAAGACTTACCAGTGAGTTTGTATTGAATTAGTCCGAAAACCATCCCTAAGCCGGCTAAGCCAAATCCCATGTGGATATCAAATTCAGCAACTGTGCTACATGCCAAAGGTGCAATAAACCCGCCGATATTAATCCCCATGTAAAAAATGGAAAAGCCTGCATCACGTTTGGAACTTCCAGCCGGATATAGCTGACCAACAATAGAGCTAATATTTGGCTTAAGAAGGCCTGTGCCCAAGACAATTAAAATCAAGCCAAGGAAAAAGGAGGTGGTATCTAAGGTGCTAAGACTGACTTTAGCTGTGTCATAGCCATTAATCCATCCATCAATCCCTGGTAAAGCCATCATAAAATGTCCCATCGCAATGATGATGCCGCCATACCATACGGACTGCTTTAATCCAAACAAACGATCGGCTAGCCAACCTCCAGGCAAAGCCAAAAGGTAAACTCCCATCGTGTAGAGACCATAAACTGCTCCTGCAGTCTTATCATCAAAACCTAAACCACCGTCAGCGATGGCTTTGGTCATAAATAAGATCAAAAGAGCTCTCATCCCATAATAACTGAATCTCTCCCACATTTCGGTGAAGAAAAGAGTCATCAGGCCTTTCGGATGTCCAAATGCAGTGCCCCCGCTAAATTCTGAAGTTGTTTGATTTTCCAAGTGATAGATGATTTGGGTTTAATTAACTGCAATGATAAACTTTTTTGTCACTTGATTGCAAAAATTGACCTTATCGATTCGCTTATCGGTTTCAGATTTTTAGGTCTTTGAGAAAATAGATTTTCATTTTCCCAAAGTCAAATTTCACTCACCAAATATTTTTTGGATTTTTCTTCGAAATCGATTGAAAAGCTAAAAAATGAGGTTTTTTGATATTTGTTTTTGATTTCATTTCTTATTTTTGTTCAACCATTTTCAGTATATAAACCCAAAATTTATGCAGGACCTTGTTCTGGAATCCATTCAATCGCCTCTCTCCTTTTTGAATTTTGAGGCAAAAGAAAAAGTGTATTACAATCTGAGTCCAGCCGAGCTAGTGGAACATTCGCTAGCTCGGAAAGAAGGAGTTTTGACTTCGACAGGTGCCCTTATGGCTGACACCGGAAAATTTACCGGAAGATCACCCAAAGACCGCTACATTGTCTTTGACGAAACTACCAAAGACAGTGTATGGTGGGGAGACATCAATATTCCTTTTGACGAGGAAAAGTTTGATGCCCTTTTTTCAAAAATGAAGTACTTTTTGGAATACCATGAAGTATATGTTCGAGACGTTTTTGCAGGAGCTGATCCTAGACATCGACTTTCAATTCGAGTATTAAACACCTTAGCATGGCATAATCTATTTTGCCATAACATGTTTATACAACCGGATAAAGCAGAATTAACCGAATTTACACCTGACTTTACCATTATTTGTGTTCCTCAATTTGAAGCTTCCCCCGAGTTGGATGGCACTCGAAACGGAAATTTTTCCATTATTAATTTGAGCAAGCGGATTATTTTAATCGGAGGAACCGGCTATGCGGGAGAGATGAAAAAAGGAATATTCTCAGCCTTGAATTTCATCCTTCCATTTCAGAAAAATGTACTTTCTATGCATTGCTCTGCCAATGTCGGCGAGGATGGAGATTCAGCCATTTTCTTTGGTTTGAGCGGAACCGGTAAAACTACGCTTTCAGCAGATCCTAAACGTAAATTGATTGGTGATGATGAGCATGGTTGGGATGGTGATTCACTCTTCAATTTTGAAGGTGGTTGCTATGCCAAGGTTATAGATTTGAGCGAAGAGAAGGAACCTGAAATATTTCGAGCCATTAAATTTGGCGCAATCGTAGAGAATACTCGATTTTTTCCAGGTACTCGTGAGATCAATTTTCAGGATGCTCAAGTCACAGAAAATACGAGGACTGCTTATCCGCTGAGCCATATCCCAACAAGTGTCATTCCTTCTGTCACACAAGCTCCAAAAAACATTTTCTTTCTGACTGCCGATGCTTTTGGAGTCATCCCTCCTATTTCAAAATTGAATAAAAGTCAGACGATGTATCATTTTATTTCCGGATATACTGCAAAAGTAGCCGGAACCGAAATGGGAATTTCAGAGCCTAAACTCACCTTTTCGGCATGTTTTGGAGCCGCTTTTTTACCGCTTCATCCCACTGCTTACGCCAAGCTTTTTGGGGAGAAAATGGAGTATAATGATGTCAATGTTTGGTTGGTCAATACCGGGTGGACAGGTGGACCCTACGGAATAGGAAATAGAATGAAGCTTTCCTATACAAGAGCGATGATTTCGGCAGCTTTAGAAGGAAAATTAGATTATGCTCCATATCGAAAAGATGAATTTTTCGGATTTGCCGTTCCAAAAATTTGTCCTGGAGTTCCCTCCGATATTTTGGACCCTAAAAAGACCTGGAAAGATCAAGACGCTTACGATTTTCAGGCAAAGGAACTTGCTCAAGCCTTTAAAATCAACTTTGAAAAGTTTAAGGATTTTGCGGATGAAGAGTTGCTTATGGGAGGACCATTGTAATTATTTATAAACCCAACTATAACCAAGTGCCCGGTGAAAATCGGGCATTTTTTATGGTTAAAGAAGATGCATTCTTGAATTAATTGGAAGTGGATTTTTAAGAGTCTGATTTCAATTAGGAATTTTATCCAATTTTATTTCCGAAAAAGCCTACTTTTGCGATCGATAAAACTAGTTTCAACTGAACAACCCAAAATTGATTTTATTCTTATGAGAACAGCAGAGATAATTACTGAAAAAGGTACCATGAAGGTGGAATTTTATGAAAAAGACGCCCCAAATACCGTTCAGAACTTTGTAGATCTTGCCAATAAAGGCTTTTATGATGGACTTACTTTTCATCGTGTCATTCCAAATTTCGTGATTCAAGGTGGTTGCCCAATAGGTAATGGTGCCGGTGGTCCAGGTTACAAAATCAATTGTGAATTGGATGGCGACAATCAGTACCATGATCGAGGTGTGTTGTCTATGGCGCATGCTGGAAGAAATACAGGAGGCTCTCAGTTTTTCATTTGTCATAGTAGAACCAACACCGCTCATTTAGATCGAAATCATACTTGTTTTGGAAAAGTTGTAGAAGGTCTTGAAGTAATCGACGCGATTAGAGCAGGTGATAAAATCGAAAAAATCACCATTCAAGAAGCTTGATTTAGATTTTCTAAAGGCTTTTGAGGAATTCCTCTGATACCTTTTGATTCATGTTTGGGGTTGCCACTTAGGCAACCTTTTTTTTTTGAATTCAAAGTTTTGCTTTATGTAGCAAGGGTTGATGTTCTACTAGATTTGATTCTTGGAATAGGATTTGATTAAATGCTTTTCCTTTTCGATTGAAACCATGAACTACCTAAAAACCATCCTTCTTTTCTGCTTTCTTCTGGGATCATTTAGCTCTTTTTCGCAGCGTTATGGAACAGCTTTTGGCTTGCGTCTTGGAAACTCCGATTTGAACCGAACGATTGGGATTTCCTTGCAACAGCGAATTCAAGATCGCCTAACTGTGGAAGGTATTCTTCAGACTGATTTTAACAGAAATACCACGTTTTCGCTATTGGCTGAAAACCATCGCCCAATTATTTCAAAGCGATTTAATTACTATTTAGGTGCTGGTCTTGCTTTAGGCAATGAGGAAAGCTTTCTGAAAAATGAAGCAACCCGTGAAATTATCCATACCTATGGAAATCAAACGTTTGGTATTGATCTTATTGGTGGTATAGAAATGACGATGGCAAATGCCGTTATTTCTCTTGACTACAAGCCCAATTTTAATATTTCAGGAAGAGAAGAGTTTTTCAGAGGTCAGGTAGGAATTTCAGCACGTACTGTATTGGTGAAAAGTAAGGAGCAAAAACGAAAACAACGCCAACGTCAAAGAAACAAGAGATCAAACTCTAACTCCAACCCATTTTCGGAGCTATTCAACAAAAAGAACTGAAGTCTGGGAGTTTATGATTTACCTTGATTTTTGTAAACCCTTTCATGGATATCAGAGTGTTTGACAATCTCTCGATACCATTTCATTCGGAGCTCGTTCTTTTCATCCTCACTTAAGTAAAAATCAGAATGTTTAAACTTCTCTGCCTTTTTCAATAAGTCAAAAAGAAAAATAGATGCGGAAACAGAAATGTTAAAGCTTTCTGTAAATCCTAGCATGGGAATGTGAACCAAACCGTCTGCATTTTTTTTCACCTCTTCACTTATTCCTTCATGTTCATTCCCGAAAACCAGTGCAATTTTTTCCGAGGGTTGCAACTCATGAATTGAGATGGATGCTGGATCTGGACTTGTGCCATAGATTCTATATCCTTTTTCTCGCAAAGTGCTGAAACAAGCTTGAACAGATGAACCTTCCGGAGAATAGTATTTATGGATATCTACCCATTGGGATGCTCCCCGAGTGACATAGGGATTGACTTTGTATTCATTGGTTTTCTCAATGACATGCAAATCTTGAAGTCCAAAACAATCACAGGTTCTAATGACTGCACTCGCATTGTGAGGTTTAAAAATGTCCTCTAAAACAACGGTTATGAAACGGGTCCTTTTCGCAAGAACACGCTCCATAACCGCTTTTTTATGGTCTGTGATATACTGACCCAAATAATCCAAGAGTCCTTGGTCAAATTCGTTTGATCCGTCAGGATATTGCATGGATGCGATTAAAATAATCCCAATTGTTCCTCGTCATCCTTTTTTGGACTGAGGTCAATTTTAGTCCCAATTTCCAAATCATCAGATTCATCGGATTCAAGGATTTCTTCATCCCCTTCCGCCTCATCATTTGATTCCGAATCTTGGGCTTTTTCAGAAACAATTAATTTGATTTCCTTGACTGTGTTAGCACTCACTTTATTCCCGATTGCCTTCCAGCCTTTTACATCAATCAACATTTCAAGATCATACTCTAGCGTTTCCTCCTCTTTCCCTTTTTGAACTGTAACCTCAACTTGGGCTTGGTTGTCGGTAGTGACAACTTTGAGGTAGGATTGTTTGTGATCTGAAATGAAATTGAATCGTTTATTAACTGTGGTGGTTTCGATCAGAAAGCGCTTCACAAAGTAAGTCTTGGTACCACCGTCGTAATAAATCGCAGATATCACCTTATTTGGATCAAACTTTTCAATAAGCACCACATCGGATGGCTCAAATCTATTTGTCAATTCGAATCCAGTTAATTCATAATCCCCGTTTTTGTAGCATACGAGAATCTTATCATCTCCAAGGAAATTTCCGATAATTCGCCCTCGCTGATCAGTATTCAATCGACCTACCGAAGGATCATAATATACATTTAACCCACCAAGTGTGGATTTACCCTCCATTTTAAATTGAACCTTGCGAACTGGGTACTTGGTCAAAATATTTCCACCAGCTCCTCTACCCTTGATTTCAATTTCTGCAAAGTCAAAATCGAATACTTTTACCCGTGCTTTTGCTCCTTGAGTAAGGTAAACAGTAATAGTCTCGGCTTCTCCATTTGGATTGGCAGTAAGATATAAGACCTTTGAACCTTTAGTTCCTTTGGTAAGGTCATATTCTTTGTCGCGCGTGATTCCACCTACTTGGAACCGCTTGACCATTGATCTGCCCGAAGTACCATCTAAGTAGATCAAGTTATAGGTCATACGCTCATCATTCTTTCGGAATACTCCCACAAAAAGAATGTCTTTCCCCATGAAGAGCTTTTCTTGAATTTTGGAGACTACCATTTTACCATCCTTCCGAATGGCAATAATGTCATCCAAGTCAGAACAGTCGCAGACATATTCGTCTTTTTTCAATCCGAAGCCTACAAAACCATCTACTCGATTCACATAAAGTTTGGCATTGTTGGCTGCTACGACTGCTGCTTGAATAGTATCAAAGGTTCGGATTTCGGTTTTTCGCTCTCTACCTTTTCCATATTTCTCCAGCAAGTTTTGGTAATACTTGATGGCAAATTCTGTAAGATGCTTGAGGTTGTAATTCACTTCCTTCAATTCTTCCTGAAGGCGCTTCATCAATTCATCTGCCTTGAAGGAGTCGTACTTAGAAATCCGTTTGATTCGAATCTCAGTCAGTCTTAATAAGTCATCTGTTGTGATTTCTCGATAAAAATCAGGCTTATATGGATCAAGTCCTTTATCGATCGCTTCCAAAACAGCCTCCCAAGTGGTACACTCTTCGATGTCTCGGTAAATTCGATTTTCGATAAAGATTTTCTCCAATGAGGAAAAGAGCAACTTTTCCATCAGCTCACCTTTCCGAATCTCCAATTCTCTTTTGAGAAGGTCTTTGGTCTGGTGGGTATTGTATTCTAATATTTGATTTACCGTGAGGAAAACCGGTTTTTCATCAATAATGACGCACGCATTCGGAGAGATTGAAACCTCGCAGTCAGTAAATGCATACAAGGCATCGATGGTCACATCCGGAGAAACTCCTGGAGCCAATTGAATTTGGATTTCGACATCTTTAGCCGTGTTATCGACGACTTTTTTGATTTTGATTTTCCCTTTATCGTTGGCTTTAAGGATAGAATCTATCAGAGAATCAGTCGTTGTTCCAAATGGAATTTCTTTGATTAAGAGCGTTTTGCTATCCTCTTCTTCAATTCTTGCCCGAACTTTTATTTTACCGCCTCTTAGACCTTCATTGTATTCTGAAAAGTCCGCCATACCTCCAGTCAAGAAATCTGGAAGGACATTGGTTTTATTTCCTTTGAGGATTTCGATAGATCCTTCAATCAATTCTCGGAAGTTGTGCGGAAGAATTTTTGTAGAAAGTCCAACTGCAATTCCTTCTACTCCCTGAGCGAGAAGCAAAGGGAATTTTACCGGCAACGTGATTGGCTCACGCTTTCTTCCATCATAGGAAAGTTGCCATTCGGTGGTTTGAGGATTAAATACTACCTCAAGGGCAAACTTGGAAAGTCTTGCCTCAATGTATCGAGCCGCTGCGGCACTATCACCAGTGCGCACGTCACCCCAGTTGCCTTGTGTCTCGATTAGAAGGTCCTTCTGCCCCATATTGACAATTGCATCGCCAATCGAAGCATCTCCATGCGGGTGATATTGCATAGATTGACCAATGATGTTTGCCACTTTGTTGAATCGCCCATCATCCATCTCTTTCATGGCATGGAGAATTCTTCGCTGAACAGGTTTTAGTCCATCTTCAATAGCAGGTACGGCTCGTTCTAGAATTACATAGGATGCATAATCCAAAAACCAGTCTTTATACATTCCCGTCACAGGAACTGAATCGTGCAGACTTTGATCTGATCCTTCCGGAAGTATAGTTTCGTCACTCATGAGGTACTAGTTCAATTGTTTTAGGTATCCCAACCGGATACATAGTCATAGTGGATAGAGTTGATTTCGATTATCTTAAGCAGCTTCAGTTTCTTCCTCCTCCGCTTTCTTCGGATCATCTAAAGCCAAATCTTTCTCTATTCTCAAATTATCAATAATAAAGGTTTGCCGATCAGGTGTGTTTTTGCCCATATAGAATGAGAGCAAATCAGCAATTTTGGTATCCTTATTTAGGATAATCGGATCCAAGCGAATATCCTCCCCAATAAAGTTTCCAAATTCTTCTGGGGAAATCTCTCCAAGCCCTTTGAATCGAGTGATTTCAGGCTTGTTTCCAAGTTTGTGGATAGCTCTTTGCCGTTCTTCGTCAGAGTAGCAGTAAATGGTTTCTTTCTTGTTTCTTACTCGGAATAAAGGAGTATCCAGAATAAAGAGGTGGCCATTTTTCACAAGATCAGGGAAAAACTGAAGAAAATATGTCATGATCAAAAGACGGATGTGCATACCATCGACGTCCGCGTCCGTAGCAATTACAATCTTACGATATCGGAGATTTTCAATGCCATCTTCAATATTTAAAGCATGCTGAAGGAGGTTGAACTCTTCATTTTCATACACGACTTTTTTGGTCATGCCGTAACAATTGAGCGGCTTACCTCGAAGTGAGAATACTGCTTGAGTTTGAACATCTCGGCTCTTAGTAATTGAACCGGATGCCGAATCCCCTTCGGTGATAAAAAGCATGGTCTTATTTTTCAAGTCCTCATCGCCTTTTGGATCATCGTAGTGTATTCTACAATCTCTTAGCTTTTTATTGTGAAGATTAGCTTTCTTGGCTCGCTCATTAGCCAATTTTTTAATTCCTGATATTTCCTTTCGCTCACGCTCGGATTGCAGGATTCGCTTTAAAATCGCATCCGCTGCCGCAGGGTTTTTATGGAGGTAATTGTCCAGTTCTGTTTTTACAAAATCATTGACAAAGGTTCGAAGCGTTGGACCATCAGGACCAATATTTTGCGAGCCAAGCTTGGTTTTGGTTTGAGATTCAAAAACCGGCTCCTGAACCCGTACAGCAATCGCAGCTACAACAGCCTGACGAATATCTGAAGCATCGTAATCCTTTTTGTAGAATTCTCGGATAGTCTTCACAATAGCCTCACGGAAAGCTGCCAAGTGAGTTCCTCCTTGAGTGGTGTATTGTCCATTGACAAAGGAATAATACTCTTCCCCATAGCTCCCAGAGTGAGTCATGGCGATTTCAATATCATTTCCTTTTAAGTGGATAATGGGATATCGAATGCTTTCCTCATCAATTTTATTGGAAAGCAAATCGTAGAGACCTTTGTCAGAAAAATACTTTTTCCCGTTGTAATTGATTGTCAGACCTGCGTTCAGATATGCATAATTCCAAATCTGATTTTCAAGGTATTCTGGTATAAAATGGTAGTTTTTGAATATGCTATTATCCGGTGTGAAGGTGGTCCGAGTTCCATTTCGCTCAGTGCTTTTCTCTATCGGAGCATCATTGATCAGAATCCCCTTTTCGAACTCCGCCAGTTTAGTTTCTCCTTCTCGAAACGATTGAACTTTGAAATAATCCGAAAGTGCGTTGACGGCTTTGGTACCGACTCCATTGAGACCTACGGATTTTTGGAATGCTCCTGAATCGTATTTTCCCCCGGTGTTGATTTTTGATACGCAATCGATGACTTTTCCTAAAGGAATGCCACGTCCATAATCTCGGACTTCGACACGGTGTTCGGAGATTTTGACATCGATCGTCCGGCCAAATCCCATCATATGCTCATCAATAGAGTTATCCAGGATTTCCTTGACCAAGACATAGATCCCGTCATCTTGGGCACTTCCATCTCCCAATTTACCAATATACATCCCTGGTCTGAGTCGGATATGTTCTCTCCAATCCAGGGATTTGATACTATCTTCTGTATAATTTACTGGTTCAGCCATAGCTTTTTAAGACGCTTGTACAGATTTGAATTTGCCAACTAAAAGAATGAATAGTCCAATCACCCAAATAAAAAGCAAGGACGGCAAAAGATAAAACCAAAAGGTAAAAGAGGATACTGTGATTTCTTCTTGATTATTGATCGAGTGTACATAGAGTACAAGAACAGCCAAGCTCAAATTGATCCATCCTGCAAAAGAATAAAACCACCCCAATAAGTAATCTCGATACACATCGCCAATGGGAAACAATCGATGCAACTTCTTATTGGCTTTGGTTTCCAAGGATTTGGGAGTAAAAAGAGTAACCAAATTGAGAACAATAAACGAACCTATCATCCCGTAGAAAAAGGTTCCTTTTTCCCATTCTCGGTTCACTTCACCTGCATCCGAAATTCCAATTCCCACCTTTTCTGGAAGAGCAGAGTAGAAATAAAGTAAGAAGAATATAAATGCCAACACGCTGAGATAGTAGAAGGCTTTTCCAAATCTGTAAATCATAACTTTTGATGAATTGGGTGCTAATATAGTCTATTTGGTCAAACCTGAAGGACGGACTTTAAGTTGGTCTTTGGACGAAAATCAATTCCCGGCCCCACCTTTTCATCGCAATTCCGTGAGGTTCAATTAATCAGAAAATTCGGAGTTCTATTCTTAATTTATTCCTTTGATTAATAAAATTCGAAACTAAATCCGACGATCTTTGTCGCTGAAATTATATACTACCATGAAACGATTCCTATTGACACTTCCAGTTTTCATTTTCTTCTTGGCTTCTTGCAGTGGTCCTTTAGACGCTGGAAAAATTAACCTTGAAAATTGGAAGTCAGATCGGTATGGTTGTAAAGGATTACGATTGCAAGACCTAGAGGAGCTTAAAGGAATCAAGAATTCCTTCTTAGGAGCCGATAACCAAGCTATTATCAAGACTTTTGGAAGACCAGATCGCGTGGATTTGATGGATAAAAGCCAAAGTTTTTTCTATTACTTCCTAGAGCCTTCTGGCGATTGTGAGGGGGTAGAAATGGAAAAAGAACCTTTAAAGGTTCTTTTTCGAATGAATGCGATCAGTAAAGTGTCAGAAGTAACTATTACAACCCTGAACCCATAAAGCAGAGGGCTGCTGCTCCTAAAGTGCCTGCATTGTTTTCAAGCGTAGCTTTTTTGAGCTTGAGGTCCTTGACATAATACGGGGTCAAGTATTTTCGGGTATTGTACTCAATGGTAGGCATCATAAATTCTAGTCCGGCAGATATCCCTCCTCCGAAATAAACATCGGTCACGTCTACAATCCGAATGGTGGATACAATTGCTTCACTGAGGATTTCTGCCACTTCTTTGAATACCATCAAAGAAACTTCGTTTCCTGCCTTTGCTGTATCTACCAATAAGTGCGTTCCAAGTTCTTTTCCAACAAGTTCTCCTGCTTTTTCTGGATAGGCAGACACCAGATTATCCATTATTCTAAGGATTCCATTTCTACCCACAAGTGTTTCCAAGCCAGCATTTCCTCGAGAAAGCATGTGGCCCATTTCCAAAGCATTCCCTCTGGAACCTTTAAACACTTCTCCATCCAAGACAAGTGCGCTTCCAATGCCTGTTCCCATTGTGATGAAAAGGAAATTGTCGGAAACTTCTCCTTTACCGAAGTAAAACTCCCCTATCGCTGCTGCTGCCGCATCATTTTCAAGGAAAAACTGATGGTTGCTGTATTTCTCTAAAAGGCTTGTTTTTAGCGGGAAATTATTCAATCCTGGAATTGCTGGAATTTCTAAGGGAGTCAAACGATCCTTAGTGATCATACCAGGAAGACCAATTCCCACTTTTTCAACTGCTGGATATTTTTCAAGATACTTTCCGATGATATCCACGAAACAAGTCCCAAATCCATCCGGATGATCTCTATAAGGTGTAGTGTCTTCCTTCTGAAAGTCAAGTATATTACCTTCCTTGTCGACCAATCCAATTTTTAAGTGGGTGCCTCCCACATCTACTCCTAGAAACTGAGTATCCGTTGACTTCATAGTTATTTTGATAGGTTTGATTGCCAAAAAAGCAAAAGTATTGCTTCACTTCCTATAATCTTTGCCGATCTCGTAAAAAATTTTGAAAACAGCAGGACAAACGAGCGTATTTTTCAGAGTTAAGTCTAAAATTCCGAGCATATTTTTCCTGTCCGTATGAGGATATTCACGACAAGCCTTCGGCCGATCTTCATAAACAAGGCAAGTATTGTCCTGATTTAAAAAAGGACATGGAGCAGTAGTCAGCACATAGTCACCATCTTCGTCCCTTCTCAAATAGGTATCGATAAACTGACTGGACTTCATTCTAAATACCTTTGCTAATCGATCGATGTCTGTTTGGAGAAAAATAGGACTCGTCGTTTTACAGCAATTTGCGCAATCCAAGCAATCTATTTCTTCAAAAGTTTGCTGGTGCAATTGATGAAAAGTTTCATCCAAGTTTTTCGGCTTGGTCTTCTTTAGCTTTTCCTTGAGCTTTTTATTGGCAGGTAGTTCTGATTTAGATTCCTGCGAAAATTTCTGAAGATCGATCTTTTGACTCACAAAATATTGTATTTCAGTATTTTATATTTTTCATTAACTTATAAGACACTAAAATCATAAGCCCTATGAAAATTCATCCATCAGAGCTCTATTTCTATCATAGCGCCGATCAGCCCATCGATAAGCAAACTTAAGGCGTATGCAAAAGCCATTACCAAGTTTGTCAATGAAATCGATATCACTCGAGAAAGAATGACTGCAACCCAATGGGATCAGATTTTAAAGTTGCTTCACTTGCGAGCAAAGGATTTACTAAACAAGGCTCATCCCGAGTATCAGCGTCTTATTGCCGGTAAAGACTGGGATGAGGAAGGTTGGTTAAATATTTTGGTTAGACACCCATATTTAATCAAATCTCCTATTGCCATTTTCCGGAATCAGGCAATTCTTTGCAAGACACCAACCGATATTCTGAAATTGTATTAATCCTGATTTAAGGAAATTCCATTTTCGTGAATAATAATCTCTTGGGCTTTGTAAAGTTGTCCGATGCATTGCTTGAAATGCTTCTTACTCATGCCGAGCATCTCTTTGATTTTTTCGGGATCAGATTTGTCGTGCAAAGGAATGAAGCCTTTCTCTTGGACAAGTTTTAGAATCATTTCAGCACCCTCCTCATATTTTTCTCTTCCTATAGGTAATAGCTGTAAGTCGATCTTCCCATCATCTCGACGTTTTTTAACCCAAAGGGTCCTGATCTCTCCAATTTGAATGGGCTGAAAAACTTCATTTGCGTAGATGAGCCCTTCATATCTGTTTTCTAAAAGTACTTTGTAGCCAAGGTCGGTTTTATCAAAAATTAATCCTTCACAGCTATTTCCTGGCAAATAGTCTTTGGGTGCTG
The DNA here is from genome assembly GCF_001593605.1 of Algoriphagus sanaruensis. GTDB lineage: Bacteria > Bacteroidota > Bacteroidia > Cytophagales > Cyclobacteriaceae > Algoriphagus > Algoriphagus sanaruensis. The sequence goes on along the minus strand of NZ_CP012836.1, from coordinate 2,572,921 downwards.
GATAGATAAATTCTCGGTATTTACTTACCCCTATCAATCGATTAGTTCTATAATCCAAACAAACTCTTACCAAATATTTTTGGCCTTGAACCATGGGCTTTGCCATTTCTGAATTGGGAACAAACAAATCTTTCAAAAGTCCCCAATCCATAAATACCCCAAAAGAAGTAATTTCTTTAGCTTCCAATACAGCAAATTCATCCAAGATTGCTTTTGGTCTGTCTGTCACGGCGACCAAGCGGTCCTCGCTATCAGTATAAATAAAGGCTTCGATTAAGTCACCTTCCTTTTCTTCTCCTTTTAGATAATTTTTGGGAAGTAACACCTCAGACCCATCACTTAAACCAAGGTAGGCTCCGTTGTCAGTAAATCTAATGATCGGAAGTTGATTGATTAATCCTAATTCTTTCATGTATTCAAAGGTAATCAGAATTGCAAAGTGTGTAGGATTTTATTGACAAACAAAGTCTGGAAACCTCCAGTTGAAATTGGAAATGGAGTCCTCAGACCTTAGCTTTGAAAGCTAAATTGAACCTGTAAGTTTCAATATAAACCCAAATAAATAAGCTTTTAACTCGTAATGAATTACTTATGAAATCAATTGCAGTAATCGGTTCGGGTACCATGGGAAATGGTATCGCACACGTTTTTGCCCAGTGTGGCTACCAAGTTGCCTTAGTGGATATCCAAGCAAGCCAATTGGAAAAAGCGATAGCCAGTATTTCCAAAAATATGGATCGTCAGGTTGCAAAAGGAACCCTTTCTGAAGGTGAAAAGGAAAAAGCATTGAATCGTATTCAAACCTTCACTCAACTGGAAGAAGGAGTTAAATCAGCTGATTTAGTGGTGGAAGCAGCGACTGAGAATGAAAAATTGAAGTTGGAGATTTTTAAGCAATTGGATCAATTTGTTCCTGCTTCGGCGATCTTGGCGACTAATACGTCCTCAATTTCCATTACTAAAATTGCTGCCGTTACCCAACGACCCAGTCAAGTTATTGGGATGCATTTCATGAATCCTGTTCCGGTTATGAAATTGGTTGAAGTGATTCGGGGTTATTCTACTTCGGATGAAGTCACGGAAATCATCATGGAGCTTTCCAAAAACCTTGGAAAAGTCCCCGTTGAAGTAAATGATTATCCGGGCTTTGTTGCCAATCGAATTCTAATACCGATGATCAATGAAGCAGTTTATTCGCTTTACGAAGGTGTGGCTGGTGTGGAAGAAATAGATACCGTGATGAAACTGGGGATGGCACATCCGATGGGGCCACTTCAACTTGCAGATTTTATCGGATTGGATGTTTGCTTGTCCATTTTACGGGTGCTTCAAGACGGTTTTGGAAACCCAAAATATGCTCCTTGCCCTCTTTTGATAAACATGGTGGAAGCTGGTTTTAAAGGTGTTAAAACCGGTCAAGGGTTTTACAAATACACCGCTGGAAGCAAAGATTTGGTGGTGGCTTCCAGATTTTCAAAGAAATAATTTCAATAAAAATTAGATGCATTTAGCAGTCTCCGGAAATATCGGAAGTGGAAAAACCACGCTTACTGAGAAACTAGCCAAGCATTATGGTTGGAAAGCTGAGTTTGAATCAGTGGACAATAACCCCTACCTCCCTGACTTTTATGAAGATATGAAGCGATGGGCTTTCCATTTACAAGTCTATTTCTTGAATTCCAGATATAATCAAATTCGGACCATTCAAGACAGTAAAGTCAATACCATTCAAGATCGGACGATCTATGAGGACGCCTATATTTTCGCGGCAAACTTGTATAAAAGTAAACTTCTTACAGAACGTGATTATTGGAATTATCGGAGCTTGTTTGATTCGATGATCCAACATGTAAAGGCCCCTGATTTATTGATTTATCTAAAAGCAGATATACCTAAGCTAGTTGGGCAAATTGAAAAGCGAGGAAGAACCTATGAAACTGCCATGCGCATCGATTACTTGAAAAATCTAAATCAACATTACGAGGATTGGATTGGTAATTACAAAGAAGGAAAGTTGCTAATCATTGATGTGAATGACTTGGACTTCGTGGAACGACAAGAAGACTTTTCCTTTATCGTGGAAAAGATCGAACGGGAGATGTTTGGACTTTTTGCTTGATACAAAAAAACCGGGTGAAAAAACCCGGTTTCTTTTTTTAGGCCAATTTTCGCATCAGCCAATTGTAAATCATAGCACGTTGTTCCTCCTTGGGATTGACAAGCAACTGATCTAATCTTTTCAGAGAGCCTCCAGTCATGAGCGTTTCGTAGGGAGAAAGGCGGATTAATTTGTATCCATGAATCCGGGTTTGTAGGTCCATTTGTGCATCATTATAAGCTAAAAGCTTCCATCCCACTGCCCCATTTCCAGAAAAATCACCCAACTCTGAAGGCGAACCAAAAATAGTTTTTGCAACCGGTGGTCCTGTCCAAATCCGAAGCTGCATTCCTGATTTCAAAGCCTCTTTTTCATAAGTTCTACACAGCCTTTTCCACGCCTCGGAAAAATTGAAACTCCATTCTTCATACATCGGAGATCGCAAAGTGGCTAATCGGTACCGGTTAAAATGAACCTCGTCATCCCAAACCAACACATGCCTCCCAATCTTAAAATCGAATTTTAACTTTTCGAGTAAAGGGAAAGAATCATTTGCACCGAGTTCTTCTAAGATTTCCTGAAGCCAAATTTTGCCTTTTGAATCAAGATAGTTTGGCACCACCTCCAACTCGGATTGCCAATCATAATCAGCGCCTCCTTCTCGTAAAATGAGGTCTAATTGCCGGGTAATAAGATGTTCCATTTTTAGACGTTTTCCCGAAGGATTTCCCAAGTGTGGTCAGCCAACAATTTGATTTCCGCCACAAAGGAAGCCCATTCTTTTTTTCTTCCCCATTCCTCCGGAGCAATCATGCTAAGAAAGTCAGTTCCATCGGGCTTTTGATAGAGAAAATAGGTATGGTTGATTAATGGCTCAAAGGCGATGGATGCCTGATAGATTCTTTCAGAAACGGCTACTCGTGCTTGAATTTTTTTCGCCTGATCAGCTAACAGCCGCATTTGCTCATAGATTTGAGCCATTTGCATATCTGTTTGGCTATGCATTGCTGCTACAGCACGTCCGGTGATTTTCCCTTTATCCTCGGGTTTGATTAGGGCACTACCTGAATGATGTGCATAGGGTAAAGTTCCGGGATTTTCCGTCGTCTTTTCCTTCATCAATTCTAGGTCGAGCTTATTTACATCTATTTTTTTTCCAGTCATTACTTTTCTACCTGATCGGTGATTCGTTCTTTGAGATTTCCTTTTGATCCAGGGAAGGTAGTTCGTCTGGAGATATCATAGCTGATATATAATATGATGATCATGAAGACCACAAATAGGGCCAAGAAGATCTTTTTACTCTTAGTCATATCAATTCTGTTTCCAATGCAAAGTTACCTTTCCAAATCTTTTTGATGAAAGGAAAAAACTCACTTCCTTAGTAATGCTTGATTTTCGAAATTGTTTCTAATTTTATTGAAAGCATGTGGTAAAACTTTTCTTTTCAAACTCATTTTAATCCAGTCATGTATCAACTCATCAGTGAGCAATCAATTTATCAGTATTTTGGCGATGACGATCCTGAAATGATTCAGGAAATGGTTCAAATTATCCTAGACACCAATATCCATGATCTTAAAGGCTTGAATGATCTTTATGCCTCTGGAGATTTCGCTACTATCAAAAAACGATGCCACAAAGCCAAACCAAGCATGAGCTACATTGGTGCTTTGAAAACCAGGAAAATCCTGGAAGATATCGAAGCAAGTTTGGAGAGTTCTCAGGAGCACAATCAAAACCTTCAGGAGCAGTTGGTTCTAATCGAGTCCGAACTCAAGGATTTTCTTTCCAAGTTCTAATTCTTATCCACCCAATTAATTCTTATCACCCATGAAGCGGAAATTATTATTTCTGCCCTTGCTCTGTATTGTATTTATTCAGACGCTGGCGCAGACGCCTCTATCTGTCGATTACATCATGAGAGATCCCAAATGGATGGGGACTTTTCCTTCATCAGCGTTTTGGAGCGAGGATAGTCAAACCATCTATTTTCGATATAACCTGCAAAATGATCCTGCAGATTCCCTCTACAAAATCGATTTAAATCTTCCCAAACAAATCCAAAAAGTAAGCTGGACAGAACAAAAATCGCTGACTAGAAATCAGGAAACCTTCACACGAGATTATCAAAAAAGAATCTATACCAAGGGGAACACAATTGTTTTAGAGGATTTAAAGAAAAAGACCACCAGCTCCATTCTAGAATGGATTGCACCAATTAGTAACCTTCAGTGGATGGCGAGTGAACAAAGATTCTCTTTCGTTTCTCAAGGGAATATTTTTGTGTTTGACCTTGCTTCAAAAAGTCTCAAAAAAGTTACAAAAATTACTTCCGGAGCCAAACCAAATGGACCACGTGGCGCCTCGGAATCTACTTCTGAAAATTTTTTAGAAAGTGAAAATTTGGCTTTACTACAGGTGGTACGGGAGCGAAAAGAAGCTCAGCAACAATCCAGAGCATACCGAGAATCTATCCGAGAGATTAATTCTGAATTCATCTTCTATACGGGCGATAGAACTCCTTCTAACCTACAATTATCACCTGATGGAAGCTACGCCTCGTTCACCTTCTTTACTCCTGCTACCAATAAATCCACAAAAGTACCAGACTATACTGTTGCGTCGGGATATACCGAAGACCTGAATGCTAGACCTAAGGTAGGCACCTCCCCTTCCAAGTCAGAAATTGGAATTTATGATCTGCAGCGAGATACGGTCTATTTTGTTTCTGTCGAAGACCTTCCCGGGATTAAAGATTTAACTGATTATGTAAAAGATTATCCTGAAAAAACTTGGGAACCTAAAGTTCGAGAGGTAAGTCTGAGTCCTTTGTATTTCTCTCCAGATGGAAAAAAGGCGATTATTCAAGCTAAATCTTTCGATAATAAAGATCGATGGATAGCTGCAGTTGATTTGACTACGGGAAAACTTCAAACATTAGACCGTCAGCGGGATGAAGCTTGGATTGCGGGTCCAGGAATTGGTTGGGCTTTTGGAGGAGGAACTTTGGGGTGGCTCCCTGATTCAAAGCACATCTATTTCCAATCCGAAGAAAGTGGTTATTCCCATTTATATCTTTTGGATGTGACTACTGGGCAAAAGAAAGCCTTGACTCAAGGAAAGTTTGAAGTCTTTGATCCTTTTCTTTCCAAGGATAAAAAATGGTGGTATTTGACCACTTCTGAGGTCGATCCTGGAGAACGTCATTTTTACAAAATGCCTCTTTTTGGAGGGAAGATGGAAAAATTAACTACTCTAACAGGAAACAATGAAATGTCCCTTTCTCCAGATGAGAAGAAGTTGGCGATTATTTATTCCTACAGTAATAAGCCTGCTGAGCTGTTTGTTCAAACCAACCAAGTGGGTGCTTCACCGACTCAATTAACGGATGGACAAAGTGAGGAATTTAAATCTTATCCTTGGCTAGATCCTCAAATTGTGAAATTCAAAGCTCAAGATGGTGCAGATGTGCCTGCAAGACTATACTCCCCTGACCCAAGTAAGAAAAATGGAGCAGCGGTAATATTTGTCCATGGAGCTGGCTATTTACAAAATGTCCACAAATGGTGGAGTAGTTATTTCCGTGAGTATATGTTTCATAATCTCCTGACTGATCTTGGATATACCGTTTTGGACATTGATTACCGTGCCTCTGCGGGATATGGACGAGATTGGCGAACTGGGATTTATCGTCATATGGGTGGAAAGGACCTTTCTGACCAGGTGGATGGAGCAAAATATTTGGTCGAACAGCAAGGTGTAGATCCTTCTCGAATTGGAATTTACGGAGGAAGCTACGGTGGCTTTATCACTTTGATGGCCTTATTTAATCATAGCGATGTCTTTAAATCAGGAGCAGCCTTGCGATCGGTGACGGATTGGGCACATTACAATCATGGTTATACTGCAAATATTTTGAATACACCTGAAGAAGATCCAATTGCATATCGAAGATCCTCCCCGATTTATTTTGCGGAAGGATTAAAAGGAAATTTGCTGATCGCACATGGTATGTTGGATGTCAATGTTCATTTCCAAGATGTGGTACGATTGGCGCAGCGACTGATTGAATTAGGAAAAGACAATTGGGAAATGGCCGTCTATCCGGTGGAAGATCATGGTTTTGTAGAACCTAGCTCTTGGACAGATGAATACAAGCGGATTTTAAACTTATTTAATTCTACCTTACTCGAAAATTGAATTTCTAAAGCTAAACGTCCATTCGATCACCCATCTCGACTTTAGCTTTGATTCAGTTGAATAAAAACTCCGAATCGGTATGAAAAAATTATGGAATTATGCTCTCCTCCTTGGAGTATGGATGTTGGTTGTTTCATGTGCCAATCAATCCGAAAATCGTCCTGAACCAAACAGAGGACTGATTGCTGAGAAAGCAATGGTAGTTTCCGCTCGAGAGGAAGCTTCTAAAATTGGCATTGAAATCATCCAAAAAGGAGGGAATGCTTTCGATGCAATGATGGCCACCGAAATGGCTTTGGCAGTAGCATTTCCATTCGCTGGCAATTTAGGCGGAGGTGGATTTATGGTCTATCGGATGGCTGACGGATCTATAGGTTCATTGGACTACAGAGAAAAAGCACCTTTGGCTGCTTCTAAAGACATGTATTTGGATGAAGAAGGAAATTTCCTTTCTGAATTAAGTACCAAAGGGGCCTTGGCATCTGGTGTTCCCGGTACTATTGCTGGTGTTTTTGCTGCACAACAAAAATTTGGAAAGTTGTCTCCTTCCGAGATCTTGGAGCCTGTGATTCAATTGGCAGAAAATGGCTTTGTGGTTACTCAAGCTCAAGCCGATAGATTGAATAGAAGTCGCCAAACCTTTATAGAAGTGAATGGTCCTGAGACATTTTTTGCCAATGAGATTCAGGCTGGTGATACCTTACAAATCCCAGTTTTGGCCCAAACCCTAAAAAGAATTGCTCAAAACGGGAGAGATGAATTCTATAAAGGTGAAACAGCCAAGATTCTTGCAAAACATATGCAAGAGAAAGGAGGCATTATCACTGAGGAAGATTTAGCGAGCTATGAGGCTGTTTGGAGAGATCCTGTGGATTTCACCTATAGAGGTCATCGTGTGATTTCCATGGCTCCTCCAAGCTCAGGAGGAATGACCCTTGCGCAAATTTTAAAAATGTTGGAGCCTTATAATTTAACAGAACTTGGTCACCATAGTCCAGAATACATTCAACTTGTAGTCGAAGCTGAGCGAAGAGCCTATGCTGATCGAAACTTTTATTTAGGTGATCCTGATTTTGTTCAAATCCCTGTAAATAAACTTCTTGATGTGGATTACCTCAAGTCAAGAATGGAGAGTTTTTCTTTTGAGCAAGCTACCAAATCAGAGGATATCGAAGAAGGCAAAATTGAATTTGCTGAAAGCATGGAAACTACCCATTATTCGATAGTAGATGCTGAAGGAAATGCGGTTTCAGTGACTACCACTCTCAATGGAGCTTATGGATCTAAAGTTTACATTGATGAATTAGGCTTTTTCATGAATAATGAAATGGATGATTTTAGCGCCAAGCCGGGTACGCCGAATATGTTTGGATTGATTGGTGCAGAGGCAAATAGCATTGCCCCTGGAAAACGAATGTTGAGTTCGATGACTCCAACCATTGTTGAAAAAGATGGTGAATTACTTCTTGTGGTTGGTACTCCGGGAGGTTCTACGATCATCACTTCTGTTCTACAAAACATTCTTAATGTGGTTGACTTTGGGATGGGCATGCAAGAATCAGTAGAGTCACCTCGATTTCATCATCAATGGCTCCCCGATTTGGTCAATTTCGAACCCAATTCGTTTGATTCAACTTTGATCCAAGGTTTGAAAAACAAAGGATATATAATCAATGAAAAAAACAGTCCGATCATCGGAAAGGTAGACGCTATTCTTCGACTTCCTGATGGACGATTGGAAGGAGGAGCAGATCCTAGAGGAGATGATAAAGCTGTCGGATTTTGATTTTAAACACCTGTCAAATCCCGGAATTTAACACTTTGCCGCTGACTCAAATCGATCTTATGTCCTGACTTTAAGACAATTAACAAGGTACTATTGAAGTAGGGTTCGATTCGATCCACAAAATCCAAATTAAACATATACTGCCGATTGGCTCTGAAAAAGAGATCAGTCGGCAGTTTTTGTTCAAGGTAGGTCAGCGATTTATGAAGAAGAGCTGTCTCTTTATCAAAAAATACGCGAACATAATTCCCTTCGCTTTCTAGCAGGAAGATTTTTGAAACAGGCACGAAATGACAGCGTTCTCCATCCTTGATGAATATTTTCTTTTCCGGTGTTAAGCGCTGACTTTCTAAATCCTCTTTTTCGGATTGAAATTTTAAATAGAATCTTGAGATAGCTTCTGCTAATCGCTTTGGATTTAAAGGTTTGAGCAAATAGTCTAATGCATTGATTTCAAAAGCCTTAATGGCAAATTGATCATAGGCAGTCACAAAAATGACCTGATTGACTTCTTCTAGATTTTCCAAAAAAGCAAATCCATCCATTCCTGGCATATTAATGTCCAGAAATATCAAATCCGGTTTGAGTTCATTACAGTCCTTAATTGCTTGGTCGACCCGATCTGACATCCCAATGATTTCGAGTTCTTCATAAGGCTTCAAAAGCACACTGAGCTCCTGAAGTGCAAGCATTTCATCATCAACTAAATAGACTCTTTTTTTCATAATTAAAATGCAGGATAAGTGATGGAAGCAGAAACCTGATTATTCCCCTTTTTCTCAAGTACAAAAACAGCTTGATCTCCAAATTGACTTTTTAGTCGCTTCTGAAGGTTATTCAAGCCAATTCCCAGTTTAAAATCGGTTGATAATTCTCCCGGATTGGAAATTTCGACATAAACCTCCTTGCCTTTCAGTTTGGTTTGGATTGTGATTTTACCTCCGTCGGGAAACTTAGCGATTCCATGTTTGATTGAATTTTCTGCAAGCGTTAAAATCATAGCTGGCGGGATTCGCTGATCTATGGTTTCTTCTTGAACTAGAATCTCAACATCCAAACGATTACCAAATCTTATTTGCTCCAGTTCCAAATATTTGATGACTTCATTCAATTCTTCATTCAGAGAAATAAACGGAGCTTTTTCATAATTCAAGGAAAATCGAAGCAACTCCGATAGTTTGATGATGGCGTCCCGCGATTTTTCCTGATCGATCAAAACCAAAGCTTTGATGCTATTCAGCGCATTGAATAGAAAATGAGGATTCAATTGGGTTTTCAACAATTCCAGTTCTGCCGATTTAGCGACATTTTCTAAAATCAACTTTTGCTCAATGATTTCTGAGTTTTTCTTTAAGATATGATAGAGGTAATAGATAATAATCCAAACGATAACATATCGACCCAAATTCATGATCTGACCAAAAAATGAAATAATAAACTGATGGTCTGAAAGCACTTTTGGATCTGTAAATACACCTGGCAAATAGAGAATAAGAACCATCATCAAGGATATCAAAATCACATCAAATGCCGCTCTTACCCATATTTTGGATAGTTTACGGTCAAAGATGGCCGGCTTGATTAAAAGTGTTTTGTAAAAATGACTTACCCCTACCCCTACTCCAGCAAAGACCACAAACTGTCCCACAACACTCCAGTCAAATTCTCCCACGATAAAAAATGTGTAGTTGATGGTTTCCACAAAAATGATGGAACTCCACCCGATAATTTGAAGGAGCCAGTATAACTGAGTCTTAGTCAAGCCGATTTTTGAACTGCTAGTTGGCATTGGAATAGATAGGTTCTAAGATATAGCCTTGGTTTCGAAGTAGATTTATTACTCCTTGATCACCAGCTAAGTGCCCACTTCCTACTGCGATAAACAAAGAAGATTCTTTGGTTTCGCGCATGATTTTTTCAACCCATTTCTGATTTCGCTGATCCAATAAGAGGGATCGATACGATGCAAACATACCTTCATCGGTCATCTCAGCCCATAATTTTTCTACTTCTTGAGATAAATACATCTCAATCAATCCCCGAAAATCATCTGCTGCAGAATTATCCTGAATCATGGTCACCAATTCCTGAATTTGAAGGGATTCGGGAATGGAATCAAAAACACTCATTTGAAAAGCAACGGTCTCCAGACCTTCAATGGGTTTTTGTTGTTCTTTGGCCAAGGACACCAAGTGGTATTCAAAGTTTTCGGTTTCTGTACAGGGGATTTCTTTCATCAAAACCATGGTAGCGAGGACAAAAGGTTTTAGAACCCCCAATTGGGCTAGCCCAACGCCGTAATTTGTTGTAAAATAATCATCCAAGACTTTGGCATCTTCTGGAGTTATCTTTTCAGACATATTTCGCATACCTTCTCTAATCGACAATTGCTGCATTTGTCCTGAAAGAGTCGAGTCATCCAAATCCAATTCGAGCCAAAGTTGATCTGCTTGTTCAAGTGCCTTTTTAGCGGTATGGTCAAATTTAAAATCTTCCTTACAGATCAAATGGATCGTACCAAATAGATAAGACTCCTTAGCCAATCCATTGCCACTAATTTTCCAAAGCAAAGAATTATCCTGAGCAAAAACAGGTTGAAAAATCCCAAGAGTTAAGAGTAATGCAAACCAATGACGAAGACGATTCATAGGAAGATTTTTAAAATTTAATTACAAATCAAAAATGATAAAATGGCTCCAACTTTTGATAGGGCTTTCCATCAATGCAGGTTATTCGAGATAAGTGAAGGGGAATGAATGAAGGCACTTCGTTTAAATTAAATTTTTGCCATATAACCCATCTCTGACCATATTATCGGAATAAAAACACAATTCATTCAGATAAAGGGTAAATTCCTTAGTCAAACCATAAACCCGAACTCATGAAAAATAGAAGAGAATTTCTTCAAAAGTCAGCCCTTGGAATCGCAGGCTTAGTTACAGCGCCATCTTGGCTTCAAGGTGCTCCTGCCTTGATTAAGTCATTCAATAAACCCAATTCCCTGATTAATGGTGTTCAGATCGGATGTATTACTTATTCTTTCCGATCCATGCCTGATCAAAGTGCTGAAGCTACCCTTCAATATGTTCTTGATTCAGGAATTTCTTCCATCGAATTGATGGGTGATCCTGCGGAAAATTTTGCAGGAATGCCAAGCCCAAGTTTCAATCGGATGCGAATTTTCCAATTAGGTGGAAAGCAACGTAGAAGTGAAACTTTAACGGAAGATGAGTCTAAAGAATTGGCTGATCTTCAGGCACAGTCTGCTTCTTATACTAAGGAAGTTGCAGCTTGGAGGGCAAATGCTCCAATGGAAAAATTTGAGCAAATGCGCAAAATGTACCAAGACAAAGGAGTTTCAATTTATGCCTTTAAACCAAGTGCTTTTGGTAAAAATAATTCTGATCTAGAAGTTGCCTACGGAATGAAAGCTGCTAAAGCATTAGGGGCAAGTCATGTGACGTTAGAGCATCCTTCTGATGATGAACAAACCCTTCGACTTGGAAAACTCGGGGAGCAATATGGCATGTCAGTAGGCTATCATGGTCATGAGCAAGAAACCTTTTCATTTTGGGATACGGCGCTTGCTCAGAGTACCAAAAATGGACTAAACCTAGACGCTGGACATTACATTGCGGCAGGTCATACCGACTTGATCGCGCTAATTCAAAAGCAACATGGAAGAATCCTGAGCATGCATACCAAGGACCGACAAACACCTGCAAATGGAAAAGGAAACTTGGCTTGGGGTACTGGCGATACTCCGATTGGAGATATTCTTAAATTGATGCAAAAGAACAAGTATCAATTCCCTGCGACTATTGAATTGGAGTATCAAGTCCCTCAAGGTTCAGATGCTGTCAAGGAAGTACAGAAATGCCTCGAGTTTTGTCAGAAGGCGCTATCCTAAGGTTCACTGGAAAATAGATTTAAAGCCATCTTTTAAGATGGCTTTTTTAATGCCCTTCTGGGCTTTTTTCACCAGCCAAAATTTCGAGATTCATTCGGTTTTCTTTTGGAGGAATAGGACAAGTTGCAAAGGATGAAAAGGCGCAGGGAGGATTGTATGCGTAATTAAAATCGATTGTGGTCCAACCTGAGGCATTGGGATAATCTACATAGAGGTATCTGCCTGTTGGATAGGTTTCATGTCCATTTGTTTCATCTGAGAAAATGACGAAGAATTTCCCTAATTCATCTAGGACCATAAGAGATTGCTTAATTCCCTCCAGTTCAAATGATAGATAGCCCATTACCTTCCATTCAATCAATTGGCCTAGGACATTTGGAATAAGGACTGTTTGATTGAATTTGGGTTCAAAAAAGGCCTGAACTTGAAATCTTGAATCATAGTCATAATAGGGCAATTCCTGAAAATTTTTTAGTGCAGGATGCTCAAGATCTCTAAGCCTCACGCCATTTTTTCCTCCCCGCTCGATTACGGTCCATTTCCAATGGGAATAATATGCTCCTCCCCCTTTTCCATATTCCAAAGGATAAACCAAGGCTGAATTGGATCGATCTGTTTTCTCGTTAAAATCAAACCAAACTGAGTCTTCTTGTATTACAAACTTTCCAATAGTGGTTTCATTCATGGATTCGGAGAGCGCCAAACTATCACTGGTAATCTGATTGAAATAGGGTTTGGATGGGTCTAGCCAGAGTAATCCGATTAAATTAAGCCAGCCATCCTCTTTGGTAAGTTCTTCGACACGTTCTTTTTTCCAATTAGACCAAGTAGTCTCTTGACTTTGTGCAGAAGTGTGAAATCCAAGGATTAAAAGAAAAAGGCAGATCAATCTGCTATTCCATTTCATAACCATAAATTTTGAAGGTTTTTTAATCGTTCTAAAGCTTCTTGTAATTCAGATTCCTCTTTTGCAAAGCAGAAGCGAATGAGATGATCATCTTTTTTGGTTGAATAAAACACAGATACGGGAATGCAGGCCACTTTTAATTCTTTGGTCATCCGTTCAGCCAATAGCCGATCTGAAATCTTGGAAAGGTGACCATACCTTGCTACCTGAAAGAAGCTGCCTTGACTTGGGACAAATTCCAGCTCGGTTTGCTTTAGACCTTCAGCAAAGACATTTCTTTTTCGTTCATAAAAAGCTGGAATAGAGAGATAGCGATCAGGAACTTCCAAATATTCAGCCAATGCAAATTGAATGGGTGTCACAGTACTAAAGGTGACGTATTGGTGAATTCGTCTAAACTCTAGAGTCAGCGGTTTGGGAGCAATACAATACCCAATTTTCCAACCCGTTACATGAAAGGTTTTTCCAAAAGAACCACAGACAAATGTTCGATCCCGAAGATCTTGGTGAGCACCGAGCGAAAAATGTGGACGATTATCAAAGGTGATGTGTTCATAAACTTCGTCTGAGATGATATAAATTCGGGTCTCTTGAACTAGTTCAGCAAGCGTATCAACATCTTCTTTGGTCCAAACATAGCCACTAGGATTATGTGGGGAATTAGTCATAATTGCTTTAGTTTTTGGACCAATAGCGTCTTTGACTTTGTCCCAATCCACAGAAAAATCAAAGGGATTTAAGGGTACGTAAATTGGAATTCCCTTATTTAAGGTAATAGCAGGTTCGTAACTGTCATAGGCTGGTTCAAGCACAATCACCTCATCTCCCTCTTCAATGATAGCAGTAACAGCACAAAAAATAGCTTCTGTTGCTCCTGAAACAATTGTCACCTCGTCTTCAGAATTAGGGAGATAGCCTTGCGTAATTTTAGTTTTCTCTGCCAATACCGCCCGCAATCCTGGGATTCCAGACATGGGTGAATATTGATTAAACCCATTCTTAGTATAGTTGGCAACTAATTCCAATAAAACTGGGTCTGCACCAAAGCCAGGAAATCCTTGGGAAAGGTTGATAGCTCCCTCATCCGTAGCCATTTTGGACATGATGGTAAAAATGGTAGTTCCAATATGAGGAAGTTTTGATACAGGTTGCATGAGGATGTTTTTGCTAATGGGCTACAAGTTATCAAACTGCTCAAAAAGAAAAAGCCGTAGCATTTGCCACGGCTTAATTTGCGGAATAGTTGGTTTAATTTTTCGCTTAAAGGTCAGGCTTTTTGAAAAGCTTTGGTTCCGTTTTGAATAGCCTTCGAACCGGAATCCACCATTTTTCTACTTTTATCTTCGAGTGTTTTCTTTAGATCGCTGAGCCATTTGGTCATTTTTTCATTTTCTGAAGAAAACTTGTCTCGGTTTTTAACTAGAGCAACTCCAGCCAATACACCGGCTGTAATTCCTCCTATCCAAAGCAATGATTTTGTCGTACGATTCATAATGGTAGTATTTAGTGGTTAAACAACATTTAATTAATTGCTCTAAAGAATAATATATCTGAGCACTCATAAATTCACGGAAAAAATAAATTTGGGTTTCCCTATTTCCAGTTAATTTTTGTAAAATTTTATTTTGAAAAACTTCGAATAAGTGCTAAAAGCTTGGTATTCGAGAGAAAAGAGGACAAATCAGCCATGCAAAATCAATTTGAATTTTTTGGAAAATTGGAGTCGTTTGAGTTCAACCATTGGCAATATCATATTCCAATTCCTGAGGCTATATCTTTATCGCTTTTGGCAAAAAATCAGCGTAGAATTTTGGTTTGGATTTCCAATCAAGGCCCAAATCCCATGGGATTGATGAAGGCTAAAGAATATTGGTATATTTTGATCAATCAAAAATTGCGGGCAGATCTGATGCTTCAGGAAGGGAAAGATATTCAGGTCAGACTTACTCCTGATGAAAGTGAATTTGGACATGAAATGCCTGAAGAATTACAGGTTTTGTTAGATCAAGAAGAAGAAGGAAATAGCTATTTCAGGAGTTTGACCATGGGTAAACAACGCAGTTTAGTGTATCTAGTATCAAAGGTCAAAAATCCTGAATCTCGCTTAAAAAAGTCTTTGGCAATAGTTCATCATTTGAAATCAAGCCATGGAAAATTAGACTTTAGACAATTAAATCAAGTCATCAAACAGTTTAATTCCATCTAAATAAACCTCACCGTAGCACGATTTCAATTAAATTAGGCTTAAAGTAGCGTTCTAAAACTTAAATTCGTTTCTCTCAAAAATTAGCTTATGAAAAATCTTTCAATCCTATTCGTGTTTTTTCTTTTGGTGATTGGGATTTCCAGTTGTGGTAAAGAAGAAGGCGGAGATCCATTAGACATCTATCGAGAACTTGCATACAACGCACTTACTTCAGATGAAAAAGCCCGAGTTTTGGGTGAATGGAAAGATGCAGCAGTTAATGCTTGGACTGACGGAAATTACCTCGTTGTTTTTCAGACTATTGATCCTTCTCTGGGGATAATTCAAGTGGTTGTTGATCCTGAATTGGGCCGTGTGGTTGAGGTTTTAGGAAGATCATAAAAAAAGGGCCCGAAGGTCCTTTTTCCATTATTTTTTGAGGGATAGTTGCACTTTTCTAGCTTCCTTATTCTGTTCTTTCTTAGGTCGGCTAGCTCCAAAAGTACCTCTACTGATTTTTCCTCTTTTAGATTTAATGTCTCCTTTTCCCATAGTTTTTTCAGATTTAAGTTAACAATACCCAAAATTACAAATCAGAAAAAAGGAGTCAAATTTTTAAAAGGACAAATGATTCATTCTTGATTTGATGATTTTTTAGTGAATTTAGAGTCACGATCGAATTGAAAAATGATTGAAATAAATTGTGATTTAGGAGAAGGGATTTCAGACGAAGAGCTGATATATCCTTGGATAGACGCAGCAAGTATTGCTTGTGGTGGACATTATGGGGATGAAAAGTCTATCCTAAAATCCATGGAATTAGCACTAAAGTATGACGTAAAAATCGGCATTCATCCTTCCTATCCAGATCTGGAAAATTTCGGAAGAAAGAGTTTGAATATACCTATTGATGAGCTGATAAAATCCCTGAAAATTCAACTGGATTTATTTCTGAAAGTAGCTCATCCGCTACACGTAAAACTAGATCACCTGAAGTTTCATGGCGCTCTTTACAATGATGCAGCAAAGGATAAAAACTTGGCTGAAGAATTAGTAAGCTTTGTACATTCACAGCTTCCACAAATCCCAATTTTAGTTCCTCCCTTTTCCGAAATGCAGCGGGCAGCAGAGAATAGTAAGCATCCCATTCGGTTAGAAGTTTTTGCAGACCGAACCTATACCGATGATTTAAAATTATTAGATCGCTCTCAGCCGAATTCTTTGCTTACCACACTTCCAGAAGTCGAAAATCATATTTCGCCAATTTTAAACCAAGGTCAATTGATAAGTAATTCTGGAAAGAAATTTTCAATTCAAGCGGATACCTTGTGTATCCACGGGGATAATCCAGGAATTTTAAGCTTCCTTCCTAAGCTTCGTCAAAAGTTCTGGAGCAAGTTGAGCTGATCTATATGCATTTAAAACCCACCTATCAAATCCTTACCCCCACTCTAGGTGAAATCTGTTGGAGTGAAAGTCCAACAGATGTGCTTCTTAAAAACCAATTGGCTTGGAAAAATTGGATTTCTACTAATCTGAATTCACAACTAATTGATCTTAGATTAGGCTTTACACGAATCTCAATTCACTGGAAATCTTTCGAAGCTCAGCAGGAATTCGCTTCCAAATTCAATGAAATAAACCCACCTATCAGAGCTCTTTCAGAAAAGGTTTGGGAAATCCCAGTGTGCTATGATCCAGATCTTGCTCCAGATTTGGATCAATTTTCGGAATCCAAAAAGATGGCAATTGAAGAGATCATTTCAATTCATTCTGAGAAAGCATATCGAATTCATTTTTTCGGTTTTTTACCCGGTTTTATGTACTTAAATGGCTTAAATGAAAAACTTGTAAGCTCTCGAAAAAGTACCCCTGCGAGAAAAGTAGATGCTGGCTCGGTAGCAATTGGAGGAGTTCAGACGGGTATTTACACCTTGGAAAGTCCAGGTGGATGGCATGTGATTGGAAAAACTCCGATATCATTCTTTGATCCGAATCAAACCCCACCTGTCTGGGCGGAAATCGGAGATCAAATCCAGTTTGTTCCAATTTCCAAAGCTGAGTTTAGTCGATTAGAATCCAGCCAAAACACATCCTATTGGAAATGAAAAGGAGCATAGGAATTCTTCAAATCCTTAAAACAGGTCCTGGGTTGACTATTCAAGATCAAGGAAGGCTGGGCCGGCAGTCCTATGGAGTTCCAATTTCTGGTCCCGCCGACTCCCTTTCCTTCAATTGGGTCAATCATGTTTTACAAAATGATCCTCATGCCTCTGTTTTGGAAGTTTCTCAGCCTGGATTACGGGTAAAGTTTACCGGAAAAACAACGATTGCTTGGGCAGGTGCTCAGGTGAATGTCAAGAGAAATGGTGAACCGGTCACAGATACCAACTTAATCCAGATCGAGCCCAATGATGAACTTGAATTTGGACGATTTCATACTGGAAACCGGCTTTATATCGGAATTAAGGATGGATTTCTGGAGGAGGAAATTCTAGGTTCTCAAAGTTTTTACAAAGGGATCAGTGCAAAATCTTCGTTCAAACCTCTCGATGAATTGACTTACAATTGTCTTCAATCGAGTCCATTGAATCACTTTGCCAAACCTAAATGGAATTCGGATTGGTATAAAAATCCATGGTTAGACTTCTATGAGGGTCCTGATTTTTCCTTTCTTTCAGAAGATCAAAAGCAAAAGCTAGTCAACCATGAGTTTACCCTATCATTGCTATCATCTCGAATGGGGATTTTGTTGGAGGAAAAACTTGAAAATCACTTGCCAGAAATGCCCACCAATCCCGTATTTCCAGGATTTGTGCAGCTCACTTCTGGAGGGACACTTATAATACTCGGCCCAGATGCTCAGGTGACGGGAGGATATCCTAGAATTATGATCCTTTCTGCTTTAGCCCAATCTATTTTAGCTCAAAAAAGACCTGGACAGCATATCAAATTCAGGAAAATTAATCTGAAATAATTCAGGCAGTTGAATTCAGGGATTTTAGTAAAATCTTCCTTTCCCTTTTCCGAAAAGTTAAAATCCATTTTGAGCTTAGGGAAAAGGTCTGTTATATTAAGCCTAAACTTTTATAACCAACCCAACCATGGATTCTGTATTAGTAGACAAAATCAGAACTCAGGGAATGAACCCTGACCTCGTCGCCCAACAAATTGACAATTTTATCAATGGATTCCCTTATTTAAAGATTCTTGGCCCTGCCACCCCAGCGCATGGAATCAAAGTTTTGGATCAGTCAGAACTCCTTCAGTTTATCCAGGCCTATAAAGTTCAAGCATTCAAAAAGGAAATCGTAAAGTTCGTTCCCGCATCTGGAGCGGCTTCTCGAATGTTCAAAGATCTCTTTGCTTTTTTGGATGGAGATGGCGATTTAGAGAAAAGTGGATTTACGAAAAAATTCATCCAGAATATTCAAAAATTCGCATTCTACGAGGATTTGGACAATACGCTTAAAGCCCAAGGAACTTCCATGGAGGCTTGTTTATCCAATGCGGATTATAAAAAAATAGTAGCTGCTTTACTTCAAGATGATGGGCTTGGTTATGGATCATTACCGAAAGGATTGCTTCGTTTTCATCGGTATCCTTCAGAAAATAGAACACCTGCACATGAGCATCTCGTAGAAGGGATTCAATATGCTGCAGGTCGTGGTGAACAGGTTCAGATTCATTTTACAGTATCACCTGAGCATGAGATGAAATTTAAGGCTGAAATTGCCCAAGTCCTTCCAAAACTTATCGAAGAAACTGGCCTAAGTTTCGAGATTACCTACTCCCAACAAAAGAAATCTACCGATACCATTGCCGTGACTATGGAAAATACTCCTTTTGAAGAGGAAGATGGAAGCTTATTGTTTAGACCAGCGGGACATGGTGCGCTATTGGAAAATCTAAATGATATCGATTCAGATTTAATTTTTATCAAAAACATCGACAATGTTGTTCCAGATCATTTGAAGGAACCTACCAAAGAATATAAAATGGCACTTGCCGGATATTTATTGGATGCTCAAAACCAAATATTTGAAGCATTGCGGGCCTTGGATCAGGAGATAAGCCATGAATCAGTAGGATTGGCAACTGAGGTTTACAATACTGTACTTGGCGGAAAAGTGCCAGCAACTGAATCTTCTCAAAGTCTAATCGAATTAGCGAGGTACCTTAAAGACAAATTGAATCGCCCGATTCGAGTTTGCGGTATGGTGAAAAATACTGGTGAACCCGGTGGTGGTCCGTTCTGGATCGAAGAATCGGATGGATCACAGTCCTTACAAATTCTAGAAACAGCCCAGATTGATTTGAACGATCCTAACTCTAAGGCTCATATGATGGCCTCTACCCATTTCAATCCCGTGGATTTAGTATGCGGTACAAGGGATTATCATGGAAAATCCTTTGATCTGTTAGCATTTAGAGATATGCAGACGGGATTTATTACAGAAAAATCAAAAAGTGGTCGAGATTTAAAAGCATTGGAACTCCCAGGACTTTGGAACGGGGCTATGGCAGGATGGAATACGCTTTTTGTGGAAGTCCCTTTAATTACCTTCAATCCCGTTAAAACGGTCAATGATCTTCTGAGAGACGAACATCAATAATTGGAAAACAAAAAATCCCGAAGCATCGAACTTCGGGATTTTTTGTTTTCCATTGACTAAAAACAATTTCCGTCAACATCACAACTTTCTCCATCTTGATCTGCGCGAACTTCCAAAACGGGATTTGATTTTGCGAACTCCATCCATGCCTTTTCCAGCGTTTGATCAAATACCTCATCAGGCTGCGCACCGGAAATCCCAAACTTTCGATCCAAAACAAAAAATGGAACGCCTCTAACTCCTATCAATCGTGATTCATAGATGTCTTGATCGACCTCAGTTTCATATTGATTGGAATTTAGAACATTGTCAATTTGGTCAGAAGGAATTTCAATTTCCTCTCCCAATGCAGCTAGCGTTTTGGGATCATCTACATTTTTTCCTTCTGAAAAATAGGCCCTTAACAGACGCTCTTTCATGGCATCCTGAAGATCCAATTCCTTCGCTAGGTGAATCAATCGATGGGCGTTTTTAGTATTTGCGACTACTGCCTTTTCAAAATCAAAAGTTAAACCTTCTGCTTTTGCCATTTCGACGACATTGGCAGTGATTTGCCTAGTTTGATCCATGGACCAACCTTTGCTTTGAGCCAAATGCTCCAAAGTACTTAAGTCTGGATTAGTCTTTTGATCAGGATTTAGCTGAAAGCTTTTCCATTCGATAGTTACCTTATCCTTAAACGGAAATTTTTGGAGAGCCTTCTCCATTTTCCTCTTTCCGATGTAGCAAAAAGGACAAACGACATCAGACCAAATTTCAATTTTCATAAGCTTTAATTGATTGTTTTGAATTACTAAGGTTCTCCCTTCTTTAGGTGGCTAAGTCACTATCCAAGGATCCCCTGGTGTATTTCATCAAATTTTTAATTTACTTAAAGGAGAAATCAGAAAAGAACCTAAAGAGTTCAGCTTTACCTGTGAAAACTAAAGAATGTCCCTCCTGCGCAATGGAAATTGATTCCAAATCAACTACTTGCCCGAT
This sequence comes from Algoriphagus sanaruensis, assembly GCF_001593605.1. Classification (GTDB taxonomy): domain Bacteria; phylum Bacteroidota; class Bacteroidia; order Cytophagales; family Cyclobacteriaceae; genus Algoriphagus; species Algoriphagus sanaruensis. The sequence goes on along the minus strand of NZ_CP012836.1, from coordinate 2,552,235 downwards.
TTGTAAGTATGAGTTTCCAAAGAGAGCTCCTTGGATTACATGGATGGCCATTTTTTTAGTGATCATTTGGCTACTTTCCTATGTTTTGTAATCAACCACCCACCCTATGAATAAGCGATCATTTCTAAAGTATTTAACTGCTTTTGGACTTGGAGGAAGCGTGTTACCAGCAGCAGCCAATCCACTCTCCTTTGACCAATTAGACTGGGAAGCTGATGATATTTGGGATCAGATCCGAGCAGGTTACCGAATCAAACGCGACTATTTGAATTTTGAAAATGGGTATTACTGCTTTCTCCCTGAGGAATTACTGGAAAAATACATTTCTCATATCCGAGAAGTAAACTTTCAAGCCTCGCATTACATGAGAGGCATCCAATTTGAGAATAAGGCTAAATCAGCTGCCGCTTTAGCCAATTTAGTAGGTGCTGATCCTGAAGAAGTCGTTATGACTCGTAATACAACCGAATCCTTGGATTTGATCATTTCTGGATATCCATGGCAAGCTGGGGACGAGGCTATTTTTTCAAATCAGGATTATGGTAGCATGCAAACCATGTTTGAAATGGCATCAAAGCGATGGGGAATCAAAACGGTGAAAATTGACATTCCTATGCATCCTAAAAACGATGAGGAAATAGTGGAAGTCTACCGAAAAGCTATTACACCTAAGACCAAGTTGATGATGGTGCCACACATCGTCAATATCACAGGACACATTCTACCAGTTCGGAAAATCGCCGATATGGCACATTCCTATGGTGTGGAAGTAATGCTTGATGGAGCTCATGCTGTTGGGCATTTTACTTTTAACATGCATGAATTGAATTGCGATTATTATGGATCAAGTCTTCATAAATGGTTAAGTGTTCCCTTAGGTTCTGGGTTATTATATGTCAAAAAGGATAAAATCAGTAAGATTCAGCCATTACTTGCACCTTTTGATTTAAATCTAAAAACCATAGCCTATCTCAATCATATAGGAACCCATCCTGCAGCCACCGACCTTACGGTCATAGACTCTATAGAATTTCAAGAGCGGATTGGCTCAAAAAGAAAAGAGGACCGATTGCGGTTTATCCAAAAATATTGGTCGGACCAAGTTCGAAATTACCCAGGAATCAAGGTCAATACACCTGAAGATCCAACGCGTTGCTGTGGAATAGGGAATGTCTGGGTCGAGAAATATACTCCTGCAGAAATGGGAAAGATCCTATTAGAAAAATATAAAATTTTCACTGCGCCAATTGATGGTTCGGGAGTCAAAGGAGTCAGGGTAAGTCCCAATATTTACACAAGCACAAAAGATTGTGATGCGTTAGTGAAAGCACTTAAGGAGATGGCTGATTCGTAATTCATTATAGTTTTTAAAAAAGTAAAGGTCTCAATAGGAAAAATTGAGGCCTTTTTCATTTTTCTTGAAAAAAAAATAAGGTTTGCGTCAAATTTTTGAAATAAACCCTTGCAATTGATTAAAGGAGGTACAACATTTGCACCCTCAAAACCATGAAATACACCAACGACATAGCGAAGCAGTTTTCTCTCGTCAATACAACGGTATTGTTGTCATTGGTTACTCCTAATTTTTCTCCTCTGAAGAGGTCTAGGCAGACTTTTAGGGTTTGACCCTGCATGATAGTTTGTTTTCCTACGTGGAAAACTCCCCTCGCCTACTAGTACCCAATCAATCCAATTCACTAAGTCTGTCTTCTTCAGAAACAGTTTAATTCTCGCATGTCCATGGAAGAAATTTCTTTCAAAATCATCGTTGCAGATTCTTCTCACAAGGTCTATTCAACTCAGATTACTGAGGAGATGGAAAATTCTGCAAAGGCTCGTGGCACCGGTATTGCCAAAAGAAGTCCTGCCTATGTAGAGACCAAAATGGATGAAGGAAAAGCAGTTATTGCTTTGACCTCCGATGGAGTTTGGGCAGGTTTCTGTTATATTGAAGCTTGGGGTCACGGAAAGTATGTGGCCAATTCTGGCTTGATTGTCTCTCCTCAATTCAGAAAGTATGGATTGGCGCGGAAAATTAAACAAGAGATTTTCAAGCTGAGCAGAAAGAAATATCCTGATTCCAAGATTTTCGGTTTGACAACTGGGGCAGCTGTGATGAAAATCAATTCCGAGCTTGGATATATTCCTGTTTCTTATGCTGATTTGACGGATGATCAGGAGTTTTGGAAAGGATGCCAAAGCTGTGTGAATTATGAAATTTTGATGTCCAAAAACCGTCAAAATTGCCTTTGCACCGCGATGTTATATGATCCGAATGCCAAGAAGAATCATACCGAAGAATTGGCTCTTAGAGAGGATTTCAAAAAAGAAATCAAACTCTTTGATCGATGGGTTCGCCTGAAAAAATTTGTCATGCTTAAACTCACAAAATCAAAGGATTCTGTGAAAAGTATATTCTTGTAATTCACTTCATCCCGTGATGGGACAAACCTACTAGACATTATGAAAAAAGTCGTTTTAGCATACAGCGGTGGTCTTGATACTACGTTCTGTGCTTTGCATTTGACCAAAGACTTGGGCTATGAAGTCCATGCAGCCATAGTTAATACAGGAGGATTTTCTTCAGAAGAATTAAAAACAATCGAAGAACGAGCAAAAACCCTAGGTGTAGCTTCCTTCACTATTTTAGACGTAGTGGATTACTACTACGAATCAGTCATCAAATATTTGGTATTCGGCAACGTACTTAAAAACGCCACTTATCCCCTTTCTGTATCTGCTGAGCGTATTGTGCAAGCCAAATCACTGGCTGACTATGCGAAGTCCATCGGAGCTAAAGCTGTTGCTCATGGTTCAACAGGAGCTGGAAATGATCAAGTTCGATTTGATATGATTTTCCAAACGATAGTTCCGGACATCGAAATCATCACACCTATCCGTGACTTGAAACTTTCCCGTCAGGAAGAAATCGAATACCTTAAAAAGCATGGCGTTTCCATGAATTTTGAGAAGGCCGCTTATTCAATCAATAAAGGAATCTGGGGAACTTCAGTAGGTGGTAAAGAAACCTTAACCTCTTCCGAGTATCTTCCTGAGGAAGCATGGCCTACGCAAGTGTCTGATCACGAGCCAAAAGAAATCAAATTGACTTTTGTTCAGGGGGAATTGAAAGGTGTGAATGAGGTTACTTATGAAAATCCAGTTGACGCTATTCTGCGAGTGCAAGAATTAGCTGCACCATTTGGAATAGGTCGAGATATCCACGTTGGCGATACCATTATAGGAATCAAAGGACGCGTGGGATTCGAAGCAGCCGCACCGATTATCATCATTAAAGCACACCAATTGCTTGAAAAACACACCTTGACCAAGTGGCAGATGTTCTGGAAAAATCAACAAGCTGAATTCTACGGAAACCACTTGCACGAAGGGCATTACCTTGATCCAGTGATGAGAAACCTGGAAGCTTTCTTGGCTAGTACCCAAGAATTTGTTTCAGGAGATGTTCGAGTTATGCTTCAGCCATACCGATTCACCTTGTTGGGAATCCACTCTGAGCATGATTTGATGTCCTCGAAATTTGGAAGCTATGGAGAAATGAACAAAGGCTATACCGGAGAAGATGTGAAAGGATTTACCCGAATCTTAGGTAACCAAACTGCTATCTTCCATAAAGTCAACAGCGGAAATGACTAAGATTAAAACAGCAGTCATCGGAGCGGCAGGCTACACTGGAGGTGAACTCCTTCGGATTTTGGTTCACCATCCGGCGGTTGAACTGGTATGCGTTCATTCCAATAGCCAAAAAGGTAAAAAAGTAATCAAGTCACATCCGGATTTGATCGGTGATTGTGATTTGATATTTACTGATGAAGTTCCAAGCGAAGTAGATGCTGTGTTTTTAGGATTGCCTCATGGAGAAACCAAAGGTTTTTTGGAAGCCCATACTTTTTCTCCAGAGACAATAATCATTGATCTATCCACGGATTTCAGAGATGAATCTCATGGATTTATCTACGGACTGCCTGAAGTAAACTCAGCAAAAATCAAATCCGCCAAGCGCATTGCCAATCCAGGTTGCTTTGCCACAGGAATTCAATTGGCTTTGGCTCCGGCCATAGCCAAAGGATGGATTAAGGATCAAGTGCATATTAGTGGGATTACGGGTTCGACTGGAGCAGGTAAAAAGCTTGCCGAAACCTCTCATTTTAGCTACCGAACAGGAAACATGTCGGTATATAAGCTTTTCACTCATCAGCACCTCAAAGAAATCAAACAAACCTTCAAGCAAATTAATACTGACTTTAATTCAGAATTGCTTTTCGTGCCTTATCGGGGAAATTTCTCTCGAGGTATCTGGGTAACGGCTTATTTCCCTTTCGCGGGTTCAGAAGCAGAAGCGATTTCAGCCTACCAAGAATTCTACAAGGACGCAGCTTTCACATTCGTTTCTACCCAAGATATTGATCTGAAGCAAGCTGTTAATACCAACAAGTGCCTCCTCTATGTTCAAAAAGAAGAAGGACAATTGGTGATTTATTCAGCAATAGATAACCTTCTTAAAGGTGCTTCCGGTCAAGCTGTGCAAAATTTCAATTTGGCTTTCGGGCTGGAAGAGAAGTTGGGACTCAATCTTAAATCAATAGCTTTCTGATTTCGGAAATGGGATTTCGGATTTCGGACCAAGCGAAATCATACATCCGAAATCCGAAATAAATCGAGCAGTAAATCTTAATCCTCCATGAATCTTTTCGACGTATATCCTCTCATTCCTGTTACCATTGACCGTGCAGAAGGTTGCCGGCTTTGGGACGATCAGGGGCAAGAATATTTAGACCTTTACGGAGGTCATGCGGTAATTTCAATCGGTCATACCCATCCTCACTATGTGAAGCGGATCAAAGACCAATTGGACAAAATCGCCTTTTACTCCAATTCTGTAGAAATCCCTATTCAGCAACAACTTGCTGAGAAACTCGGACATCTCTCTTGCCTACATGACTACCAACTTTTCTTGGTTAATTCAGGGGCTGAAGCCAATGAGAATGCAATCAAAATGGCCTCGTTTGTAACAGGAAAGTCTGGTTTTATTGCCTTCTCCGGTGCTTTTCATGGCCGTACTTCGGGAGCCGTTGCATTGACAGATAATCCCAAAATCGTGGCTCCATGTAATGCTCGGGATGATTTCCATATTCTACCTTGGGGTGATTTGGATGCTGTTGAAGAGGCTCTGAAATCAAATACCATTGCAGGAATTATCATTGAGGGAATCCAAGGTGTGGGCGGAATTCAAGTGCCTGAACCTGATTTTCTCCGTGGCATTTCCTCCTTGGCTAAGAAATACGAAGCCAAATTAATCCTAGATGAAGTTCAATCCGGCTATGGACGTACAGGACGTTTTTTCGCACATCAATGGGTGGATGGCATTATGCCTGACCTGATCACTATGGCCAAGGGTATGGGTAATGGATTTCCGATTGGTGGTCTTTTAATCTCGCCTGAGTTTAAAGCGAGTTATGGCTTGTTGGGAACCACTTTTGGTGGGAATCATCTGGCATGTGCTGCTGGATTAGCAGTTTTAGAGGTTTTGGAGCAAGAGAAACTTCAAGCCAAAGCCTTAGAACTAGGAGATCGATTGATCGAGGAATTGAAAAATATCCCTGGTATTACTGATATCCGAGGAAAAGGATTAATGATCGGAATAGATTTAGACCGAGATGCAGGCCCAGTTCGTAGTGAATTGGTGAAAAAATACCACATGTTCACCGGTTCGGCAGCTGGAAAACAGACAATCCGTCTTCTTCCACCTTTGTCTGTCGAATGGAATCAATTAAATTCGTTCTTGGTCGCTTTGAAGGAAATCCTTAGTAATTAAGGTTTTTAGACTTTTCCACCCCATCCCATGAAGTATTTTACACAGTTTGAATCAAAAGAACTTGGTCAAGAATTAATCGACCTCGCTTTAGTCTATAAAGCCAATCCCCTACTTGATCAGTTAAAAGGTCAAGGCAAACGTGTGGGATGTATTTTCCTCAATCCTTCTCTTCGCACCCGAGTTTCAACCCAAATCGCCGCCCAAAATTTGGGTATGGAGGCGATTGTCCTCAATATGGATAAAGAAGGATGGGCTTTGGAAATGCAGGAAGGAGCTATTATGAACAAAGGTACAGTGGAACATATCAAAGACGCTGCCGGTGTTTTGGGTTCCTATTTCGACATTCTGGCGATACGCGCTTTTCCTTCACTGACCAACAAAGAAGAAGATATGACTGATTTTATTTTTGGTCAGTTTATCAAATACAGTGGAATCCCAGTGGTCAGTTTGGAATCTGCTACCCGACATCCTCTTCAGAGTTTAGCTGACCAAATCACAATTCAAGAACATCTGTCAGGCAAAAGAAAACCAAAAGTTGTACTTACTTGGGGACCTCATATTAAATCAATTCCTCATGCGGTTGCGAATAGTTTTGCAGAGTGGTCTTTGGGTATGGGACATGACCTTACAATCACTCACCCGGAAGGCTACGAGCTACATGAGTCATTTACCAAAGGGGCTACTATTGAATATGATCAAGCCAAAGCCCTTCAGGATGCTGATTTTGTGTATGTTAAAAACTGGTCGGCATTCATTGACTATGGGAAAATTCTATGCACCGATGATCGTTGGATGTTGACTGAAAATCATTTCAGAAATGCTCCTGAAGGAAAAGTAATGCATTGCCTGCCTGTACGAAGAAACTTGGAGTTATCGGATGAAATTCTCGATGGTTCTCGATCTTTGGTTCAAAAGCAAGCTGAAAATAGAATCTATGCTGCTCAGGCAGTATTGAGCAAAATACTTGGATAATCTTTTTTTAACTCTCAAACCTATGAAGATCTCTATTATCAAAATCGGCGGAAACGTCATCGACTTTCCGGAGAAGTTGGATGAGTTTTTAGCCCTGTTTGCCAAATTTCCCGGACATAAAATACTGGTTCATGGAGGCGGTATATTGGCTTCCAGATTTGGAGAAAGTATGGGCGTAATGCCCGAAATGGTAGATGGTCGGAGAATTACTGACAAAGACACCTTAGATATAGTTACCATGGTGTATGCCGGTCTCATCAATAAAAATATGGTGGCCAAACTGCAAGCCTTAAAAGTGGACGCCATTGGCATGACAGGTGCAGATGGAAATTTGATTCGCTCGGTAAAACGTCCCGTAAAAGGTATCGATTACGGGTTCGTTGGAGATATTCAGGAGGTGAACATCGAACTACTTAATACCTTGCTGAGCGCAGGTCTTCAGCCGGTAGTCAATGCCATTACCCATGATAAAAAGGGCCAATTATTGAATACCAATGCAGATTCTATTGCTTCTGCCTTGGCAACGGGTTTGGCAAAAGATCATCATGTCAACCTTTATTTTTGCTTTAATAAAGCAGGGGTTTTAATAGATGAAAAAAACGAAAGTTCTATCATTCCTTTAATCAACGAGGACATTTATTCCGAACTACGAAAAGAGAATGTCATCCATTCAGGAATGATTCCTAAGTTGGACAATGCCTTTGATGCGTTAAAGAAAGGAGTTCAGCACGTCTGGATCGGCAAAGCTGAAAATCTCCTTTTGGCAGCCAAAGGAAAAACCTCAGGAACTACCATTGAGCGTCAACGATACGACTTATACTGATGGGAGAAACCAAAGAACTATTTCCTGAGGCCGTTGAGCTCCTTAAAAAGCTGATTTCCACTCCTTCCTTTTCCAAGGAGGAGGTTAAAACTGCTGATCTTATCCAACAATTTTTAGAAGGAAAGCAAGTGGAAATCCATCGATCAGGAAATAACATTTGGGCTTTTTCTTCAATTTATAACCCCAGCCTTCCAACGGTGTGGTTGAATTCCCACCATGATACGGTCAAACCAAACTTAGGCTATACCAAAGATCCATTTACTCCAATCATAGACGAAGGAAAGTTATTTGGCCTCGGGTCAAATGATGCCGGAGGGCCTTTGGTTTCATTGATAGCTACATTTTGCCATTTTATTGGAAAGGATCTTCCATTTAACTTGCTATTGATTGCCTCAGCGGAAGAGGAAATTTCTGGGCCAAATGGCATTGCTTCCCTAATTTCTCACCTTCCTAAAGCTGACTTAGCAATTGTCGGTGAGCCTACTCAAATGCGCTTGGCTGTTGCTGAAAAAGGACTGATGGTTATAGATGCAAAAGTTCATGGGAAAGCCGGGCATGCCGCACGTGAGGAAGGTGTCAATGCGATTTACCAAGCTTTGGATGATCTGGAAACCATCCGCAGTTTTAAGTTTAAAAAAACGTCAGCTTTCCTTGGGGCTACCAAAGTTTCCTGTACGGTGATCAAGTCAGGCCAACAGCATAATGTGGTTCCTGATCTCTGTGAATATGTTTTGGATGTACGGGTGACTGATGCCTACACCTTGGAAGAAGCTTTGGCTGAACTCCAGGAATCTTTGAAGGCAGAATTAAATCCAAGATCACTTCGTCTGCAGTCTTCCCATTTACCTGAAAATCATCTGATGTATCGAGTGGCAAAGGCCTTGGATTTAGATACTTTTGGCAGTCCTACCCTATCCGATCAAGCCTTGATTCCATATCCTTCGGTCAAGATTGGGCCTGGGGATTCTGCACGTTCCCATACTGCAGATGAATACATCTATTTGGATGAAATTCAGGCTGGAATCCAAGGATATATTGCAATTTTAAATCAATACGCTGCTTTCAGCAAAAAAATAGACCTATGAAAATCTGGCAAAAAGCTACCGATAGCAAAAAAGAAGTTGAACAATTTACCATCGGTCGTGACCCGGAATTTGATTTGATTTTAGCCCCATTCGATGTATTGGGTTCGATGGCCCATGCTGCAATGCTATCAGAAATCGGTTTGCTAACGGATGAGGAAAATCAAACCCTTCAAAAAGGATTAAAGGAAATCTATTTTGAAATTGAAAAAGGTCAATTTCAGATTGCCTCTGGGGTTGAGGATGTACATTCTCAGGTAGAGTTTTTATTGACTGAGCGGTATGGTGAAGTGGGAAAAAAACTCCACAGTGGGCGAAGTAGAAATGACCAAGTTTTGGTTGACCTGAAGCTTTATTATCGAGCAGCGATTCGGGAAATCATGGAAGAAACTCAAGTTTTGTTTGACTTGCTTTCTCAATTGGCAGAAAAGCATCAGCATGATTTGATGCCTGGCTATACCCATACCCAATTAGCCATGCCGTCTTCTTTTGGACTTTGGTTTAGTTCCTTTGCGGAAGGCTTGACCGAAGATTTGGGTCTCCTCAAGGCAGCCTTTGATCTAAGCAATAAAAACCCTTTAGGCTCTGCTGCTGGGTATGGATCAAGCTTTCCTTTAAATCGAACCTTAACGACCGAACTTTTGGGATTTGCAGATCTTCACCATAATGTGATCAATGCCCAAAATAGTAGAGGAAAAACAGAACGCACCATCGCTTTCGCTCTAGCTGGTATTGCTGGTACGTTGAACAAACTTGCCACGGACGTTTGTCTTTTTATGAATCAGCATTTTGCTTTTATTTCTTTTCCAGATGAATTAACCACTGGAAGTAGCATCATGCCCCACAAGAAGAATCCAGACGTGTTTGAACTGATTCGTGCCAAAACCAATCAAATTCAGGCGGTGCCCACTTCAGTAGGATTTCTATTAACAAATATGAGCACCGGTTATCATCGGGATATGCAGTTGTTAAAAGAAGAAATTTTTCCAGCTTTTGAAACCCTGAAAGCTTGCCTAAGCATGAATACGTTTATGCTTAAGGAAATCAGGGTAAAACAGGATATTCTTCAAAACCCATTTTATAAACATCTTTTCTCAGTGGAAGTGGTGAATGATCTCGTTCTTCAAGGAGTTCCATTCCGTGATGCTTACAAAAAAGTAGGCTTGGATATCGAAGCAGATCAGTTTACCCCAGACCAATCCCAAGTAAATCATTCCCACGAAGGCAGCATAGGAAATCTTTGCATGGATCAAATCAAAGTAAAAATGACTGCGCAATTAACGCAATTCAAGTTTGAAAAAATCGATCAAGCCTTTGCGAAGCTTTTAAAGTAAAAAAAAGAAGAATCTTCCTGAACTTTCAAATTCCTAAGATTTGATTCAAAATTCTTAAACCCGGAGCGATATTTCCAAGTTAAAAATGGGATTCTATTTCCTATGAAACCCATTTTTGGCTCTTCCCTTACCGGTGATATTAAATCCAGTTTTGTCGTTTTTTTAGTCGGTTTACCGCTGTGTTTAGGGATTGCGATGGCCAGTGGAGCACCTCCTATTTCAGGTTTGATAGCTGGCGTTATTGGTGGAATTGTTATTGGAATCCTTTCAAATTCCCAAGTCTCTGTAAGTGGTCCAGCTGCGGGCTTGACTGTCATTGTCCTTGATTCAATTTCTACTTTAGGATCATTCGAAATTTTTCTTGCAGCCTTGGTTGTTGCCGGTTTGATTCAATTATTCATGGGGGTAATCAAAGCAGGAATTATCGGTGATTATATTCCCCATGCAGTAATCAAAGGGATGCTTACAGCGATCGGCCTAATTTTAATCTTAAAACAAATCCCACATGCTTTGGGGTATGATAAAGATTACATGGGGGACCTTTCTTTTCAGCAACTCGATCAACACACCTCATTTTCTGAAATCTACTATGCCCTACTTTCATTTAATCCTGGGGCTTTGTTGGCAACTTTAATCTCGCTTCTTTTTCTTTTGATTTTTGAGCATCCTATAATAAAGGCAAATCAACTTTTTAGAATGATTCCTGGAGCGCTGTTGGCAGTAGTTTCGGGAGTTGGGATCAATGTACTTTACTTTCATTTTATTCCCGAATGGTACCTTTCAGGTGAAAATTTGGTTTCAATACCAATTTTAAACACGATAGGAGATTTTTCAGGATTTTTATCTTTTCCTGATTTTTGGGGGGTCTGGAATTCCAATTTTTGGCTAGTGGCTTTTTCTTTGGCCCTAATAGGAAGTATAGAAACTTTGCTTTCGATTGAGGCAGGAGATAAAATGGATCCTTCCAATCGAATCACCTCACCTAATCGGGAATTGGTCGCTCAAGGAATTGGTAATACGGTTTCTGGTTTAGTAGGTGGATTACCGATAACTGCTGTAATTGTGAGGACTTCCGCGAATATAAATTCAGGAGCTCAAACCAAAGCATCCACAATTTTACATGGTTTGCTATTGGTCGTATTTACTTTAACTATTCCAGATCTTTTAAATAAAATTCCGCTGAGCTCTTTGGCGGCGATCCTTCTTTCTGTTGGCTATAAACTCGCAAAACCTGCCATGTTCAATGAAGAATTTCAAAAAGGGATTCCTCAATTTCTGCCTTTTTTAATCACAGTAATTGTAGTGGTATTGACTGATTTATTGATTGGGATTGGAATTGGGATGACGGTAGGATTGATTTTGGCCTACCGACCACATTACAAGAAAGCAATTAACTTTTCGAAAGAGGATGAGACTTATCAATTCATTTTTGAAAACAAGACTACCTTTTTAAACAAGGCTTTCTTACGAAAAAAACTGGAGAAGATACCTGCAGGAAGTCAAGTTCTTCTGAAGGTGAAAGATGGAGTGTCTATCGATTTTGATATTTACGAGACAATAAATGGCTTTATTCAAACTTCTAATGGTAGAAACTTGAAAGTGAAGACTGAAGGATTGAAGATTTAACACAAGATTTTGAAAACAAAGGAATTGCAAATTTCAATCAAGCAAAGCTTTTTAAAAGAGTCCATTTAGAGGGTTGAATTTTTAATTGCTTTATAGCAACTGTAAAAAGAAAAAATGCCCTTCGTTTTGAATTTCGAGATCGGGGCTATTTCTTTGTGGCATCCTTTCACTTTTTTGGTGTGAGGATTTATAAAGAAGAGGCGAGAGACAGGCTCTATGACCCTCTGGCAACCTGGAAAGTCCAAGGTGCCAATTCCTGCCAAATGAGAAGGTCTCATTTGGAACTATAAATTCCTCGTATGATGAATAGGTACCTACACTCTTTAGTACGCACGGGCATTAAGCTCTTCTTCACCATCCTTTCTGAACTTGAATTACGTCGCTTCATTTCAAAGCGAATGCAAGTTTTTATGGTTTTTAAATTTTATCCTCATTCATTTTAAACATTCTACTCACAACCCTTTAACCTCAATTTTATGGCTACTAATTATCGATTTGAAACACTCCAGCTCCATGCTGGACAAGCTCCTGATCCAACCACTAATTCAAGAGCAGTTCCTATTTACCAAACTACTTCCTACACTTTCAATAGTGCCGAACATGGTGCCAACCTATTTGGATTAAAGGAGTTTGGAAATATTTATACTCGGATTATGAATCCGACTACGGATGTTTTTGAAAAACGTATTGCCGCTTTAGAAGGTGGAGTTGCTGCAGTGGCAACGAGCTCTGGGCAATCCGCACAGCTTCTTGCTTTACATAATATTTTGGAAGCAGGAGAAAACTTGGTTTGCTCCCCTTTTCTCTATGGAGGAACGTACAATCAATTCAAAGTTGCTTTTAAACGATTGGGTATTGAAGCTCGATTTGCCAAAAGTGATCGAGCAGAAGACTTGGAGAAATTAATTGATTCAAAAACCAAAGCAATCTACCTTGAAACTATTGGTAATCCTGAATTCAATATTCCAGATTTCGAGGCAGTTGGTACAGTTGCCAAAAAGCATGGGATTCCATTGGTAGTCGATAATACCTTCGGAGCTGGAGGATTTTTGTGTCAGCCTCTCGCTCATGGAGCAAATATCGTAACTGCTTCTGCTACCAAATGGATTGGTGGACATGGTACTTCGATCGGAGGAATTATTGTGGATGGAGGAAACTTCAATTGGGGAAATGGAAAGTTTCCTCAATTTTCAGAACCATCAGAAGGTTACCATGGACTGAATTTTTGGGAAGTTTTTGGTGAAAACAATCCTTTAGGCTTACCCAATATCGCTTTTGCCATTCGAACCCGTGTAGAAGGACTTCGAGATTTGGGACCTGCGATTAGCCCGTTTAATTCCTTCCTTCTTCTTCAAGGAATTGAAACACTTTCGCTTCGAGTTCAGCGAACGGTCGATAATGCACTAGAAATTGCAAAGTGGTTGGAATCCCATCCTAAAGTAGCCAAAGTCAATTATCCAGGATTAGCCTCTTCTCCATACCATGATCTTGCCAAAAAATACCTCAAACATGGTTTTGGTGGAGTATTGAGTTTCGAAATCAAAGGCGATAAAACTTCCACTTCTCAGTTCATCAATAACCTTGAATTGATTTCTCACTTGGCGAATGTTGGAGATGCTAAGACTTTGATCATTCAGCCATCAGCTACCACACACCAACAACTTACAGAGGAGGAACAAAAAGCTGCTGGAGTTACCCCTACGCTATTAAGATTGTCTTTAGGTATCGAGCATATCGAAGACATCAAAGCTGACCTTCAGCAAGCATTTGATAAACTTTAATTCCCGAATGAACCTAATCAGCGAATTTGCAGACTTAACTATGACGCAGGACGTTTTCCATTCTTCAGAGCCCTTAGGATTAGAATCAGGTGAATCATTTTCAAAGTTTCATCTGGCCTATACCACTTATGGTCAGCTCAATTCGGAAAAATCCAATGTGATTTGGGTCGTTCATGCTCTCACAGGAGATTCCAAAGCGGCAGAATGGTGGAGTGGATTAATTGGAGAAGATAAATATTATGATCCAGCAGACCACTTTATCATTTGTGCCAATCTTCTAGGAAGCAATTACGGCTCTACTAACCCTTTGAGTATTCATCCGGAAACGGGGAATCCTTATTTCTACAATTTCCCTCAGGTCACTCCGAGAGATCTAGCCGAAAGTCTGGAACGCTTAAGAAAACACCTTGGGTTAGATAAGATCAATACGCTGATAGGTGGATCTTTGGGAGGACAAGTTGCTCTTGAATGGGCTGTGACCTTGGGTCAAAAATTGGAAAATGCGGTCATTCTTGCTTCCACTCCAAAGACCTCTCCTTGGGTGATTGGATTTAATGAAGCCCAGCGAATGGCTATTGAATCCGATTGTACTTGGGGACAAGCTCAAGAAGATGCTGGCTTGAAAGGTTTGGAAACTGCGAGAGCGATAGCGATGCTTAGTTATCGTCACCCGGAAGATTTGAAAATAAAACAGTCTGATAAGGAAGAAAAACTGGATGGATTTCGTTCTTCTTCCTATTTAAGGTACCAAGGTCAAAAGCTTGCAAAGCGATTTAACGCGCTATCGTATTGGACTTTGACCAAAGCCATGGATAGCCACGATTTAGGTCGAAATCGAGGAGGAATTGAGGCTGCTCTGAAATCCATAGAAGCTAGAGTGCTAGCCATAGGCGTAAATTCAGACATTTTATTTTTGCCTAGTGAATCGCAGCAAATTAGCCAATTGGTAAAAAGAGGAACTTACAAGGAAATTCAATCCACAGCAGGTCATGATGCCTTTTTGATTGAGTTTGAGCAGCTGACCTATATTCTGAAGTCTTTTGAATTAGAGCATTCGTAAAAGCTAAAACATCAATTACCAAAGAGCTAGAGGTTTCACTTCTAGCTTTTTTTTGATAAATCGGAAAATCCAGCTTTGAGATAAAATCCTCAGATTGGTATTTTCGATCAATTTCCTGAAATTCATAAACTTTTGATTTAGAGATCTAATCAAAAGTTTTGGATGTCTTTTTAATTAAATCTGATTTTTATGAAACGGAAATTTTCAGATCTGCATTGCCACAACCACATGAGGGCTCATTTCCAAATGCAGGAAAAGAAAAAGAAATTTCTCCGAAAAGGAGAATTTAGCCCTTGGACCGTAATTGCCTCTAATTCAAAAGCAGTTGAAGACGGAAAAATGGGAGCCAGCTATAGTCAAATTGACCTTGTGAAATGTTGGAACTCAAATCTTCGATTGACATTCAATTCCCTTTATCCGCTTGAAAGGCAATTTGTCTTGGGAATGGATCCAAAAATTACTGAAGACAAATGGTATCATTTTTTAGCAAGAATAATCCTTGGAAAATCGGGCCTTCGAAGAGATTTGTTGCAAAGTGCCTACATGCGAATCCCAGACAAACTGGTGGACTATTTTCAATCTTCGGATTACGATTATTGGCAATCCCTCAATCGAGAGAAGGATTTTGTGTGGCTTGATTCAGGAAAAAGAATAGCTAAAAATGAAATCCATGTGTCCAGCGCTAAGCTGGGTGATAAAAAAGCAGCAGAAAAACGAGCTAAGGAAGATCCGAAATCATACATCGCCGAAAATGCATGTTATCGAATTCCAAAAGATCGTCAAGAACTCGAGCAGTCCCTATCCAATGACCAAGAAATTACCATGGTCATCACGATCGAAGGAGCACATGCTTTGGGAACTGATCGTGTAAAGTCTGTTCAGGATATTTCTGACCGTGTCCAATACATCAAAAATATGTGGGAGTTTCCGGTCTTCTTTCTCACGTTTGCGCATCATTTTGACAATCACTTGTGTGGTCATGCCCACTCTATCCCTGGAATGGGAAAAGTGCTGATGAAACAAAGACCTCACATGAATGAAGGATTTCGACGAAATGGTCATCGAATTATTCGCGAAATTTTGGGATTAAATAGCAAAGGGGATCGTGATGAATCCTTAGGATATCGAATTCTCATCGATGTCAAACATATGGCAGCTAGATCCCGAAAAGAATATTATGAACTCGTGAAAAGTTGTTTGACTAAAGGGGATCGAATTCCTGTTATAGGTTCTCATTGTGGGTACTCAGGAATCAAATCTTTGCAAGATCACATTGATTTAGAAAAGCTTGAAAAAGATGATTATACCGATCCTTCTGGCAAGTTTAACGCATGGAATATTAATCTATGCGACGAAGATGTGGAACTCATCATCAAAACGAGGGGATTGATTGGACTCTCTTTTGACCAGCGAATTCTAGGAATTACCTCAACTGATATTAAGGAGGATAAAACCAGACAGAATAAGAGAAATAGCATTCAATTAATCTGGGAAAATATCGAAGGCTTTGTAAAAAGTGCCTATCAAAATTCGAATCTAACTGAATCGGAAAAATCCAATATCTGGAAATGCTTAACCATAGGAACAGATTTCGAAGGATTAATTGATCCCGTCAACCCATACCCAACGGCCCTTAGCTTTGAATTCATGGCCAATGATTTGGTGGAAGTAATTGATCTGGCTAGAAAAGAATCAACTGCTCACCATTTACATCATTTTAAAAATCAAGATGAAGTTAGTGCCTGGGTGGATGACTTCTGTTACTACAATGCGGAATCGTTTCTAAAAGAAAATTATCCTGGATAAGAAAAGGGGTGATTTGCCTCACCCCTCTTGGACCTCGTTTCCAAATATTTCTTTCACAACCCAACCTTTGCCCCACTCCTCTCGCTCTTGTTCTGACCATAACTCAGGAAAAAAGATCACTTTTTGAAAACGAGGAGGAAGGTATTTCTGCCAATTGGTGCCGCCTGTCGCAGCAATATCTACGGGGTCACGCTGCAGATAGCGCACAGCAGATTTATAATGCGCCAATGGCCAAAATACATTTGCTTTCAAATCAAATTGACGCATTAATTCTTTTAACTCCTTTGAAGGAGTAACAAACTCCATGTATTTCTGCCAGAGATTTTTTCTCCGATAAGAATCAATTAATTCTTTGAGCTTTTTGCCGTATTTCAACTCAAAATTCTTCAAGGTCAACGTCTTTTCACTAGTCGCTAATTCAATCGCCCCCTGTTGCCAATATAAATGCGCAAACAAATCATCTGCAGGGCTGTGGTAATCAAATTCAGCACGCTTACTGAGGGTAACAAGGTGAAAAGCATCAGTGGCCATCAATTCAATTTCCCGAAACTGCGCGCTTTGAAAACCAGAAGAAGGAAGTAAGGACATTCGAAATTTAAGAAACTGCTCACGCTCCATTCCTTTCCACATCATTGCAAAAGAGCTGATCAAATGATTAAAATACATCAGGATTCGCTCTAGCCTATTTTTGAAAAAATCTTCTTGAAGTGGTTGTTGATCAGAAATTTGTTCCATTTCAGACAGAATTAATTTGAAGTATAATTCCGTGATCTGATGGTAGATGATGAAAATCTTTTCGTCTTTAAAACTAGTCTTTGGCTGTTGAAGAGAAAGTAAAGTGTCTAGATTAATGTATTCCCAATAGGTCAGATAATCTGCGTACAATAAACCTTCCAAATAGGAAAGCATATCTTGGCCGGAAGCTTTAAACTTATCTTGAAGTTGCTGGATTTTCTCTAAAATTTTTGGGTCAAATTGGGGATTTTGCATGTGTATTTTTTAAAAAAGATGGTTTTTTCAGAGGCTTTCTCCTTAATTTCGGAGGCGGCAACCGGACTATTTCCGAGGCAAAAATGACGCATTCCCAACGATAAACCAAATAGACTAAAGAGATGAATTCTTCACCAAAATCCCTAAAACAAGATCTTTTTGATGGGGTAGATTTCTTGGACATTGATGATCTACTGACCGAGGAGCATAAATTAATACGAGCAAGTATTCGAGATTTCGTTAAAAAAGAGATCTCTCCTTACATCGAAGATTGGGCTCAACGGGCCTATTTCCCATCCGATATTGTGAAGAAATTTGGAGAAGTAGGTGCTTTTGGCCCTCAGATTCCTGAAGCCTATGGAGGTGGTGGCTTGGATTACATCGCTTATGGGTTGATTATGCAAGAAATCGAACGAGGAGATTCTGGGATGCGCTCTACTGCGTCTGTTCAGGGTTCCTTGGTGATGTATCCAATCTATAAGTTTGGATCCGAAGAGCAAAGAATGAAATACCTTCCTAAGTTAGCTTCAGGTGAAATGCTGGGATGCTTTGGTCTGACTGAGCCTGACCATGGTTCCAATCCAAGTGGCATGGTCACCAACTTCAAGGATATGGGTGACCACTATTTGCTCAATGGAGCTAAGATGTGGATTTCTAATTCCCCACAAGCAGATATTGCAGTCGTTTGGGCTAAAAATGAAGAAGGAAGAATTCATGGATTGATTGTTGAGCGCGGAATGGAAGGATTTACCACTCCCGAAACCCATAACAAATGGTCCCTTCGTGCTTCCTGCACCGGTGAGCTTGTGTTTGACAACGTAAAGGTTCCTAAAGAAAATCTGCTTCCTGGAAAATCAGGTTTAGGAGCTCCCTTAATGTGCTTGGACTCTGCAAGATTTGGAATTGCATGGGGAGCTATTGGAGCTGCGATGGATTGTTATGAATCAGCAAGAAAATATGCGTTAGAACGCATTCAATTTGGAAAACCAATTGCAAGCTTCCAGTTGGTTCAGAAAAAATTAGCCGAGATGCTTACCGAAATTACCAAAGCGCAATTGCTGGCTTGGAAAGTGGGTAAAATGCTAAATGAAGGAAAAGCCAAGACCGTTCACATTTCCATGGCCAAGCGTAACAATGTCGAAATGGCATTAAACATCGCTAGAGAAGCCAGACAAATTCACGGAGGAATGGGTATCACTGGTGAATATCCAATTATGCGTCACATGATGAATTTGGAATCGGTGATCACCTATGAGGGTACTCACGATATTCATTTGTTGATTCTCGGAAATGAAATCACAGGAATTCAAGCTTTTAAATAATTGCTGAATCAGATTAATCTGTTAGCCCTTCAATCCTTACTATACATCGCATGGAAAACGAATCTTTAGAGTCAATCAGCTTATTTATTCCTGAAGAGATTTATCTGATTTCGGAAGAAAAAACGCTGTATGCCGAAAAGTTAATCCAAACGATTCCTAGCACTCCAACTGAAACCAAGGTAGAAGTTGTTAAAGCAGATTCACACGGGGCAGCCGCGGCAAATCCAGAAATATATGAAATTCAAAAGGAAGAGGCACCGCCTATTCCTGTTAAAGGAGGATTCACTAAAGGAATTTTGATCCTTCACGAAGAAGCCGAACTCATAGAGGGGCCTATGGATATGCTTTCTAAACTGGTCAATGCTGTTGGTCATTCGATGAGTGAGGTGGGATTGGTTTCTTCAGATAATTTAGCCGGAAGGACCATGGAGGAATTTCAAAGTTTGAATGCGCATATTGTCCTTCGATTTGGGAGAATCAAACATCCAATCAATGCCCTTCCAGCTCCACCTTATCAAGTATTTTCAGAAAATGAGACGGAGTATCTATTTGCAGATTCATTAACCGTCATTTCAGAGGATCAAGAATTAAAGAAAAAACTTTGGTCCTCCCTAAAAATTCTCTTCAACCTAAGCACTCCTAAAAAATGAATTCCGACCAAATCAAATGGGCAAGACGCTTCAAGTGGATCAGTCTAATTGAGGGACTCTCCTTTCTTGTTCTCCTATTTATAGCGATGCCTATGAAGTATGTACTCGATATTCCCTTGGCAGTGACCTATGTAGGTTGGGTGCATGGGATATTATTCATCGTGTATATCTACACTGTATTTCCAACGGCTAGCAAATTAAAATGGGAATTTGGAAGAACCTTTTTTGCATTAGTCGCTTCGGTTCTGCCTTTTGGTCCATTTATTTTTGACCGGAATTTGAGAAAAAACCAACACGTTAAATTTTGATTCATGGCGCTGATCAGTAAGAAAAAGATCATTTTTCCGATCAGCTCTGGATTGAGACGCTACCTGATCAAGTATTCTCGGGAGGTTGACATTCCCATTCACTATCATGAATTGCTCCGTTATTCGAATTCCATCGCATTGTATGATTCCAAGGATCAGGATACACTTTGGGAAACGGTATTTTATGATCAAAGTGATCGAGAAGAGATCCACTTAAACGTCAAGAAAATCTATGCCCTATTGAAGGCTGGTGGAGACATGAGTGTCATGGAGCACTTGTATGTGGACCGAATTGATCTCTGTATTTATGGGAATACACAACCGTTCAGAATCCGGATTGTAAATCGGATCAACGATAATTTTGACTATTTCTACATCAAACAGGCGGATGCTTCTCGAGTTTACGGTCTAGAACTTGAACACCTACTTTCTCCCAATCGAATCTCATACCTTGTTCACCAAAACACCCTAATTGAGGAGCATATTGCTGGAATTCCAGGAGATATTTTTATGCGTCAGCATATGTCTGACCCTCATCTAAATCCGATTCGATTAGCTAAAGAGTTTGTCAAATTCAATGAGCGTTGCTTTGTCCGGCTTTTGGGGGATATGCATTCGGCCAATTTTGTCATTGATGTGACGCCTGATTTTGAGGAGACTCATTACCGAATTCGGGCAATTGATTTCGATCAGCAGTCTTATGAGGGGAAAAAATCCATATATCTCCCTCAATATTTTAAAGAAAATAATGTCCTAATCGAGCTAGGCATGAAGTATATCACGCCGGAATCGATGCGACAATATCAGCGAGAAGAACGAGCTCTGATCGCAAAGCGAGTCAAAACAGCTCATAAAGAAATCGAAGATGTCCTGCGAGCGATGGAGCACGACCGGATTTCTAAACCTGAAAATGTGATTCAGCTCCGAGAAGCATTGGCTATTCACTATGGGGATCGTGGATTTGTAGAGTGTAAAAACATGGGCGAAATCCTCCGAAAGAGTTTGGAGCATGTCATCTGAGTAAGCTATTCTCCTACTTTTCAGGTCTTCTGCTTATTTTTTGTTAGCTTATTGGAAAGGAACATTTTTCTAATTTCTGATGAGTACACAACTTAAAAAATTCAAAAACTTCGAATGGCTGGATATTCAAAAGCCCAAAAAAGAGTTTTTTACCCCTTCCTCTTTACCCTTTCCGGTTGAATTTAACTTGCTGGAAGATGCCCTAGAGCATGGTCACCTTCCAAAAATTGAACATCAAGGAACACATCGATTTATTATACTGCGTGCATTTTCAGCAGAACCAAAAGCCAGTTCGACCGATTTAGCAAAACTTACTAATAAAATCGCCTTTCTTCTATATGAAAACTATTTGGTAACGATTCATCAAAAGCCTTTTGACTTTTTGGGATCATTGGAAGAACAATCTTTTGACTCAGCCGAAGACTTGATGTTGAAAATTTTTGGATTGATGTTAGATACCTATGAACGACCCTTGCAGTGGCTGGCTGAAAAAATGGATGAAAGCGAGCAGGAACTATTCGTTCAAAATCAGCAAAAGACTTCCCTTAAATCTTTATATTTCCAAAAAGCTAAAGCCAGAATTTGTCGGAAAGTGCTCCAACTTTCTCAAAATGTCCTCAATCAACTTGAGGTTAATGCAGCCCATCAATCGGCCCTACAAGATCTGAAAGAAACTACCCAAAGTTATTTGCTTCACTTCGACGAAGTGGTAGAAGACGCGCATTCTCTGATGCAAACTCATATGTCTTTATCCGCGCAAAAGAGTAATGAAGTCATGAAGCTTTTGACCATTTTTTCAGCCTTCTTTTTACCGCTGACGTTTATTGTTGGAGTGTATGGAATGAACTTCGACCATATCCCGGAGCTCCATTGGCAAAAGGGTTATTATTTCGCTTGGGGCATCATGCTGTTAATTTCTGTTATGATTTGGGTGTGGTTTAAGCGAAAAAAATTCATTTGACATTTATCGATTACTCATGATATACTAAAAATCAATACTAACCCAAAACCAGAACACACCATGAAAAAGCTGCTTGTCACCTCGATGTTCTTGTCCGTAATCTCATTTCAAATCTCGGCACAAGAGATTTCAACGATCAAACCCAATCCTATTTCATTGATCCTTTATCCAGAAATCTTTGAAATCTACGCGGTAGAAAATCAAGCTGATAAAGAGCAGGAGTCTTTTAATCAAGAATTGAACAATATGGGTTTGGTGGTTTTGAATTACGAAGGGTTAAACTTTTTAGTCAGAATTTACGATGATGCCACAGATTACGCGCTCCACAAAGTCAGTATTAAGCCTCTTTTAGAAGAATCCATTGAATCCCTGAAAGTTGAAAAGTTGGGGTCTTTTGGCTGGGAATACCTTCCTGATCCTTGGAAATATGCGATTTTGGCGAAAAGGTAATTTTCTAAAGTAAGCAGTTTGGATAATCCGATGTTTCCTTGGATTTTAGTGCATGTCATCACCCGATTCCCTTGACTCAATCCAGCTGAATTTCTCCGGAGGCGATTTGCTATTGCTCAATTTTGCCTTGGCTTTAATCATGTTTGGCATTGCCCTGGATTTAAAAGTCGAGGATTTCAAACAAGTAATTCGCTTTCCTAAATCCTTTTTTCTTGGGGTGATTTCCCAGTTCATTTTTTTGCCTGCATTTACATTTGGATTGGTGTATTTAATCTCCCCTCCTCCATCAGTGGCTTTGGGAATGATCTTGGTAGCTTCATGTCCCGGAGGAAATGTCTCTAATTTCCTTAGCCATCTATCCAAAGCCAATACTGCACTTTCGATTAGTTTAACTGCCTTTTCCACCACGTTTGCAGTAGTGTTGACACCCTTGAATTTTGCCTTTTGGTCAAGCCTTTATCCTCCTGGATTGGATTTGATTCGTCAAATCAATCTGGAAATTTCAGATGTCATAGTCACCGTAACCTTGATTTTAGGGTTACCACTTTTGGTAGGGATTCTTGTCAATCGATTTTTTCCAAAATTCTCGCTTCAAGCTTCCAAAATCCTAAGACCTTTAAGCATCTTAATATTTGTTGTATTTGTCTTGATGGCTTTCAAGGCCAACTTTGACCTTTTTACTGCTAATATTTCAAGAATTTTTGGATGGGTTTTAGCGCATAATCTTCTGGCGCTTAGCATCGGATATCTGACTGGATATCTAGGCGGATTACCCCAAAAAGATCGAAAGACTTTAAGTATCGAAACTGGAATACAAAATTCAGGTCTTGGCCTAGCCTTGATTTTCACCTATTTTGAGGGAATTGGAGGAATGGCAATCATTGCTGCTTGGTGGGGAATTTGGCATTTGATTTCCGGATTATCATTAGCTTCATTTTGGAGAAGAACTGCATGAAAAACCTATTGAATTCCTTTTTAAGGATTTGGGTAAAAATTGCCCTCCATTTATATTTTAGAAAAATCACCGTTGTCGGTAAGGAAAATATTCCCAAAGGCAAACCGGTTATTTTGGTAGCTAACCATCAAAATGCCCTCATTGATCCTCTTTTATTAGCGACTCATACCCAATTAAAACCTTGGTTTCTCACCAGAGCTTCGGCTTTTAAAAACTCCTTTGTAAGTAAGCTTTTGAATCTAATTCGAATGCTTCCTGTCTATCGAATTCGTGATGGATTTTCCTCCATTGCTCAAAATGAACAAATCTTTGCCCAGACCATCTCTATTTTAGCTCAAAATGGTTCCGTCATCATTTTTGCAGAAGGAAATCATTCTTTGAATCGGAACCTCCGACCTTTAAGTAAAGGATTTACCCGTATGGCTTTGGGATTATTGGAAAAATTCCCTAAAAAAGAACCTGTAATTCTCCCCGTTGCTATCGAATACAGCGCTCATAAACATCCTGGCAGCCATGTTAAAATCACATTTGGTCCTACTATTTCGGTATTGGCAGATACCCATCCAGGAAAACTGACTAGACAAGTTCAACAGAACTTGGGAGCAATGCTGGTGACTATTCCAGATGATTCGTATGAGAAGGATCTTAAGCGATTGATTGAAAATGGAATTGATCTTACAGATCGAATGGCTGTTAGCGATTTTTTAACTTATGGAGAAGCCAAATCAAAACTTCCTTTCTACTCTGGAATGAGGAAAAAAGTAATGAATCTTGTCCATTTTCCACTTTTCCTAATTTGGCTAGCAATTAGTCCTAAGATCGAGGACAGAGTATTTGAATCGACTTTTAAGTTTCTTATTGGGTTTTCACTTGGCCCTATATTCTATTTGTTATTGATCTTGGGAGTCTTATATAGTTCGGAACCTTCATGGTTTTTGACTTGGATGATTCTTGGGATTTTCTCCATTTTTTGGAATAAAAGTCCGCAAGAATAAGTTTGGGTGACCAAATTATATTTGGTTTAGTTTCTTAACTTTGTTCAAGAATTTAACCCAAATGTAACTGAATATGAACCATGATTTTCTTCCCATTAATGGGACAGATCACGTAGAGCTCTACGTTGGAAACGCCAAACAAAGTGCACTTTTTTACCAATATGCGTTTGGCTTTGAATTGATTGCTTATGCAGGTCCAGAGACAGGAATCAAAGATCGCGCTTCCTATGTCCTCCAGCAGGGTAAAATCCGATTAGTGCTCACTTCTCCATTAAATTCCTCAGGACCAATCGCTTCGCATATTTCCAAACATGGAGATGGGGTAAAAGTCCTTGCTCTTTGGGTAGATGATGCCGAAAAATCTTGGCTTGAAACTACTTCAAGATGCGCCGAATCTGCTGAGGCTCCGAAAGTTATTCAGGATGAATTTGGACAAGTGAAAGTCGCATCAATCAAAACCTACGGCGATACAATCCATACTTTTGTTGAACGAAATAATTACAAGGGAATTTTTCTTCCCGGATATAAAGCTAGAAAAAGCACTTATCAGGCAGAATCAATTGGATTGAAATACATCGATCACTGTGTAGGTAATGTCGAATTGGGAGAAATGAATCGCTGGGTTGATTTTTATGAAAAAGTCATGGGATTCAAATTGCTCATAACGTTTGACGACAAAGACATTTCCACCGAATATTCAGCATTGATGTCTAAGGTTGTTTCAAATGGAAACGGCTACATCAAATTCCCAATCAATGAGCCAGCTGAAGGAAAGAAAAAGTCTCAAATTGAAGAGTATCTTGATTTTTATGGAGGAGCTGGAGTTCAACATATGGCTATTGCCACAGACGACATCATCCATACGGTCAGTGAATTAAGAAGACGTGGAGTCGAATTTTTGGAAGTTCCGTCCACCTATTATGATGATTTGTTAGACCGTGTTGGAACGATTGATGAAGATCTTCAACCTTTAAAAGAGTTGAATATTTTGGTGGATAGAGATGATGAAGGTTATTTGCTTCAGATTTTCACCAAACCAGTTCAAGACCGACCTACCTTGTTCTTTGAGATTATCCAACGAAAAGGTGCTACCTCATTTGGCAAAGGAAATTTCAAGGCTCTTTTTGAAGCGATTGAACGCGAGCAGGAGCTCAGAGGTAATTTATAAATTAAAAAATTGGACTTTGGCTATTCCTGATTATAGCCAAAGTCCATATCTATTTTGAGCAATTTGAACTTCTCCTTCAAATTTCCGTACTTTTGACCTGTTGAAATCTATCATTTCCATATCGCTAGCCATTTTGATGCTCTTCTCGACTGTTGGAGTTGCGAAGACAACGCATTATTGCATGGGGCATGAAATGATGTCGGAGATTGGTTTTGGGGAAAAACACCTCAACTGTGGAATGGATAGTTCAGCAGAAAATAAGGACGAAAATCAATCCACAGACCCTAATTCTTGTTGCAAAAACATAACTGAGCATATCCAAGTAGATGAAGATATTCAGTTGAAGCATTTTGAAATCAAACTGAACCTTGATTTCACTTTTGCCTTTTTTAAAGTCGTTTTCTTTGGAATAAATTATTTACTTTCTTTCGAATCGGAAGTCATCCCCTATTTATCACCTACCCCTCCGGATGATCTTCATATTCTCTACGACACATTCTTGATCTAAACCAAAGGTTTTGGCAGGAATGATCCTGCTGAATGGTTTGCTTTTCACCAATGGTGATTTGCTGATTTATTCTTTTAAACCTTTGATTTATGCTCAATCGAATCATTAAGTATTTCTTAGATAACAAACTCGTTACTGTCCTTTTTCTAGTATTGATCATTGGATGGGGAATTGTAACGGCCCCGTTTAATTGGCAAGTGGATTTCTTACCCAGAGATCCGGTGCCCGTGGATGCCATTCCAGATATTGGTGAAAACCAACAAATCGTCTTTACCGAATGGATGGGACGCTCTCCTCAAGATGTTGAGGACCAAATCACCTATCCGTTGACCACTTCCCTCTTGGGTCTTCCCGGAGTGAAAAGTGTGCGTTCCAGTTCAGCATTTGGCTTTTCTAGTATCTACATCATTTTCGATGAGGATATTGAATTTTATTGGAGCCGATCCCGGGTTTTAGAAAAACTCAATTCCCTCCCTGCTGGCCTATTGCCAGATGGCGTCCAACCCAAACTAGGTCCAGATGCTACAGCTTTGGGCCAGGTATTTTGGTACACTTTGGAAGGCCGGGATGAAAACGGAAATCCTACGGGAGGTTGGGATCTCCACGAGCTCCGAACTGTCCAGGACTACTACGTTCGCTATGCATTGACCGCGGTCGAAGGCGTTGCCGAAGTAGCTTCGGTTGGTGGCTATGTCAAAGAATATCAGGTCGATGTCGATCCAGCAGCCTTGAAGGCCAATGGTGTTTCCTTAATGGATGTGATGGAAGCCGTGAGAAAATCTAATTTGGATGTCTCTGCCAATACCATCGAAGTCAATAAGGTAGATTACTTCATTCGTGGCTTGGGCTATGTAGAGGAATTGGAAGATTTGGACAAAGCTGTCGTCAAGGTCACCAACAATGTTCCAATCCGAATCCAGGATGTGGCCCGGGTGAATATCGGCCCTCAGCCTCGAAATATGGGCGGGATTTTGGACAAAAGTGGGGCTGAAGCTGTCGGTGGTGTGGTCATTGCACGCTACGGAGACAATCCCCTGAAGGTCATCGAAGGAGTCAAAGCTGAAATCGAAAAGCTTTCCCAAGGCCTACCTACCAAAACATTGTCAGACGGAACTATTTCCAAAGTTACCCTGGTTCCTTTCTACGATCGTACAGGATTGATTTACGAAACTTTGGGAACGCTTTACGAAGCGATCAATCTCCAGATTCTGGTTACCATCTTGGTTATCATCGTGATGGTGTACAACCTCCGGGCTTCCCTCCTGATTTCCGCCTTGCTTCCTCTGGCAGTGTTGATGTGTTTCATCTTTATGAAATACTTTGGCGTAGATGCCAATATCGTGGCGCTCTCGGGGATTGCAATTGCAATCGGAACCATGGTCGATCTGGGGATTATTCTGAATGAAAATATCCTGCGTCATTTAGAAACCGCGCCGGCAGGCCAATCCAAACTGAAAACCGTCTATTTGGCGACTGCGGAAGTTTCAGGTGCAATTATAACCGCTGTCAGTACGACCATAATCAGTTTCTTCCCGGTATTTACACTTCAGGCAGCAGAAGGCAAGCTCTTTGGACCTTTGGCCTATACCAAAACCTTTGCCTTGGTTTCAGCGGTAATCTTTACCCTGCTGATCATGCCGGCATTTTCCCATTGGGCTTTTTCCATAAAAGAAGTCAAAGGAAAACTAGGTAAGGCACTCAATATCTCCCTGCTTATTTTAGGTCCAATTATCGCTTTTACCGTTTGGTCTTGGGGTGGATGGTTGCTATTTGCCTTTGGTGCGCTCAATGTAGCGGTATTCCAATTTCCTGAAAAAGTCGAGCCCCATAGGAATTTGGTGACCATCACCATCACGCTCTTGTTTGTGACTTGGCTTTTAACTGGGCTCTGGATGCCATTAGGCGTTTCTGTCAGCAAGCTGGTCAACTTCGGATTTATCGCCATTCTTTTGGCTTTGGTCTTGGGAGGATTTTCTGGATTTATCCGCATCTATCCACGAATCCTGCTGTGGTGTCTGGCCAACAAGGGCAAATTCCTCCTATTCCCTATGATCGTAATTATGATGGGAGCCAGCGTTTGGTTGGGTTTCAATACCGTTTTTGGAATCGTGCCTAGGACTTTTGATCTCATCGGAGTCAATATCCGAACTACTTCCCTGTGGTCAAGCATGAGTCATTCTTTTCCGGGAATGGGCAAGGAATTTATGCCATCGCTAAATGAAGGCTCCTTCCTGTTGATGCCGACGACCATGCCTCATGCTGGAATTCAGGAAAACAAGGAAGTCCTGCAGCAACTGGATATGCTGGTTACGGCCATTCCAGAAGTGGACATTGTAGTTGGGAAAGCAGGTCGCGCAGAGACCGCCATTGACCCTGCTCCGATCAACATGTTTGAAAACACTATCAATTACAAAAGCGAATACGCGACCGACCACAATGGAAATCGCCTTCGCTTTAAGGTAACTGATGGAAAATACGAATTGAAGGATGGTTCCCTCTTCGATCCTGCAACCATGACTCCGAATCAGATTCGAGTTCAGGATCTGGTGGAAGATGAGGACGGAGAATACTTCCGTCAATGGAGAAAGCATATTCTTTCCCCCGACGACATCTGGGAAGAAATCGTAGGTGTAATCCAAATCCCTGGAGTTACCTCTTCTCCAAAACTTCAACCAATTGAAACTCGATTGGTGATGCTTCAGACAGGCATGCGTGCCCCGATGGGCATCAAAGTATATGGACCAGATCTACTGACCATTGAAAGCTTTGGCTTAGAGTTGGAAAAGTACCTGAAGGAAGTTCCTTCTGTGAAAAAGGAAGCTGTTTTTGCAGATCGAATTGTAGGTAAACCCTACCTCGAGCTGGACATCAATCGGGATGAAATTTCCCGCTATGGAATGAATGTGGTGGATGTCCAGGACTTTATTGAAACTGCAATCGGCGGGATGAAACTCAGCACCACGGTGGAAGGCCGAGAACGTTTCCCAATCCGTGTTCGCTATGCCCGAGAATTCCGAGATGATCCCTATGCCATCGAAAATCTCCAAATCCCAACTCCTCTTGGAAATTACATTCCATTGAGCCAAGTGGCGGATATTTCCTACAGACCTGGTCCAGATATGATCCGAGGAGAAAACAGCTTCTTGGTGGGCTATGTTCTCTTGGATAAAATGGAAGGTTTTTCAGAAGTGACTGTAGTGGAACAGGCCCAAAAATACCTGCAGGAAAAGATCGATTCGGGTGAGTTAAAAGTACCGAATGGAGTTCGCTATGTGTTTTCTGGCTCCTATGAAAACCAAGTCAGAGCAGAAAAGAGATTGGGAATTGTTGTCCCACTTTGTTTGATCCTAATCTTTTTGATTCTCTACTTCCAATTCCGTGCAGTCTCCACTTCCCTCTTTGTTTTCTTGGGAATTGGAATGGCTTTTTCCGGGGCTTTCCTGATGCTTTGGCTGTATGGACAGGATTGGTTTATGGATGTCACTTTCTTTGGAACTAATCTGAGGGATCTATTCCAGATGAAAGTCTACAATTTGAGCGTGGCAGTTTGGGTTGGGTTTATTGCCCTATTCGGCATCGGAACGGATGATGGGGTGGTCGTAGCTTCTTACTTGGATCAAAGCTTCAAGGAAAATCAACCTCGATCTATCCAGGAAATACGCTCTGCAGTTTTGGAAGCTGGTAAGCGAAGGGTCCTCCCATGTATGATGACTACAGCCACTACCTTACTTGCCTTGGTTCCTGTACTTACTTCCACAGGACGTGGCTCCGATATCATGATCCCGATGGCAATTCCTTCTTTGGGAGGAATGATCCTAGAAGTAACTACAGTATTTATTGTCCCTACCCTGTATTGCTGGTGGGCAGAACGAAAATTGAAAAACAATTCCAAAGTTTTCACCGAGGAATCCAATGCCTAAAGTCATGAAAATAAAAATCGTATTCAATCGAAGATTTAGAAAATCAGGGTTCGGATTTCAGGTTTTTGACTTCAAAATTCTCACACTACTGATTCTATTTGGTGTTTTTTCAGAGGTAGCAATGTCACAGACCTTAGAGGACTATTTGATCATTGCTGCAGAAAACAATCCTGGGCTAAAAGCCTCTTATGCTCGCTTTCAAGCAGCAGATGCGAGAATAAGCCAACCTGGATTACCAGATCCCGAGATGCAAATTGGTGTTTTCCTCCAGCCTATGGAGCGATACATGGGAAATCAAACTGCAGATTATAGAATCATGCAAATGTTTCCTTGGTTTGGAAGTATCAAAACCCAAAAAGAGGAGGCAAAATACATGGCTCAAGCTCAATATCAACTCTTCGAAGAGAATAAAAATCAGTTATTCTATCAAGTAAAAGTCACTTGGTATGAATTAGCCAGACTCAGAGAAGAGAAAGAATTGATGCGTTCTAATTTGGAATACCTTAAAAAACTTGAAGAATTAAGTCTTGTCAGGTTTCAGGGTGCTGCCAATCCTTCCAATTCTTCTGGAACAAACCAACCCATGGAATCAATAATATCTACAACTGAGGGGGTTAGTTCAGGAAATGTGATGGGAGGAATGAATGCCACTTCCACCTCTAAAACCCCCACATCTTCGATGAGTCCCTCTAATTTAAGCTCTATGGGAAGTGCTTCACCTGGAATGGTGGATGTATTAGAAATTAGACTTGAAATCAAGGAGTTGGAAAATCAGCTCGAAATTTTGGAAGCGAATGAAACTGCGTTTCAGATCAAATTCAATCAGATTTTAAGCAGAGAAAAAGATTCCCCTATTTCTATCGAGACAAAACTAACTCCTGTCACCCTAGATTGGGAAATCAAAGCCATTTTGGATAGCATTCAAAGAAACAATCCTATGCTGGCCATGTATGAGCAAGAGGCACTCGCCTACGAGCAGAAAGCTAGAATGGCCAAGTTGGATGGAAATCCAATGTTCGGTTTAGGAGTGAATTATGTTCCTTTTCTTCCTAGAGAAAATGACGGTATAGACCATTCCGAACACTCCATGGATATGTTAATGCCTATGTTTACGATGACTCTTCCAATTTTTAGAAACAAAACTGAGGCAAAAATTAAAGAGGCCAATTTCCTTCAAGAATCAGCTCTTTACAACAAAAAACAAACGGAGAATTTACTAGCCATGGAATGGGCAAATGCCTATCGAGACTGGCAGGAAGCTTCAAAAAATCTAGCCTTATACAATCAGCAAATCGATCTTGTCAAGCAACAGGTTAATCTTTTGACTACTGCTTTCCAAGCAGGAACAAGTTCTTATTCAGATATTCTAAGAGCAAAACAGCGAATTCTATCCTACGAAATAAAGCGCCTATCTGCTCTAACCATTCAACATCAAAGCCTAGCTCAATTGGAAGCTTTAGCTGGAATTTCACTTTCTAAGTAAATCAAAGCGATGAAAAATACTATAATCAAGAAATGGACAATAATCCTGGTTACGCTTGTAATTGGGATTGGAATAGGTCGAATTATTAGTCCATCCACTTCCGATTTGGAAGAAAACCATGATCATGAATCTGGTTTGGTGTCTTTATGGACTTGTTCGATGCATCCTCAAATCAAACTTGGAGAACCCGGTTCTTGTCCCATTTGTGGGATGGATTTAATTCCGGCATCACAAACGCCTTCGAATTCAGGAAATCCACTTGTCTATGAAATGACTCCTGAGGCTGTGGCTATGGCTCAAATTCATACTACTCGAGTTGGTGGAAGTAGTCAAGAAGGAGAACTTTTCTTAACTGGAAAAATTCAAACTGATGAACGAGAAAATGCTTCCGTTACTGCCAAAATACCTGGAAGAATCGAAAAGCTTTACATCACATTTACGGGTGAAAAAATTCAAGCTGGGCAAAAATTAGCGACCATTTACTCACCGGAATTACTTTCAGCGCAGCGTGAACTCCTTGAAGCTAAATCC
Organism: Algoriphagus sanaruensis; assembly: GCF_001593605.1. GTDB lineage: Bacteria > Bacteroidota > Bacteroidia > Cytophagales > Cyclobacteriaceae > Algoriphagus > Algoriphagus sanaruensis. Next base: position 2,520,654 of record NZ_CP012836.1, on the reverse strand, counting down.
TCCAAATCCACTTTTCCGGAACTTTATCAAGCTGCAAAAGAAAAACTGAAACTTTGGAAATTGACCGACGCTCAAATCAAAGCAATTGAGGAAAATGGAAACATAATCGAACAAATTGATATTCTGGCTGACCAAAGTGGTGTAGTCACGCAACGAAACATTTCCGTCGGCGATTATGTAAGCACAGGTCAGATTCTTTTTCAGGTGGTCAACCTTGACAAACTTTGGGTTTTGCTTGATGCCTACGAATCTGATCTTAATTCAATTAAACTAGGTGATCCAATTAGTTTTAAGGTAGCTGGCCTTCCCGGAGAATCATTCACAGCCAAAGTCTCATTTATTGATCCACTTTTAGATCCAAATACCCGAGCTGCATCCATCCGAGCAGAAGTAATTAATTCAGGTCAAAAACTAAAACCTGAAATGTTTGTCACAGCTCAGCTTAAAACTCAGTCAAAAGGAACTAGAGCTAGTATTTCGATTCCTCGAACTGCCATTCTGTGGTCAGGAAAGCGTTCCATTGTATATGTGAAAGTACCCGGAGAAATGCCTTCCTTCGAAATGAGAGAGATTATGCTAGGAAGTAGAATGGGCGATCAGTACCAAATCGAATCAGGACTCCAAGCTGGTGAGGAAATTGTCACTAACGGAGTCTTTGCCATCGATGCAGCAGCTCAACTTTCCGGACAATTCAGCATGATGAACCGTCCTGAAACGAAATCAATGGAGGTTTCTCCAGAATTCAAATCCCAGATCACCAAAGTTGCGGATGCTTATTTCGAAGTTAAAAACGCTTTGGTAAAGGATGACCTTGAAGGCTCTAAGAAAAAGGTTGCTTCCATCTCTCAAAGCCTTGGACAGGTCAATATGACTCTGGTCAAGGATCAGGCTCACGATTCTTGGATGGCTCAATTGGCTGGTTTGAAGGAAGCTTCATCAAAAATTGCTATCGCATCAAATCTTGAGGATGCCAGAAAGCATTTTTCTTCGCTTTCATTTCATATTCTTGAAATGACCGAAACTTTTGGAATCAACAAAGAGGTCGTCTATAAAGACTATTGCCCAATGGCTTTTGGAGATCAGGGCGCTTATTGGCTTTCAGAGAAGAAAGATATTACCAATCCTTATTTTGGAGCATCTATGCTAAGCTGTGGGGAAATAAAGCAGACTTATCTAAAAGGAAAGCCTGTGATGAACCTAAGCAAATCCACCCCAAGTCAAGCCTCTGTACACCAACATTAAATAAACTAAACCTAAATTATATCGAATGAAAAAGACACTTGTATTTTTACTAGCACTCTCTATTGCCATTTTCTCTTGCGGTGGAAAAACCGAGGAAAATCACGAAGGTCATAACATGGAGCATTCCTCTGGCCATGAGTCAGAAGCAACTCCAACCGCCACCTCAGTCAACAATTCTACGTCTGCCATGATTGATGTATATCTGGCGGTGAAAGATGCGCTGGTGGCGGATGATCAAGCTACTGCCGCTTCCAAAAGCCAAGCATTGGTAACAGCTATTCAAGGATTTGAAGCGACATCCACTGCGGAAGAACTTAAAGGAAAATTGCTTGCTGAGGCACAAAAATTAGCCTCTGGTGATATCGCTGCACAAAGAGAAAGCTTCCAGGCATTGAGCGTTTCCATGAAGGAATTGGTGAAAATGGTTGGAACTGATCGTACGCTTTACCAGCAATATTGCCCGATGTACAAAAACAACACTGGTGGCATCTGGCTTAGTGCGTCTGAGGACATCAAAAACCCACTTTTCGGAAGTTCCATGTTGACTTGCGGAAAAGTGGAAGAAACCATCGCAATGAATTGATTGGAACTGGAAGGCGAAGCTTATTTTTGGCTTTGCTTTCCTAATTTCTTACGCAATGACACTTAGAATTTTCCTTTTGGCTGCACTCCTTTTCCTGTTTTTAGGATCTTCCTTTGCTCAAGAAAAGGTTTTGGAACCGCTCAAAGTCTCCCAAATCCGTGGAATCAATGTCTTTGGCAAGCCAATAGATAATCAGACTCGCTGCGTGCATTGGCATTCAGATCTAGATATCATAGCCATCAAATTCAAATGCTGCGACAAGTACTACCCTTGTTTTTCCTGCCATGAGGAAGAAGCCGATCATGAGCATCAAGTTTGGCCAAAGGTAGAATTTGACCAAAAGGCGATTCTCTGCGGAGTTTGTGGAAATGAGTTGGGAATACAGGAATACATGGATTCCAACAATACCTGCCCGCATTGCAAATCCAGTTTCAACCCAGGTTGCAGCAAACATTACCATTTGTATTTCGAAAAAGAACCTAAAAAGTAATTTCTCCTTCCCCACCCAGCATGAGAAAAAACAATCAATATTACACCCGTAAAATTCACCGATTCCTTGGTGTTTTCATCGGGATTCAATTCTTCTTTTGGACGCTATCTGGACTCTATTTCTCCTGGACTGATATCGATGAGATTCATGGCGATCATTTTCACAATGAGCACATGATGCATATGAATGCGTCCAATCTGGTGGAACCGGGTTCTTTGGATTCAACCCTAGAGATTTCCTCTTTGGAACTTCGATTTGTTCGTCATCAGCCCCATTATTGGGTAAATGGGGAAAAGCTCTACAATGCCCAAACTGGAGAACTTCAGGGAGAAATCACAGAAGAACAAGCCAAAGAAATCGCCAAAATCTACATCAAAGGTGATTATGGAATCAAAAAGGTAGAATATCTGACAGAGACAGGTTCCCACCATGAATATCGGGGTCGAGCTCTTCCGGCATGGGCAGTACATTACGATCATCCAGAGAATTTAACGGCCTATATCGATGCCAAAAGTGGAAGCTTTGAGCGGGTCAGACATAGTAGCTGGCGAGTGTTTGACTTCCTATGGATGTTCCACACTATGGATTATGCAGGCCGAGATAACTTCAATAATCTACTTTTGAGGACATTTTCCCTTTTTGGGATGGCTACCATTATTTCCGGCTTTACGCTCTTCTTTATGACCATGAAGAAAAAAAGGAAAGTTTAAGGCTTCCAATTACGATTGGCCTTCTTTTCAGAGAGGGCCTTTTTCTTTTTTAGTCGGTCTTCGATTGCTCCTTTGCTAGGTTTACTGGCTTTTCTGATTTTTTTCTTTTCAAAAGCAGTTTTCAGAAGATCATAAAACTTCTTGACCACTAGCTCCTTGTTCTGGATTTGTGAGCGCTTTTCCTGGGACATCAATTGAAGAAAACCTTCCTGATCTACCTTATTTTTTGCCTTTTGAAGCAAGGTCAACTTTTCCTCCTCGGTTAAAACCCCAGAGTTTTGGACATCAAACCTCAATTGAACCTTAGTTTCTACCTTGTTGACGTTTTGCCCTCCAGGTCCCCCACTTCTGGCAGTTTGAAATTGAAGTTCAGGTAAAAAAGCCCCGGAAGTAATTCGTTGGATTAGAGAAAGCACTAAGTTCTAAAGTTAAAAGGTTGTAAAGTGGTAAAGTTAGGTAACAACTTTTCAACTTTACCACATTGCAACCTTACAACTCTTTTAATTTACCTTTACGAACTTATTCCACTCGGAATTGAGTTCTACAATGCGTAACCTAATGGACCTTGAATCCATTACTTATTACCTATGAAAGAAAAAACTCGAGTTGTTGTCGGCCTTTCTGGAGGTGTCGATAGCAGTGTTGCCGCCAAATTACTTTTGGACCAAGGCTATGAAGTCATCGGCATGTTTATGAAAAACTGGCACGATGAATCTGTTACCATTTCCAATGAATGCCCTTGGATGGAAGACTCCACCGACGCCATGCTGGTGGCTGAAAAACTTGGTATTCCCTTTCAAGCCATTGACCTGAGCGAAGAATATCGAGAGCGAATTGTCGACTACATGTTTTCGGAATATGAAGCCGGCCGCACTCCTAATCCGGATATCCTCTGCAACCGTGAAATCAAGTTTGATATATTTTTAAAAGCTGCGCAAAAGCTTAAAGCTGACTTTGTCGCTACGGGTCATTATTGCCAGAAAAAAGAGATTTTGGTAGACGGAAAGCCTGTTTACCAGTTGATTGCGGGAGCAGATCCAAATAAGGATCAAAGCTATTTTCTATGTCAGCTTTCACAAGAACAGCTTTCCAAAGCCCTATTTCCGATTGGGCATTTGCAAAAGCCTGAAGTTCGAAAAATCGCCAAGGAGGCAGATTTGATCACTGCAGAAAAGAAAGACTCTCAGGGTCTTTGCTTTATTGGAAAAGTTAGGTTGCCTGATTTTCTTCAACAACAACTCAAACCTAAAAAGGGAAGAATCATTCAAATTCCTGAAAATCTTCCTGTCTATGAACAAATAAAAGTTCCAGCAGGAATTGAACCTCGAGATTGGGATCAGGAAATTTTAGATGCCCTCTGTTTGCCGATCCATTATACACCAGACCAAGGAAAAGTCTTAGGTGAACACAATGGCGCACATTACTTTACAGTTGGACAGCGTAAAGGCCTTCAGGTTGGTGGAACTGGAAAGCCTCTTTTTGTATTAGAAACAAATACGGTCCAGAATGTAATATATACTGGATTGGGCGAAGATCATCCTGGACTAAATCGAATAGGTTTGTTTGTAAAAAAAGATCAAGTTCATTGGATTCGAGAGGATCTGGCTTTGCTTCCAGGAGAATCTGCAGAATACATAGCCCGTATCCGATACCGTCAACCTTTATCCAAAGCAACTTTGGTAATGAAGGAAAATGGATTGTACGTCATTTTCGAAAACGCTCAAAAAGGTGTCGCTTCCGGGCAATTTGTGGCTTGGTACCAAGAGGATGAATGTATTGGGTCCGGAACAATATTCTAAATCGACTACAACAAATTGAATAAAACCAATTTTTATAACCACCTAGACACATAGAAAATACTTTATCACCAAATAGAATCTATGTACCTATGTGGTTTCAAAAAAATAGATTTTGGTTTCTCTCTTAAGTATTTCACCTATTTACACTACATGCTTGAAATCCTCTTCGAAGATGAAGATCTAATCCTTATCAATAAGCCTGCAGGACTTTTGGTACACCGAACACGCCAAGCCTATGGTGAGGATAAAAATGCGTTAATTCAGCTTCGAGATCAAATTGGATCTTGGGTATCTCCAGTACATCGATTGGATCGAGCAACAAGTGGAATTGTGCTTTTTGCTAAAAATGAATCCATTCTACCTGCACTTAAAGCCAAATTCATGGATCGAGAGGTTAGAAAGACTTACCTCACCATTGCAAGGGGAATCCCTCAAGAAAAACAAGGATTGATCGATCATCCACTTCAGAGTGAACGCTCAAAAAAGCTACAAGAGGCACAAACAAAGTATGCTGTAATTGCTGAGTCAGAAATCCCCTATAATTCCACCGGACGATATCCAACCAGCCGATATTCTCTATTGGAAGTAGATCTACTAACTGGTAGAACGCATCAAATCCGGAGGCATTTAGCTCATATTCGCCATTACATCATAGGCGACAAAAAACATGGAGACAATAAGCAAAACATCTTTTTTGAACGTCAATTTGGACTTCAAAATCTCTTGCTCCATGCATGGAAACTTAGCTTTACACACCCGTTGACAAATACCCAAATCTCCATTACTTGTCCTCCTCCCGCCCATTTTCGAACAATTATGCAGCATTTAGGCTGGGAATTAGGGGAATTTGAATGAGTAAAATATCACAATCTGTTTTTTCGATTACTTTAGAACTTTACAAATTACCAACCCATGCAAAAGACCTTAATTACCCTTGGGCTGTTAGCAATGACCAGCTCTTTGGTCCAAGCCCAAAAGCAAGACATTGAACAAAAGTTTGATGCCAAGCAAGCCATCTCCCAGTTTACTTATCTCGCATCTGACGAGCTTATGGGACGCGATCCTGCTCGAACAGAAATGAAGTTAGCTTATACATTTATAGCCAAAGAGCTGGAGAGCTTTGGAGCAAAGCCACTTCCTGGAGCGGATGGATATTATCAAAACATCCCATTTCGGCTTTCTTCACCTCCAATGTCTGGATCGATGACCATTGGTTCTTCGGAATTTACCCAAGGAAAGAATCTATTGGTTTTAGATGGTAATTCCCTTTCTGGAGAATTTCAATTGGTGGACGTAGGATTTGGAATGGAGGAAGATTTTGCTGGATTGGATTTGAAAGGAAAAATTGCTGTAGCTAATGTAGGTGCTCCAAACCGATTGAGTCCTTCAGATCTTTTCTCCTTGGGTGGAGAAAAAATCAAGCATGCTGAAGCAGCTGGAGCAGTTGCCTTAATTGAGCGATTCAATGCTCCGTCTGTTCCTTGGCAGTTGGTATCCAATTTTTTGAACCGTACCCAAATGACCCTCGATCAAGGAAACGCAAGCAAATTGCCTTACATCTGGATCGAAGACCTTAAAAATCAAATGAAAGGAGAGCAACTTCAACCTGCTAATCTTTCAATTTTGGGTAAAATGAATCGTACGATTGAAGGAAAAAATGTACTTGCATGGATCGAAGGAACTGATGCTAATCTAAAAAATGAATACCTCCTTCTTTCAGCACACTACGATCATGTGGGTGTTGGTGCTCCCGATGCTCAAGGGGATTCGATTTATAATGGAGCCAGAGACAATGCGGTTGGAACAGTTGCTGTCTTAAATGCAGCAAAGTATTTTGCTCAAAATCCTCCGAAACGTTCGATATTGATTGCACTTTGGACGGCTGAGGAAAAAGGACTCTTGGGTAGCGCCTATTTTGCAAATAATCCTCTCGTCCCACTCAATCAAATCATCTATAATTTGAATATTGACAATGGTGGCTATAATGACACTTCCATCATCACTGTTATTGGATTAGGAAGAACAAGTGCTGATTTCCTGATTGAGGAAGCTGTAAATGAATTTGGTGTGAAAGCTGTTTCAGACCCTTCTCCTGAACAAGGCTTATACGATCGATCAGATAATGTCAACTTTGCAAGAAGAGGTATTCCTGCACCAACCTTTTCGCTAGGCTTTACAGCCTTTGATGACGAAATTCAAAAGTATTACCACAAGGCTGCTGATGAAGTTTCTAACTTTGATTTAGAATATGCCCAAATCTATTGGAAAGCGTATATTTTGACAGCCCAAAAAATTGCCAATTGGAACCAACGTCCTGTATGGCAAGCAGGTGATAAGTATGAAGAAGTGAGCAAACAGCTTTATGGAAATTAAGCGTTAAGATCTTAGACTTTAGCATAAAGAGATAAAATCTAGAACCTCTTGGAATAAAAAAGAAAGCTGGAAAATTACTTCCAGCTTTCTTTTTTTATTCTCCGATATCAATTTTTAGTCAAAATCAGATTCAACTCATTCCAATCAACTCACCCAATTTCTCATTTTTTTAAGATTGGGTCAATTCTCTCAAATCCTATATCTGATATCTTATGTCTATTGTCTTGCGTCTTGAATCTTAAAATAGCATTCCTGCAATCGTGGCGGTCATCAAACAAGCCAAAGAAGCTGCCATTAAGGAGCGGAGACCAAGACGACTTAGATTTCCTTGTTGATTTGGGGCTATGATTGAAATCCCTCCCAGTTGAATAGCGATGGAGCTGAAGTTTGAAAATCCACAAAGGGCATAGGTGGCGATAACAATTGACTTTGGGCTAATGGATCCAGCTTCCTTCATTTCAGAAAGACTAAGGTAGGCCACAAATTCATTGATTACTGTTTTTTGTCCGAGCAAACTACCGATTTGCAGGGTGTCTGCCCATTCCACGCCTATGATCCAAGCAAATCCCCGGAAAATTTGACCGAATATATATTCCAAAGAAAATCCAGTAAACTGTCCACCCGTACTTCTTTCAACCCATGCATTCAATCCGGTAAATTCTCCGATCAAGCCACTTAATCCATAATTTACTGCAGCGATAACAGCAATAAATGCCAAAAGCATCCCTCCTACATTCAAGGCTAACTTTAAACCCTCCGCTGCCCCAATAGACATGGAATCAATCAAATTAACGCCCATGGCCTCTTTGTTGACTTCCAACTTGTCTTGTTTGATTTCCTTTTCAGTCTCAGGAATAAATATTTTGGATAATACGATTGCTGCTGGCGCATTCATGATCGAAGCACCCAATAAGTATGCAGCAAATTTACTCTGCTCCTCTAGGCTATCCCCTCCCAAAAATGAGACATAACCGGCCAAAACCCCTCCAGCAATCGTAGCCATGCCTCCCGTCATCAAACACATAAGCTCAGATTTACTCATTTGGGGGATAAATGGACGAACCAATAGCGGGGCCTCAGTTTGACCAAGGAAAATATTTCCTGCGGCAGAAAGTGATTCTGGGCCAGAGAGTCTCATTGTTCTAGCCATAACCCAAGCAATGCCATAGACCACCTTTTGAAGAATACCCAAATAGTACAAGCCAGCAGAAACCGTTGAGAAAAAAATGATAGTTGGCAATACCTTAAATGCGAAAATAAATCCGAAACTATCTCCTGCTAAGTCCCCGAAAATAAAGGAAGCCCCTGCTTCGCTAAAGCTCAAAAATTTAACAAACCCTTGGGAAAGCAATTGGAAGCCTTCTTTGACAAATTCAACCTTGGTAATCAAAAACCCAAAAGACAATTGAAGGGCAATACCAATTGCAACCAGCCTCCAATCAATTTTTTTTCGATCTGATGAAAAAATGAATGCAACTAAAACGATTACGGCGAGACCAATGACTCCTCTGATATAATCCATGGATAAATTTTAAAACGAGGGGCTAAAATAGGGAGATAAGAAGCAAGAAAAAAGCCCTGAAATCTCTTCAGGGCCTTAATTTTAGTTTCTCTTATTAATTTCATCCCGTATTCGGGCTGCTTTTTCGTAATCCTCGTTGTTGATTGCTTTTTCTAAAAGCTGGTATAGCTTATCCAAACTATAATCCTTTAGAGAGGACTCTTTTTGAGGAACTGGCTTAACAGCCTCCTTCTGAGCTTTTGTCTCTTCTTTTTTGTCCTCTTCAGTAAACTCGATGGCCGCTTCTGACATCACTTTTTCGGAACAAAAGATTGGAGCTCCGAAGCGAACTGCAATTGCAATTGCATCTGAAGGCCTGCTATCTACCTCAACAGCTAGAAGGCTTGACTTGCAGAAAATCTTAGCGTAGAACACTCCTTCTTTCATATCCGAAATCACAATTTTCTCGATTTCGTACTGAAAGCTGTCGGCGAATGATTTGAAAAGATCATGAGTCATTGGCCGGTTGGGAATAATTTTCTCAATCTCAATTGCAATAGCCTGAGCTTCAAACATCCCAATGACAATAGGTAATCTTCTTGTACCCTCGTTTTCACCCATCACCAGAGTAAATGACCCTGATTGAGAATGGTTGGATGATAATCCAAGAATTTCAAGTTCTACGAGTTTTTCCACAAAAATTTAAAGTTCTGCTTTTAGTGCTTCGGTTAATTTTGGTACAACCTCGAATGCATCTCCAACAATTCCATAATCCGCAGCTTTGAAAAATGGCGCCTCTGGATCTTTATTTATGACCACTATGCACTTCGAAGAATTTACCCCTGCAAGATGTTGAATCGCTCCTGAAATTCCTACTGCAACGTATAAACTAGGCGCAACTTTTACCCCTGTTTGACCCACGTGCTCATGATGAGGTCTCCAACCAATATCAGATACCGGTTTTGAACAACCTGTAGCTGCTCCTAAAACTTTGGCAAGATCCTCGATCATTCCCCAATTTTCAGGTCCCTTCATGCCTCGACCGCCAGATACAACAATGTCTGCTTCAGGAAGAAGAATTTCTCCAGTTGCGCGCTCAGTAGCTGTGATTTTACCTGCAAAATCCGCGTCGGAAAGTTGAACATCAAAGTTTTCAACTGAGGCATCAGCCCCATCCGTTCTGAGGTCTATTGCATTTTTCTTGATTGCTAGAATTTTATTTTCAGTGGTTACAGCTGTTTCTGCGAATGCTTTTCCAGTGTAAATACTTCGTTTAACCGTATATCCACCAGAAGTGTTAGGCAATTCAACAACGTTTGAAACCAAACCTGCCTGAAGCTTAATTGCCAAGCGAGCTGCCACCGCATCTCCCAAAGATGACTTGGCTAATACCAAAGTCTTTGCTCCTACTTTTTGAAAAGCTTGGGCAACTGCACTTGCATGGGCTTGAATGACCCCTGCATCTAATCTTGCGTCTGCACCGTGAAGTACTTTCGCCGCACCTGCTTTTCCTACTGAAGCAAGTTCGGCTTGATCTACTGTACCCAATGCGACAGCTACCACTTCTCCCTCTCCTGTTTGAGCAGCAAGTGCATTTGCAAAAGAAACTGCTTCAAGACTGGTCTTTTTTACCTTTCCTTCTGCGTGTTCGATATATACTAGAATAGACATAAATTCCTGATTTAAATGGGTTTATTAAAAATAGATTAAAGCACTTTGGCCTCGTTTTTCAACAATTTCACCAACTCACCTACTTGATCCTTATCGATCAATTTTACTGCTCCTTTAGCTGGAGGTAGCTGATACGATGTGGCTTCAGCTTGGGTCTCTTGAGATACAGGTTCAACCACATTCAATGGCTTCGTACGAGCTGACATAATGCCTCGCATATTTGGGATTTTCCATTCTGCAATTGGCTCTTGACATCCAGCAATCAATGGAAGCTGAGCTTCAATCATTTCCTTTCCTCCCTCAATTTCTCGGGCCATTTTCACCGTAGAACCTTCCAAATCCAATTTCATCACAGGCGAAAAAGAAGGCATGCCCAAAAGCTCACCGACCATTCCATGAACCATCCCTCCATTGAAATCGATGGATTCACGGCCCATTAGAATAAGATCATATTGGCCCTCTTTGGCATAATGCGCAATCTGAATTGCTACAAAGAAGGAATCCTTAGGAAAAGCATTTACCCGAATGGCATCATCTGCTCCGATGGCCAATGCTTTCCGTAAGGTAGGCTCAGTTTCAGCTTCTCCTACGTTTAGTACGGTCAATTTACCTCCGGTTTGGTCTCTTAATTCCACTGCTCTTGCCAAAGCATAGTCATCATAAGGGCCAATAATGAACTGAACCCCCGTGGTATCTAATTTGGTATTGTTGGCAGCAAATTGAATCTTGGACGTCGTATCCGGTACGTGAGTGATACAAACAAGAATCTTCATTGGTTTAGAGTTAGATTATTTTAGATTTATTTCGCGTGAAAATAACAGTCATGCGGTATTTAAAAAAATAAAACATGGGCAAATTGGACCGACAAGAGCTATTAAAATCGTTTATTCAGGAGGAGCCCGATAACCCATTCAATCATTATGCTTTAGCATTGGAAATCAGGGAGAAAGATCCTATACAAGCTATTGAAATATTCGATTTTGTATTGGAGAAATTCCCCGATTATCTCCCTACATACTTTCCTGCTGCTCAGTTGTTTTTTGAGGAAAATCAATTGGAAAAGGCTAAATCCACCTATGAAAAAGGAATTGAGTTGGCAAAAACACAGAATGAAAGTAAGGCTTTGAAAGAACTTCAAAATGCCTTTCAAAATTTTCTTTTTGAAACCGACATGGATTAAAAGTTTCCGATGGATTAAATGTTGGACATCCTATTTCAGCTCCCAAATTTTTTCTCTGAGATTAGATTCTATTTTCTAATTTAGAATTCACTGAAACCATCCATGATCTCATGACTCAACGTGAAATGCTTGATTTTTTTCTCCCAATTCTGAAAGAAGAGGGAAAGATCTACCGAAAAAAGACCTTGGTAAAAGCAAAAAAAGCGGTTGAGGGTCAAGTCGTGCTTACCCATACAAGTGATGGGGAAGAAACCCGGAATACAGCACAATCCGGCGATTGGCTGGTAGAAAATCAAACTTCAGTAAAGGAAAACTACTTGGTAAATGCTTCCACTTTTGAGCGAAAATACAGCCTAAAAAATTCCTTAGGAGATGGTTGGGGTTGTTATCAGCCTATTGGAAAAGTGTTTGCTATTCCATTTTCAGAAAGATTTCTTCACGAATTGAAGCTTAATGACTTTTTGGAATTTCAGGCTCCTTGGAAAGAAACGATGATTATCAAGCCAGGAGATTTTTTGGTAATTCCCACCGATGCCATTGAAATCTATCGAATCGCCAAAAAGGAGTTTGGTGAGACTTATGAAGAGGTCAAGGAGTAAGCACAATTTTACCCGACTGAGCGCCCACCCTCATCCGATCAAAAGCCTTTACTGCATCCTCAAAAGAAAAAACAGAATCAACAACGGGAACGATTTTTTTATCCTTAACAAAAGCAATCATTTGTCTAAAATCCTCATCGGATCCCATCGTGGTTCCGATGACTTTGAGCTGGTTCCAGAATATCCTTCTTGCCTCAATTTTTCCTGGATTTCCTTGTGTGGCACCGTAAAAAACTATTCTACCTCCCGGTTTGGTAACTGCAACCAAATCATTCAATCCAGAACCAGCAGCACCATCAATAATTAAATCGAATCCGCCAGTTTCAGCTAATGCATTTTCTGTCCAAGTAGCTTCTAGGTAATTATATCCTCCGAGAGCCCCTTGTTCCATCGCACGATGAATCTTTTCAGGTTTACTGCTCGATACATAAACTTCTGCACCAAAGGCTAAAGCAAACTGAAAGGCAAATTGCGCAACCCCTCCTCCTATTCCGGTGATCAAAACTTTTCTTCCTGATTTAATCTCACCCTGATATACTAAGGCTCTAAACGCAGTCAATCCTGCTAAGGGAAGAGCTGCAGCCTGTTCAAAAGAAAGATGGGATGGCTTTTCGAAGAGACGATCCGCAGGTACAATTACAAACTCCGCCAAGGTTCCATTCCTTGGCATACCTAAAATTTCAAACTCCTTACTTTGAACTGCCTGATTTGGTCCCCAATAAAGAGCAGGATTAATTATGACTTCTTTTCCTTTCCATTCTATGTCTACTTCTGAACCCACCGATTCAACTATGCCTGAACCATCCGAGCCCAAAACGACTCCATCTTTTAGATTTGGATAAAGCCCAACCCTGCACCATTCGTCCCGGTGATTAAGTGCGGCTGCTTTTATTTTCACCAGTACTTCATCTTTTTTCAAGTCTGGTAAAATGACTTCCTCTAGAGCGATTTTATCCGCTAAGGTTCTATTGAGTACAATTCCTTTCATGACAAATTAGAATGGAGCTGGACCATCGCCGCCTCGGAAAGCATCTTCAATATTATCCTCATTGGCTTTGCTGGATAGTTTGATCATATTTCCAGACTCAAAAGAAGAAACGCCAGAAGCACTGGAGGTAAACTTGTGCGAATATCCAATTTCTCCTGCTTGGTTGGGTGGATACGAAATTCCTGAATCCAAGTCTGTAAACTTCGTGTATCGACCAATAAACCGAAGTTTGACATTTTCCAAAGAACCATTTCGGTGCTTTGCGATGATTACCTCTCCTACACCTGCCGTGGAAGCTCCTCCTTCATCTTCAGTAATCCCATAATACTCAGGACGGTATAGGAACATCACCATATCCGCATCTTGCTCGATCGCTCCAGATTCCCTCAAATCCGAAAGTTGAGGCCGCTTATCTCCTCCTCTAGTTTCTACAGCTCGAGAAAGCTGCGACAAGGCGATAACTGGAATATTCAATTCCTTGGCAATCTTTTTTAAGGCTCGGGAAATACTCGCGATTTCTTGTTCACGGTTCCCGCCGCCTCCGCCACCTTTGGTATCACCAGACATCAACTGCAAGTAGTCAATCACGACCATCTGGATATCATGCTGGGCTTTGAGTTTTCGGCATTTCGCACGCAATTCCAAAATGGATAGCGCCGGCGTATCGTCCACAAAAAGCGGAGCCTTGGAAAGCTTAGCAGTCTTATGGACTAATTGAGCCCATTCATGGTCTGCCAAAGAACCCTTCTTGATTTTTTCTGAATCCAATTCCGCTTCTGATGAAATCAAACGATTCACCAACTGAACAGCGGACATTTCCAAAGAAAAAATAGCCACTGGACGGGTATGGTCAACTGCTGCATTTCGAAGAACGGACAAAACGAAAGCCGTCTTACCCATCGCAGGTCGAGCCGCAATAATGACCAAATCTGATTTTTGCCAACCGGATGTCACTCGATCCAAGGCCGTAAAACCAGAAGGCACCCCGGTCAATCCATCTTTTTGATTTTTCCGTTCTTCCAATTCCAAGATAGCCTCACGCATGATGGAGCGCATATCGGAATAATTCTTTCGGATATTTTTCTCGGAAATTTCAAATAGGCTTTGCTCCATTTTATCCAAAAGCTCAAAGACATCGGTGGTTTCCTCGAAGGCATCCTTTTGAATATCGGATGAAATACGAATCAAGTCTCGTTTGATGGCTTGCTCCGTAATAATTCTGGCGTGAAACTCAATATTGGCAGCAGAAGCTACTTTGGAAGTTAATTCCGTGACATAAAATGCACCACCGGCGATTTCTAGCGTTCGATTTCGTCTTAACTGAGTAGTTACAGTAAGGAGATCAATAGGTTGGCTTTCTCCAAACAAGTCTAGAATAGCCTGAAAAATAACTTTATGGGCATCTTTATAAAAGCTCTCCACCTTCAGGATGTCGATGACATTGGTCAAAGCATCTTTTTCCAGCATTAAAGCTCCCAATACGGCTTCTTCCAAGTCGACCGCTTGAGGTGGAACTTTCCCCATCAATTGGGTTGGATTTTCGTAGGTTGGCTTTTTTCGGGTGATTCGAGAGGGATTCGTATTTTCAGACATATGACAAATGTATTCGCAATGCGTGAAGAGTTTTGAACAATTTTTCCAAAACTTATCAACAGGTTAAGATCCGCAAAAATCAGACCTCGGATTGGAATTTGACTTTGTAATACACTCCATTTCGATAACCTCTAAACATGGAGCAGAGAATTGCCCAGCTAAAGTGCCAAAGCATCTCGGAAACAGGAATTTGGAAAATTTTATACCCCAAAATCGGTTCATCGTTGAGCATCCCATACCGATCCCAAAAGTCCGGAAATAAAATTCCGAAGGTCAGATAATAAATGACCATCACTATAAAAAGTGTTGAAAACCCAGAGATCAAGGAAATACCGATTAAATCGGGACGCTGGATCCAGATATAAACTGCCAATGCCATAAACGTAAAAAAGGTGACATATCCGGAGTGGATTTTTAAGATAAAACTGAAAAAAGTCAAACTGAAACATCCCAAAAGCCACAGAAAAAAAAGGCTCTTATTCTGTGCAGGGGACTGTTTTTCATAATCAATTTCTCGTTTGGTAAATGCACTATG
Source organism: Algoriphagus sanaruensis (assembly GCF_001593605.1). Classification (GTDB taxonomy): domain Bacteria; phylum Bacteroidota; class Bacteroidia; order Cytophagales; family Cyclobacteriaceae; genus Algoriphagus; species Algoriphagus sanaruensis. Next base: position 2,505,390 of record NZ_CP012836.1, on the reverse strand, counting down.
GATATATCCTCCTACTCCAAACATGGCAAATCCAATGATGAAATCTTCGATCCCCGGCCAACCTGTTTTCCAAATCATCGGAGGTTTCCAATAATCATGAAAGTACCAAACCTCAGCAATGATCCCCATCAATCCTCCCACTAAACCGACTTTTATCATCCCTCGCTTCCAAGGGCTTTTTAAAAAAACTACAAACCATGCGGCTAGGTAGAGCAAAGACATGGTTAAATAGGCAAACTTATCTGGCAGCATGACTTAAAAATTTTGAACGAAAATAGGGAATTCAATTAAGGGGCAAAAAATCTCAAATTTGAATTTGTTTAAGCCTACGTTCCCCGCTTTTATGGTTAAGTTTGAATGCAAATTTCCCAGATCATTTTTAGTGGATGTCAGAATTTACCGAAAAAATCTCAGGGATTAATTCAAAAACAGTTCGATTTCAGCTCTTTTAGGATCAGCTTACAAAAAATGAAACAGTACCACTTCATCGCAATTGGAGGTGCAGTTATGCACAATTTGGCGCTCGCTCTAGTCGAAAAGGGCTATCGAGTCACAGGCAGTGATGATGAAATTTATGAGCCTTCTCGAACGCGCTTGGATCGTGCCGGAATCCTTCCTGCAGAATTGGGATGGTTTCCAGAGAAAATCCATTCAGGCTTGGATGGCATCATTTTAGGCATGCATGCCCGTATTGATAATCCCGAATTGATCAAAGCCCAAGAGCTCGGAATTCCAGTTTATTCGTTTCCAGAATTTATCTACAACCAAAGTCAGGATAAAAAGCGAGTGGTGATCGCAGGCTCGCATGGAAAAACCTCCATCACCTCGATGATTCTTCATGTGCTAAAAGCCAATCAAGTCGATTTTGATTATTTGGTAGGTGCGCAGATTGAAGGGTTTAACTTGATGGTTCGTCTTTCTGATGCACCAATCATTGTAATCGAAGGAGATGAATACCTGACGTCTCCCATAGATCGAACGCCTAAATTTTTCCATTACCATCACGACACGGTCCTACTTAGCGGGATCGCTTGGGATCACTTTAATGTATTTCCAGATTTTGAAGATTATAAAAAACAGTTCTCTCAATTGCTGGATAAAACCCCTCAAGAGGGAAAAATCATTTATTGTCAACTCGATCCATTAGTGGTGGAAGCTGCTGAACAAAGTTCAACCTTAGGTCAAAAAATTCCATATCAAGCTCATCCATCTCGAATTCAAGATGGAGTAACTTATTTGAAGACTGAGTTTGGAGAAATTGAAATCCCAATATTTGGACATCATAATTTGCAAAATCTTCAAGGTGCCTTGGAAATCTGTCTTAGCCTTGGCTTGAGTAAATCCCAATTTTACGGAGCAATTCAATCTTTCAAGGGTGCTGCAAAAAGGCAGGAAATCCTTGCTAAAAGTGAATCCAGCATTTTGTATCGAGACTTTGCGCATGCCCCTTCCAAATTAAAAGCAACGGTTCACGCGGTTAAAAATCAATTTCCAAACCGTCGCTTAATTGCCGTTCAGGAATTGCATACGTATTCTTCCTTGAATAAAAACTTTCTACCTAACTATGCCAACAGCATGGATGAAGCCGATTTGGCAATCATATATCTTAACCCCCATGCTGTTGCATTGAAAAAATTAGAATTAATGGATGAAGACACCTTGAGGAAAGGATTCCAAAGAGCAGATCTAAGGCTATTTACCTCAAGTGATGAGTTAAAGGCATTTTTGTTAGCTCAAGATTACAATCAAACGAATTTATTACTGATGAGCTCTGGAAACTATGATAACATGGACCTAGAGTCACTCAAAACAAAAATTGAAAACACATGAAGTTGAACTTAAAAAACCCAGTGGCATTTTTTGATCTGGAAGCCACAGGAACCAATGTTTCTACAGACCGAATCGTCGAAATCTCCATTGTTAAATTGACTCCGGATGGTGGGCAGCAAATTTTCACAAGAAGGGTTAATCCAGGGATATCCATTCCTTTGGAAGCCTCTTTAATCCACGGGATATACGATAAGGACATTAAAAATGAGCCTTATTTCAAGGACATCGCAAAGGATGTTTTCCAATTTATTGGACAGGCTGATTTGGCGGGATTCAACGTGTTGAAATATGATATTCCCTTATTGGTCGAGGAATTTCTCCGCTCTGGAATTGACTTTGACCTAGACAAACGAAATCTCCTGGATGCACAAAAGATTTTCCACTTGATGGAAAAACGGAATTTAAGTGCTGCCTACAAATTCTATTGCGGTAAAAAGCTGGAAAACGCACACAGTGCTGAGGCAGATACCCTAGCCACAGTAGATGTATTCCGGGCACAAATTGAGCGCTATGCCGGAGAGGAAGTCGAAGATCTTCAAGGAAATAAACTGGGTGTGTTTGAAAACGACATGAAGAAAATCCATGATTTGGTCAATGAAAAAATGGTTGATCTTGCGGGTCGTTTTATCTTCAATTCTCAAGGAGAAGAGATCTTCAATTTTGGAAAGCATAAAGGCAAGACCATAGAGCAAGCCCTCAAAGAAGAGCCTGGCTATTATGATTGGATGATGAAGGGAGATTTTCCACTAGACACCAAGCGAAAGCTTACCCAAGTCAAACTTCGAGGATTTACTAATCGCTAACTTATCCATATCCCGATCTAACTGATCGGGATTTTTGTTTTTAAGGCTTTTGAGTGAAATATTGGATTCACTCACATGAGAAGAATTTGGTCAGTATCTTTGCGCCATGTCCGAATTCAACCCTTTTTCTTTTGACCTTCCAGTTGCTGAAATCATTCCCGAAGTCAAAAGCCACCTCTCAAATTCCAATTCACTGATTATCACAGCTCCTCCCGGAGCAGGTAAAAGTACCCTTCTTCCCCTAGCTCTTTTAGAGGAAGTGTGGTTGGCTGGAAAAAAGGTGATTATGCTCGAGCCCCGGCGATTAGCCACCAAGAGTATTGCAGAGCGAATGGCTTCCATGCTTGGAGAAAAAGTAGGACAAACTGTAGGATACCGAATCCGATTTGAATCTGCGATTTCGGATAAAACAAGACTGGAAGTAATTACAGAAGGTATTTTGACTCGGATGATGCATCAGGACAATGCACTCGAAGGGGTTGGAATGATCATTTTCGATGAATTTCATGAGCGGAACCTATTTTCAGAGGTAGCATTGGCACTTGCTCGGGAAATTCAACAGGTATTAAGACCTGACCTTCGGATCTTGCTTATGTCTGCAACTATTGATGCGGAGGAATTGTCTGGTTTGCTCAGGGCGAAAATTATTCAAAGTCAAGGCAGGCAATTTCCTGTTGAAATCAACTACCTGAAAGAAGTGGATGAATTTGCTATTGGAGAAGATACCGCCAGACAATTAATCCCGCTTGCCAAAGCTCATTCAGGTGATTTTCTAGTTTTTCTCCCCGGTCAAGGAGAAATCAAAAAAGCAGAGGAAATTCTCCGTAAAGCTCTCCCAGGTGATCAGATCGTCCCTTTATTCGGGCAACTCTCACCCTCAGAGCAACAAAAGGCAATCCTGCCAAATCCTTTAGGAAAAAGGAAAATCGTCCTTTCTACTGATATCGCAGAAACATCCTTAACGATCGAAGGAATCAAAGTGGTGGTTGATTCTGGATTTGCAAAATCCAATCGATTTGACTCTCGCTCTGGTTTGGCTAAACTTGTTTTACACCGAATTAGCAAAGATTCTGCAGATCAGCGAAGTGGTCGAGCTGGCCGTTTGACTTCGGGTCATTCATATCGGCTTTGGAGTAAAGCTACGCATGCTCAACTCGCAGACTATCGTACTCCTGAACTTATGGAGGCAGATTTGACAGGATTAGTATTGGACATGAAGGCTTGGGGCAAAGAAGATATCCGATCGATGACTTGGCTTACACCACCTCCTACCAGTTCTTTGGTTCATTCCGAGAAGGTCCTCGAAGCAATTGATGCATTGGAAGATGGAAAACTCACTCCTCATGGCAAGGAAATCCACCAAGTTCCCGTCCATCCTCGAATTGCCCACATGCTTATTTTTGCCAAGAAAATGAAGCAGCTAGCTTTGGCTACAGACATTGCTGCATTGGTAGAGGAACGAGATCCTCTATCCCCAGATGCTGGGGTAGATATCAATTTGCGAATTGATGCTTTGCGGAGATTTCGAGATCGAGGTGTCAGCATGTCTCGAATCAAGAAAATCGAAAAAGTCGCTGCCCAATATCGAAGAATGTTTGAAATCGGACCTGAAAATTCACCTGCTGATCCTTGGGCTACCGGTTTACTTTTGGCTTACGCCTATCCTGAGCGAATTGCTGCTGCTCGACCTGGAAACAATGCTCAGTTTCAACTTTCCAACGGAAAGATTGCTCAAATCAGCTATAAAGATGATTTGGCGCATGAAAGCTGGCTGGCAGTAGCACATGTGGATGCACGTGAAGGAATGGGGAAAATTTGGCTTGCTGCTCCGTTAAACCCCAAGGATTTGGCACCCATGGTCAAAACGAAGGAAGTGCTCACTTGGGATAGAAAAAAGGGAGGACTTATCGCCCAATCCGAGGTTCGAATTGGAGCCATTATTCTTGGCACACGTCCCCTAACTCAATTTAGCCCATCGGCAGCAAAGGAAGCGATTCTAGAAGCCTTGAAAGAAGAAGGTCAGTTTTTATTGGATTGGAATGAGGATGTTTGGCAGCTGTTGAACCGAATAGAAAGTCTTAGAATCTGGAATAAAGATGCTACTTGGCCAGTTTGGACTCAGGAAAAATTACTTGAAACGGTAGAGAATTGGATAGAACCCTACATCGTTCAGGTTACCAAAAATGAAGATTTTAAAAAACTGAATTTGGTTGAAATTCTAAAGCACCAACTCACATTTGAACAGCAACAAACCTTAGACGAATTAGCACCTAGTAAACTTTCAGTGCCTTCTGGAAGCTTGATTCCAATTACCTACAAACCCGAGGGAGCCAATCCACTCCTATCCGTCCGCCTTCAGGAGTTATTTGGCTTATTGGATACTCCAAAAGTGAATCGAGGTCAAGTTCCTGTTTTGATCGAAATGCTTTCGCCTGGCTTTAAACCTGTCCAATTGACTCAGGATTTAAAAAGTTTTTGGACCAATGGATATTTTGAAGTTAAAAAGGAATTGAAACGAAGATATCCCAAACATGAGTGGCCTGATAATCCGCTTCAAGCTGAGGCGGTACGAGGAGTTAAAAAGAAGACTTAGAAAAGTCTCCTTCATCCAAATAGGCTAAGAGCTGTAAAAATGACCCTATTGTGTATGGAGTCATGTTTCGATGTTGGATTTCGGACAAGTAAATCTCCCGAAGTACTGGATAATCGGCATCATTATACAATCGAGCTAAGGTTACCCCTCGAAACACGTTGTACACAAAATTGTGAGAGGCAAAAGACTTTTCCTTGCGCTCAGCGAATGCTCGTTCTAGCTGCTTTGGATCAATCATTTGATCCAACCAATGGAATCCATGGCTGACAAAGAATTTTTCAGCTGCCATGATGGCCTCGGCTAGTTGCCCATCATTTTCAAGTACGAAACGAGCAGGAATAAGCTTCCCGATTTTGGAAGGCGATTGAATGAGCGTAACCGATCGATCCGCATAATCCCCCAAAGTGGGTAAAAAACGATGAATAATCTGTTCTACCCGATGAATCCGAACCCCAAGGTTGTATTCCAAATAATTGACTTCCGGATATTCAGTAAACTGAACAAAGACAGTTTGATAGCCTTGCGGAAATTCCTTGATAAACTGTAATTGGGTCGAGTGAAATTCAAACCCAAAATCTGCAAAAAATCCATGGTGAAGACCAATAACATCCAATTTTCTCATGTTTATACAAACGTGAAAAAGTAAAATTGTTGTAGGGCTATTTTGGGATTTTTAAGAATTCTGGAAAGCGAAGGGTCAATTAATCTTCAAATAACTCCCTCATTTCTTGGAGCATAGGTTCCACTTCTACTTTTTTCAAAGCCAGACTTCCTTCATCTTCCGGATTATGCAAGTAATGATTCCAATGCTTTTCAGCCTTTCGAATGGTTCTTGGAGTAATTTCAAATTCTACCTCATCCAGATAGACTTTCGCCAAGGTGGACGCTTTAAAATTTCCAAAAAGAAAGACCCGAAATAGGTCCACAAACGAGTTACTCAAATCAAATTCTTCCAAGATCTGAACAAATTCACCTTGATGAGATTTGTTCTTTCGATCAAAAATAATCTCAAAGATGGCCTCCAATGCTTCAGCTGCAAAGGTAGATTTGGAAAGCGCACGACAAGCCAAGAAAGCCGACTCCCAATGGTCTCCCTTTACCAAAGCGATCAAATGATCCTTGGTGGCTTCATCAGCCATTGCTCCGAGTTTATCCGCAAAATAATAGGCATCCTCCTCTTTGGGATCCAACATACGGTCAATCAGCTTTTGAATTTCTTCTTGCATGGAATTGTGGTTTCTTTGCAAAGATAAGCTGAATTATCACTCCGCCATGCAAATTCCCAATTCCAAAAAACTGTCCAAAATTGAAGCTTTTCAGCTTTTGGAATATTCAAGGAAAGAGGGCTATACAGTCCACTACGAGGTCAAAAAGCATCAACTTATCCTTGAAAAAGGAGATCGTTGGTTTTTTAAATTATTTCTTTCTTGGACTGTTTCTTGGGATAATTCCAAAGGCATCACCGATCGTGAGGATAGTCACTTTGCCTTAAGTCTAATTCGTGCAGGTCAGGCTGCTGTTGGTTATTTTCATCAAGGAGAATTGATCGACCATCGGGTGTTTCGAGCCTACATGGTCAGACAAAAGCAAGGGAAATCTCAGATTAAACATCTGAAAACCAAAGGAAAATCACGTGCTGGATCTCGAATCCGTTTAGCAGAGACGGAGCGATTTTTTGAAGACATCAACCAGCGCTTAAACTTTTACAACGAAACCTATGCAATTGATAAGTGGGGAGTAAGTTGCGCCAAGACACTTTGGCCGTACTGGTTTGATTCAGAAACTCCTCCCCCATTTTCTGGAAAAAATGATCCAGTAATTGAACTTCCTTTTCATGTTTCCCAAGCCTCCTTTGAAGAATTGAGAACTGCTGGAATACTAGTAAATTCCTTCATAGCCATTTATGCTGACCAAGAACAGCCAACAAATGAAGATTTGGAAGTAAACTTGGAAGAAGATGATGACGAAAATTGGTAATAAGGATTAAAAAAAGCCTTTGAACCCATTGGCTCAAAGGCTTTAAATCCTATTTCGAATTTTTTAATTCTGCTGTTTGGTTTTCATGAGTAGCCTAAGAAGAATCATTCCTATGAAGAAGCCACCCAGAAATAGAAATAGCGTATTCATAATTTTAATGATTAGGCGTTAGATCCACCGTTTGGAAAATGAAGCGAAAGCATGGAAAGTGTCTCATGTGCCATTTTCACATTGTACTCATACGCCAAACTTTTATAGTTTACCAAGTCTACAATGGTACCAATAAAGCAAAGACCTAAGGTTAATATATAAAGGATCCCTAGTCCCACTTGACCCAAGGTGAATCTATGCAAACCTGCAAATCCAAAGAAACCTAGCAAAGTCAAGATCAAAATCATTTGGGCATCTTTTCGTCTCGCACGATATACTTGTGCAAACAAAGAAGCTTGATCTTCATCCATATTTTTCATCAATCCCTGGATATAGCCCAATTCCATACCTTCAAGTTCAGGGAGATGTCTCAATACATTAGCCATAATAGTGTGTTGTTTTTAGGTTTTTGATTAAAGTCCAAATTCGATGAAAGATGACACCAAAGGCGAGCATGGCCAAGGGATGCATAGACCATGAGGCCTGAAAATCTCCCCGCGCGAGGAGGTTCATCGACCTACCCAATCCACATCCCGGACACCAATCAAATCCCAAGCTATCCAGCGGGCAAAGGCTGAAGTGATGTCCTGCATCTGGATTGATCGTCAGAATCGCGATAATGCTTGCGATCCAAAAGATCAATTCCAAGGGAATGCGAGTCAACCAGTGGCGAATTTCTTTCATGACTGGGAAAGTACGAAAAAGGTGCCAGCACACAAATAGGCCATAAAATGCTTGTTTTAGGCCTTTATTAAAAAGAACTGCATGAATTGCGTACAAAAAAGTGTCCGTTTATGAACGAGTAAGTGCTGGAAGTTGAATTCCAAGCACACGTCCAAACTGTCGTTTATGTTGAAGCTCGAGGTTTTGGCGGATAGCAGAGAATCCTTTTTTCCCTCCATAGTTTTTCCAACCTAGGTATCCAAACATCCAACCCAAAATATCCCCCGAAATTTCAATTCGTTCAGACAATCCCAAGGCTTCTGCGGCCTCTTTCCCAAGAAAGAAGCTCAGGATTCCATTCAGTTGTGATTTTAAAAGGTCATCAGGAATCGTTTGCTCATAAAATCGAACCAACGAATTGATGAGTACTTTGCCTGCTTCCGATTTCTTCAACTGTCGTCTTCGAATCAATTTATCCAGTTCAAAGGCTTCTTTGGACGATTCCGGCCAATAGCTGATGTCGATTCCCATCAACTCCCCGATCCATTTCCAATAGCGAAGAACAGCCTGTTGCTCATTTTCAGAAGGGTTTTTACCCATCTTGATCATTCCACGGAGAACGATAAAGCTAAAGGCCAAATTGGTTCCAAGCATATCTTCCTGATTAACTGGCTGACCATATTCAATCTTCCAATCTGATGCATAGTGCTTAATAAAATAGCGACTAAAGGCATGAATTAGTCTCACTTTGGCCACTAGCAAAAACGTGGATTTCAATTGATAGAATGCACCTGGCTCAAATAGTCCCAATACGAAGGAGCCTGTTTCTCCAAGTCGCTCTCCTATCTGGTTCACAATCCGTTGAGATCGAACCAATACCTCTGCTCCATCTCCAAATGCATAGCAATAGGGCAGCGAATAAAAGCCCAACATCGCTAAATACAAATCCCCTTTTTGAGCAAAAAAATCCTGCCCAGGCTTTAAATCTTTTTCTTGTGCATGATCTAATCTTTGGAGATAAAAAGTAAAAAACTCAGTCAACTCAACATTAAACTCCTCGGGTAAGGTAGTCGGAATGTACTCCCAATTATTGATGGTCGTAATCCAATCGGGATTTCCGATTAAACTTTTGACCGCTTGATCCGCCAATGGATCCTGACGTAATCTCAAGGGATCAAATTCGGAATTCGTGTAAAGCTGTAATTTGTTCACGTCATTCTAACCACCATTTTGTATTTTGGTTGCCCGAAGTCGATTAATCCATGCAAAAAAGTATATCACTCTCTTTTCTCCTGATTTTAATTTCCTTTTTCAGTATCAAAGCCCAAGTCGCAACTGATCTTTGGGTAGTAGATACCGAAGGTAGCGGTGATTCCTTCCGTCCCAAATTTGAAACCGCAAAGCCCTTAACCAACCGCCCACTTTACGATAATCAGCCCAATTTTATCAATGATGCAGAGTTGGTTTTCTCTGCCGCGGATGAAAAAGGAAACCACGATATCATCTTGTACAGTTTCCGAACTGGAAATTTTACCAACTTCTCGAAAACAGCAGATCGAAGTGAATATTCACCGTCTCTTACAGATTGTAAGCAATATATCTCAGCGGTAGTCGTCGAACCTGACGGGACTCAGCGGCTTTGGCTTTATCCCATCACTGGGGATGCGCCCGAATTGCTGTATGATGATATCGCCCCAGTGGGATATTACGATTGGTATGATAATAAAGCGGCTATGTTTGTCCTAGGTCAGCCAAATCGATTTGTTTATGCTCGTGGAAAAGGTAACCTTCAAGAGCTATCTACCAACATTGGAAGAACAATTAAAACCCGACCTAAAACAAATCAGGTCAGTTATATTGATCAAAATGACCTTAAGTCAAGTTCTGATTCAAAATCCTATGCGATCAAAAGTATAGATTTAAAGAATGGAAAAACAACAACCCTTGGAGCTACCTTGTCCGGTTCTCAAGATTTTATTTGGATCGATAAAAACCACCTACTAATGGCACTAGGAAATGAGTTATTTCTCCTCAATCCCAAAGATCAAAACTGGAAATCCTTGGGAAAAATAGCAGCTACAACTCATCAAACCATTACCAGAATGGCCTACAGCGCTGAACTTAATAAATTGATTTTAGTACTTAATCGCGTCGAAAAACCATAAACCCATGAAGAAAACCCTGCTTACCGGAATTCTATTTTCCACCCTTCTTTTAGGAAGCAATTACCTGCATGCCCAGATTGATGACAAAAAAGGAATTGTAGCCAAAGGAGCTGAATTGACCAAAGTTCAGGATGGCTTTAGTTTTACTGAAGGTCCTGCAATCAACCGCCAAGGTGATGTATTTTTTACCGATCAGCCCAACGATAAAATTTATAAATGGAACCCCAATAGCAATCAAATCACCCTATTCAAAGAAGGAGCCGGTCGATCCAATGGGCTTTATTTTCAATTGGATGGGAAGTTGATTGCTGCGGCAGACTTGAATAATGAGCTATGGGAAATCGATCCTTTTACCGGAAAAGAAAAAGTGTTGGTTCCTTCATTTCGTAGCAAAAAACTAAACGGTCCCAATGATATCTGGGTAAGACCTAAAGGAGGATTGTACTTTACAGACCCACTTTATCCTAGACCTTATTGGGAGGGAATTCGTGGCAAAGAGTCTGAACAAGACGGTCAGCATGTTTATTTTCTTTCCGCTGATCGCTCCGAACTTTTCCGAGTAGCGGAAGACTTAAAACAGCCCAACGGCATCATCGGAACTCCCGATGGAAAAACCCTTTATGTGGCGGACATTGGAGATAAAAAGACCTGGAAATACGATATCCAAGAAGATGGCTACTTAACCAATAAGACCCTTTTCTGTGAAATGGGTTCAGATGGAATGACTCTCGATGATCGAGGAAATGTGTATCTGACCGGAAAGGGAGTCACCGTTTTTAATTCCCGAGGAGAGCAGATTGCCCATATTCCTGTTCCTGAAAATTGGACGGCGAATGTGACCTTTGGGGCGCTAGATCGAAGGACGCTATTTATCACCGCAATGGGTTCGGTCTATACCCTAAAAATGAAAGCCAGAGGAGTTTGGTAAACGTAAAAAGCCCGGTAATTCTAAATTATCGGGCTTTTTCTTTCTTGTTTAAGCTAAAGATTAAAGGTTAAACTTGCTGACTTGTTCTTTCAAATAGGCCTTTAATTCCTCTCCTTCTTCAACTTTGATTTCACCTGGTAAGCCTAAAATAAAACGAGCCAATCCCGGGAGTTGAGGAACCTCTCCTTCGAAAAAGTACTGATTCCGATTTTTGATAAGCATAAAGGGCAGTGCGTTTGGAAATTCTTCCTGCATCAATTGATAGGCTTTTTTGCTGAGCTTGAGTTTGACATGAAACTTTCGCTTTCCCGAGAACCCAAAGAGTGTCTGCTCCGGCAATTCGTGCTTTGTTTCAAATTTCCAATCCTCAGTTGCCAAAACTACCTCTCCAATTCGTTCTATTTTGAAGACTTTCATGGATTTGCTTTCCACCTCAAAGGCATGGATCAATTCATAATCCGTTGAAAATCCTACAGGTTCGATTAATCGATCGCTCACCGTATCACTGCTTAATGAATAATAGTCTTTGAGCCAAATGCGCTTTTTCTGAGAAATTCCTTGACTAATCAAATCGACCAAACGACCCAAATTAGCTTTGAACAAATGCTCCACCCCTTGCTTCACTTCTGACTTTAATTGAAGTTTTTGCAACACGGCATCCTTGAGCAAATTCCCCTTTCCTTGGCTTTCGATCAATCCTTTTAACCAAAGATTTTCTTCCTGGGAAAAAGTACTGTAAGTCGAACTGGAAGGTAAATAATCCGGTCGCTCTTGAATTTTGTACTTATTAAATTCCTTGACCACAACAAAACCCAAGGCCTCCAAGAGTTTGAAATAGCGGTAAATAGTCCGCTCATCCGTTTCTAAAAGTTCTGCCAAGCGATGAACGGGCTTTCCGATTGTTCCTTGAAGCAAGTTGATCAATTTGAAAACCCGAAGGATTTTTTGCTGCTCGATTTGTCCTGATTTTGCCATAGCTGTTGACGATAAGTGTCTAAAAGTAATTTCTTATTCAGAATTTTACCTATTCGATGACATATATTGTCGGAAGAGAGCTACGATTGACGAGGTACGAGTTACGAATTCTGATTGATTTGGGATTTACGAGTTACGAATTACGAAGTCTGAACTGGTTCAAGTCTTCAACTTGGACTGAATTGGATGCAGTCTTCAGACTGCTTTTAAAACCAGAAAGTCCAAAGACTTCATACAGATAAGCACAAGTCTGAAGACTTGCGCTAGACTAGGTCTAAAGACTTGCGCTAGATTAGCGAAACGAGAATGGTTCAAGTCTTTAGACTTGGACTGAATAGGATGCAGTCTTCAGACTGCTTTTAAAACTTTTTCACTTAGAAATTTGCTCTCAAAATTCACGAATTACAATTTCCTTAATCAATTAAAATCACATCTATTAGCGTTTCAGGATGGCGTGCATAGTTTTTTGCACTGCTATACAGGTATTCTTCAGGTGATAAAACAATTCCTGCAACTACAGGATTATTATGAATGTAATTTAAGCATCGATGGACTTTTTCATTTGTATTTAATTCAATCGGATGATTATGCTGTTGCCAAACCTGATAAATCGAGTTGTTTGGGTTTGAATTACCTGCTTTGGAAAAATGATGGAGTAAAAAAATTCTTCTGCTTTCCTCTTGGGATTCTTTAATGGTTTGAATGATTTTAACGGAGGTGTATTTTTTAATATCTCGAATTATGTCTTCGAGTTTTTGATCTCCATTTCTTCCTAAAATGAGATGAATATGGCTAGACATAATACAATAGGCACATAAGTCTAGGCCTTTTTTAATTTGACAGAATTTCAAAGAATCCAAAAAAATGTCTCTGTAAACCTGTCTTGAAAATAAATCAATCCATTGAACGATAGTAAAAGTGACAAAGTAAAGCTTTTCCTGATTGTGTATTTTATACTTTCTACTCATAAAAATTAGTGGAAAAAGTGTATTTGAATTTATTGAAAAATTGATTCTGAAACTATAAAACAGGTTATGCTTTTATAATTTTAAACTTGAAAGTCTGAAGACTTTATACAGATAAGCACAAGTCTGAAGACTTGCGCTAGGTTAATTAGGATTTAGGAGGCCTAATTGAACTCCCAACACTAAACTGGTTCAAGTCTTCAGACTTGGACCGAATTGGATGTAGTCTTCAGACTGCTTTTAAAACTAGAAAGTCCAAAGACTTCAAACAGATAAGCACAAGTCTGAAGACTTGCGCTAGGTTAGTTTACGAAGTCTAATGGAACTCCCAACGCTGAACTGGTTCAAGTCTTCGGACTTGGACTAGTTCGCGCATTCATTCTTCCTTATTTTTACTTCCTAACATGCCGATCTCATTGAACTATTCATCCAAAGCCTTAGCCTTTTTTGCAGGAGCCATATTTCTTTTGGTTTACTGGGTCATTGGATATGACGGCATCACTTTTTCAGATGATGTATATTACCTGATCGCCGGAAAGAAATTCTGGGAAGGAAGCATGCAAATCAATTCCCATCACTTCTCAAGTCGTTGGGGAGCCTATGGTCCAGCTGGATTTTTAGGAATGGTGGTCGGTTTTGATCCTCATCGAGTTTCCCTTATTTCAGGATTGAGTTATGTGATTAGCCTCGGACTTTTGATTCGAATATTACCTAAGGAAAGCAATCCAATTTTACTTAGTCTTTGGTTTTGTACCCAAGTTTTTTTCCTTCATTTTCTCACCAAAGTCTATCCGGACTCCTTATTGATTCTTTGGGTCAGTCTGATAGGTTTCTCAGCTATTTATCGTCAAAAACAACCGATTTGGGCAGCTTTTGGAATAATTGCTGGTCTGTTTATAGGTTTTATGACCAAGGAGACCATCGTATTTTTGGCGCCTTTTCCCTTCTTTCTCGCACTGTGGGATTGGAAAAAAAGTCAGTTTTCAATGCCATTTTACGGATCGGTTATGGGCTTTGGCGTTTTGGTTCTTGCGCTGTATCTGGGATATTTTGCTTGGTTCTACGGAGACCCTTTGTATCGAATATCCTCCATCAATGCAGGGCATTACATCTCTGAATACACGTATGCTGATAAAGGAATGACTGCTATCCTTCGTCGAATCACCTACCTACCCATCCTCACTTTTGTCGAAAGAGGCTATTGGCTTTGGTTGGTGATGTCGATTCCGGGAGTACTTTTGGCTTGGAAAAAAGGGCAAAATGAGGGAGTTGTTTTCAGTTTATTAAGTGGCTGTTTACTTCTTGGTTTTTGGCTGATGAGTTCCACCTTAGCATTCTACAATCCCATTTACTTAAACCCTCGACATTTGATTATTCTGATTCCTGGGCTCGCATTTTTGATTGCCCTTGGATGGAATTTTTGGGAAGAAAACCAAAGCTTAAAAAAGCTCCTGTTAATTCTTTTCGCACTAGGAATTGGAATCAGCTTGTTCCAGCAAGATTGGAAAATGGCGGGATTCCAACTGGCAATCGGAACAGTTTTGTTTTGGAATAAAGTCCAAATGAAGCTTCCCATTATTGCAATTTTATTGCTGGTTCCAAGTCTTGCAGCTGTCCGTTACCAAAAGACCATCAAAGATTACAATGGTTTTATGGATAGTTTAGAAAAAAATCTAGAAGACTCTAAAAACCAGACTCCTATACTTACTCATAATTTCATTCATTTCAGTCGTGAAGTATTGGTTTTAGAGGATACGATAAAGCAGAAATTACTCCTTCCCATCGAAAAATTAGATTCCTTAAAATCTCATTTGCCTTCCGAAATCCGAGTGTTTTTATACGATTATTACAAGCATGCCTATCCCAAAGAACAGGAGGATGTGGATCGCTTAGAGCAATTTTTATTGGAAAACTACACCCAAGTAGAAGTCCGACAAGAGGGACTGACTAACACCCGAAGGTTTCAAAAAAGGAATTAATTTTTACCCTTTTTCTGCCCTTGTGCGAACACCCGATTCACATTGAATCCCAATCGAAACCCTTCCCCAGGTACTCCATTTCCTCCGGCTAATAAATAGGCCTCATTTAAACTTTGGGAAGTCACAAAATACATTTGGAACACATGTCCTCCGGCTTCTACATCCCAGCCGATTCCTAGATTATTTCGAAGCTTTGAATTTAAATTTGGGATATACTGCAGGGTCAAGGAAGAGCGCTCAGATACTTTCCATTTCCCGCTCAATCCCAAGGCCAAGTAAAAATTCTGATTCCCTTGGATTTGATACACCGACAAAGGATTTGCAAATAGAGCAATCATCGGAGAAGCTTGGGCACTGAATTTTGGAGAAAACCTCCTCGCAAACATCACTTGCCCTGAATAAACCCAACGATCTTGAAAATCAGGTTGCTCGGAAACAGGAAGGAATTTGTACGAATTGGTAATGATTCCTACGCCGCCTGCCACACTGATGGAAACTGGAATAGAATTGCTTTGAGTTTGCTGAAGGAGGTGATAGCGAGCAAAGGTCGAGTAGACCTTATCTTGACTGCTTCTCGCCACACCCAAGGAAAGTTTTTCGCTCAGTCCAAATTCAAAACTGAATTGAATATTGGCACCATTGTCCAATCCGAAAAAATTCTCCACGCCTGAACCCACCGTTCCAAAGGTATGCATAATTGAAAAATGCATGGTCTTGGGTCCAAGAGGCTCTACAGTAAGCAGATTTATATGCCTTGGTGCATGAAAAGTAAGATCAACGGGTTGGTTGGGATTGGCGAGTTTTCGTTCGAGTTGTGCTTGGGCAAATCCTGAACTAGAAAGCAAAAAGAGGAATAATAAAATTCGCTTCATGAGATGAATTAGATTTAGAGAAGAAATAAATGCCTAAAGTCTTTTTACCGCTTAGGCTTCAATTGAAGGTTTAAACTGACGGTCTGTTCTTCCGCCAATTCATAAAAAACAAGCTTGGGAATATCGATCTGGTAATCACTCAGTCGAACCGTAAATGAGCCACTCAATTCTAAATTTCCGGATGGAGTTTTGCGAAGTTTTCCTTGGACTGAAATCGGTTTGGAGATTCCATGGATTTTAAAATTACCTGTAGCAGTGACCGTCGTCCACTCCTGACTTAGCGCTGGAATTCGATCTAATTTTCCGGTAAACTCTGCGAATGGGAATTTCTCCGTTTCCAGATAATTCTCCCTCATGTGCTTGTCTCTGAGTGCAATTCCTGTTTTCAGCGTATTCAAGTCCACATAAAAGTCCAGCACATTTTCCTTCAAATCAACCAAGCCATTGAGTTGCTCTGAAACACCCGTAAACTCATTCAAGGGAGCTTTGGACAGAAATTCGACCTTGCCATCTTGAGCCGTAAACTGCTGTGCAAGTATGTAATTTGAACTGGACAGCAGGAACAAGACCAAGCCAATCCAATATTTCATCGGGTGATGGTCAGTGTATTGTTGGAAACTCGAGCGGTATATTGGGTCAAAGGCGAAGTGGCAGGACCATTTAACACCCTACCAGAAGGATCAAAGACAGAACCGTGACAGGTACAGGTAAATCTACTGTTAGAAAAAGTCCAATTATCCGAACAACCTGAATGGGTACAAACTGCAGTCAAGGCGACAAAGGATCCATTGACATTAGCAACTAGAGTTGTCGCGTTTTGAATCAGTAACCATGCTCCAGAAGTATTCAAACCCGTTTGGATGGTTAAATCAATGGTGATGGTGGTGCCCGAAATCACGATTCCCGAACTGGAATTTCCCGGAGGATTTGAATTGTTTGGGTTGGTGTCGTCGGAACTTACGCAGGAGGTAAAAAATGCTGCTCCAAGCGTGGAAATAATCAGACTAGCTCCGGCTTTCTCGATAAATTTCCTTCGGGATTCTGTAAGATTCCCAGATTTGGTGAGGATAGGTGTTTCCATAGTTGACAGTGTTTCAGTGACTTTGACAGTTACGAAATACAAATCAACTGTGGATGAAGAAAGTTTTGATTTTTTTAAAAATGCTTAGGCTTGAGGATTTCCGCTAAGACCATGGCTTCTTTCACACTCTGCGGATTTTTAAGTTTTTCCGCATAGGGATTTACCTTTTTCTTGCTGAGTGCATCGTAATCGATCTTCTTCTCTGACAAATTCGGAATAGAATTTCCCGCAGCGGATAAGGCAGATGCCTTTTTCGCCCCAAATGCTCCTTCATAATACTTGGCTTCATCATCCAATTCCTCAACAGGTTCGTAAGCACGCTTTCGCTGCTTTTTTGCCTCAGGAAAATTTGGTGGAATCGGCGTAGGACGTGTTGGCTCAGGCTTGGGTGGACGAGGCATTTCAGAAGCAGGTGGATTTTGGGCATTTCTGATTTCCTTCAACAGCTCCTCAAAAGAAATCCCTTTTTGAGGCTGAGGCGCATCTCCTGACTCTGGTTCAGCTTCCCCCGGCCGTGCTTTCTTTTTGGTAGCCTGGTAAATAAAATATGCCACGATGGCGATGATATATAAAATCTGTCCTACGTCCATGAGGGTAAGTTAATGCAAAAAAGAGTTGGATAGCAAGAAATTCCGAAGAGAACTCTTGAAGTACGAGTTAAGATTTTGGAATTACGATTTATGAGGTCAATTTGATTTACGATTTACGAGTTACGATTTACGAGGCTTATTTGAACTACCAACGTGAATTGGTTCAAGTCTTCGGACTTGGACCTTTTTGGATGCAGTCTTTAGACTGCTTTTAAAAACTGGGAAGTCTGAAGACTTCATACAGGTTAGCACAAGTCGAAGCATTTACGAGTTATGATTTATGATTTATGAAGCTAAAATGAGTTACGAATTACGATTTACGAGGCCTATATGAATTACGAGTTACGAATTACGATTTACGAGGCTTACTTGAACTACTTACGCAAAGGCTAGATCAGAGGGATAGTTCTTGAGAGTTACGAGTTACTGTTTTGGAATTACGAGTTATGATTTACGAGGTCAATTTGATTTACGAGTTACGAATTACGATTTACGAGGCTTATTTGAACTCCAAACGCAAAGGCAAGATCAAAAGGATATTTCTTGAGAGTTACGAGTTATGAGCTACGATTTACGAGGTTTGCTTGAAATCCAAACGCAGAGGCTAGATCAAAGGGATATTTCTTGAGAGTTAAGAGTTAGAATTTTGAATTACGATTTACGACGCTTATTTGAACTACCAACGTGAATTGGTTCAAGTCTTCGGACTTGGACCTTTTTGGATCCAGTCTTCAGACTGCTTTTAAAACTTGGAAGTCTGAAGACTTCATACAGGTTAGCACAAGTCTGAAGACTTGCACTAATTCAGGGTTTATCTCACGAAGTATATCTCCCCGACCGCAGGGAGGTGTAGCTCACAAAGCAAAGCGAAGTATATTTCACGCCCTGTATCTCATTAAAATATTGCCAAATCCATCCTTTCCCCCTATTTTGAAAGCTTAATTGTAAGGAGTTTTTTCGATGTTACTTAGCAAACTGGAAATCAAAGGCTTCAAGAGTTTCGGGGATAAAATGGTTATCCACTTCGACAAAGGAATCACCGGTGTGGTGGGCCCTAATGGTTGTGGTAAGTCCAATGTCGTCGATGCTATTCGTTGGGTATTGGGAGAGCAAAAATCCCGAATGCTGCGCTCGGATAAGATGGAAAACGTCATCTTCAACGGAACCAAAAACCGGAAACCCACCAATATGGCAGAGGTTTCTCTCACCTTTGAAAACACCAAAAACCTCCTTCCTACCGAATACACCCACGTCACCATCACCCGTCGCTACTACCGCACAGGAGAAAGTGAATACCAAATCAATGGAGTTACCTGCCGCCTCAAGGACATTACCAATCTCTTTATGGACACGGGAATCAACTCCAATTCCTACGCAATCATCGAACTTAAAATGATCGATGAGTTGCTCAATGACAAGAACAACTCACGCCGCGAACTTTTTGAGGAGGCTGCCGGAATCTCCAAGTTTAAAAACCGGAAAAAAGAAACGCTCCGCAAACTCGAAGACACCGATGCGGATTTAGCTCGGGTGGAAGATCTCCTTTACGAGATCGATAAAAACCTCAAGTCCCTGGAAAAGCAGGCGAAACAAGCCGCCAAATACTTCGAAATCAAGGAAGACTACCGAAAGGCAAGCATCAACCTCGCCAAGAAGTCCATCGAAAAATATGCACAATCCCTCCTCGAGGCGAATGCCAAAATTCAATCCGAATCAGATCGCAAACTCCAGGTTCAGGCTCAAATGGCGGATCAGGAAGCCCAATTGGAGCAATTGAAGGCGGATTTGATTCATAAGGAAAAGCTGCTCTCTTCTCGTCAGAAGACCTTAAATGAGCATGTTAATAAAATCCGTGCCTTCGAATCGGAGAAAAAAATCAAAAATGAGCGACTTCGATTTTTAGAAGACCGATCCCAAAAACTCCGTGAGCAAATCGACACGGACAGAAAGTCCAACGATCGGGCTGGATTCTCAATTCGCTCTTTGCAACAAGAGCGGGAATCGGCTGAGAAAATACTCAATGAAAAAGAGGTGATCGTCTCCCAGCTTCGGGAAGAATACGATGCCCAAAAGTTGGTCGCTTCGGAAAAGACGCAAGCACTTAAAGAAGTAAGTCTTCGCTTTGATCGATTGAAAGATCGGGTGTACCAACTCGGAAAGGAGGTTGAAATCAAGCAGATTCAGCTCAGCACGCTCAAGCAGGAATTGGAGCGAACTTCATCGGATGATTCTTCTCAGGAAGCCAATTTGGTGGAGTTTGAAGAAAAGATGGTGGAGCTCAAAAGCCAACTGGATGAGGCAAGTGCGGAATTTCAGCTACTGAAATCCAAGCAGGAAGATCAAGATCAAAAGATCGAGGAAACCAATCGGGTCATCGAAATGATCCGAGAGGAGCTGACGACTTCTTCTCGTAAGTTGGATTCGAAAACCAATGAATTTAACCTGACCAAATCCTTGGTGGAGAATCTGGAAGGCTTTCCAGAAGCTATCAAGTTTCTTAAGAAAAACAGCACCTGGGGCAAAGATGTCCCTCTCCTTTCCGACTTGTTGACCACGGATGAAAAGTACCGGGTCACGATCGAAAACTACCTCGAAACCTACATGAACTACTATGTAGTCGACACCGAGGCAGAGGCCATTGCTGCGATCCAGTTGCTCAGTGATGCAGCCCGAGGAAAGGCCAATTTCTTTGTGCTGGAGAATTTTGAGCGATTCAAGCCGAGCCAAAGCAAGCTTTTCGCCAATGCAATTGCGGCTACGGAGATCATCGAATTCGATGTAAAATACAGCCGTCTGATCAATTTTATCCTGGACAATGTCTACCTCGTGCAGGGGGATTACAAGGATTTTCCGCAGGATCCTGATTGCATTTTCCTTTCCGAAACAGGCAAATACACCAAGCGCAAATTCTCCATTTCCGGAGGTTCGGTGGGTCTATTTGAAGGAAAGCGAATCGGGCGGGCCAAAAACCTCGAAAAGCTCGATCGGGAGATCAAGGACCTGAGCAAAAAAGTCAGCACCACCCGTTCCAATTTGGATCAAAAACTCAGCGACCTCCTCAAACTCAAAGAGGTGTCCTACAAAGCCGCCTTGGAGCAAAGCCAGGCTAAGATCAATGAATTGAACTCTGGCTTTGTCTCGATCCGAACCAAAAAGGAACAACTCGCAGAGCTGCTTAGCTCCAATGCCAACAAGCGGGAAGATATTTTGGACCGAATTGCGAGTTTGGAAGAAAGTCTCACCGAGATCCTTCCCAACTTGGAAGGGGAAAAAGCCGAATTTGAAGGCTTGACCGATCAGGTAAGTCTATTGCAGGAAGAGGTGGAACTCGAAAACAAGGCGCTTTCTGAAAAGTCCCAATCCTTCAACCAGGAAAATATCACCTATATCCAGCAGGTCAACCGGGTCAATAGCCTGGAGCAAGAGATTGAGTTTAAGCAAAATGCCTTTGACAGTTCCAAAGAGCGAATCGAAAAGTCTCAGGCCGAACTTGGGCAGCTCGATGCGGAAATCAAAACCCTGCTAGAAAACAACGAAATCAAGGACGACGAACTGATCGAGCTCTATGCCGAAAAGGAAAGTATCGAACGTGGAGTCAATGAGGCTGAAAAGGACTATTACGGCGCCCGTGGACTGATTGACGAGACGGATACTCGAATCCGAAGCTTGCAAAAAGCCAAGGAAGCCTTTGATCAGTTGATTCAGGAGCTTCACCAGACGATCAATGAAATCAAGCTCAAAATGAGCGGGATGAAGGAGCGACTCAGCGTGGAGTTTGAACTCCACTTGGACCAGGTGATGGATGAAAATCCCAACTTGGATCCGGAATTTGAGGAATTTGGGGAAGAGGAACTCCGGGAACTGGTGCGCAAGCAAAAGGAACGATTGGAGAAAATCGGCCCGATCAACCCAATGGCCATGGAGGCGTATGATGAAATCAAGCAGCGATTTGATTTTATCAGCACCCAGAAAAACGACCTGATTCAGGCCAAGGAAGGCCTTTTAAATACCATTTCAGAAATTGATCAAGTGGCCAAGGAGACCTTCTTGGATGCCTTTGCCAAGATCAAGGAAAACTTTGTCAAGGTCTTCCGCTCCCTATTTACCGAGCAGGATGACTGTGACCTGACTTTGGTCGATCCGGAAAATCCCCTGGAATCTCCGATCGAGATTATGGCTAAGCCTAAGGGCAAACGACCTTTGACGATCAACCAACTGAGCGGGGGTGAAAAGACCCTGACTGCCACTTCCCTACTCTTTTCCATCTATCTGCTGAAGCCAGCTCCTTTCTGTATTTTCGACGAAGTGGACGCTCCGCTGGACGATGCAAACATTGATAAGTTCAACCAGATTATCCAAAAGTTTAGCTCCGAGAGCCAGTTTATTATCGTGACGCACAACAAGCGCACCATGGCCAGCACAGATATTATCTACGGAGTAACGATGATCGAAGCGGGGGTATCAAGGGTAGTTCCGGTGGATTTGAGGGAGATGGCGTAGAAATAAAAATTGTAATCCAACTTTTAATTAATGCTTAATTTTTATTACAGTGATCCAATAAGCCTTTTTTTGAGGAAAAGTAATGAGTCAATAATTGGAGAAATTGCACTAACAAATCAATTTGGAAATAACCAAAATGAAATTTTTGCATGGGAAAATCAGATTAAAATTCTGAAGGAAGCCTTAACTGAAAAAGATGGCTACTTATTTTTTGAGTTTTCAGTCCCAAGAATGGGAAAAAGAATTGATTGTCTTCTCTTAATTAAAAACCTTGTTTTTATTCTTGAATTCAAGGTTGGAGAACAGAATTATCTAAACCATAATATCGAACAAGTTTGGGATTATGCACTTGATTTAAAAAGTTTTCATCAGCCTAGCCATGAGTCAGTTCTGATTCCGATTCTAATTGCAACAAATGCGTCCAATTCAGTTATTGAATTTGAAACCACCTCCCATAATGATTTTCTATTTAAACCTGTAAGAACAAATTCAAAGGATCTCAAAATAACAATAGATAAGGCCTTAGAATTACTTGGTAATGAAGAAAAAACAATTGACAGTTCCTATGTCAAGGGTAGTTATCAACCTATCCCTACCATTATTGAAGCAGCAGTTAGTTTGTACAAAAATCATACAGTAGAGGAGATAACGAAAAGTGATTCAGATGCTAAAAATCTTAATCAAACCACAACCTACATTTCTGACCAAATCAGAATTGCTAAAACTTTGGGGAAAAAGATAATTTGTTTTGTTACTGGAGTTCCTGGAGCAGGTAAAACGCTAGTAGGATTAAAAGTAGCCACAGATCATTTGGATAAAGAACTAGGTGATTCAAGTGTTTATTTATCTGGAAATGGTCCTTTAGTAGCAGTTTTACAAGAAGCTTTAGCTAGAGATAAAGTAGAACAAGAAAAATCAAAGGGAAATCGAATCACAAAAAATGAAGCTTTAAAAGGAGTAAAATCATTTATACAGATAATTCACCACTACAGGGACGAATACCTCAGAGATCAATCGGCCCCCTATGATCATGTAGCTATTTTTGACGAAGCTCAAAGAGCTTGGACAAAAGAACAGACAGTTAATTTCATGGCTAGGAAAAAAGGAATAATAGGATTTGATTCTTCAGAACCAGAATTTCTGATTTCATGCTTGAATAGGCATAAAGACTGGGCTGTAATTGTTTGCTTAGTCGGCGGGGGCCAAGAAATTAATACTGGAGAAGCAGGAATTTCTGAATGGATTAAAGCAGTAAAAACAAAGTTCAAAGATTGGGAAACACATATTTCTCCTCACCTTTTTGATTCAGAATATGACGCAATGGATTCGATTCTTGAATTAAAAAATGAATGCAAAGTAGTCTTTAATCCTGATTTGCATTTGGGTGTTTCTATGCGATCAATAAGAGCCGAAAAGCTTTCATTATTTGTAAAACAGCTTTTAGATCTAAATAAAATTGAATCGAAACAAACATTAAAAAGTTTTCAAAATCAATATCCAATAGCAATCACAAGATCTATTGATACTGCAAAAAAATGGATTAAAGAAAAAGCTAGAGGATCTGAAAGATATGGAATTGTAGTTTCTTCGCAGGCCTATAGATTAAAGCCTTTGGCTATTGATGTTAAATCGCCAATTAACCCTGTTCATTGGTTTCTAAATGGTAAAGATGATATTCGCTCATCCTATTTTTTGGAAGATGTTGCTACAGAATTCCAAGTTCAAGGTCTTGAACTTGATTGGGCTTGTGTTACTTGGGATGGGGACTTAAGATATTCCAATTCTGGCTGGAAATCTTTTTCATTTAAAGGGAACAAATGGCAAAAAATCAACAAAGAAGAAAGGCAAAAGTATTTAATTAACGCCTATAGAGTCCTTTTAACCCGAGCAAGAAAAGGAATGATCATTCTAGTTCCGGAAGGTAATCCTGATGATCATACAAGGAACCCAGAATTTTATGATAATACATTTGAATATTTTAAGTCAATCGGTTTACCCATTTTAAACTGAAAATTGCTTTTATGTTGAAAACCGATTTCCCCTATGCCATTCCAAATTTTCCTGATCTGGCCAAAGATGCTTTTCAGCTGGTAACAAAATCTTTCTCCCTTTTAAATTTTCAAGTCCATAAGGATTTGATTTATCTTCTTGAATTTGATCAGTAACCAATACTTTATACTCTTGGTCTATACTAATCAGGCCCCTGTCAAACGCACGATGGAGGTTAGGGCATAGCGCAATTCCATTGGTTACACGATCATCTTGATTATCGGAAAATGGACGGATATGACATGCATCAATTAAAGAATACCCAAAAGTAGAAACCAATTTCATTCGAGATATGGCACATGTATTTTGATAAACTCTAGGAACCCATTTTTTGAAGGTACTACTCCTGACATAACCCCACTCTTCCTCTGCAACTTGTAGTCTTTGAACCTTATCGGTTTGATTCAATACATAACTATCAATGCTTTTAAGATAGGCGTTCTCTGATTTTTTATTAGAAAAATATCCACTCTTATAGCCAGGAAAAAAATGATTAAGAAGTAATTCTCTTAGAACCATCCGATTTTTTGGTTCTATTAATTCTAGAAAAACCTCATCGGAAAAGGTACCATATTGAAGAACATCAGAAAGAACTTGGATACTTTTTATGTGAGAATTAATTGAATACCCAACCTTTGGTTGGAGTTTCCAAAAATTTTTACCTCCTATTTTATCATTTTGGAGATAATAAAATGGTTGAGTAAAATCCTCTGTATGGCCCGTAAAAACTAAAAGTGACCAATTCTCATGAAATGCAGCTACCAAATCAGCATTTACAATGAACTGATTATTCAATGATTCACCCGAATCCATCAAGTCCAAAAGAGAAAGCAATAAAATTGGTTTATGCGGAGCCATTCCGTAAGATGTTGAGGCTCTTTTAACCTTAAAAAACGATGCAGCAATTTGCTCAATAGTCATTCTTCAAAAACTAATTTTCGAATATGTCAAAATCAAATTAAAACTACCAAAGCATTAAGATGAATTTTGAGTCCAATAATCTCATTATCTCCCTCCCCGACAATCTCTGCCATTTTTATTCTCCCCTCTTGCTTTTCCACTGAGCATAAACTTACCTTTGGGCATCATCAAGAATCAGCATGGCTGATACCAACCGAGTCAAACACCACGGTGGTCCATCGATGAGGGTCATTGCAGACCAAAAATGTTTACCTGCATCTCCCCCGCTTTCTTCTTGGTGATAACCATGTTTAACCTTAAACGCATGTTATCATGTCCATTTTCACTACGCAGCAGGAGCTGATCCTGCACTTTCGGGAGCATCCTCCCCAGACTTTCTCAATCCTTCAGGTGGAATATCCACACACTTCCCTTCGGGCTCAAGATTGGATCACCCAGCAGGATGCCGTCTTGATTCAGTTTACCCATTCCCTCCTGACTACCCAGGTGGATCTCAGTGGGGTTACTCCCTATGTCTTGCTGCATTTCGATGAAAGCAAGCAGTATCTGGGCGCTAGTCTCAGTTTGGGAACTGCTCCCGGAAGCTTTGGAATTGTGGCACAAAGCCAGCAGGTTTTGCTTTTGCCCTTTGATTCGAGTTTACCGATACAAAAGATCACGCACTTTTCCTTAAACTCCTGAGTCATGGCTTTAATCCGAGATCGCATCCTTTTCGAAGTCACCTTCGAAGATTTGGCTGTTCCGCTCAGTGCCTATGCGCATCTGATTGTGGAAAAAGAATGTGCAGAGCAAATCTTCTGCAGGCGTCCTTGGGCTAAGCCCGAGGATAAAAAATACCAGAAATCCAATTTTACCGTGCGGGTCATCCGCCCTAAAAAAGACAGCAATGAACCTCGATAAATCAATTCCTTGGTCTGAATTCCGAAAATTCCCTGCAGGATACGGAATATTTCCCTACCTCATCGTGCGGATTACCAGTGGGGTGTATATGCAGCTTCCCATTCAGTTGGACGAAAAGGAGTCCACTGAATCTGGTGGAATTCAACTCGAAGGAGTTGAGCCTTGGATGCTGGCATTGTATGAAATCGACAAGTATTCCAAAGTTCATGAGCTTTTGATTGAGCGAACGCATCAAGTGAAAGACCAACTGGAAGCACAGTTAAAGCGTCCTGCCAGACTTTGCTTGGTGGAAGGCCCAGAAATGGGCTATTACATCTTTGATGGACAAGCTTATACCAGTTCGACGATTCCAAGCGGGGGAACTTTGGTGACCCAAAGCCACGAAATCATCGGAATGAATGTCCGGCATTATTTTAAATAGAAATGCCATTTCGATCGAAATACTCAAATCTGCCAAGCTGGAAAGTATGGACAGATTTGAATTATCCACTCTTTGAAAAATTGACAATTATGAACGTATCCTATTTTACCGTAAACCTCCTGCGGCTTTCTGATCAAGAGCTGATTGATCGATTTAATCAGGAAGTAGGAAATTCCGGATGGACTGCAGCACGAGGTGAATTCTTATTGGCCTTGAGAAATCAATTTTCCATTCGACAAATAGACTACCGACTGATTGGCGACTTTTCGGGCCTTTCGGTGGCTCGGAAAATCAAATTGACTTCAAGTCGGGAGCTGGTTTTTGAAGATTGAAACTATTTGGATTCTCATTTCAGAAGGTTACAGACTTTGCAGCGACCGTGTTGGGATTTAAATTCGGGAAAACCCTTTTTTTAGTCACAGGATCTAGGTAATCATTGGAGAAAAAAGAATCCCCGTATACCCGCATGTAGATCGTTCCGGTAGGATTGAGCCCTAATTGGGATAATTGTGAGGGGGCAAATGTCCTGTAGTAAGGCGTGTCTTGGACAACATAAGTTTCCGAATAAGCAGTGTAATTACTCGCTGAAACATTAGGAGTGGTTCCGAAAAAATAGCGGATATAGCGTCGGGAATTGATCGATGCGGCGGGATTAGTGGTAACATAGGTAATTAAGGAGGATCCACTTTTTTCCATTCGAACTTCTATCACTTGGGTGCTTGACAATTGGCCAAGGGAAGGTGTTATACTGATCGGTGAAATCACCGCTTCATGGACTATTTCGGGCTTTTTATAAGTTCCAAAACCCTCTTTTTCATAGCTAAGCGTATACGTGCCGAAGGGAACATTTTCTAAGGTAAACTTGCCGGCATTGTCAGTAGTCGCTTCAATGGGGGGACTACTATTTTCAATACTTACCTTCATTCCTGCAGGGGGAAGACTAGCTGAACCTTCTCCGAATAGAAGCACTGAACCCGTGATCGCGCCAGAGGTAGGTAAAGTGTCAGGGTTTTCAGAGTTTCCGCAAGATGAACACAATAGTCCAAGAACCAGAATGTAGCCTAATTTTCTCATGATCAATCGATTGGGTGATTACAGGTTAATCCTAAAGGATAAAAACGAAAAATCCAAAAATCATTCGGTTGAATTTAAAATCACAATAAATTAAACCCTCTTTCAAGCAAAGCACCTTTACTTAATAGAAAAAGTTGTTAGAAAAACGGCCTGTCTGCATAACGTAGACAGGCCGTTTTTTAGGTTTTATCGTTTCGAAATCGGAATACTCATCTGAATGGACAAATAAGATCTGGGAATTTGAGGAGCAATCCGAGGACCAGGAAGTGTCTCCCGAACCAAGCTTAGCTGGGCAGCTCGAGTCGCATTTTTGCTGGAATTAATAAAGGAAGGAATACTCACCAGCATAGCCACTCCTCCCCCTAATGCAAGTGCTGCTCCTGTTGCCGCAAGTTTATCTTCTGAATTGGTACAGCCCCAAATGCAAAAGTTTTCACTAAAGAGTACCGACCCGGCAATTACCGCAGCGGCACCACCACCCAAAAGAATAAACCCTGTATTCTTTTGTTTTTTGCTTAATTCCAAATAATCCTGCTTGGTCATTTCCTGAGCTACTGCAGGTTGAATCCATAGGGAAAGGAAGGCAATCCATAGGAACCGAAAAGCTAAATTTTTCATAAACTAGGGTGTTTGAGTGTGAAAATGGGCAAAGGATCATTTATCCTGAACCTGAAAATCAGGAACCTTCTGGAAAGCAAGAAAATATACTTAAAAATTGGGCAGAATAAGCAGTAAAAAGTCAACCCATATCCTGCTAAAAATCAGGGATCTAAGGTTGAATCAGTGAAATTGGGTAGTATAAGAAACCAGTTCTATGGAAACAAAAAGACAAAAAAAAATGGCCTGCGTTACCACAGACCTTGTCTCTTTAAAAAATTGAGAAAAACACCTTTTGGGTGCTTCTCTGCTCACCCTAGATTATACTTATGTAAGTTTTTCACCAATTCTTTTGAATCATTTTACTCTTGCAATATTCCCAGAAAAAATTGCCTTGGGCAATACCTAAAAGTTGGTATTTTTTATCCCTTTTAGTGAAATTTTCAAGCATCCTGTATCTTGCTTTACGAATCACCCTTTTGTCTAACATTTGAATTTCAAAGTATCCTTTACCTTTCTTGCTATTGGAAAAAGTCGGCTCCGAAACGAGACTAGCTTCTGGAAAATCATTGCCTTTACCTTTCTGATTCTAAGCCTTTTCTCTTGCAATTCGAAGGAAGGAAATGGAGTGAAGTTTGGGGTGTTTGCAGATGAAGGCCAATCGATTGATATGGCTTGGAATCAATTTGACACGCTCAGCAAGGATATAAAACTATTTAATCCTGGGATCACCCGACAAGCCTGGTGGCTGGGTATCACACTCCACAATCCCAGCAATCAGAAACAACAGCTTTTCTTCGTTCCCAATAATCCTCATATCAATCAAATCCAGGTTTTTGAGAAGGATTCATCCCAACCTATTCTCGAATTGGGAGACATTTACCCCTTTGAACAGCGGCCTTTTCTGGATCGAGATTTAGTCATTCCCTTTGAGCTGGCTCCTGGTAGCACCCAAGACTATTTAATTCGACTGGATAAGGCTGGGGAGACTTTTCACATCGAACCGGAGCTATTTGATTTCGAGTCATTTCAACAGCGAAAAGCAAAAGACACCTTGGTGATTGGTTGGATTTTGGGTTGGTTGTCCATTATCTTTTTGTTTGCCATCTTTTTTGCTTTGGAATTAAAAGCTTGGAGTGGGGCCATCTACGCGGCCTATGTGTTATCCATTTCGTTTTGGCTCGCTACCCATTGGGGCTTGACCTTTCAATACCTCTGGCCTACTGAAATTATCTGGGTTGCTGCAGCTCGACCTTTTTTCAACTTGTTGACCAATGTATTGATCCTCCTGTTGGTGGTTCGATTTTTTCCTCCCGTCATAGCAGGAAAATGGACAGCAAAATTCATTTGGGGCAACTTGATTTTCCAGGCAGCATTGATCTTTTTGGTGGTATTCACTCCAAAACTATTGGAGTTGATTACGCTTAAAATCATCCTGCTCCAAGTTACCGGGCTGGTTTCTGTCGCTACCTCCTTATTGGTCCTAATTTATTCCTTCCAACAGTGGCGGGCCAAGGTGCCACTTGCTGGGCATTATTTGTTAGGTATTTCCTTTTTAGTGCTTTTCGGAATGACCCTTCAACTCAATCAAAAGCTGATTCCGATGGGGCTTCCCCATTACTTGGTAGACTTTGGAAGTGCCTTTGGATTGATGGGTGAAACAGCGATTATCACGGCGGCTTTTGCTCGAAGAGCTTCATTATTCAAAAAAGAGAAAGAAAAACTCGCGGTTCAGATCTTGGAAAAGGAAAAGCAGGTGGCGGATCAGTTGATCCAAGTTCAGGAGGATGAAAGGCAACGATTGGGGCGTGATTTGCATGACAGCATCGGTGGCATGCTCGCCAGCCTTTACCTTAAAACCGAAACGCTCAATGGGCAGTATCCTACCCAGGAATTGGAAGAGCTCCGAATCCTAATCGATAAAAGTATCCAAGAGGCCCGATCATTAAGCCATAATTTGACGCCTCATCATCTGGAAGAAAACGGCCTGGAAAATGTCCTCCAACTGCAATTGGATCTGATTCAAAAAAAGCATCACATCCAAACCAATTTTTATTTTCAAATTCATTCTCCTATTAGCAAATCCCTGCAACTGGTTTTGTATCGTATATCCAGCGAACTTTTGCTCAACATGGTCAAACATTCTGAAGCCACTGAAGCTTTATTGAGCATCTCCGAGCAAGATGGAAAAATTGAATTGATTGCAGAAGATAACGGAAAAGGAATGAACCCCACCGCCAAAAAATCAGGCATAGGCCTGAAAAATATCCAGGAGCGGGTCGGCTATTTCAAAGGAAACCTGCACCTTGAATCAGATGCCACTGGCACCACCATTACGATTAATTTCCCTGTTTATGCTTAATTTCAGCGACATCAAAGTATTACATATAGACGACCATTTACTTTTTGCGCAGGGAGTTTTCTCCTTGATTGGAAACGAAACTTTTATCCACGAATTGGTCCATGCACAAACCTTGGAAGAAGGATTAGCTTTGGCAGAAAGTGCCCAGCCCGACCTGATTCTTTTGGATTATTTTCTACCCGATGCCAATGGAATTGCCTCAATTCGGGCTTTGAAAAAGATTAGTCCCGAAAGTAAGATCATTCTACTGACGATGGAAAACAATCCGGATGTCATGGAAAAATGTCGCCAAGAAGGTGCCATCGGATATCTCCCCAAATCGATTAGCAAAAGAGCCTTGGTAGAGGCTATGAATAATGCCCTTCAGGATATTCTCACTTTTCCCGAGGCGACTTTTTCTCCCGCTAAGGAATCAAAGTCCAATTTGAACATCTTGAGCAAGCGAGAAAAACAAATCGCCAACCTGATCGCGGAGGGATATACCTCAGTCGAAATCGCGGAAAAGTTGTTTTTGAGTGATTTAACAGTCAATACCCATCGAAGGAATTTGATTCAAAAACTAGGTTTAAAAAACTCCGCCCAGTTGGTGGCTTTTATTGAAAACTTGAAGTTTTCAGAAAACGAATAAGGCTGAATTAAGAAAGGCTAGCCGTAAACGGCTAGCCTTTGTTTTTCATCTTTTTGATCAATTAGGATGAGTGACGTATCGCTCAAAAAACTCGACAATTCGTCCAATTCGATCCAATCTGCGGTGAATTGCTCCTGAGCGAGAAAGCTCGTGTCCCTCCTCCGGATAGCGAATGTATTCGACCGGTTTGCCAAGAATCTTCAAGCTTTTATACAACAGTTCGGATTGACGAACTCCAGTTCGGAGGTCATTATCCCCATGGAATATCATCAAGGGAGTTTGAATATTCTGAACATAAGTCTGAGGGCTATTGTAGTCGAGGATCTCTTTTACGCCTTCTTCCCATGGATATCCAAAGTAATTCGGCACTAATCTCCATGCATTTCCCTCTCCCATAAAGAAGGTTAAATCATACACGCCCCGCTGGGTTAAGGCTGCTTTGAAGCGGTGATCATGTCCTACAATCCAAGCAGTCAGATAACCGGCATAGGAACCACCCGTCAAAACAAGTTGATCCTGATCAATCCATGCATACTTTTCACCTGCTTTGTCCAAGGCAGTTAACACATCTTTGGCAGGGCCATCTCCCCAATCTCGGTAATTCCCTTTTTGAAATACTTTTCCATATCCCCCACTTCCTCTTGGGTTGGCGTATACGATTCCGTAGCCACGTCCTGCCAAAACTTGAAACTCATGCCACATGCTAAATTCCCCCGGTCCCCACATGGCCGTAGGTCCACCGTGCATTTCCAGTAGTGTCGGATATTTTTCACCGGACTTTTGTCCAAACGGAGGCATTACCCAATAATCGATCGTAAATCCATCCTGCTCAAATTGATGTCCGGTGGGAAGAGAAACCCAACGATCGGCAAGCCATTCGGAATTGAATTGGGTCAATTGCTTTTCATTTTTTCCGGCCAAATCTGCGAGATAAAGTTCATTTGGATTTTCCACCTTAGTCAATGAATACACCAGCTGAGTTCCTTGGATATCATAGCTATTGACTCCAACAGGTCCAGAGATCAGGGTTGAAATTTTTCCACTTGGGACCTCAGCCTTGTACAAGGTAAATCCCCCTTGATTGGCTCCGGTGAAATAGAAAGATTTGGAATCATCGGCCCATTTGGCATCTCCCAAACGTCTATCTATTTCTTCAGTAAACCACTTCAATCCGCTTCCATCTGCCTTGGCGATTCCTAACAAACTTTGATTGAAAGCTCGGTCATCTGTTTTTTGACCGGAAACCAAAATCCATTTGCCATCAGGGGAAAAGCTTGCTCCAGCGAAGCGAATATCCTCGGATTGGAAAAGAGTTTGAATCGATGCATCAGAAATGGAAATGCGATACACTGAGGTATTCAGATCGGTCGTGAAGTCTGGATGAAGGTCCGTTTCCAAGCTAGTCGTCAAGAGGGCTGTACCTTCTGGATTCCACTCCGCTCCACCGAAATTCTGATAGCCAGAAGTCAGGATGGTTGATTTTTGAGAGGCTAGATCGAATACCTCTAAATGACGAAAACTGATGTCTGTAGAAAGACCTCGCTCTCCAAGGAAATTGAGTCGATCAATGACACGAGGATCATTTTTAGAAGCATTTTTGGCTAACCAAGCACGAAGCTCAGCCACATCTCCATCCATATTTGGACGTGTGTCCTCTTTTTCTAAACCTTCTTTGATCGCCAAATAATTAGGCTCGTCACCATACGTTCGACCAGGGCGAGGGCTTTCCCAAGCCGGCATTTCGGTGATCGCCCACATCGGAACCGAAATTGAAAAAGCCAACTTTGAACCATCAGGAGACCAAACAGGTGAAGTTGCTCCATATTTTTCGTGGGTCAAGACCTGGGCCTCACCACCATCCATCGGCAAAATCCAGATTTGAGGCTTTCCTTCCCAACTTTTGACAAAGGCCAATTTTTTGCCATCTGGAGATAGGCTAAAATTCGACAAGTCATTGCCAGGACCATTCAGGATTTTGACTTGACTTGGATTTTGAATATCCATCAAAAGCAACTGGCTTTTGTAATCGTATTCTCCTTCCTTTTTGGACGCCTCCATGTAGTTTTTCACGAAGAGAACGTGCTTTCCATCAGGGGTAATTTCAGGACTGGATACCGTGACAATTTTGGTCAGATCGCTCAACTGAATGGGCTTTTTGGTTTGGGCTTGAAGGGTAAAAACCAACCAAATCAAGCTCAGGGATAAAAGCCAGGATTTTTGTTTCATAATCAGAATAAAATTAGTGGGGTGAATTGATTATAGAATTCGCTCTAACCTATTCAAACTTTGGGAATTCAAAAAATCAAATCGGGATGGATCGCCAATAGCTGCACTTAAGAAGCATGTGACAGGGTTAAGTGGAAATAAAATTCTAATCCCAATTCATTCAAATTCGCCTAGGACTTTTTAGCCTTTCTAAGTTATGGTCGTGTAAAATCCCCATACACTTCTGGGTATTTCACAGTACCTTTTGGTCAATAAACTAACACTAGCCTATGAAAATCAACTCCTTATTCTTCGGAATAGCCTTATTTGGAATCATTTCCTGTACCTCTACACCGCCTGCCGAGTTAGTGATCACAGACTCTGCTCGAGCTAGGTTAGATTCCACCCTTCAAGCCATGGTAGCAGAAGGTTGGGTAGCAGGAGCTTCAGCCTTGATTTACGAAAATGGCACTGAGGCCTATTTCAATGCCACCGG